>JAHFUR010000027.1 GCA_023264995.1 Acidimicrobiia bacterium | reverse complement strand
GATCCGAGTTTCGAACCCACTGCGAAGCAGTTGGCGCTCCAGATCGGGCGGGTCATTGCAGCGCCGATCGTCGAGGTGTTCGATGCCGAGCACCTGCCGACGTGGCCAGACCTCGTCGGCCGCCCTCCGCCTGCCCCATAAGCACGCCGACGTCCGCCCAACCATCGCGCCCCTGATCGCCGGCACCGTGCGGCACTGGTGGGCTAGGCCATGTCGGGAGACGTGCGGGCATAGCCCGGGTGTTCTGGGACAGTGCAACGCGACGACTCCGGCCCTCGCGGAACGGTGCGCAGGTGGCAACGCGGGCATCGTGTATCGGCTCGACAGCTAGGTAGGAGGGCACTCGCGGACTCGCCGATACAGCGACTACCCCGTCCTTCTTGCGTCAGCCGACCCTTCCAGGTGCGCCAAGTTCGACGAAGCGCTGGGCCGCGGGCGAGAGCACGCCTGGCCGATGGACGATCACGACGGCGCGGCAGAGGGCGGGGCGGATCGTCTCGACGACCGCGCCCAGGGCGCCGGCGACTGATGCGAGCGACGCCGGCACGACCGCGGTGCCGGCGCCGGCGAGCACCAGCGGGACGAGCGCGTCGCGCTGAGCGGTCTCCACGGCCACGTTCGGTGTCAGACCCTCGCCGGCCATCGCCGTGTCGAGCATCGTGCGCAGCGACGACCCGAGGTAGGTGACGACCAGCGGTCGTTCGGCAAGGTCACCGAGACGCAATACCCCGTCACCGCCGGTCGTTCCCGGGGGCGAGATGGCGATGAGCTCCTGCGTCGCGATCGGGATGGCATCGAGCGCGGCGACCGCACTGCCGGCGCCCGTGATGCCGACCTCCGCCCTGCCCGAACGGACCATGCCCGCGAGCTCGACCGGGTCGCCGGCCCCGGCGATGTGCACCGTCACCGCCGGGTGCGCGCTCCGGAAGCGGCCCACCAGGCCGGCAAGTGGGTCGGCGGCCAGGCTGGGGAGCGAGACGAGGTCGAGCTGGCCGGCGATCAGGCCCGTGACGGCGGCGACGGCGGCCGTGGCCGTGCGGACATCGCGCAGCGCAGTGCGGGCGGGCTCCACCAGGGCCCGCCCGGCGGATGTCAGGACGGCCCCGGTGCGAGAGCGCACCAGGAGGGTGGCGCCCAGCTCGGTTTCCAGCTCGCGCACGGCGAGTGAGATGGCGGGCTGGGCCACATGGACGGCATTGGCCGCGGCGGTGAACCCGCCGTGGTCCACCACGGCCAGGAACAGGCCGAGCCGTCTCAGGTCCATAGGAATATCTTATGAGTAACCCCCACATCGTGTCTTGGACTTCTGGGTCGACCGGGCGTTCCATGAGGATGTGCTCTATGTGGAGATGGTTGCCGCAGGACTGGGCATCGGCGCCGTCTTCGGCGTCTTCGGCGCCGGCGGCTCGGCCTTCGCCACGCCGGTCATGGCCCTGCTCGGGGTCTCCGGCACCTTCGCCGTCGCCTCGCCGCTGCCGGCCATGATTCCGGCGTCCATCGTCGGCGCCCGTCGCTCCCTGCGCTCAGGCAAGCTCGACGTACGGGTGGCCAAGCTGGCGGTCGCCGGCGGCGTGCCCGGGGCGATCCTCGGGGCCCTGGCGTCGGTGGCGGTCGGCGGCGGCCGGCTGGTGGTGGCATCGGGCATCATGCTGCTCGTCGTCGGTGTCCGGGTGCTCCTGCCCGACCCGGTCGACAGCGCGCGCCGATGCGCCGCTCGTCGCGAGAGCACGGGCATCGTCCTGGCTGGCGCGTTCGCGGTGGGGCTGCTCACCGGGCTGCTGGCCAACGGTGGCGGCTTCCTCCTGGTCCCCCTCTTCATCGTGCTCCTCGGGTTGAGCGCGTGTGAGGCGGCGGGCACCAGCATGGTGGCCGTCGGGGTGCTGACCATCCCCACGCTGCTGACCCATTGGCTCCTCGGCCACATCGACTGGCCCATCGCCATCGCCTTCGCCATCGGGGTCCTCCCGGGCTCCTCTGTGGGAGCCCGTTTCGCGCCACGCCTGTCGGCCCGGTTCGCCCGTCGCGCTTTCGGGACGCTCCTGGTCATCTTCGCCGTCTGGTTCCTCGTCCGACTATTCCCTGAGGAGGTACCCCATGATCTTCCGCCAGTTCCAACTCGGGTGCCTGTCGCATACAGCTATCTCGTCGGCGACGAGACGACCGGCCCGCCACAGGCGTGGGCAGTGCCCGGCCACCCGGCGTTGTGGGCGCCGGCGCGGTGACAGCCGGATATGTGCCTCAGCCCGGCTTGGTGGCCGTGACGACGATGTAGCCGAGGTAAGGGACGGCTCGCGCCATCCGGGGCATCAGCCAGGCCATCTTGCGAACGTGGGCCGGCCGGACCGCCACCCGCCCCATGATGGCGAGGCTGCGGGTCAGGCCCTCGTCGGCGAGGAAACCCCGTGGCGTCATCATCTCGAACGGGCCGGTCTCCGTCTCGATATCGGCGAGCCCGGCGGCGCCGTAGATCGCCGTCCAGTCCTCGACCGTGTCGAACTCCAGGCCGGGGCACACCTGGCCCAGGAACACCTCGCGGGCCTCATCGGAGGGGGCACGCCGCCAGAAGAACTCGGTGGCCAGGACCCTTCCCCCCGACCTGGTCACCCGGCTCAGCTCCGCCGCCGCCCGCCGGCGGTCGACGAACATGGTCACCGCCTCGGCGATGACGACGTCGAAGGCGCCGTCGTCGAACTCGAGGTCGAGGATGTCGCCCGCGGCGACCCGGACCCGGTCCTCGACCCCGGCGACGCGCACGTTGGCGGCGGCCCTGTCCAGCATCACCGGCGAGATGTCGACTGCGGTCACCTCCGCCCCGTGGCGGCGAGCGATCTCGATGGCGGTGGTCGCCACCCCGCAGCCGACGTCGAGGACCCGACTGGCCTCGGTGACGTCGGCTCGGGCGAGGAGCGACTCCGTCGACTCTCGCCCACCGGGATGGATCACCCGCTTGCCGACGACCGCCATGAACTTGTACGGGTCGAGGGCGGCGATCTCCGTCGCCGCCAGCCTGGCCATATCGACCTCCCCTGTTCTCGTCGTCGCCCGGGTTCAGTAGCTGAACGTGGTCGCCCCGTCGCCGATCCACTCCCACAGCTGCACCGTCCCGGCCAGCTCAGCGCCGCCGATCAGACCGGAGGAGTCGAGCCCTTTGGAGTTGAAGCAGATGGGACAGACGAAGTAGCGCCCGCCGGCGGCCACGTAGCGATCGAGCAGGCTGGCGAGGGGAGGGCAACCCTCACACGCCACGCCGCCGGCCACGCCGCCGAGGGCTAGGCGGACCGCTTCTTTGGTCAGGAACATGAGCGTGGGCCGGCCCGACTCGGCGGCCCCGACGGCGACGAGATAGGCCACGGTCACCTTCTCGGCGTCCTCGAGTCCGGTGCTCAGGCTGACAACGGCTTTCCCGGTCATTGGTCTCCCCTGTGTTCGGTTCGGATGTCCTCAGGCCGCATCCTCCGCCGGCCGTCCCATCTTGTCAAGTAGTAGTTTGATTACTTGACAATAGGCCCGACAGGCCGCAGGATGGCGGCATGGGAGATCGCCAGGCGAAGGACGCGCTGTTCGACGCCTTCGCCGAGGTGGCCAAGGCGCTGGCCAGCGGCCGGCGAGCCGAGATCGTCGACGTGCTGGCCCAAGGCGAGCGCTCGGTGGAGGCGATCGCGGAGGAGCTCGACCAGACGCTGGCCAATACCTCCCACCATCTCCGGGCTTTGGCCCGCGCCGGCCTTGTCTGCACCCGCCGTGACGGGACCCGGATCTACTACGCCCTGGCCAGCGAGCGTGTCGGCGCCCTGTGGGCCGCCCTGCGCGACGTCGCCACTGAGCACGTCGCCGGCATCGAGCGGCTGGCCCGGGACTATCTCGGCGACCGCGCCGGCCTGGAGGCCATCTCCCGCCAGGAGCTGGCCGAGCGCCTGGCCCTCGGCGACGTCGTCGTGCTCGATATCCGCCCCGACGCCGAGTACCGGGCCGGCCACATCCCCGGCGCCCGGTCGGTGCCGCCGGCGGAGCTGCGCCGCAGCCTGGCCGCCCTACCCAAGGACACCGAGGTCGTCGCCTACTGCCGCGGCCCCTACTGCGTGTACGCGGATGACGCCGTGCGCGAGCTCGACCGCCGGGGGTACCGGGCCCGGCGCCTGGAGGACGGGTACCCCGAGTGGAAGCGGGCGGGACTGCCGGTCGCCGCCGGCCACGACTGAGAGGAGTCACAGTGCCCCAGCAGACCCTCGTCGACGCCGAGCGCCTCCGGGCCGAGGTGCGGGAGAAGTACCGGGCCGTGGCCACCGAGCCCACCGCCACCTACCACTTCCACACCGGGCGTGGCCTCGCCGCCCGCCTCGGTTACGACACCGGCCTGGTCGACGGCTTCCCCGAGGTGGCCGTCGAGTCGTTCGCCGGCGTGGCCAACCCGCTGGCGCTGCGCCCGCTCGCCCCCGGGGAGCGAGTGGTCGACGTGGGCTCGGGCGCCGGCTTCGACTCCTTCGTGGCCGCCGCCCACGTCGGGGTCGAGGGCCACGTCGTCGGGGTCGACATGACGGCCGCGATGCTGGCCAAGGCCCGGGCCACCGCCGGGCTGTTGGGGCTGGCCCAGGTGGAGTTCCGCGAGGGCCTGGCCGAACGGCTCCCGGTGCCCGACGGGTGGGCCGACGCGGTGATCTCCAACGGCGTCATCAACCTGTGTGCCGACAAGTGGTCGGTGTTCGCCGAGATCTTTCGCGTCCTGCGCCCCGGCGGGGTGCTCCAGTTCGCCGACATCGCCAACGGGCGCCCGGTCCCTCCCGAGGCCCTCGCCGACATCGACCTGTGGACCGGCTGAATTGCCGGTGGCCTGCCGTGCGCAGGCTGGCAGCAGATGCTGGAGGAAGCGGGCTTCGTGGACGTCCGCATCGGCGAGCCGGTCGACACCTTTGGCGGCGCCGGCGGGGAGGCCAACGCCCGGGCCTATGCCGTGTTCGGTCACCCGTTCATGGCCCGCAGACCGCTGGCATGAGGGGCCCCGACATCTCGGCGCTGGTCGACGAGGGGCTGGGCAACTGCTCCTACCTGGTCGACCTGGGTGATGGTCGGGCGATGGTGGTCGACCCCGAGCGCGACCCTCGCCCCTATCTGGCCTATGCCCAGCGGCGCCGCCTCCGTATCGCCCTGAGCGCGGAGACCCACCTCCACGCCGACTTCATCTCCGGCAGCCGCGAGCTCGCCGCCCGGGGGGCCACGGTGGTCGCGGCCCGGGCCGCCGGGCTGGAGCACCCCCACCATGGACTGGCCGGGGGCGAGACGCTGGACCTCGGCGGGCTCAGCCTCGAGGCCATCGAGACGCCGGGCCACACGCCCGAGCACCTCGCCTACCTCCTGCGAGACGACGGCCGGCCGGTGGCCCTGTTCAGCGGAGGGTCCCTGCTGGTGGGAGCGGTGGCCCGCACCGACCTGATCGCGCCGGAGGCCACCGAGGACCTGGCCCGGTCGCTGTGGCGGTCGATCCGGGAACGCCTCCTCTGCCTGCCCGACGACCTGGCCGTGTACCCCACCCATGGCGCCGGCTCGTTCTGCTCGGTCGCCCCCGGCGGCGAGCGGGTCACGACTATCGGCCGGGAGCGAGCGACCAACCCGTTGCTCGGCGCGCCCGACGAGGACGCCTTCGTCGCCCGCCTGCTCGCCGGGTTCGGCACCTTCCCCACCTACTTCCTCGAGTTGCGCAAGGTCAACCGCTGCGGCCCCCACCTCTACGGCGAGTACCCGGCCTTGGCCCCCCTCGATGCGGCGACCGCCGAACGCCTCCTCGACGACGGCGCGGCCATCGTCGACGTCAGACCAGTCGAGGCCTTCGCCGCCGGCCACCTGCCCGGGTCGTTGTCGATTCCGCTGCGCCCGCAGTTCGCTAGCTGGCTGGGGTGGCTCGTGGCTCGGGACCGCCCGCTCGTGTTCGTCGCCGGCGCCGGCCAGGACCGTGACGAGCTGGTCCGCCAGTGCCTGGCCATCGGCTACGAGCGCCTGGTCGGGGAGCTCTCGGGCGGCATCGACGCGTGGCAGGCCGGCGGCCGGCCCGTCGAACGCGTGGAGCTCGTCGAGCCGGGGGAGGTGCGCGGGACCGTCGTCGACGTCCGCCAGCGCAACGAGTTCGCCGCCGGCCACGTGCCCGGCGCCCTCAGTGTCGAGCTCGGTGAGGCAGCATCGTTGGCCTCGACCTTGCCGGCCGTTCCCATCACCCTCATGTGCGGCCACGGGGAGCGGGCCATGAGCGCGGCCAGCATCCTCGCCGCCCATGGGCGCACCGATGTCGCCGTGCTGGTGGGTGGCCCAGCCGACGTCGCCGCCGCCCGCGGTCTGCGCCTCGTGGTGTGAGGCGGCGAGGGGGACTCGTCGGGGCTCCGGCGGTGCTGCGCCTGGGACTTCGGGAGAACCTGGCCCAGTTCAGCCTCCTGGTGGCGGTCAACGCCCTGGTGGGCGGCATGGTCGGCCAGGAGCGCACCGTGCTGCCGCTGCTGGCCACACGCACCTTCGCCCTCGGCGCGTTCACGGCCAGCGCCACCTTCATCGTGGCCTTCGGCGCCACCAAGGCGGTGGCCAACCTGGCTACCGGAGCCCTCATCGACGGCATCGGGCGCAAGCCGGTGCTCGTCGCCGGCTGGCTCGTCGGCGTGCCGGTCCCGTTGCTGCTCATCTGGGCCCCCAGCTGGGGGTGGATCATCGCCGCCAACGTCCTGCTCGGCATCAACCAGGCCATGACGTGGTCGACGACGGTCGTGATGAAGATCGACCTGGTCGGGCCGGCCCGGCGGGGGACGGCGCTGGGCTTCAACGAGGCCGCCGGCTACGGCGCGGTGTCGCTCACCGCGCTCGCCACCGGGGCCATCGCCGCCCGCTACGGCCTGCGGCCCGCGCCGTTCTTCCTGGGCGTCGCCTTCGCCGCCCTCGGTCTCGGCTTGTCCAGCCTGTTCGTTCGCGAGACCCGGGCCTACGCGGACCACGAGGCCGCGGGCACCCCGGAACGGGACGACGCCGGCGACGGCTTCGGAGCCATCTTCGCCCGCGCCACCTGGCGGGACCCGACCCTCAACGCGCTCAGCCAGGCCGGCATGGTGAACAACGCCGTTGACGGCCTGGCGTGGGGCATCCTGCCCCTGCTCTTCGCCGCCGGCGGCGAGTCGGTGGAGGACATCGGCATCCTGGCAGCCGTCTACCCGGGCGTCTGGTGCGTTGGCCAGCTCGTCACCGGGTCGTGGTCGGACCGAGTCGGGCGCAAACCCCTGATCGTGGCCGGGATGGTGGTGCAGGGCGCAGCGCTCGCCTTGATGGCGGCCATGACCGGGTTTGCGCTCTGGGCGCTCGGCGCCGGGCTGATCGGCGTGGGCACTGCGCTGGTGTACCCGACGCTGATCGCGTCCGTCGGTGATGTTGCCCACCCGACCTGGCGGGCGAAAGCTGTCGGTGTCTACCGCTTCTGGCGTGACGCGGGCTATGTCGTCGGTGCCCTGCTCGGAGGAGTCGTCGCCGACCTGTACGACCTCCGCGTCGCCGTCATGGCGATGGCGGTCCTGAGCGTGCTCTCGGGAATTGTCGTCGCGGCACGAATGGAGGAGACGATCCCGCCGGTCGGGCCCTGTCAGGCCGACGGCGACCCGCTGCTCGTTGTCCCCTGACATTTACTTCGGCTGCGCAGGTCCAGCTCGCCAGGCCTCACGACGGTCGGGACACTCATGGCCCCCAGTCGCTGACTCCCACTTGTCAGACCAGGACCCATCCGTCGGCGAGAACATTCATTCAGGGCCTCGCATTGCGAACGGCGCACCGACCGACCCTGGAGGTGCTGCAAACTCCCCCCACCTCCGCACCACCCGCAGCGGGGGATGACCGGGCGGGGAATCGAAGGCGACTGGCGGCGATACCTCGTCCGGAGCGCGGTGCTGCGGGACGGTCGCCGATGGGTCTGGTTCAGATTGGCGCTCCTGGCCATCGGCGCCCGCCCATAATCACGGGCGCCCTCGACCGAGGGTGGTCCACTAACGCCGGCGGTGGGTCACCGGCACCGAGCTCCGGCGATGCTTTCCGCTCCGTGCACCTGCGGAACGGGACGCTCATAAACGACGCCGCGCCCACGGTCACGACCCCGCTGAACCGCCAGACCTAGAGTGCGGGATGCAGGGGCGTGGACCCGCGCGTAACGCGGGGTAATCACGCCCTGTTGGACACCGTCCGAGTGCCGCTCTGATCCCGTCGCAGCATCGCCCGGAAACTCGCAGAGTCGTGCAGCGAGACCGCTCGGTATTGTCCCTGGTTCCTCGGCGTCCACTCGGCGGTCGCCGCTCAGAAGTCGATCCCGAGGCCGGGCGCCTCCCGCTCGAGCGCCACGACGGCATCCCGTGCCTCGAACGCACGGTTGAGACGCTCGGACCAGCGTTCCGGCCCGCCAAGCCGATCGGGTTCATCGTCAAGCGGAAGGCCGTCCGCCACGGCGATGATCTCCGCTCCATGAGCGATCCGCCGTACCAGATGGTCCCAGGCGGTTCTGTCGCTGAGCGAGGAGGGCGAAGGACCGATAGCGGCCCGTACGCCGTCTTCGTGCTCGTGGCCACCCGCGTCGGGGTGGTGGTCCCGGTAGGTCTCGATCTCGTAGGCCAGGGCGCACCACGCTTGGCGTCCGGCGATCGAGGGCGGAGGCTCCCCCAGCATCGCGACCACGTGCATTCGTGGCGCGTGGCCGCTCGCCATGTCGATCACGCGGTCGGTCCGGAGGCGGTCCAGCACCCCGTCGACGTCGGCGAACGACTGCTCCAGGTCGGCGAGGGCGCCGCGGTTGTCCCGCAGCGCCTGGACGCGGGCCCGCTGCGCCGCGGCCTCCAGCTTCACGACGCGCCGGGAGTTGCTCTCGTGGTCGACGGCGGCCGAGAGCCGGGCCTCGGCATGCTCGCACCGCCGGGCCGCGGACTCCACCGCGTCGCGGTCGCGCCGGCCCCAATGACGACGGCGGGCGTCGTCGAGCGCTGCGCTGGCCTCGGCCGCCGCGGCTTGTGCCTCGGCCACCGCGCCACGGGCCCGAGCGGCCTCGGCCTGGGACCGCTCCAGGGCGTCGGCCCGGTCGGGTGGCAATGACCGGATGAGGCGGCCGAGCTGGGTGCCGTAGGTGACTCGCGCCGCCCGGACGCGGTCGAGGCCGAAGGCGAGCGGATCGTCCTGGTGGACGGCGGCCAGGACCACCGGGGCCCAGTGGCGGGCGAGCTCGTCGTCGATGGCGACGATTCGCGACGACCGCCAGCCCTCCCGGGCCAGGAACTCCTCCCGATCGCGCTGGTGGTCCTGGAGCTCGCCGACGCGGTGGCCAGCGTCGGCGACCTCGGCCCGGCGCTGGTCGAGGACTCCCGTCGCGTCGCTGAGGCGCGACTCGGCCCGGGCGCGAGCGGCCCGGCCCGCCCCCCTCAACCGGCCGAGGTGGGCAGCTCCTTGAGGGCCTGAACGCCACGCTCGACATCGCCCTCTGCGAAGCGGAGCCGCAACGCGGCCTCGTGGCGCCGGTTCACGGCCGCCTGCAGCTCCATGGCCCGGTCGTTCGGGCAGCGATCCAGGACTTCGCGGTGCTCGGCCCGCTCCGCCCGCAGGCGCCGGTCCGCCGGCCAGGGGTCATCGACGGCGGCGAAATCGACGTCTGGCTCCCGGCCCAGGGCGGCGAGCACCTGGGCGGCGCCGTCGCGGTCATCGGCGAGCACGCCGCCGTGGTCGACGGCCGGAGTACGCCGGACGTTCCAGGTGTGGGTCGGCACCCGGCTGCGGCTCTGGCCCACGTAGCCGCGCATGGCGTCGAGGGCGTCGGTGCCGAGCAGGTGGGCCGCCTCCCAGGTGCCACCCTGGGCGCCGTCCACCGTGCGGGCCCAGGCATGGGACAGGTTTGGCGTGGCGTCGTCTCGGAGGCCGGCAACGAAGGAGGCGGGCAGGAGCACCTCCCTTTCCCCGAAGCGCACCCGCAGGGCGCCGCCGTCGCCGGCGGCGGTCACCGTCCCCACGGATCCGTTGTACAGGGTTGCCCCTGCATCACGGAACCCGGCGTGCAACAGGACGCGGTCGCCTCTGGCGTAGGTCCGCTCCGCCATCCCCCAGCCCGGCCCCCGGGCGCCGCCCTCGGCGATGTGGCCCATGGCGATCAGCCGGCGGCGGAGCCGATCGGCGATGTCCTCACAGTCGGCGTGGGAGACGGCAAGGGTGACGACGGCCTCAGCCCCGAAGCGCACGACGTCGGCGGCCACGGCTTCGGCCATGGCCTCCTTCGTCGCCTCCGGGCTCTCGTGCTCGTGCTCCCAGCCGTGGCGGGCGCGTGTCGCCTGGCTCTGGGCCGCCCGGCCCCCTCGCAGCTCGGCCAGGGCCTCGCGGTCGCCGGCGTCGCGCTGGCGACGGTTCTCGGTCAGCTCCGGTGCCGGGATCATGCCCTCGGCGCCCATACGGGCGACCTCCGCCGCGATCCCACCGGCGGCCACCGGCGTGCCCTGTCGGGGATCGCCCAGCAACCACACGCCGGCGCCGGCCGTGACCACCGCGGCGTCGAGCACGACGGCGGCGTCTCGGGTGGAGACCTTGGACACCTCGTCGACGACCAGCAGTGTCCCCGGCGCCAGCCCACCGTCGGCCAGCTGGATGCGGAGGCGGGCGATCGTCATGGCCTCCAGGCCCACGCCCCGCAGCTCCTCCACCGCCTTGTTGGTGGCGGCGAGGCCCAGCACCCGCCGGCCCGCCTCGCCTTGGGCCACGGCGGCGGCGTGCACCGCCGTCGTCTTGCCGTGGCCCGCGGGAGCGATCATCGCCCTCAGGGCGGCTCCGGGCGCGCACAGCTCCCGGACTGCCTCGGCCTGGTCGTCGCCCAGCGCCGGCTCCCGACCCAGGCTGGCCTCGACCACCTGGGGGTCGACGCCGTCGTCGCTGCGCCGGGCGAGCAGCTCCAGCCGGCCGAGCACGTGGTCCTCCAGTGCCCGGTGCTCCGCCGTCGACCACCGCGCCGACTCGCACCACTCCGCCCCGACGGCGGGCGCCAGGCGCACGGCGTGGGGAGAGGCGAGGAACGCTCCGGCCAGACCGGCGACCTGATCCGCGTCCCACCGGCCGTCGGAGAGGGCGCACACGGCCTCGTACACGTGGGCCTCGGTGAAGCGGGCCCGGTGGGCGCACACGCCGAGATCGGGGTCGACCAGGTGGGCGAACACCTCGTCGCGACTGATCGGCGAGCGGGCGACGTTACGCCCGACCACCAGTGACTCGACCTGCGCCGGCCCCTCCAGGCCGACGGTGCGGGCCTCGGCCTCCCACGCCTCGGCCAGCAGCGTGGGCGTGAGCTGGCGGTCCTTGGGCCGACGCGTAGCCAGCGATGCGGCGTCGTTGGCTCGCATGCGCGCCGCGGCGGACTCGTACTCCCCGCCCCGGGCCTCCAGCTCGGCCTCGATCTGGGCGGTGCGCTTGGAGAACGTGCGCAGCTGCTCCCGGCTGAAGCCGACCATCTCCCGGCAGCCGTGGCGGTCGGGGCCCCACTCGACGCCCAGGTCCCGGCTCAGCAGCCGGCGCAGCTCGGACTGGAACAGGCTCCCCGACGCCTTCTTCCACTCATGGAGGGGATGGGCGTTGAAGGCCACATGGGAGCCGTCGGCCCGCTGCACGACGTTGGGGACCAGGCAGTGGGTGTGGAGCTGGGGATCGCCCTCGCGCGACGTGCGGTGGACGAAGGTGGCCACCACGAAGCCGTGCGTCGCGACGCGACGGCGCACCCCGCCCTCCTGCTGGCGGGCGAATGCGGCCTTGTCCTCCAGGAACGCCAGGGCGGTGGCCACGGCCTCGGTGTGGGCCCGGGAGACGACCGTCGCCGTCTCGGGCGTCCCGAACGCCCACAGCAGCGACACCGACTTGGGACAGGAGTAGGTGGCGTCGAAGGCGAACGTCTCCCGCTTGCGGTTGCCCTCCAGCAGGTCGACACCGGTGCCGGGATGCACGCCCTCGACCAGGGCTCGCAGCTCGTCGGCCTCCACCACGCCGGCCAGGCCCAGCTCCGCCGCCCACCGGCCCTGCCACAAGCCGGGCGCCTCGCCGACGCCGAGGTAGTACTCGTCGATGCCGAGGGCGACGGAGGAGATGAGGTACTCGGCGTCGCGCAACGGCGTGATGTTCAGCACGAGACTGCTGCCCGCGGGCTGGGTGCCACCCAGGTGGCACGTGTCTGTGGCTGCGGGGGTCGTGGGCATTCGGGGCTCGACTGCTGAGGGGTGCGACCGATGTTGCCGCGGTGGCGAGGAAGGTCGGGATCGTGTTGCACGTGGACCTTGGGCGGATTGACGAGGATGTTCATGACGGTGATCAGGACGAGTCGTTGCCGAGGAGATCGAGCTGGGCGGGCCGGGTGTTGCGGGTCTTGGGCGTCGGCATCGACGGTGATGCCATGGGTGGCTCCTCCACTCGTGGTCGGTCCGTGCGTGGTCGGGCCATGGTTGGTGCGCCAAGTTCGACGAGTTCGATGCCGGGGATCGGGGCGAGCAGGTAGGCGGAGAGTCCGAAGCGTCCGTCGGCGCCCTGGGCTCGGCTGTGCTCGATCAGGCCGAGGGCGCGCAGGTGCGTGAGGGCCCTGGCTACGGTGCCGGGGTCGAGGGCGAGGTTGGCGGCAATGCGCCTGGCACTGGTGGGGGCGACGGCTCTGCCCGCGGGATCGAGGACGGCGTCGAGGGCGACGTCTTCGAGCACGACCCATTCGAGGGCACGCAGGCGCAGGCGCAGCGCCCGGCAGTCGGGGCCGAGATGTACGAGCACCTCGGTTCAGCGAGGGGAGGCGCCGGCGCCTTCGAGGAGGCGCATCAGCGGTCGCACGGGCACGAGGATGCGCCGCCCCAGGCGGATGGAGGGCAGCTCGCCGCGGGCGATCAGCTCGTAGGCGTGCGTGCGGGAGATGCCGAGCAGCCTGGCGGCCTCGGGGACCGAAACGACCAGGCGTTCATCGTCGGGCATGGGGACCTCCACCCAATCAACGGAGCGACGGATGAGAGCAGCGGCTGAGTATACACCCATGCCCATGTACTGGGTACATGGCTAGGATGATCGGCATGGCCAGACGAACGAAGAAGGCGACACCGATCGAAGAGCCGCCGGCACCGCCCAAGGTGCTGGACGCCAACCAAGTGGTGGCCTACAACTTCCGGGCCGCCCGTGAGCTGCGGGGCTGGACCCAGGAGGAGACGGCGCATCGCCTCGCCCCCTACATCGGCCAGGTCCTGCCCAAGGCCTCGATCTCGGGGATCGAGCGGTCCCTCGACGGCGAGCGCAAGCGGTTCTTCGACGCCCAGGAACTGGTGGCCTTTTCCCTCACCTTCGACCTGCCCGTCGTGTGGTTCCTGCTCCCGCCACCCGGCGCTGCGGACTACCAATTGGCCGCGGCCGGGCGGTCCCTCCAGCGGCTCGCCACCCTGCTCCTGGGTCGCGACGACCAGCTCGATGACATCAAGGAGCGGATGCGGGAGCTGCGGAAGGCCGACCCCGAGTCCTCGGGCGAAATGCTGGCCGAGGCCGGCAGCTTCCCGGCGGAGCTGAGCTGGGAGCACTTCCAACGCAGCCGGGAGGAGGCGCTGTTCGAGCTGGTGGAGGAGGAGACGTCTGAGATCGAACGGCTGATGGGCGACCTCCGGAGGGTGGTCGCCCGCTTCGACGACCTGTCCCAGCGCTCCCACTACGCCTCCCACCCCCGGAAGGTCTACCGGGCGATCTCGCACTCCCTCATCGGCGAGGCCGTGTTCGCCAAGGTGCTGCAGACCTCCGACCCGGCCGACGTCGGCCGGTACACGCTGCTGCGGAGCCGGATTCCCTCACCCGAGGCGATCGAGGCCGCCATCGACCTCGACGACCCCGAGATCGTCGAGCGGCTGGCGTCGGTGTACGACCGTGCCGAAGAGCTCCTGCAGGAACGGCTCGCCCGACGGAGCCGGTCCCGCCGACAGTCGGCGCGCGACGACGGGTCGGAGACGTGACCGCGGACGGGGTGCATACTGGTTCGATGCGCCAGGTGATCCGCCTGCCCGAGCCGAAAGTTCGTCCGGAGGTCGAGGCGCGCCGCAAGGCCGGGGCCGACGTCTTGCGCCCCTACCGGGGACGCTTCGTCGGGCAGAAGGACGAGCGAGTTCTGATTGACGCTGACGTCCCGCTCGACGTCGTCGCCTGGCTACGTGAGCACGGGATCGACGGGGCGACGGTGTTCCGTGTGCCCCTCGACCCGACGGTCGACATCCTCACAGCGCTATGGCCGACCGACCTTCCGGCGGGTGCAGAGCGATGAGCGAGCCCGACACGACCTCGGCAAGCGCCCGCCGCGAGTGGTACTGGCGAGCGATCCAGGCCGATCCCAAGCGAAAGCAACGGCTCGAACGCAACGTCGAACTCGCCCGAACCGATCCAGGTGTGCGCGACGACATGGATGAGATCGCTCGGCTGCTCGGCGAAGAGTCGGCCCAGTAGTCCTGCGCCTTGCCCGTGGAGTGGGACCTCCGTGGCTTCGGCCCGTGCATCGCGGACTGGATCGCCACCCAACCGCCCAGCGAATGGCGCAAGCCGGTCAATGGATGGGTTCGCGGCCTCGGTTCTGACCCCTTCCGTGGAGCCGAACGCGAGCCGGCGCTGGACGCGCCGGGCTGGTCCGGCTGGTTCGCCGAGATACCAGGTGCAGGTAACACCTGGGTGGCGGTAGTCGCGTACTACTGGGTCAGTGAGGTCGATCCCGTCATTCGGTGCCTCGCCATTGAGTCCCTTCCTCGGAACAGAGGCTGAAGCCCGATCGCGTCCACTCCTTCGACCGGCTGCCGCCGACCGAGCGGAGGGACGCCGCTTCAAGTAGCGAGGCGCGCTGCGCCGGGCACTGGCAAGGACTGCCTCGTCGGGTCGACCTTCGGCCACCCAGTCTGCGGGGGCGACGTCGTTGAACTCCTGCTGCGGCAGCTGTGCCCACGATGCGATCTCGACTGGCTCGGGCGGACGGTCCATGTCGCGAAACACCTGGAGCAGTGTGGCCACGACCGGGAGCGCTCGGCGGGCGGCCAGATCGAACTGCCAAATGGGGAACCAGGTCACGCCCCGCCCTGGGAGGCCGAGCAGCGTGCCCGTTTCACCCTCTCGTGGAAGGCCTGGCGGGTGACGCCAAGGAACTCGGCGGTCTCGGTCGTGTCCCACCGATCGCCAACCGCCTCAGCCCACAGCAATGGAGCCAGCGCGGCTTCGGCGGCGCGCCTTCCGAGCTGTCGCGCCTCCCTCCGGTCGACCTTGTCGAGAAGCTGCCCGTGACGAGCGAGCATCCGGCCCAGGTGCTCATGGAACCCCTCGGAGAGCGCAGCCTCGGCGTCGGCCATGCCCTCTGCGTCACTGCGTCACTGCGTCACTGCGTCACTGCGTCAAGCGTCAAGGCGTCAAGCCGTCTCCTCCTCGTCGTCCTCCTCCTCGGCCGGCGGAACCTCGGTCACCTCCAGGAGCGCTTCGTCGAAGATGCGGCCGAGGACGTTGGCGGCCTCGCGGTCGGACTCGGGGAGGAAGTGCGAGTACACGTTCAGCGTGGTGGCCGCGTTGCGGTGGCCGAGACGGCCGGCGACGGTGCGGACGTCCACACCCTCGGACAGCAGCCTGGTAGCCACGTAATGGCGGAGGTCGTGCATGCGCACACCCTTGATCCCGGCCTTGCGGCACATCCGGGCGAAGGCCCGGCTGACCGAGTCGGGGTACCAGCACTCGGAGCCGTCGATCTCGCTGCTGAACACGAAGGCCCGGCGGTCGAGCGCGTGCTCGCACAGCCGGGCGCGCTCGACGGCCCGGGCCCGGTGGGCGGTCATGGCCGCCACCGTGGTCCGGTCGAGGGACACCCGGCGGGCGGCGTGGGTCTTGGTGTCCTTCTCCACCAGGCCGTCGTCGCCGAGCACGATGCCCCGCGAGATCCACACTGATGCCTTGGCCAGGTCGAGGTCGGGCCACCGCAGCGCGATCAGCTCGCTGCGGCGAGCCCCGGTGGCGGCGGCCAGCAGGATGTAGTCGGCGAGGTCGACGTCGGCCTCGGTGGCCAGCGCGAACAGCCGGGCCAGCTCGTGGGGCGCCGGCGGGTTGATGTCGGGTATCGGGATACGGGGTGGCGTCGCCGATGACGCCGGGTTGGCGCTCAGCCATCCCCACTTCACGCCCTGGACGAGGGCCCGGTGGAGGATGCCGTGGGCCCGCCGGATGGTGGCCGGGGCCAAAGGTCGGCCGGCTCGCCCGCCCTTCTCCCGGAGACGGCGGTAGAAGCGGTCGATGTCGGCCGCGCCGAGCTTGGACAGCGGCACGTTGCCGAGGAACGGGAGCAGGTTGCGGTCCATCACGCCCCGCGTCTCCCGGGCGCCCTTGGGTGAGCAGCCCGGCCCGGCCAGCGCGAACCACTCCTCCAGAAGCTCGCCGACGGTGGCGTTGGTGTGGCTGTGCTCCCCCCGGTCGTTCTCCGCCACCATGGCCGCGAGCGCCCGCTGGGCCTCCCGCTTGCCGCCCCGGACGGTCTTGGTGACCCAGCGCTTGCGGCCGGTCACGACGTCGCGACCGGCGTAGACCCGCAGCTCCCAGGAGCTGCCCCGCTGCCGCATAAATCCGGTCACGCGACCCCTTTCGCCAACACAAGGATTGGCAAAAGATTGGCAAAGTGCCGTCTCCAACGCAAGCACCGCAGGCCAGATGCCCTCTGACCTGCGGTTATACCGGCGCCCCCAACGGGATTCGAACCCGTGCTGCCGCCTTGAAAGAGCGGTGTCCTGGGCCGCTAGACGATGGGGGCCGAGCCCTGAGGGCACCTCATCGTAGCTGCCACTCGGTACCGCCAGCGGTGTCACGCACTTCGACGCCGGCGGCGAGCAGGCGGTCCCGTAGGACGTCGGCGTCGGCCCACCGGTTGTCGGCCCGGGCCTGCCGGCGGGCGTCGAGCAGCGCCTCGACGAACGGGCCGACGAGGAGGCGAGGGTCGCGCACCCCGGCCTCGGCCGCCTCACCCAGGCGCACGATCATCGACCGCACCGCGGCCCGGCCGCGGTCGAGCAGGTCCGACTCCGTGGTGTCCCGCGACCAGTCGTGGAGCAGGGACTCGAGCTCCAGGGCCACCTTCACCGCGACAGGGGCGTCGCCGGCGACCAGCGCCGCGTCGAAGCCCTGCTCGAAGCGGTCGATGTCGGCGACCAACGGGTCGGCGCACACCATCGCCATGGCAAGCGACGCGACCGGCGACAAGATGGACGGCAGGGCCGAGCCGCCGCCGGTGGCGAGCGCCGCCAGCTCGGCGATCGGCATCGTCGTCCCGGAGGCAACCGGCGCCATCCGGCCGTCGCGCCGGACGGTCACCACGCCGAGCCCGGCGACGGTGGCCGTGCCCGCGTCGAGGTCGAGGATGCACCCGGTGTGCTCGTCGACGCCGAGGATGAACACCTCATCGGGGAGCATGCCTTCGAGCACCGCCAGCCGGCGCTCACCCATGTAGCAGAAGCGGGTGTCGTGGTTGCCGCCCTCGGCGTTGTTGAAATGGGGCACGATCACCGCTGGCAGGCCGACGTCACCGGTCAGGTCCAGCCCGTCCAGCCAGTGGACCGCCTCGCCCGCCTTGTAGATCTCATAGACCGGGAGGGCCACGGGGCCGAGGGTGCAGGCGGCGGCGCTGGCGAAGGTGACGCAGCCACCCGTGCGGAGCTTCTGCCGAAGGATCGCCGGCACCTGGCTGGCCGCCCACTGGGCCACCGCGTACGACGGGCTCCCGGGGCCGGCGAAGACGTACGACGCCTCCCGCAGCCGGGCCAGCATGGTCTCGTGGGCCAGCGGGTCGGCGTCGGCTTCCAGGGCCGACCGGAACGACGTCAGCCCGATCTCCCGCTGCACGCTCTCCTTGAAGTAGGCCTGCGCCTTGGCCGTGATGTCGTCGGCGTTCTCCTGGAACCCAAAGGGCGTGTCGAGCATGACCGCCGGCCCCGGCCCGGCCCGGGCCAGAAGCTGGCGGTGGACCTTGCTCATGGTCGGGCTGGTCTCGCCCGAGCCCATGATGACCAGCAGGCGCGCCACTAGAACGTCCGGTCCAGCAGGTCGGCCAGCTCGCGGGGGAACTGCACGTGGAGGTCGTGGTCGCCCGGCGAGAACCACTCGACCCGCACGTGGGCCTCCCCGGCCAGCGCGGCACCCGACGCCCGTTTCTGCTCGGCCCATGCGTCACCCGTGTCGGCCATCACTAGGAGTACGGCGGCATCGAGCTTCGGGATGACATCCGCCGGGTGGTGCTCCCACAGGGCGCGCAGGATCCGAAGGTGGCGGTCGAGGGTGAGCCAGGGCCGGACCGTGCCGTCGGGGAGCCGCTCGAAGTTGGCCATGGTGGCCTCGATGCCCCAGTCCGACCACGTCGGGTGCCACTCGCGCAGGCGCGCTTCGAGGTCCGCCGCCCGGGTGCCGGCCAGCGGGGGCGGGGCCAGGGCCACCTTGCACACCTCCCAGTCCGGCCAGTCGCGCGCCAGCTCCAACGCCCCTCCGTCGACGCCGGCCACGCCGGCGGCACGCTCCGGCGCCCGGGCCGCCAGGTCGACCACCAGGTTGCCGCCGGTCGACTGGCCGGCGAGCACGGCCGTCCCGAACTCGACGGCGTCCATGACTTCCAACAGGTCGCGGCCCATCGTGAGGAAGTCATACCCCTCGCCCGGCTTGTCACTCAGGCCGTGGCCGCGGAGGTCGACGCTGGCCACCGGGTGGCCCAGCTCGTGCAACCGCCGCGCCACGCCATCCCAGGTGCGGCGGTTCGACGCCAGCCCGTGGACGAGCAGCACCGGTACCCGGCCGCCGCCGGCCCAGACGTCGACGTCGAGAGCTACCCCCTCGGCAACGTCGACCCTCATCGTGGTGTGTTCTCCAAGGCGTTCCCCTCGACGATCGCCGGACTGAAGGTGAAGAGCTGGGGACCACTTGGGTCGACGGTGACCCGGCTCCAATGGACATTGGGGCTCCCGAAGTTCTCGAGCCGGGTGACGTTGGGGAGCGGTGTGTCACTGGACCCGATCAGGGGCTGATCGACCCGGAAGATGTGGGTGTCGCCGTGGACCAACAGGACGGGGCGCCGGTAGGCGATGGCCTCACGCTCGAAGGTGCGCAGCAGCTCGGTGTGGGCGTTGTGAAGGCCCAGTCGGTACAGGTCGAAGTTGGGGTCGGCCTGGAAGAACACCACGATGCCCTTGCTCCCGTCGGCCTTGGCCGCTTCGAAGCCGGCGCGGGCCCAGGCCAGGCCGGCCGCCGACCGGGCCGCGGCCTCGGCGTCGCCCTCGGGGGTGCGGCCGGTGCCGTTCCCGCTCCCGACCCAATGGAGCCCGACGAACGTCACTCCACCGAACGCGAACCGGGTGTTCTCCGGGTACTCCGTGCTCTGGCGGGCGAGGGTGAGCGTCCGCCCGCCCAGGGACTGGTCGGACGGGAAGAACAGCTGGCGCACCCGGGCCAGGCGCTGGAGGGGGTCGGCGCCGGCGGTGGAGCAGTCGGTCCACTCGTTGTCGCCCGGCGTGTACACCACCGGCATGGTGAAGCGGTGGAGCGTGGCCAGGCTGGTGGTCAGGTCGGCGTCAGTGCAGGGCTTGCCGCCGACGTCGCCCACATGGAGGAGGAGCGCCGGCTTCTCCTGGTTGACCATGTCGACAAGGCGGTCGAACTTGGCGAACTGGTCAGCCCCGTAGGGGTAGTCGCCGATGACGCCGAACTCGAAGGTGGCGCCGGCCTTGGGCGCGACCGCCCGAGCGGTGCTCCCGGCCCCGCCCGAACAGGCGGACAGCACCGAGGCCGCCGCCAGCAGGGCCGCCACCGCCGCCCTCCGGTCCTTCCCTCGCATCCCGACGACCGTAGGCCGGAATTACGCTCTCCCGATGCTCGCCCTGCTCGCGTCGGCCGCCGCCGGCTACCTGATCGGCACCGTCCCGTGCGCTGACGCCGCGGCCCGGCTGGCCACCGGGGGCTCGACCGACCTGCGGGACCGGGGCACCGGCAACCCGGGGGCGGTCAACGCCATGGCCGTCCTCGGCACGGGGTGGGGCGGCGCCATCCTGGCCGCCGACCTGGCCAAGGGGGCGCTGGCCTGCACCGCCGGCCGGCGCCTGGCCGGGCCGGCGGGCGCCCACGCCGCCGGCACCGCGTGCCTCGTTGGCCACTGCTTCCCGGTCTGGAACGGCTTCCGGGGCGGCAAAGGTGTGGCCGTCAGCCTCGGCCACTGCGCGGCCACCTTCCCGGCCTACCTGCCCATCGACCTCGGGGTGGCCTGGTACGTGGGGAAACGCACCGGCCGCACCCTCCCCGGCACGGCGGCCGCATCAGCCACGTGGGTGGCGGCCGGGCTCCTGTGGTGGCGGAAGGGCTGGCCCAACGGCTGGGGGCCGGCGCCGTCCGCGGCCCTGCCCGTCTCGGCGGCGGCGAGCAGCGCGGTGATCATGTACCGGTTCCTCACTTCCAAACGCCCGGTCGCGGCGGCCG
Source organism: Acidimicrobiia bacterium (assembly GCA_023264995.1). Taxonomy (GTDB): domain Bacteria; phylum Actinomycetota; class Acidimicrobiia; order Acidimicrobiales; family AC-14; genus CADCTB01. The sequence goes on along the minus strand of JAHFUR010000027.1, from coordinate 35,410 downwards.
CGCCGGCGTGATCGGCCTCGTCACCGACTCGAACGCCCAGCTGCCGTCCGAACTAAAGGAGCGCTACCAGGTTGAGGTCGTGCCCCTCACCGTGGTGGTCGACGGGGTCGAGTACCTGGAAGGTGTCGACCTCGACGCCGACGACTTCTACGCCCGGTTCGGCGCCGGCCGCCCGCAGGTCTCGACCTCACAGCCGAGCCCCGGCCGGTTCGCCGCCGCCTACGAGGCGGTCGCCGAGCGGGGGGCGACGGAGATCCTCTCCGTGCACATCGGGTCGTCTGTCTCGGGCACGGTGAACGCCGCCCGGCTGGCCAGTCAGGTGTCGCAGGTGCCCGTGCGCATCGTCGACACGGGCACGGCCTCCTTCGCCGTGTCCCTGTGCCTGTGGGAGGCGGCCGAGGCCATCGCCGCCGGCGCCAACGTCGAGGAGGCGGCCGCAGCGGCCGAGCGGGTGAGCGCCGCCGTCGGCAACGTGTTCGTCGTGGGCGCGCTGGACATGGCCCGCGCCGGCGGGCGGCTGGCCGGCGGGGTGGAGGCGGCGACGACGGTCCCCGTCCTCACCCTGTCCGGCGGCGTCATGTGCGAGGTCGACCGGTGTTCGGGGCTGGAGGAGACGGCGGGGGCCATGGCCGCGTTCGTCGCCGCCGCCGGCCCATCGCTACGGGTCGGGGTGGGTCTGTCCGACGCCAGCTCGCGGCCGCTCGTCGTCGCCCTGGAAGACCGCCTACGGAACGCTCTCGAGGTCATCGACCTCGTCCGCTACCGGATCGGCCCCAGCGTCGGCGCCCACACCGGCCCGGGGACCGTCGGGGCCATGTTCGCGAGGACGGCACCCGGTGGTGCTTAAAGTAGGCATGCCACCACTCAAGGTGAGAACAAGGGCGGCCGACAAGCTGCACATGAACGATGTCGTCGGCGTCCCGTCCCGGTCCCTGAAGGGGATGGTTGCCCTGGCCGCGCTGGTCGGCGCGCTGGCCCTCCCGCTCTTGAAAAGCGCTCCGGCGTCGGCCGCCGTGCTCCCGGTCGGGTCGTCCGGGGGCGCCAACCTGATCTTCGCCGACGAGTTCAGCGGGACGGCCCTGAACACGAGCACGTGGCGCACCTGTTTCTGGTGGGCATCGTCGACGTGCTCGATCGAGACGAACAACGAACTGGAGCTGTACACACCGAGCAACGTGTCAGTGACCAACGGGGCGCTGGCGCTGCAGGCCCGCCGGGAAAGCGCCGTCGGCTGGAACGGCAAGAGCTACGCCTACACATCCGGCATGGTCATGACCGGCGGTCAGAGCGGCGGGGCCGCGCCCGGGTTCACCTACCGCTACGGGTACGCCGAGGCCCGGGTGAAGGTCCCCGCAGGCCAGGGCCTGTGGCCGGCGTTCTGGGCCCTTCCGGCCAGCTACGGCTGGCCGCCGGAGATCGACGCCATGGAGATCCTCGGCAGCGACCCCAGCACCGTCAACATGACCTACCACTACCTCAACGGCAGCGGCACCCACATGAGCCCCGGCCAGGCCTGGACCGGCCCCGACTTCTCCCAGGGGTGGCACACCTTCGGGGTCGACTGGCAGCCCGACGCCATGGTTTGGTACGTCGACGGCGTGGAGCGCGGGCGCTTCACTGACGCCGCCGCCATCACCTCCGAGCCGGCCTACCTCCTGCTGAACCTGGCCGTGGGCGGGACGTGGCCGGGATCGCCCAACGCCTCGACCGCCTTCCCGAGCGACTACCTGGTGGACTACGTACGGGTGTGGGACCACTTCGGCACCCCGACGCCGCCGGCGCCGGCCACCGGCTACGCCGGCGCCGTGGCCGCCGACGGGCCGGTGTCGTACTGGCGCCTCGGCGACGCATCGGGCACCGTCGCCGCCGACGTCCAGGGCGCCAACGCCGGCACCTACCTCAACGGCGTGACCCTGGGCGCACCCAGCCTCTTGACGGGCGATCCGGCGAACCGGGCCGCATCCTTCGACGGTGTCAACGACGCCGTGTCCATCCCCAGCACCAGCCGGCTCAGCCCGGCTGCCGCGGTCACCGTCGAGGCGTGGGTCCGGCCGACGAGCCTGCCTGGGGCGGGGACCTTCAGGTCGGTGGCCACCAAGGCCGAGTCGTACTCGCTGCAGTTCAACGGCGGGCAGCTGGAGTTCACGACGATGGTCAACGGCACCCGCCGGCGAGCCCAGGCTCCCGCCGGCGCGCTGGTGGCCGGCCAGACGTACCACGTGGTCGGCACGTACGACGGCACGACGCAGCGCCTCTTCGTGAACGGGACGCAAGTGGCCAGCGCCGGCTTCACCGGCTCCATGGGCGCCAACACCAACCCCGTCGTCATCGGCTCGTGGGACACCGCGTCGGAGTTCCTGGCCGGCACGATCGACGACGTCGCCGTCTACGACAAGGCGCTCACCGCCCGCAGCATCGCTGACCACTTCACCCAGGGCAGCTCGACCGCCCCGCCCCCGCCGTCGACCTACCGCGCCGCCGTGACCGGCGATGGGCCGGCGGGCTACTGGCGCCTCGGCGAGGCGACGGGGGTGACCGCGGCGGACGAGATGGGCGCCAGCGCCGGCACGTACCGCAACGGCGTGTCGCTCGGTGTCCCCAGCCTCACCAACGACGGCGCCAACCCCGCCGTGTCCCTCGACGGGTCCAACGACGCGGTGACCATTCCCAGTTCCGCCGGCCTGAGCCCTTCGGGGGCCGTCACCGTCGAAGCGTGGATCCGGCCGGCGGCACTGCCGTCGAGCGGCAACTTCGCATCCATCGTGACCAAGGCCGAGTCCTACTCCCTGCAGTTCAACGGGGGCCGCCTCGAGTTCACGACCATGCGCAACGGGGCCCGCCGGCGTACCCAGGCGCCGGCCGGGGCCATCGTGGCCGGGCAGACCTACCACGTGGTCGGCACCTTCGATGGGACGGCTCAGCGGGTGTTCGTGAACGGCGCCCAGGTGGCGACGTCGACGTTCAGCGGCGGCCCGAGCGTGAATACGACCTCCATCGTCCTCGGGTCCTGGGATGCCAGCTCGGAGTTCCTGTCCGGCCGCCTCGACGATGTGGCCGTCTACGCCAAGGCGCTGACGGCCACCCAGGTCGCCAACCACTACAACCAGGGCAAGATCACGTCGTAGCCTCGGCCGGCGTGCGCGTCAGGGACAGTGGGGAGGGCCTCGGGCTCGACCGGTCTGTGCCGTTACTGGTGGCGAAGGTCGGCCACTACCCCCTCCACCCCGGGGGGACCGGCGCCATCCGGTCGCTCGGCCGCCTCGGCGTACCCGTGGCCGCCGTCACCGAGGACCGGTTCACCCCGGCCGCCCTCTCGCGGCACTTGCATCGCCGTTTCGTCTGGCCGACCACCGGCCGGGAGAGCGCCGATGAGCTCGTGGACGGCCTGCTGACCATCGGCAGCGCGCTCGACCGCCCCTCGGTCCTCCTCCCGACCGACGACGAGGCTGCGGTCCTCGTCGCCCGGCACGCGGGGGCCCTGGCCCGCCACTTCCTCCTCCCCGAGGTCCCGCCCGACCTGCCGGGCCAGCTCGCCGGCAAGTACAGCCTCTACAGGCTGTGCATGACCCACGGGGTGCCGGCGCCGGCCTCGGCCCTGCCCGCCTCGGTCGACGACCTGGTCCGCGATGCTGGGGCCATCGGCTACCCGGTCGTCCTGAAGAACGCAGGGCCCTGGTCGCGCCTCGACCGGCCGGCGGTGGCGGCCACGACCGTGGTCCACGACGAGGCCGAGCTGGTCGGCATCGCCGCTGGGTGGCCAAGGATGCCGGAGGTCCTCGTCCAGGAGTACCTGGCCACCGCACAGGCGGAGGACTGGATGGCGGCGGTCTACTGCGACCGGCGGGCCGAGCCGCGAGCGGTCTTCACCGGCGTCAAGACACGCACCTGGCCTCCCCGGGCCGGCGTCGCCACTCGCGCCTATGCCATGGCCAACCCGGTGCTCGTCGAGCTGACCACAACGCTGTGCCGGGCCGTCGGGTACCGCGGGATCGCCGACCTCGACTGGCGGCGCGACCGAACGACCGGCCGCTACAACCTGCTCGACTTCAACCCGCGAGTCGGCGCCCAGTTCCGGCTCTTCCAGACCACCGCCGGCGTCGACGTCGTCCGCGCCCTCCACCTCGACCTCACCGGCCGGTCGGTGCCATATGGCCGGCAGGTCGATGGGCGGGGCTTCTGCGTCGAGAACCTCGACGTCCCTGCCCTCCTCGCCTACCGGAGGGAGGGCGGCCGGCGGCCGGCCGGCCTGCCTTGGGCCGGCACGGAACGGGCCTGGCTCGCCCTCGACGACCCCCTCCCGGCGCTGAGCGCGGCCGCCCGGTCGCTTGGCCCGGCCGTCGCCATGGTCGCCCGCCGCGTTACTCGCTGAAAGGCCCCCCGACGGCCAGCGGGGGGGCCGCCTCGGGGAGGAGCTCGTAAATCACCGCGTCGGGCTCCCGGTGAAACAGCTGCCACCGGGACGACCACGACAGCGCCCGGTCGAGGCCGGCGAGCGACCCGGCGGGCATGTAGCCGAGGACGGCGGCATAGACGTCCTGGTCGGCGCCCAGAAGCAGGTAGACGTGCCCCGGGGTGCCGGCGACATGCTCGTCGTACAGCGCGGAGAGCGCCGGCACGTCGGCGGCGCCGAGGGGATGGCCCTGGAACGCGGCCAGGGTCGTGAGGGGTGGGGGTGTGGAGCCGGCGCGGAACTCGTCGTAGTTGGCGGCCAGCCGGGTCGGCGCGTTCGGGGCGCCGAGCCCGAGCACGCTACCCGGCTCGGCGTGGCTGTAGAAGTAGCGCACAGCGGCCACCGCCCCGGGCCGGACCCGGTAGAGCTCGACCGACCCATAGAACGCCGACATGAACAGGGCCGCCGTCCCCGACAGCACGAGGACGACGACGAGCCCTGTCGCGGCCCGCCACCGGCCGCGCCGGGGCGCCAGGGCCGACGCCGCCAGCGCCACGACCCAGGGCAGCGAGAAGAGGTAGATGCGGAAGATGGCCTCGCCGCCATAGTTCTGGCCGAACGCCAGGAGCGCCGGTGCGCAGCCGAGGACCGCCAGGAGCAGGACGGGCCGCCTGGACCGGAGCCGGCGAAACGCGCCGACCACGGCCAGTAGCCACATGCCGAGCATCAGCGCCGGCGCGCCGAGCGCGGTCAACGCCCGGCCTGGCCGCGGGCTCACACCGTCGAAGCCGTGGGCCTGCAGGTTGTCGAACGGGTTGCTGAGCGCATCCAGGACATCGCGGGGATTGAGTGGCGAGCCCGCCAGGTTCCGGCTGTCGCGGAGGTACGGGAGATGGGGCACGAGGTACCCGAACATGATCACCGCCAGCACCACCACGACCCACCGGGAACGGAGCCGGCCGACCAACGCCAGCAGCACCAGGCCGCTCACCACGAGGTACGGCGAGAGCTGATGGCTGACCACGACGACGGTGAACACGGCGAACAGGGTCCCCAGCCCCACCACCCGGGACCAGCCCGAGAATGCCGGCCCCGGGGGCCCTGCCGCCTCGGCCGGGCGGGCGACGCGGCAGGCCCGCCGGCGCAGGGCACGGGCCGGTGCCGGCGGGCGGTCGGCCTGGAGCCAGGCGAGCACCATCCCGTAGACGGCCAGGCAGAGGACGAAAGTGAGCGCCTGAGGGGCGAAGTAGTCCTGCCCCACCCAGTTGGCCGCCACGAACAGGAAGAGCGCCAGCCACCGCTCGCGCCGGCCCAGCCCCAGCCGGCGCAGGATGAAGGCCAGCTCGAGGCATAGGAGGAGGTTGAAGTACACGGGCGACCATTTCGCGTAAACCAGCGGGCTGCCCACCCCCGCGATCCGTCCAAACAGTGCTGCCACCGCGAAGAACCCGGGCCAATTCTGGTAGATGTCGATGGACGGGTCGAGCGAGCCGTGGAGGTCGATGTAGCCGACGACCCCCATGTGCTTGTACGCCCACGGGTAGTTGGTGGCCGGGAAGAGGAGAGGTACGGTCCCGTGGAGGACCACGACCAAGGCCACCAGGTGGAGGCCCAGGCGCAGGGGCGACACCCGCTCGGCCGTGAGGACCAGCCCGATCGAGAGCATCAGCAGGCCAACGGCGACGAAGAACGTCACCGGCAGGGCGCGGAGTAGACCCCAGTCGTCCATGGCGTCGGGCCGGGTCCCGGCGAGCGCCACCACCCACAGGACGATGGCGGCCACGAACGACACGTCCGACGGGTGCAGCCGACGGGCGAGGAGAGGCTCGGCCACATCCGCAGCCCGCCGCCGGGACGCGAGGACCAGGAGCGGGCGCGAGGACGCCATGCTCATCGTTCGTCACCAGGCGGTCTCGTCGCCGCCTGCACGAACCGGGCCACGTTCCCGGTCAGGAAGTCGTGGATGTGCCGGAGGTGCTCACCGACCCCAGCGGCGTCGTCGCTGAGCGCGAAGTCGGCATCCACGACGACGGTGAGCCGGCCCTCGTCGCCGTCAGGCTCGACGGTCACCCGCCACGAGTGCGCCGGCGAGCCGGACGCGCCCGTGACATGCCACCCGGCCGCCACCGGCATGCTGCTCCCCAGGATCCCGACCACGCCCGGGTCGGCGAACCCGACGAAAGGCCCGCCGGCGCCGGCGGGTGGGGCCAAGCTGGCCCGGAGGCAGTACGACGGCCTGGCGGGGAACCCGACCCCCAACTGGCCCTGCACCCGCTCCAGGAGGTCGATGGCACGCCGCCCGGCCTGCTCGATATCGACGGGCGCCCGTTCCAGGTAGTCAACGGCGTCGCGCCGGATCTCGAGGCGGCGGGAACCGGCGATCTCCATCACCGCGCCGGCGTCCTCGTCTCGACGGAACTCGGCGAAGGGGTGCCGGTCCTGGACCGCGGCGAACAAGCCGGCCAGCTCCTGGGCCGTGAAAGGAGCCCGGGCAGCGAACGCAATACGGACCGAGACGCTCTGGAGCGTCAGCGCCCCGCTGGTCGCCGGGACGGTTGCGGCCGGAGCCGGCTCGCGCCGGCGCCGGGGCACCGCCGCGGCCGCGGCCCGGGCAGGCTCTGGCCGCTCGTCGACACCCGGCGCCGGCGGTGGGCCGAGGACGGCCCGCACCATAAGCGGCACGAGGGCCGCCCCGGCGAGCCCGTAGAAGAGGGCAAAGGGGTGCCAGGCCCGCAGCCAGACCATCGTGGCTGCCGTGGCGGTGCAGATGGCCAGGCTGGCGGCAACCGCCAGCGCGATCCTCGAGGTGCCGGTTGCCAGGCGCGTGTGGCCGAGCGCGGCCCACCCGGGCACGAACGTCACGAACACCAGGGCGAGGGCGAGGCGGACCGGCCCCTCCACCTGCAGCGCCACGGCGGCGATCAGGGCAGCCGTCACCACCGCGGCGGTGGCGTCGGCGGCGCGCACGACCCCGGGGCCGAGCAGATCCGGCCCCTCCCCATCGAGTCGTACGGCGGCGTGTTCTTTCAGTGGGTGGCTCCGAGCGACGCGCTACCCGGGCGTGGGCCGGCTGCATGCCCTCCAGAAGGCCGGCGCCACGAGGACGGCCACGAGGGTGTGGGCCGCGAGCCAGGCTACGCCGACGCCGGCGAGGCCGTACCGGTGCATGGCCGCCAGCGCCCCCGCTGTCACCAGGACGACGAGGGCCGCCTCGACGGCGATGACCCGGCCGACGCGTCCTCGTACCCGCTCCAACCCCAGGTAGAGCGCCACGAGCGCATGGGGCACGGTGGCGACGAGCAGGAGCCGCAGCAGCGTCGCGCCCCGGTCCGCGTAGACCGCGCCGAACGGCCGCAGGAGAAGGTGGGCGCCGAGGACCAGGCCCACGATCGCCGGCAGGGCGAACCGCCCATACCTGACCACGCTGACCCGGGCCATCGCCCCCACGCTCCGTTCCTGGTGGGCGCCCTCGACCACGAGCGACGTGCTCATGCTCTGGGCCACGGCTCGCACCGCCCCGGCGATGAGGAAGGCGATGTAGAAGTAGGCGTTGGCGTCGGTACCGAGCACGGCCAGCACGAGCAACGGCAGCAACGCCGTGTACCCCTGGGCCATGAGCCCCGCGGCGTAGTCGACGGCCAGGTAGCGACCGACCCGACCGCGGTCCTCGATGGGCAGGGCGCTCGGCCACGCCACCGCGGCCGGCTCCGGCCCGGACGGGAGGATGTGGGCGAAGATCAGCGAGTTGACCGGCACCAGCGTCAGCGCCATGGCCACCACCCACGCCACGAAGATGCCATGGCCACCGAACTGGCTGGCAAAGACGAACATGAGCCCGATCTTCAGGATCCCGAAGGCGCCGTTCTCCAGCGGGACCATCGCCGCCCATCGCACCGCGGTGAGCACGGCGTCCTGCAGGGCAAAGATGTTCCAGAGGGCGACGGCGAGGACCAGGCCGACCCCCAGGGCCGGCCGGTGACCGAGGAACGCGAAGCTGCCCGAGAGGCGGGGCGCGACCACGACGAAGCCGCCGGCCACAACCATCGCAGCGGCGGCAGAAACGCCGTACGCACCCACGACGGGTCGCCACCGGCGGCCGCGGACCTGCGGCAGCAGCCGCTGGATGCCCGTCGCCAGGTCGAACTGGGATACGACCGAGAGCAACATCATGGCCGAGATCAGTGCCGCGCTCGCCCCCAGCTCCTCAGGCGAATAGACGGCGCTCGCGCCCGCCCAGAAGGCCAGTCCAAGCACGGACGTGACACCGGTGTTGGCCATGAGGGCCAGGGCCGTCGTCGCGAGGTGGTCGCGGCGCGGACGCTCCGCCCGGGTGTCGACGACCACCCGATGCGCGACGTCGGGCCTGGTCAGCACGGTCACCTCGCGGCCCTGCTCCGGCGGTAGGCCGCCGGCCCGTGCAGGACACCGGCCAGCTCGGCCCGAGCGAGTGAGGAGGGGAAGTCCGCTGACCGGCCGGCGTTCTTGGAGGAGCTCCGGCTGAGAAGGTGCCCGAGGCCCCAGGGGGCCCGGACCAGCATGGCGGCGAACGTCGACCAGTCACGCACAAGGTGCTTGGTCAACATGGCGCCCAGCCCGACGCCGTAGTCGTGCAGCTTCTGGTGGATCTCGTCCATGCCGCGCTGGTGGGCGTGGCGGACGATCGCCGCCGGCTCGTACGCGATCCGGTAGCCCCGCTCGATGCAGGTGACATAGATGTCGATGTCCTCGCCTCCCCGCGCCGGCGTGCCCGCGCCGAGGGACTCGTCGAAGCCGCCGATCTCGGCCAGCGCCGCAACCCGGAAGGCCGCGTTTGCGCCCGAGCCGAACGCCCCCACCGTGTAGGGGTAGAGCGGGTGGTGGAGTCGGTTGGCGCGGTTGTCCCACGTCCGGCGCTCGAAGCCCTTCGAGTACCCGCCGAACTCCTCGAGCAGACGCTGGGCGGCCGTCTCCAGCTCGAGGGGCAGGATGAGCCCGGTGACGCACGCGATGTCGTCCCCTTCGAAACCGGCCATCAGATTCCCGAGCCATTCCGGGTCGACATCGACGTCGTCGTCGGTGAAGGCCACGACCGGGCTACCAGCCTCCGCCGCCCCCCGGTTCCGGGCGCAGGAGAGGCCCTGGCGCTCCTCGGCGACATAGCGCAGCCGGGTGTCGCCGGGGAACGCGGCTTCGAGCGTCTGGCGCACCCGCGACGTCCGGGGCCGGTTGTCAACGACGACGACGTCGAACCGGGGGTAGGTCTGGGCCAGCACCCCGCGAATGGTGCGGTTGAGCCGCTCGGAGCTGCCACAGGTCGTGACCACGACGGTGGCGGCGGGCGGGGGCGTGGTGCGAAAGGCGGCCCGCCACGAGCAGGGGGGCTCGCGGGACAGCCCAAGCCCAGCGGCGGTCAGGGCCCGTGGCTCTCCGAAGCCGTCGGCCCGGCAGTGGCGCCGGATGGCGGGGGCCAGCTCGTCCCAGATGGTCTGGGCCACCAATGGAGCACTCAGGATGATGACTTGCAGCGGGACCGTTACCGTCCCGATCGGTCGGCCATGCAGGCGGACCAGGATCCTGGCCCGCTCGAAGGGGCCCCCGGGGCAGAGGTCGTCGATGGGCTCGGAGATCTCGACATCGACGAGGAGGACCGCCCCCTTCTCGACCAGGACGGAGATCGTGCTCACGTCGGTCACCGGACGAGTGAGTGCGAGAGCCGCCGGGCCCGTCGTGCGCCGCGCCACGCCGTGGTCCGCACCCGCTCGCCGCGGCCGGCGGTCCTGGCGCCGGTGCCGTCGAGCCACGCCTGTACCTGCGCGGCGGTCGCCGACGCCGTCACTGTCAAGCGGGCCATCATCCATCGGGCGTCCTCCTCATGACTGAAGGCGTTGCGCACGCCGCATGCAGAACGGAACCCACTCCGGCGCACCTCGTCCCGGACCCACCGCGAGGCGTAGCCGTGGGGGTAGGCGAAGGTCCGCACGGTGTGACCGAGCCCGTCCTCGAGCAGGCGCTTGCAGTTGCGGATCTCGGCGGCGGCATCCGACCGGGCCAGCACGTCGAGCTGGGGGTGGGTGTGGGAGTGGGCACCGACCTCCAAGCCGGCGTCCTCAAGTTCGACGAGGTGGCCCCAACCGAGCATGCGACCGAGCGCCGGCCCGGCGCCCGGCTCCGGGCTCCCGCGCAGCAGGCCGGTGGTCACGTACACCGTGGCCGTCAACCGTCGCGCCGCCAGCATGGGGGCCGCCAGGGTGAGGGTGTCGTCGTACCCGTCGTCGAACGTCAGGGCCACCGTCCGGCGAGGCACGGCCTGGCCACGGTCAAGGCGGTCGGCCAGGTCGGAGACGGTCAGTGCGGTGAACCCGCCGGCGACCACCAGGTCCAGGTGACGGGCGAAGTGGGCCGGGGTGACCGTGAAGCGCTCCATGCCGGGCCACGGGTTGTCGGAGATCGAGTGGTAGGCGAGGATCGGGATGCGCACGTCAGGGCCTTCCGAGCCGGGTACCGAAGTAGCCGGCAGTGGTGAGGGCCAGCCCGAGGAGGATGGCCAGGGCACGACGGGGCTCGCCCTGGGCCACTGCGGCAGCCAGGCCCCTGGGCAGCACGCTGCGGACGTAGGACCGCTCCGATGCCAGAGCCCGATCGGGCCCGACCCGGCCGGCAACGAGGGCCTTGGACTCGCCTTCGGCCAGGCAGCGGGACCGGAAATAGGCCCAGGACAAGCGGGCGGGCGGGACCCAGTGGTGGACCACGGCGGCGGGCTCGTACACGATGCGCCCCGCAGGCCGGCGCTGGACGAGGCGGATCATGAGGTCGGTCTCCTCGCAACCGACCGGGCGGGTGCCCACGCGGCCGATGCCCTCGGCAAACCCGCCGACCTCGACCACGGCGTCGCGCCGGACCGACATGTTGGCGCCGATGACGTTGCGGACCTCGGCCCGGCGCAGGGGCTGGCCGATGTACGAGCAGCCGACCACCCAGTCGAACTCCCTGGGCCACCAAGCGGGCCGCGGCCCGCCCAGGTTGGCGATCACCGCTCCCCCGCAGGCGACCACGTCCGGGTCGTCGTAGGGGGCGAGCAGCTCGGCCGTCCAGGTGGGGGCGGCGACGGCATCGTCGTCGAGGAAGGCGACGACCTCCGAGGATGCGTGGGCCACGCCGGCGTTGCGGGCTCCGGAGAGGCCGGGGGCGCCGGCGTTGACGACCACGTGCACCGGCGGCCCCGACCAGGTCTCGCAGGCCCGGGCGAACAGCTCGTGGTTGTGGTCGACGACGAGGATGACCTCGGCCGCCGGCCGCTCCTGGACCAGCACGGAGGACACCGCGTCGACGGTGCGCGACCAACGGTCCAGGTCGAATGCGCAGATCACGACGGTGACGTTCATCAGCGGGGCCGGACCCACTCGGCGATGATCGTGCGCAGGACCCGGAGCCCGTCGCGGCCGGCCCGGAGGTTCGACGTCCCGTGCCGGCGGTTGCCCTCGAAGCTCGGCACCTCCATCACCTTGGCATTGGAGTTCGCCACCCGGATGCCCATCAGGGTCTCGATCTCGAACCCCGAACAGTCGCCGACGTGGGGCATGGCCCGGGTCCAGAAGGCGTTGTAGCCGTAGCAGAGGTCGCTGTAGTTCACCCCCCAGAGGGTGTTCACGAGGGTGGTGATGCCCCAGTTGCCGAAGCGCCGAAGCGGCGTGATGTCATCGCTGCCCCCACCAGTGACGAAGCGAGTGCCCTTGGCGAAGTCGTACCCGTTGGTCAATGCCGCCACGAAACGGGGGATCTCGGCGGGGTCGGTCGACCCGTCGGCGTCGAGCATGACGGTGATGTCGCTCGACGCGGCCTTGAACCCGCAGTCGAGCGCGTTGCCCTTCCCCTTCCCGTCCTGCACGACAATGGTGGCGTCGGGTCGGCAGCGGAGGGCGACGGCCACGGTGTCGTCGGTGGAGTGCCCGTCGACGATGATCACCTCGTCGATCCATGCCGGCAGGCGGTCGAGCACGTACGGCAGGTTCTTGCCCTCGTTCAGCGTCGGGATGACGACGGCGACCGTCGGGTGGACCCGTACTCCGGGGTCGAGGCCGGCCGGCACGTTGGCCGAGAGGGGCGCAAGGGCGAGGGAGGGGCGGCTCTGGAGGGCTTGCATGGTCGTCACCGACCTTTCGAAACGGTCGCACGTGGTCTGCACCCCAGACGGTGCACGACCCGCGTCAAGGACCGCCCAATACATTCACAACGCTCGCCCAACTACGCGAACGCGAGGGGTAGGCGGTCAGCCCGAGAGGGCCTCGATGATCTCGCCCTGGAGGTAGGTCAGGTAGTCGTAGACGGCGAACGCCGGCGCCCGGGGGTCTCGGGCGCTCCTCGGCCGCTCGTCGCCGTCCTCGGTGACGTCGAGGCGGGTGCCGAGGACCAGGCGGACGTGGTTGATGGCCCGCATCCACGAGAGGAGCTGGTCCTCGTCGAGGCGGTCGGCGCCGGCGGTTTCCTCCAGCACGGCGAGGGCGCCCAGGTGGGAGGCCAGCAGCTCGTCGTGGGCCAGCAGGCGGTACTCGGTCTGGCGGTCCTCGTCGGTGGGGTACGCGACAGGGAACAGCCGGCTCACGGCGGTGTCCTCCCCGCCCTGGGCCGACGCTGCCTCGCGGACGAGGAGGTCGCGGAGCTGGGGGCCGACCGAGCGCAGCAGGTCGCGCTCGTCGGGCGGGATGCGCAGCTCGAACTCGCCTCGCCGGTCCCGGCGGACCCGCCTACGAATCACTGGTCCACCCTCCCGTTGGGAGTGTGCCCCTTTGAAGATTCGTTGGACCGGCCTCCCGGGCCGGTCACTGGTGCTCCATGGTGGCCCACAGGCCGTGCTCGTGGAGGCGGAAGACGTCGAGCTCGGCCTTCTCCCGGGGCCCGCTCGACACCACTGCCTTCCCCTTCTCGTGGACGTCGAGCATCAGCTTGGTGGCCTTCTCGAGGCTGTAGCCGAACAGCTTCTGGAACACGAAGGTGACGTAGCTCATGAGGTTGATGGGGTCGTTCCAGACGATGACGATCCAGGGACGGTCGGGGACGACGACGTCCTCGACGTCGGGCTCCTTGACCTCCACCGGGACGGCGGTCATGGCCGGACGGGCGCCACCGATCACACCCGCACGCTATCGCCGGCGGCGGCGGCCGCGGGCGTCGACGCGGGGACCGAGAAGGCCAGGAACAGGCGCAGGGCGGCGACCCAGACCGCGGTCGCGCCGGCGATGTGGAACCCCACGAGCACGACCGGGACACCGGTGAAGTACTGCAGGTAGCCGAGCGCGCCCTGGGCGACGAGCACGGCCAGCAGTACCTCGCTCCGTTGCAGGATCCCCCGGTCCACGCCGGCCCGGCGGAGCTTCGCCATCGTCACCAGGGTCACGGCCAGGAAGAGCATCACCGCGATCCCGTGGAGGCGGGCGACGTCGGTCAGCAGGAAAGGCAGGCGCTCGGCGTTCTCGTCGCCGCCGTGCGGGCCCGACGACGTCACGATCGTGCCCAGGAAGATCACCAGGCCGGCGGCGGCGACCACCAATCGGCCGAGGGCGACGACGTCGGCGCCCACCGCCGGCCGGGTCGGGCCCGACGGGCGCCCGGCCCGGTGGTGCAGGACCACGGCATTGGCGAGCAGGACCATCGACACGAGGAAATGGGCCATCACGAAACCAGGCCGCAGCTCGAACAGCACAGTCAGGCCGCCGAGGACGATCTGGCCGATCACGCCGCCGACCAACCCGATCGACAGCCACAGCAGGTCCCGCCGGCGAGGCCGGCGGACCAGCGAGCCGAGCACGGCCAGCATCACCGCCACCGAGACCAGCCCGGTGATGGTCCGGTTCACGAACTCGACCATGGCGTGGTACTCCCACGGTGCGACGACCCGGTCCTTGGCGCAGGTCGGCCAGTCGGGACAGCCCAGGCCCGACCCGGTGAGGCGGACCGCGCCGCCGGTGACCACGATGAAGGTCAGGGCCAGGAGGGCGAAGAGGGTGACCCGCCGGTAGGCCGTCGGGGAGAGAGTGGGCACGCGCACGTCGGAGGGCGATGGTAGAGCGGTCGCGCCCACCACCCCAACTGGTGACGATCGAACACGCCTGGACCTGTCGGACCGTCACCGGCGGGCGGCGGCGTCAGCCGGCGCCGGTGGCCGTCCGGGCGTACTGGGTGAGGTACAGCTCGCGGTAGAGGCCCTCGCGGCCCACCAGCTCGGCGTGGGTGCCCCGCTCGACGATGCGGCCCTGGTCGAGGACCAGGATCTGGTCGGCGGCCTGGATGGTGGACAGGCGGTGGGCGATCACCAGGGAGGTCCGGCCGGCGAGGGCCTCGGCCAGGGCCTGCTGGATCAACAGCTCGGTCTCGGAGTCGAGGTGGGCGGTGGCCTCGTCGAGGACGACGATGGCCGGGCTTTTGAGGAGGACCCGGGCCAGGGCCAGCCGCTGCTTCTCCCCGCCCGACAGGCGGTAGCCGCGCTCGCCGACGACGGTGTCGTACCCCTCGGGCAGGCCGGCGATGAGGTCGTGGATGCGGGCCGCCCGGCACACCGCGGCCAGCTCCTCGTCGGTGGCGTCGGCCTTGGCGTAGCGCAGGTTGGCGGCAACGGTGTCGTGGAACATGTGGGCGTCCTGGGTGACCATCCCGATCGCCGCCGACAGCGTCTCCGACGTGAGGTGGCGCACGTCGTGCCCGTCGATGCGGACCGACCCGGCGGTGACGTCGTAGAGGCGGGGCACCAGGTACGACAGGGTGGTCTTGCCCGCCCCCGTGGGGCCGACGAGGGCGACCATCTGGCCGGGCTCGGCCACGAAGGAGATGCCCTTCAACACCGTGCCCGAGGCTTCGTCAGAGAGCGGGGCGTTGGCATCGGCCTCCAGCGAGGCAATCGAGACGGTCGACGGCGCCGGGTACCGGAACCACACGTCGTCGTACTCGATTCGCCCGGTGGGCTCGATCAGGTCGTAGGCCCCCGGGGCGTCCTCGATGGCCCGGGTGGCGTCGAGCACCTCGAAGACCCGCTCGAAGCTCACGATCGACGTCATGATGTCGACCTGGGCGTTGGTGAGGCGGGTCAGCGGGCTGTAGATGCGGGTGACGTACACCGCCAGCGCGGTCAGCGTGCCGAGGGTGATCGTGCCGGAAATGACGAGGCGGGTGCCCAGCCAGTAGACGCCGACTGTGCCGGCGGCGCCCAGCAAGGCCAGGGCCGAGAAGAAGAGGCGGCCGTACATGGCGGTGCGGATGCCGATGTCGCGCACCCGTCCGGCCCGCTCGGCGAACTCGGCCGCCTCCCGGCGGGGGTGACCGAACAGCTTGACCAGCAAGGCCCCCGAGACGTTGAAACGCTCGGTCATGCCGGCGTTCATCACCGCGTCGAGCTGGAAGGACTCCCGGGTCAGCTTCTGCATCTGGCGGCCGACCCGCCGGGCAGGCAAGAGGAAGACCGGCACGACGAGGAGCACCAGCGCCGTGAGCCGCCACTCGAGCTGGACCATCACGAACAGGGTGACCGTGAGGTCGAGGACGTTCTGCAGCACGCTGCCCAGCGTCCCGGTAAACGCCTGCTGGGCGCCCATGACGTCGTTGTTCATACGACTGATCAGCGAGCCGGTCTGGGTGCGGGTGAAGAAGGCGAGCGGCATGCCCTGCACGTGGTCGTAGAGAGCCGAGCGAAGGTCGAAGATCAGGCCTTCGGCGATCCGGGCCGACAGCCACCGCTGGAGGATGTTGAGGCCGGCGTCGGCAAAGGCCAGCGAGAGGGCCAGCAAGGCCAGGCGGTCGAGACCGCCGAGGCGCCGGGGGACGGCGTGATGGTCGATGATGCTGCGGAACACCAGCGGGGGCAGGATGCCGACGATCGACCCGGCCAGGATGGTGGCCACGAAGACAACCAGGAGCTTCCGGTAGGCGCGGGCGAAGGTGAGGACCCGGCGCAGGACGGCCTTGTCCACCCCCTTGCCGGCCACCAGGTCGGGATCCCGACCCATCCGATGGTGAAACCCGTACCCGTATCCCCGCATCCCGGGAGAGGGTAGGCGGTCGTCGGCGGCTACCTCAGAGCAGCACGATGCGTCGGGCGACCAGAGTGTCCGGGACGCCTGAGGCGCTGGGGCGACCGGTGACCTCGACCCCGGCCTTCGTGACCAGGTCGGCGACGCCGGCGGGCGCGCCCGACGCCCGGACCACCTCGGTCTCGGCCGGGACGACCACGGTGGTGACGCCTGCCGCCGGCGACGCCAGCGTCAGGACTCGGGCGCTCGCGGAGTACACCGCGACGACGCCGCGGACGGTCACCTCGGCCACCGTGGTCGTGGTGGTGGGCGGCGGCGCGGGCCCAGAGGTGTAGTCACCGGAGGAGCAGGCGCCCACCACGAGCGCCACCGCCGCCAGGGCCAGCGCCGGGCGGTGCCTCAGGCCTCCGCCGCCGATGCCTTGGCCGCCCGCTTGGCCGGGGCCTTCTTCGGCTTCGCCGCCGCCTGGGCGCCGGCGCTGATCGCCGCGGCGTGGTCGTGCACGTGGGCCTCGCCGGCGTGCTCGACGTCGAAGTCGCGGTGAGGGTGGTGGCTGTGCGTCGTCGCCCCGTGGTCGTGCTCGTGGTCGTGCGCGGCGGCGTGGTGCTCGAAGTCGCCGGTGGCGTCGCGATAGTTGTGCGTGACGTGGAAATGGCGGTGGGTGTGCACGACCGCGTCGTGGTCGTGGGGCTCCCAGTTGGTCTCGTTGTGCGACATGTCCGCTCCCTGTGTCTGGGGCCACCATCATTGCGCCCCCACCGTGCAGAAGTCGGCACCCATCGGCTGGGGCAGCCGTGCGGGCCCGAGACACGGGGCAGGCAAACCGATATTCTACGGTCCGTGATAACGGCGACTGCACTGTGGTTGGACGAGCAGGAGCTGGAGGTCTGGCAGGCCTTCCTGCGCGCCAGTATCCGCCTCATGGAGCGGCTCGACGCCGAGCTGGCCGGCCATGGCATCTCCCTGGCCGACTACGAGATCCTGGTCCACCTGGCGTCGGAGCCGTCGGGCGAGCTGCGCATGACCGAGCTGGCCGCCCGCACCCTCGTGTCGCGCAGTGGCCTGACCCGTCGCCTCGACCGGCTGGTCGACTCCGGCCTCGTCGCCCGGCGGAGCTGCCCCACCGACCGGCGGGGCGTCTTCGCCGTCCTGACGGAGACCGGCCGCCTCCGGCTCGATGCCGCCGCGCCCACCCACGTCGAGGGCGTGCGCCGGCATTTCGTCTCCCAGCTCGACGGGCAGGACCTCCACGCGCTGGCCGCGTCGCTCGACGCCGTCGTGAGGAGCTCGGTGGCGGCAGGTGGGCCGGCGTCGCACATCTGAGGCGCCGTCACTGGCCCCAACGGGCCGCGATCGGGTTGCTCGCCGCCGTGGTCACGGCCTGGTTCTCCCTCAACGCGTACGCGGCGGCCAAGATCGCCCGGGGCGGTACCGACCTCCGCCAGCTCCCTGACCCGGGATCGGTCGGCCTCCGGTTCGACAACGTCACCTACGACGCCGGCCTGCCCGCCTGGTACGTGGCCGGGGAACCGGGGCGGCCGGTCATCGTGGTCGTGCACGGCTACGGCGGGAACCGCACGGCCACGGTCGAGGTGGGCCCGCCCCTGCACGCCGCCGGCTATGGGTTGCTCTTCATCGACCTCGGGTACGTGTCGGGCGCGGCTCGCTACGGCGGCGGCCAGCGGGAGGCCGACGAGGTGGCGGCTGCCGTCCGCTGGGTTGGCGCCACCGTGGGCACGCCGGCGGCGGTGCTGGGGTTCTCCGGCGGGGCGTTCGCGTCGCTGGCGGCGGTGGCCCGGGGCGCACGGCCGGCGGCGCTGGTCGCCGACAGTGGCTTCCTGAGCTTCCGCGACGTCGTGGCCTTCCGGGCCCACGTCCCCCGGTTGGCCACCAACCTGCTCCCCGTGCTCTACCCGGCCTTCAGCGGGGGCGGCCATGCCGTCGACGTCGCCCGCGAGCTCGGGAGCCGGCCCTTCGGCGTCCCCACGCTGGTCATCCAGGGCACCGGCGACCGCACCGTCCCTCCGGCCGGCGGGCGGCGGGTCGGCGCCCTCACCGGAGGGCAGCTCTGGCTGCTCCCCGGTGTGGCCCACACCAAGGCGTTCGACACCGACCGCGCCGCCTACGTGGCCCGGGTGGACGAGTTCCTGCGGGGCACGGCCGGCTGAGCCGCCGGCTCAGCCGAGCAGTGGGAGGGGGAGGGGGAGCGGGAGCCCGGGCGACGCCGTGGTCGGTGGCGCGGTGGTCGGTGGCGCCGTCGTCGGCGGTGCGGTCGCCGGCGGCGGAGGCAGGGTGACCGGCGGCTGGGTCGTCCTGGGCGGCGCGGCGGTGGTCGCCACCGTGATCACCGGCGCCTCGGAGTAGATCACCCCGGGGTTGGCCACGGTGGTGGTGGTCGTCGCCGCCGCCGCGGTACGGGCCGGCGGGACCGAAGCCCGGGCCGGCACCGCCGACGTGGGGACGCCGGCGGCGGCGACGGTCGTGCTGGAGCTGGTCGAGCTCGGCCCGAACAGATCGCCGATGGAGGTAGCCGTGGTGGAGCCGACGGCGGCCAGGTCGCCGACGATCACGGTCGACGGGACGGCCGCGCTCACGCCCGGGCCCAGCTGCGGGCGGGTGGCGTTGGCCAGCGGGACGTTACGGGCCGCGTCACGAGACGTCGCCGCCACCAGGATGGCGACGACAGCAATGGCGACGACGACGGCCACCAGGGCGTTCACCCGCGAGGTGTGGCTCTTGGCATACCACCACGACCTCACCCGGTCCTGCGCCTGTGGACGGCCGAACGCCGAGTTCCTCGCCATGGACGAAGCGTCAGGATAGCCGCCGGCACGGGCCCACCCGGGGACCGCCGTCGGCTCTGGTCTCCCCGGGGCCCCAACTGGTGCCAAGCTCATCGTGTGCGGGACCGGGCGGACGGGACGAAAAGGCATGGCTGGCTCCGGGCGCTGTGCGTCGCCGGCTGCACCGCCTTCACCTTCTCCACTGCGGTGGCCGGTGCCGCGACCACTCCAGACCGGTACTTCGCCGACCAGTGGAACCTGACCCAGATCGGCGCCCCGGACGCATGGCCAGTGTCGCGAGGCGCCGGCGTGCCGATCGGGGTGGTCGACTCGGGGATCGACGCTTCGCACCCCGAGTTCACCGGCAAGGTCGACGCCCAGGCCGACTGCGTCGGCGGGACCTGCCGGGAAGGGCCGGCGCGGGACAGCGAGGGCCACGGGACCGCGGTGGCGGGCATCGCCGCGGCGACGTCCGACAACGGCCTGGGGATCGCCGGGGTCGCCCCCGATGCCCACCTGATCGTCGCCCGCGTGCTCGGCAGCGACGGCAGCGGCGTGACCGAGGACATCAACCGGGGCATCCAGTGGGTCGTCGACAGGGGCGCCCGCATCGTGAACCTCAGCCTCGGGGAGCCCGACCTGATGATCGTGTCGCGCGTCGGGACCCCGCTGCGGCCGGGCATCGAGTACGCGTGGAGCCGGGGCGCCATACCGGTCTTGGCCGCCGGCAACTACGAGAACCTCAACGGCCAGGGGAGCGCCAACTATGGCGACCTCCATGCCCTCGTCGTCGGTTCCACCGACAACAAGGGCCGCGTGCCCGGCTACTCGACGTCGCTGGGCAACGCCATGTGGGGGCTGGTGGCGCCCGGCGGGAGCGGGGCCGGCCCCGGCCAGGACATCCTCGCCCCGGTCCCCGGCGGGCGCTATGAGTGGGTTGCGGGGACCTCGATGGCCGCGCCGCATGTCAGCGGTGCGCTGGCCCTGCTCCTGGCCCAGGGCCTCTCGCCCTCCGCAGCCGTCGAGCGGCTCCTGGCCACGCTCGACCACTCGGTCCCCTGCGGCCTGGGCTGCCGCGGGCGCCTCGACGCCCGGGCCGCGGTCACCGCCACGGCGGCCCCGTCGACGGTGGCCATCCCGCCGCCGACGGTGAGCCGGCCCCGAGCCGACGCGGGTCGCAGTCCCCTCCTCCCGGCGCTGGCGGCGGTGCTCCTTGCCGGCGCGGCCGCCGGCGCCGTGGCCACGAGGCGCCGGCGCTAGCTCCGTGCCGCCGGGTCGACGTCGGGGGCGACCCGGACCGCCACGCTCCGGAGCACGACCGCCCGCTCGGCCGTCCGGTTCCGGAACCGCAGGGCGACGTCGCCCTCGGTCTCGGCCCGGAACCGGAAGTGGCGGTGCGGCCCCCGGAGGGACTCACCCACCAGCGTCACGCCGGGGGGCGGCGGGTCGGCCCAGCACCACTGCTCGCCCTCCTTTTCGGGCAGCGAGACTTCGAAGAGGGAACCGGCGACGGCCCACAGCTGCGGCTCCATCACATCGCGACCCATTCGGCTCCTCAAGTCTCGGCACAGACCGGACGACAGACAGCGAGGGGACGCCTGCATGGACGAGGGGTCGGTGAGCGTGTCGACGATACAACCGGAGGTCGCAACCCGTCCGACGCGTGCGACGTTGACCCCTCGGGTGGCCGGCGTGGTCCTGGGCCTGCTCACCTTCGCCGGGTACCTGCCCGGGCTGGGCCGGTCCCTCGATTTCGACAGCGCGGAAACCATCGGGCTGTTCGTGCGGCCCGGGCCGCCCTGGTCCGTCTTCCACCAGCAGGCGGTCTTCAACAACCACCCCATGTTCTCGTTCCTCGAGCAGCTCGTACGGGCCACGACGGGGCGGTCCGGCGCGGCCACCATGCGGCTCCTGCCCGTCCTGTGCGGCGCCACGTGCGTCGGCGTGCTGGCATGGTTCGTGGCTCACCGCCACGGGGTGGTTGCCGGTCTCGCCGCCGGCGCCCTGCTGGCCTGCAACCCGACGTTCGCCGGCTTGTCGCGGGCAGCCCGGGGCTACAGCCTGCTGACCCTCTGCGCGCTCGTCGCCACCTTGGTGGTCGTGGAGGACCCGCGCACCCACCCGCGTCGCGTCGACGCGCTGTACATCGTCGCCGCCGGCGCCGGGCTGGCTACGCACCTCTACATGGTGCCGGTGCTCGCCGCCCACGTCGGGATGCTCCTGGCCCGAGGCCGTTGGGACGGCCGCTGGCGCCGGCGGCTCCTCGGCGTGCTCCTCGCCGGCGCCGTCGCCTACGCAGGCATGGCCGCGGCGATGGTCGAGGCCGCCGGCGAGCACGCCCGCGTCTTCAAGCCGGCCATGCCGTGGCACGTCGCCTCCATGGCCACCGGTGGCGGTTGGGCGGCGCTGGTCGTCGCGCCGCTGGTGTGCGCGGGCGCACTCGTCGTGCTGCGGGACAGCCGCGCCGCACGAGGCGCGGCGGCCGGCATGGCGGTGGTGCTCCTGGGCCTATGGGCCGTGATGCAATCCTCTGCTCTCGAGGAGCGGTTCTTCGTCTGGATGGTCCCCGGCGCCGCGTACCTGGCCGGCGTGGCCATCGCCCGCGTCCGTGGGTCATGGGTGCTGGCCGCCGGCTCCGCGGCGCTGGCTCTGGCCGTGATCGTCCCCGGCTACACACGCGACCCGACCTCGTACCGCCTGGCCGCCGCCTTGGTCGAGTCGACCAGCGCTTCGGGGTCACGAGCCTGTGTGGTCGATGTCGGCGTCCCGCCGATGCGCGCCTACCTCGACACGCCTCGGGACTTCGCCACCATTACCGAGCCGGCGCAGCTCGAAGGCTGCGACGTCGTCGTGGTGGCCGCTTGGTGGCCGACGACCGCGGCGTGGTTCGCCAGCGACCGCCGGGTGATCGACGCAGCCGAGGCGCGGTACCCGTACCGCCTCGTCCTCGGCCACGCCGACCCGGCCCTCGTCCTGGCCACCCGGCCTCTCACCCGGTAGGGCCGCCGATCAGGTGCAGACGACCCCGGCGCACTGGCCGGGGTGGCCGTTCCCGCCGGCGTGGTTCCCGCCACCATCGGTCACACCCGGGACCGCCACGATGCCCCAGTCGGCGTTGCCCATGGCGGTGTTGCCGACGATCGTCGTCGACGCCGAGCGCACGTCGAACCCGTCGTCGGTGTTCTGGGTCGCCTGGTTGCCCGAGATGAGCGTGTTCGTCGCCCCGTTGTTGATCGAGACGCCGTCGACGAACCAGGAGATGGCGTTCCCCGAGATCGTGGTCCCCACCGTGTTGGCGGCGGCAAAGACCCCCGTCCCCCGGAAGATGCCCACAACCCGGTTGGCGCTCACGACCGCGTTGTTCGAGGAGAACACGTTGATGGCGCCGAAGCTGTTGGCCGGGTCACCGTTCTGGGCAATCTCGTTGCCCTCGATCCGGTTCCCTTCCAAGACCACGGCGGTCGACGGGCCACCGATGTTGATGGCGTTGCCCGAGTTCTGGATGACAGTGTTCCCCGAGAGGATGGCGCCCTGCCCGTTGGCGTTGATCCCCGTACTGAGGTTGTTGACGATCCGGTTGGCCCGCACCACGGCGCCGGTCCCGGCGATCGACAGCCCGAACCGGTTGTTCGTCACCGAGTTCTCCTCGAACCGGTTCCCTACCCCGGTGATCTGCGCCGCGCTCGACGTGTTCGAGTCGATGGTGTTGGCGTGGATGACGTTGTTGTCCGACGTGGGCAGCGGGTTGTTCTGCACCCCGGTCTGGGTGTTGACGCCCTGACCGTCGCCCGAGAGGGCGAGGCCGGAGATGTCGTTCCCGTTCGCCGTCGCCTGAATGGTGACGCCGATGGTGAACCCGCGGATGGTGCCGTTCCGCACCGCCGTGTTCGACCGCCCGGCGAGGATGCGCACGCCGGCGTAGATCCCGGTGGGCGAGGGCCGCACATCAGGGCCGGGCCCGTGACTGCCGGCCCGGTCAGTCAGCGCTGGCGAACACGACGGCGAACACGAGGAGAGCGCCGTACATGGTCGCCGACGCGACGAGAAGGCCGATCCCGACCGTCCGTAGGGGCTGGGCGAGGAGCAGGAGAAGACCGATGACGACGAACGCCATGAGCACCAAGGCGGGATCGACGGCGAAGGCGGCCTGGGAGGCGAGCAGCGCCGGGAACGTGGCGAAGAAGGCAAGGAGCCCAATCACCCGCCGCTGGCCGATGATTCGCTCGCCCGGCATCACTCAGAACGGCTCGTCGCCGTAGCCGGGCGCCGGCGGATCGGCGGCCGATGTTGCCGCCGGCGCCGGCGGCACCGCAGGGCCGTCGCCGGCGGCCCTGCTGATGGCATCGAGGCGGGGAGCCAGCTCGTCGACCTTGGCCCGGGCCCGGCGGATGCGCCCGTCGAGGTCCTCCATGATGTCGATGGCCCGCTGGAAACGCACGGTAAGGGCATCCACGTCGACCAGCCCGTCGTCGAGCTCGCCGATGATGGCGTTCAGCTCGTCGACGGCCTGGGCGTAGGTCAACTGCGCCGGCGGCGTGTCACTCATGGGGCGGGCCCTCCTGATCATCGTGGGTGACGCCGGTGACGGTGGACGCGGCCGTGCCGTCGGCGAAGGTCGTGACCAGGGCATCGCCAGTGGTCACCGCCTGGGCACTGCGGACCAGCCGGCCGTCGGCGGTATGGGTGAGCGTCCAACCCCGGGCCAGCTGGCGCCCGGGGTCGTAGGCGGCGAGGACGGCCCGGAGCACCTCAGCGCGGCCGGCGTCGGCAGCGAGCCGCCGGCGCAGGTCGCGCCCGAGCTCACGGGCCGACGCGGCGACGGCGGTGGACTGCTGGTCGAGCACGCGGTCGAACCGGGGCCGGCGCAGCGCCACGCCCGCGGCCCGGACCGGGAGGACGGCTCGGTCGAGGACATCGCCCGCTGCCGCCGTGGCCGCTGCCGCGCCGGCCACCAGCTCGCGGCGGGCGTCGACGCACCGCCGGCCGGCGGCGCCGGCGGTGTCGAGGGCCAGACCGGCCAGCCGGCGCTGGGCGTCGCGGAGCTCCACCCCGCCCGACGCCCTGATCGAGAAGACGGCCGCGGCCAGCTGCCCCGCCCGCAGGTCGAGGCCGTGCCCCGCGCTGCGGCGCAGGTCGCCGGCGGCCCGGGCCGACGCCTGCTCGTGGAGGGCGAGCTGCGACCGCGCCCGCGTGGTGACCGACCCCCACCGGCTGTCGAGCTGGGCCGTAGCCGTCGCCAGCCGGGCGTCGACCTGCCCGCCGATGCGGGCGACGAGACGGGCGACATCGTCGTGGGCCGCGGCAACGGCGGCGGCGAGGCCCTGACCCAACGCCGAGGGCGTGGGAAAGGCTCGGTGGGCGACCTCGTCGGCCACCGCCCGGTCGCCGGTGTGGCCGATGCCGGTCCACACGGGCACGGTGGACGTGGCGATGGCGTGGGCGACCACGGGCGTGTCGAAGACGTCGAGCGACGCCTTGGCCCCACCGCCCCGTACGATCACGGCGACATCGACGTCGTCGGGGCCGAATGTGGCCAGCGCGGCCTGGATGGCGCGAGGTGCAGCAGGGCCCTCCACGGGTACCGACCTCAGTGTCACCGCGAACGCGAAACCGCTCCCCTCGAGCTGGCGGACCACGTCGCGGTGGCCGTCGCTGCCGGCGCTGGCCACCAGCCCGATGCGCAGCGGGAGGGCCGGGAGCGGGAGCCGGCGGTTGGCGTCGAAGAGGCCATCGTCGATCAGGCGCTGCACGAGCATCTGCCGGGAGCGCACCCGCTCACCGACCAGCGCATCGACGTCGAGGTCGTCGACGGTGAGCGTCAGCCGGCCGCGGTCGCCGATGTCGAGGCAGCCCTGGACCTTCAACCGCTGGCCGGCCCGCAGCTCCACCCCGGCCGCGGCCAGTCGGCGCTCGAGCCGCTGCCACTTGGTGGCCGAGCAGAAGGCGTCGAGGTGGGCGTCGCGACCGTCGCGGCCGCCACCACGTTCGAGGAGCTGGAGGTACCGGTGGCCCCGCCGGTCGTCGAGCTTGGTCAGCTCGCCGACGCACCAGATCTGGCCCCTGAAGTCACGGACGACGGCCAAGCTGGCCCGCCGGTTGAGGTCACCGATGCCCCAGAGGCGGGGCTCCTCGGCGTCGGGCGGCATGCCGGCGAGGCTACCGGCGAGGGGCGGGGGTCACGCGGCCGAGGTACGGCGGCTCAGCGTGTCACTCAGGTCGCACCACAGCCCGAAGCGGACCTCGGCCGCCCGCGCGCCGTGCAGGCTGTTCACCGCGAGGATGCCGGCGATCAGGTCGTCGACCACGTCGTCCCAAAGGCGGCCCTTGACGCGAACGGCGACTAGCGCCGTGCCGTCGGGGTAGCGGCGGATCGTGCGGTCACACCCGGCCTGGCGGGGCGGCGTGCGGAAGCCCGGCGCATCGAGGCCCCTGGCCCTGGCCGCCGCCGCCAACCGCCGCGCCGTGCCGGCGAAGTCCCTCACCGCATCCGTGTCTGCCATGCGCCCATGATCGCAGGAGGGTGTGACATTTCTTACCCCGGCTCGATGCGCGCACCCCGACGCGGGCGCCCGCTCCCCATCACCGCCCGAGCAAGTCGTGCCGCCTGAGCAGGGCTTTCGCGACCGAAAGCCCTGTCAGACCGAGCGGAGGGGGTGGGATTTGAACCCACGGTGACTTGCGCCACAACGGTTTTCGAGACCGTCGAAGGTGCTCGTGGTGAGCCCGTCTCGCGCCGCGAAAGTGCAGGTCACAGAGTTGCGACGGGAGTCGCTTCACGGAGCGTGATCGACCCCGCACCCCCTTCGCACCCCACCCCGCTGGTGCGGTTCGCTCCTCGGCCACTCTCAGCGGCGGCGAGAGCCGTGGGCTCAAGGACGGCTCGTCACGTCGACGGTCTGTGCACAACGAGACCGGGGACGTGTTCGAACACGGCGTCACCCGAAATCAGATGTACGCCGAGTGCCATGGCCGTCGCCGCTATCCAGCGGTCCGCCTCGTGGACCTTCTGGCCCAACGCATGCCCAGCCGCCAAGCAGCTGGCCCGGAGTTCGGCGCATGTGCGCATGAGGTCGTCGTCCGGCTGCACGACGACGAGTCCGCCGAGGACGCGCTCCAGACTCCGACGCCGGATTTCGCCCCACCCCGCCTTGATGGCACCGAAGCGCATCTCGGTGACGGTCACGAAGGACACGACGACCGTCCGACTGTCGATGGCGGACCGATATCGGGCGGACGCGCCCGGATCACGACCGGCATGGAGGAGCGCCGACACGACCATGGTGTCGACCACCACGGACGTGGACGCTGTCACCGATCAGAGAGCGCTTGCTCGAACGCGTCCCATTCGTCGTCGGTGAGGCCCTCGATCACCATGTCGTCGTCGCTCGGAAGAGGCCGCGCTCGTTGCAGCGCCTCCTTCGGAGTGACCACCGTGAGGTGGCTTGACTCCCCGGTGTTCTCGGCGACTGACACAGTTCGAGCGTACGCCGCCCCGGTGTTCGGTGCAGCCACATCAACGGCAGTCGGGGAACGCCGAATAGCCGCTCTCGCCGAACCAGCCCGGCGGCGTCTCCATCACGCGCACATTTGCGCCGTCTCCGCATCGGGGAAGACGCGCTCGACGACGCTGCAAGTCGAGCGACCCGAGCGGCAAGTACGGGTACCGTAGATCCCGGTCGAACGGCGCGTCACCCGACCGATGCACCACGACACACCTACCGCTCGGTCATCCAGTGATGGCACGCGGGTGCATTGCAGCTCGGCGTCGAGGACGCATGCTCAGTCGTCCTCGTCCATGTAGGTAGGCACGTTGCCAGCGGGGTACTCCTCGTATCCTTTCGGTGGGGTTTGGCCGTTGCGAACGCAAGTTCGTCCAGTTTCGGGCGCCTCGATCGACCTGACGACGTGCTCGCCCCTGCTGCAAGTCGTCTCCCGACCAATAGGGCAGCCCGTGAGGACCACTGCCAGTGCGATCGCGCTCACGATCGTCGTGAGCTGGCCACGGACTTGCCTCATGTTGGCCATTGTGGACGGCGGGCGGCGCGCGACCATGAGGGCCAGCCCCCAAATGACCGCGGGATGAGCGGCAACAGCCAACGGTTCGGCTCGGACAGCCCACCGCGGGGTGACCCCGTCCGCTAGGACTGCGAGCGAGAACACCGAGGTCGCTGAATACTGCCTAGCCATGGGCTGCCGACCGCCGACCCGCGATCGGCACCTATCGATCGCCCGTCTCAGCTAAGTCGATGTCATTTCTCTTGGCCACCGATGAACCGGCCTCGGCAGCCTGAACGTCCTCCCGAACCGCATGGGCCGACCCTTGATCTGAATGACGTGCTCCGGTCGAAATGGAACCTCCGCACCCCGCACGAGGTAAAGATCAGCGCTTGGCTCGTACGACGCCGGTTGGTCCCTCGAGAAGTCCGATGTAGACGCCGTCAGTGAGCGTTTCAGCGACAACCACCCACATGCGCTCAACCTGCAGGCCCACGCTGCCGTCGTCCTCATTCCCCTCCAGCATGAAGAGTAGTTTCGCGTGCTGCCCGGGACGCAGCGCTTCACGATCAGGCCGCGGCGGAATATGGAATGACTGAGGCGCCTCCTCATGCCGCGCCTCCCCAGACTCGAGTTCCCAGAAATCAACGCCCAGGGACGGCATCCGCACCGTCGGCAATTGTAGAGAAGCAGACGAGCAACTCCTGATGGCAACGGCACGATCGTCTGCGTCACCGCCCTGTCGGGCGGAATCGCTGGATCTCGCTTGGTGCCGCGCCGCCCGGACTAACCGATAACCCCTCAGCCGACCCCGGTGCGAAGAGCAGCCCTTCGGCTTGTCAGCGCCCGAGGCCCAGGTCGAGACCACGGTCCTTGACCGGCGTGTCGCGCAACCACGGCCAGTCGCGCCAGGCGTCACGCCCGAGGTTCCCGGCGGCACCGTCACGATCGGCGACGTTGAGCGTCTCGACCTCGCGTTCGATGCCGTCGAGGCGACGGGCTGCCTCTGGGTGCCTGGCCAACCAGTCGGCTCGGTCAACCGCTGGCCGTGAAGGCCGGCAAGATCGGCGCCGACCTTGCTCTCGTCGCTGTCGAGATGTCGCTGCTCGGGCACACGGATCTCGGCGAGCGTCTTGGCTGCGACGGCGGCACGAACCCGCCATCTGGCTAACTCCGATTCCTCCTCGCGCCGCTCCCGCCGGGGCAGGCGCCCTCTCGTCAGGTTGCCCTGGAGCCGCGTGACGTTCCTGGTTGCCTCGTCGTGGGCGATCACGGCCCGGTTCAGGCGGTGATTGGCGTAGCTGCCTCGACCGGTCTCCAGGTCGGCCCGCTGGCGGCGTAGGCGATCCAGCTCAAGCTCGGCCGCCCGGATGGCGGCGGTGGGGTCGGCCGGCACGGAGGCGAGGATGGCATGGCGCTCGGCCAGGAGCCCGCCCCGTCGCAGAGCGGCGTCGACGTCCCGACGGCGACCGGCGGTGCGGTCGGTGGCCTCCGGCCGGTCGATGACCCAGGTCAGTCGGCGCTCGACTTTCCAGTTCCGGCGCAGGTCCTCGGCGGCCTGCTCTGCAGAGTCGGCCACGACGTAGACCGTCGATTGGTCCTTGGCCCGGCTCATCTTCACGTACGCCAGCTCCCGCCCGCCGCCGTCCTCCAAGGCGTGCGCCCGCTCGACGGTGGCGCCCTGGCTGCGGTGGACGGTGACGGCGCCGGCGGACCCGTTCGGTCGCCGGCGGTGACCACCCTCGCATGCCGTCTGAGCAGGGCTTTCGCGTCCGAAAGCCCTGTCAGACCGAGCGGAGGGGGTGGGATTTGAACCCACGGTGACTTGCGCCACAACGGTTTTCGAGACCGTCCGATTCGGCCGCTCTCGCACCCCTCCGGGGCCGTCAGGTTAGCGGGCGGGGCGCCGGCGGGCGAAGAAGTCAGCGAGGAGGCCGGACGCCTCGCCGGCCCGCACCCCGCGGGTGATGGCCACGTCGTGGTTCAGCCGGGGGTCGGCGCACAGGTTGTACAGCGAGCCGCAGGCCCCGGCCCGGGGATCGGCGGCCCCGAACACGACCCGGCCCACCCGGGCCGCGACCAGGGCGCCGGCGCACATCGGGCACGGCTCCAGGGTGACGACCAGGGTGACGTCGCCCAGCCGCCAGCCGCCGGCGACGGCCGCCGCGGCCCGCAGGACGAGGATCTCGGCGTGGGCGGTGGGGTCGCCCCGCTCCTCCCGGCGGTTGTGGTCGGCGGCCACGACCCGGCCGGCGACGAGCGCCACCGCGCCCACCGGGACGTCGCCGTGGTCGACGGCGCGGTGCGCCTCGTCCAGCGCCAGTCCCATAGCCTCCTCGTCAGTCACTGGCCCGCGTGCCTCCACGGACCGGCCTCCCGGGCCGGTCTCCGGCCCACCCTCTCATCGGAGGGCGGGCCGGCGCATGCCGTGGCGGAGGGAGTGGGATTTGAACCCACGAGGGGTTGCCCCCTACACGCTCTCCAGGCGTGCCGGTTCGGCCGCTCCCGCACCCCTCCAGCGCCCAACAGGGTATCCTTCCTAGCGGAGCCCGTCGTTTCACGCAGCGGTTGGGTCCTGCGCAACGTATCCCCGTGAACCGAGTCAGGGCCGGGAGGCAGCAGCTCTCAGCGGGCCGATACGTGTGCCGCAGTCCAGCCTGGCCGCTGCGTCGAGCGCCGGGCTCCCCTTGCGTCGGCCCTCGCCACGCCGGCGATGAGTTCCCCAGCTCCGGACCGTCCACCCCCACGTCGACCACCTAGGAGAGACCTGCACATGCCTCCCATCCTCGAAGCCCACGGGCTGACGAAACGCTTCAAGTCGACCCAGGCCCTCGCCGGCCTCGACCTCACCGCCGAGCGGGGCCAGGTCACCGCCATCCTCGGCCCCAACGGCGCCGGCAAGACCACCTTCATCCGGATGGTGGCGACGCTGCTGCTCCCCGACGAGGGCAGCCTGACCGTCGCCGGCATCGACGCCATCAAGGAGCCGGAACGGGTCCGGCGGGCCATCGGGCTGGCCGGCCAGTCGGCGGCGGTCGAGGACAACATGTCCGGCCGGGAGAACCTGGAGCTCATCGGCCGCCTCTTCGGCCACGGCAGCCGCCAGGCCAAGGCCAGCGCCGGCGTCGTCCTCGAGCTCCTGGGCCTCGGCGAGAGTGCCGACCGCCTGGCCCGTACCTATTCGGGGGGCATGCGCCGCAAGCTCGACCTGGGCGCCAGCCTGGTGGGGGCGCCCGAGCTGCTCCTCCTCGACGAGCCCACCACCGGCCTCGACCCTCGCAGCCGCAACGACCTCTGGGACGCCATCCGCGACCTGGTGGCCGCCGGCACCGACGTGCTCCTGACCACCCAGTACCTCGACGAGGCCGACCACCTGGCCGCCCGCATTGCCATCATCGACCACGGCCGGGTCATCGCCGAGGGCACCCCCGACGAGCTCAAGTCGCGGGCCGGGGCCGACGTGATCCAGGTCCACGTCGCCCACGTGGCCGATATCGACCGCGCTCTCGAGGTCCTCGCCCCCCTCGGCCACGACACGCCTCGTGTGGACCGGCCGACCCGCTCCATCGCCATCCCTGTGGAGAAGGGCTCCAGCCGGCTCCTGGAAGCGGTCCGCGTGCTCGACGGCCTCGGCCTGGAGGTCAGCGACATCGGCCTGCGCCGGGCCACGCTCGACGAGGTGTTCCTGAGCATCACCGGCCGCCCGGCGGACGAGACCGAGAACCCCGACCCCACCCCGCGCCGCCGCCGAGGACAGCGGCCCGCGCCCGCGCCCCAGGAGAGCCTGCGATGACCACCGCCAACCCCGCCCTCGAGACCCACCGCCTCCGCCTGCTCGACCTGCCCCGGCCCACCCGCACCGCCGGCGCGGTCACCACCACGCTCAGCGTTGCCCGCCGGACCGTGCTGCACAACATCCGCAACCCGCAGGTCTTCGTCCTCGGCATGGTCCAGGGCGCCATGTTCCTGCTGATCTTCCGCTACGTCTTCGGCGGGGCCATCACCAGCGGCATCCGCTACGTCGACTTCCTCGTGCCGGGCTTCGTCGGCACCGGCGTGCTCTTCTCGGGCATGGGTTCGGCCACCGGGGCGGCGGAGGACCTCACCCTCGGCCTGTTCGACCGGCTCCGTTCGCTGCCGGTTCCCCGCCTCGGCGTGGTGGCGGGCCGGGTTGTCGCCGACACCGCGCTGGCCACCATCGGCCTGACCGTCACGACACTCGTCGGCTTTGCCGTCGGCTTCCGGACCTCGGCGCCGATCGGTGGGCTGCTCCTGGCCTTTGTCCTGTGCATCTTCGCCGCCTTCGCCTTCACCTGGATGTTCGTCCTGCTCGGCCTGATCGCCGGCACGCCGCAGGCCGCCCAGGGCATGGGGCTCCTGGTGTTCCCCTTCACATTCGTGTCGAGCGCCTTCGTGCCCGTGGAGTCAATGCCCGGCTGGATGCAGGCCTTCGCCCGGAACCAGCCCCTGACCCAGCTCGTCAACGCCGTCCGGGGCTTCTCCCTGGGCGACAAGGCCGAGCAGGTGCTCGGTCACTCCGCCGGCTACTTCGCCGGCCGCACCGTGCTCTGGTGCGCGCTGTTCATCCTGGTCTTCGCCCCGATCGCCGCTCGCCGCTACCAGCGGGGCTGACCGCTCAGCCGGCGTCGAACCAGCCGGCCACGTCGGCGATGACGTGGGTGGTGCCGGCGACGTTGAAGAGGGAGACGCGGCCGGCGGCGCCCAGCTTGGCCGTCACCAGGTTGGGCACCGTCTGGTTGGCGACGTAGTCGAGGTTTGACGCCAGCGGCATCGCCTCACCCGTCGGGAACGCGGTGAGGTAGCTCGTCGCCGTGGGACCAGTGACGGTGACGTTCATCACGACCCCTGAGACCCCGGTCGCGGGCACCCCACCCTGGCCCGCCACCTGCAGCTCCGTGGACGCCGAGGCACCCAGCGGGCCGCCCCCGTTCCGGGTGTCGAGGATGCGACCGGGGGCCACGGGGTGGTAGAGCGCACCCGTCGGCGACGTGCCGTCGTCGTACCAGCCGGCGACGTCGGCGATCACCTGCACCGAGCCGGCGGCGTTGAAGAAGTCGACCCGCCCGCCGGCGCCCAGCTTGGCGGTCACCAGGTTCGGCACGGTGTCGCCGGCCGCGAAGTTCAGGTTCGATGCCAGGGGCATGGCCTCCCCGTCGGGGAAGACCGTGAGGTAGCTCATGGCGGTGGGCCCGGTCACGGTGACGTTCATCACGACGGCCCCAACGCCCGTAGCTGGCACGCCACCCCGGCCCGTCACCTGCAGCGCGATCGCCGACGACGCCCCCAACGGGCCGCTGCCCGACCGCGTGTCGAGGATGCGGCTGGGCGTCAACGGGTGGTAGCGGTCGCCCGCAGAGGCGGTGCCGTCGTCGTACCAGCCGGCGACGTCCACGATGACGTGCGTCGACCCGTAGGCGTTGTAGAGCGACAGCCGGCCGCCGCTGCCGAGCATGGCCGTGACCAGGTTGGGCACGGTTTGACCGGCCTGATAGTTCAGGTTCGACGCCAGCGGCACGGGCGCGCCGGCCGGGAACACCGTGAGGTAGCTGAACGCCGTGGGGCTGGTGACGGCCACGTTCACGACGACGGCGGAGACGCCGGCGGTGGGCACGCCACCCCTCCCGGTGACCTGGACGTCCATCGTCGCCCCCGCGC
This sequence comes from Acidimicrobiia bacterium, assembly GCA_023264995.1. Taxonomy (GTDB): domain Bacteria; phylum Actinomycetota; class Acidimicrobiia; order Acidimicrobiales; family AC-14; genus CADCTB01. Next base: position 2,573 of record JAHFUR010000027.1, on the reverse strand, counting down.
CGAGGGGGACGCCGGCGGTGCGGGTGTCGAGGATCCGGCTCGGCGTGACGGGGTGATAGCGCGAGCCGGGCGGAGAGGCCGCCATCGACGTGAAGACCTCCGTCGTCAAGTACACGTTCGTCAGGGCGTACCCGCCCCCGCTCCACGTGGCGCCGGCCGCCGTGTGCCACGACCCGACACCGACGTGGGTGAACGCGGGGTTGAGGATGTTGTCACGGTGCGCCGGGCTGGCCATCAGGTCGTTGTGGAGCCGCTCGGCCGCCACGAGTGGGTCCGTGATGGCATTGACCCAGGCGATGTTCTCCCCGAAGCTGCTGTAGGCGACCCCGGCGGCCCGCAGCATGTCGGGTGCACCTTGGGCGCCGCAGTTCAGGATGGTGTGGCTGAAGTAGTTGCGAGCCCCCATGTCGGACGACCGTCCGGCCACGCTGTACCCGCACCCCTGGTACGGGGAGTCGCTGGCGATGCCGGCCAGCACGGCCGAGCGCTGCACGGGCGCCACACCCTGGGCCGCCCTCGCCCCGTTGATCAGTTCGAGCATCCGGTCCTCGAAGGTGGCCGCCGCTGACGCCGGGCGCACCGCGACCTGGAAGGACGCGGCCAGGATGGCCAGCACGAGCACCAGGCCGGCACCGGCCCGGCGTCCTGCCGATGATGTGTGTCGCTGATGTGGCATCGCCGCACATGATTCATCAGCGAAGCTGCTGCACACAAGTTAGACTGATATCTCCCTGGCCCGCGACCGGTTTCTTTATGAGTCATGTACCGTGGGATGAGTCGGAGCGCTGGGGAGCGTGAGCCTGTGGACGGTGGAACGGTGGACGGAACGGAGAACTTCATGAGCGACGAGGACCGCCGCAACGGCTTTGGCCGGCTCCTCGCGGACGCGCTGCGGGCACGTGGCCTGCGGCAGGACGACCTGGCCCGGACCCTCGGGACGACCCAGTCGTCGGTGAGCGGCTGGATCAACGGGAAGTACGAGCCCGCGGCGGCCACCGTGTTCACCATCGAGCACAAGCTGGGCATGGAGCCGGGAGCGCTGTCCCGCCCGCTCGGCTACCTCCCGGTGGAACCTGTCTCGCGATCGGTCACCGTCGAAGGAGCCATCGCCCAGAACGTCGTCCTGACCGATGACGAGAAGGCGGCGCTGTCGTCCATGTACCGGGTGCTGGTCAAGCGCAGCACCCGGGGCCTCAGCCCGGAGCGGCCGCGCAGCCAGCCCATGGTCAGTCCCAACCGCGCACGGGCAAATCCCACGCCGGCGGCGCCGACCCGTCCCCGGACGGTCCCCGGAGGCCGCTGAGCCATCCGCACCCGGGCTGGGTGAGGCAGGGGCCGGGTACTGTCGGCCCCTATGACAGAGGGCTCACCGGCCTACCAGTCGCTGTACCGGCGGTACCGGTCCCAGCGGTGGTCCGAGCTCAAGGGCCAGGACCACGTCAGCCAGACACTGCGCAACGCGGTTCGCGAAGGCCGCGTGTCCCACGCCTACCTCTTCAGCGGGCCGAGAGGGACCGGGAAGACCTCGTCGGCCCGCATCCTGGCCAAGGCCCTCAACTGTGCCAACCCGGCCGAGGGCGAACCGTGCACCGTCTGTGCCTCGTGTGTGGCCATCACCGAGGGACGGTCCCTCGACGTGGTGGAGCTCGACGCCGCCTCCAACCGCGGTGTCGACGCCATGCGGGAGCTGGTCTCGCGGGCGTCGCTGGGCACCCCGGGCCGCTGGAAGGTGTACATCGTCGACGAGGTCCACATGCTGACCACCGACGCGTCGACCACCCTGCTCAAGACGCTCGAGGAGCCGCCCGGCCACGTCATCTTCGTGCTGGCCACCACCGAGCCCCAAAAGGTGCTGCCCACGATCCGCAGCCGCACCCAACATTTCGAGTTCCGCCTGCTGCCGCTCGGCCTGCTCGCCGCCCACCTGAAGTGGGTGGCCGCCGACGCCGGCCTGGACCTCCCCGACGAGGTGATCGAACTGGTGGCCCGGCGGGGCAAGGGGTCGGTGCGCGACGCCCTGTCCGTCCTCGACCAGGTGGCGGCGGCCGGGGGTATCGACCACCACGCCGCGCCGGTCGGCGAGTTCGTCGAGGCGCTGTGCGAGCGTGACGCGGCCCGGGCCGTGGCCGCGATCGCCGAACGGTGCGGGGCCGGCCAGGACCCCCGCCAGGTCGCTACCGACGTGCTCGAACGGCTGCGTCAGACGCTGCTGGTGAGCGTGGCCCGGTCGCTCGTGGGCCTGCCCGACGAGGAGCTCGACGCCGTCGAGGCCGAGGCTCACCGGCTCGGGCGGGCGGCCACCGTGCGGGGCATGGAGCTGCTGGGCCAGGCCCTCGTCGACATGCGGGAGGCGCCCGACCCCCGTGTCCTGCTCGAGGTGGCCTTCGTCCGGCTGTGCCGGCCCGACCTCGACGCCTCCCCCGCCGCCCTGCTCGAGCGGATCGAGCGCCTGGAGCGGGCCCTGGCCAGCGGGGCGCCGGCCGCGCCCCCCACGCCGGTGCCGACCGCGCCCACCCCGTCCGCCGCCACCGCGCAACCGGACAGCGCACCGCCGGCACCGCCGGCACCCGCCG
>JAHFUR010000078.1 GCA_023264995.1 Acidimicrobiia bacterium | reverse complement strand
AGGCCCGGCGCCAGGCCGCCCTGCAGGCCCAGGAGCGCGAGGCCCGGCTGGCCGCATCGGCCCGGGCCGCCGCCGAGGCCCCCGCCGTCGACGAGGCGCCGGCTCCCGCAGTCGACGGGCCGGCCCCCGCCGCCGAGGCTGCGACGGACGCGGACCCGACCGACGAGGCGCCGGCGGTTGCCGACGCTGTCGCAGCCGACGAGGCCGGCGCCCCGGCCCCGGCCCCCGAGGAGGCCTGAAATGGCCGACGTCAGCGCCAAGGACGTCCAGGCTCTGCGCAAGGCCACCGGCGTGGGGATGATGGACGCCAAGCGCGCCCTGGTGGAGAACGACGCCGACTTCGAGAAGGCCGTCACCTGGCTGCGCGAGAAGGGCCTGAGCAAGGCGGCCGAGCGCTCCGACCGGGAGAACACCCAGGGGGCGGTCACCATCGCCCGCTCCGGCAACGTGGCGGCCATGGTCGAGCTCAACTCCGAGACCGACTTCGTGGCCAAGTCGCCCGACTTCAACGCGTTGCTGGAGAAGCTGGCCGCGGCCGTCGTCGCCGACGGTGAGGGCGCCATCGCCGCCCACCAGGACGACGTCGACGACCTGCGCATCACCCTCAAGGAGAACATCGCCGTCGGCCGGGTGGTCCGCTACGAGGTGCCCGAGGGCTCGGTGCTCGACACCTACGTCCACAAGCCGGCGGGTTGGGGCGTGAACGCAGTGATGGTCGAGGTGGCGGGCGGCGACGAGACGCTGGCTCGGGAGATCTCCCTCCACCTGGCCTTCGCCAAGCCCCAGTGGCTGTCGCGCGACGAGGTGCCCGCCGAGCGGGTGGCCGAGGAACGCCAGATCCTCGAGGCCGTGTCCCGCAACGAGGGCAAGCCCGAGGCCGCGCTGCCCAAGATCATCGAGGGCCGGATGACGGGCTTCTTCAAGGAGCACGTCCTGCTCGACCAGGACTTCGTCAAGGACAACAAGGTGAGCATCTCCCAGCTCCTGGGCGCCGCCACGATCACCCGCTTCGCCCAGGTCGTGATCGGCCGCTAGGGCGTCATGCGCGGGAACTGGAGCCGGGTCGTCCTCAAGCTGTCGGGGGAGGCCTTCGCCGACCCCGACGCCGGCTTCGGGATCGACGGCCCCACGGTCGCCCGCATCGCCGCTGAGGTGGCCGAGGTCCGTCGGGACCTGGGCACCGAGATCGCCATCGTCGTCGGCGGGGGCAACATCTGGCGGGGCATGGCCGGCGCCGGCGCGGGCATGGACCGGGCCCAGGCCGACACCATGGGCATGCTGGCCACCGTGATCAACGGCCTGGCCCTGCAGGACGCGCTCGAGCACATCGGCGAGCCCACCCGGGTCATGACCGCCATCCAGATGGCCCAGGTGGCCGAGCCCTACATCCGCCGGCGGGCGCAGCGCCACCTGGAGAAGGGCCGAGTCGTGATCCTGGCCGGCGGCACGGGCAACCCGTTCTTCACCACCGACACGACGGCGGCCCTGCGGGCGGCCGAGATCGGCGCGGCGGCGATCCTGAAAGGCACCCATTCGGGTGTCGACGGGGTCTACGACGACGACCCGAAGCTCAACCCCAATGCGGTGAAGTTCGCCGAGGTGGCCTATATCGAGGTCCTCAACCGGGGCTTGAAGATCATGGACTCGACGGCCATCACCTTCTGTATGGACAACAAGCTCCCCATCGTCGTGTTCGACCTGATGGGCGCCGGCAACATCCGCCGCGCGCTAGAAGGCGAGCCGATCGGTACGCTTGTCTCATGATCTGGGAGCCGGTCCGGTGATCGACGATGTGCTGTTGGAAACCACCGACAAGATGGCCAAGGCGGTCAGCCACACCCAGGCCGACTTCTCGACCGTCCGGACCGGGCGGGCCACGCCGGCCCTGGTGGAGAAGCTGCGGGTCGACTACTACGGCTCCGAGGTGCAGTTGCAGCAGCTCGCGGGGTTCAACGTCCCCGAGCCGCGGGTGCTGGTGGTGGCGCCGTACGACAAGAGCTCGCTGAAGGCCATCGAGAAGGCCATCCAGAACTCCGACCTGGGTATCACCCCGTCCAACGACGGCCAGGTGATACGCCTTGTGTTCCCGCAGCTCACGACCGAGCGGCGCAAGGATCTGGTGAAGGTGGTCAAGCACAAGGCCGAGGAAGGGCGCATCGCCATTCGCAACCTCCGGCGGGCCGCCCGCCACGAGTTGGAGGCCTTCGAGAAGGAAGGCGAGATTTCCTCCGACGAGCTGGACCGGGCCGAGAAAGAGCTGGAAAAGCTCACCCACGAGCACATCGCCGAGATCGACCGGGTGCTCGGCCGCAAGGAGCAGGAGCTGCTCGAAGTCTAGGACCGTGTCTTTTCAGGATACGTAGGAGGGTCCACCTTTGGACGAATTCGACACTGATGACCGGGCGCAGGCAGAAGAGGAAGATGCACTCGAAACCGACCCAGGCCCGGCCTGGTCGGGGATCTCGCGCGGCCCCCGACCGCCGGCGGAGGGCGTGAGGATCATCGGCGCCGAGGAGGCGGCCGCGGCCATCGAGTCCGGCCAGGTGTCGGCACGCGTGTCCGAGGACGCCCCCCGGTTCGGCGACGTGCCCGAGGCGCCACGCGGCCCCCAGCCGCCATTGCGCTTCCCCGGCACCGACCCCTCGGCCGTGGCCAAGCCGCCCGTGGTCGACCCGCCGGTGGTCGCCGAGCCGTCCTGGGCGGCGGCATTCGAGGCCAAGCCCCTCGGTGCCGACCCGAACGAGTTCTGGGACCCGCCGGTCGTGGCCACCGCGTCGCCGGGCCGCTTCGAGGAGCTGGTGGCGGCCGCGGCCCGGGCTGAGGCGGCCACCGGCCCCGCGGCCCCGCCGGCGCCGGAGCCCGAGCTGCGCCAGATCACCCCCGACCGCCCGCTCACCTCTGACCCGGTGTCGGGCGAGTGGGCCGTGGCCTCGGGATTGGGCGGGAATGCCCGGCCCGGCCCGCCGTCAGGGCGTAGCCTTCCCGGACAATCGTCGGGCCCTGTGGCCCAATCGGACTGGGACCGGCTCACCGGGCCGAGGAGTGGAAGGAGGCCGGTGGGCGAGGAAAGCGGAGGTTCCTGGGAGTTCTTCGACGAGGGCGAGGGCGCACCGGCCCCCGCCCCGGCCGGCGACCCACCCACCATGTCATTGCCCCACTGGACCGACCCGCCCACCGGTGAGGTGCCTCGTATCCTGGCAGACGGGCCGGCGCCGGCGGCCGTCGACGAGGAGCTGAGCGCGTGGTCGGCTCTCTCGGCTGGCCCACGGTGGCGGGACCAGCCCGCCGACTGGGACGAAGCCGACTTCTCCGACACCGTCCTCGACGACCGCGATGCCCGCCTCGGCGCGCTCCGCGACCAGCCCGAGGTCGACGACGACGACATCTTCGTGTTCGAGGACGCCGCCGCCCCGCCCTCGCCGGTCGCCACCGCGCCGGTCGCCGCCGGCCCGGGCCGCGGGACTGCCACCCAGGTCCGGCCGCCGGCGGGCCG
>JAHFUR010000026.1 GCA_023264995.1 Acidimicrobiia bacterium | reverse complement strand
TCATACTTCCCCCCTGCATAGGTTGGGCTTGGGCCCCCACGCACGGCTGCGACGAAAGATGCTGCGGCGTTGCGGTGCGGGCCCGAGCGGATACCACTGGATGTGGTCGGCACTGTATTGCGTGCTCCTGTCGGTGGCAATACTTGTTTGACGGAGAGATTCTCGTCACCGTATTTCGTAGTAGACCGGGATGAAATAGACAGTCTCAACGCCGATCGTCGGCGCTCTATTTCAGACAAACTGACAGAAATAGGAAAGCATCAGGCCCACCCGGCCCGGTCCGGCGATGAAATACACATCACCGGTTCCCGTCATCCAGGTCGCTACCGGGGTCCGTACAGGAGTGCACGGGCAGTTCCCTGCCCGTAAAAAACCGTGCACGGGATCCGAGGGAGACCGACCTGGCCAGGACTGTGAGGACCCGCACATGGAACCGGTGAGGCAACGTTCGCCGGGCGGTCCGGTCCTTGCCGCTGTCCCCGACGCTCCCAACCGGGCGCCGTCGCGCCGCGCTTTCGGCCACAGCGCCGACCGCCGTCACGTGGTGGAGGACGAAGCCGTCGCCATCAGGGAGGCGGCGCGACGCGTCCTGGACGGCGAGACCCTGTCGGCCATCGTCCGTGACTGGAACGCCCGCGGCCTCACCACCGCCGGCGGCGGGCCGTGGCGGGTGAACTCCCTTTCCAGCCTGCTGGTGCAGCCTCGGCTCGTCGCCCCACCCCAGGTCCTCGACGAGGACACCCACAACCGGCTGATCGCCCTTCATGCGTCCCGGGGCAAGGGCCCCCGACGGGCCACCCGGCGCTACCTGCTCAGCGGCCTTCTGCGCTGCTGGCGGTGCGGCGGCGGCCTCAGAGGCATGCCTCGGTCCCGCGGCGCCGACCTCTACGTCTGCCCGGGGCCACCCCACGGAGGGTGCTCCGGCACGGCGGTCACCGCCGACCTGGCCGAGGAGGCCGTCGGCCAGATGGTGCTCGACCGTCTCGACGCCCTCCGCCCGGGCGGCGCGCCCGTCGACGGGCGCGACTCGCTGCGGGAGCTGGCCGCCCACCGCGGCCGGCTCGACGACCTGGGCGACCTGTGGGCGTCGGGCCAGCTCAGCCGGGAAGAGTGGCTGTCGCTCAAGCGCAACGTTGGCCAGCGGCTCCAGGTCGCAGAGGCCGAAGTCGCCCGGATCGGCCGGCTCGGTGCCCTCAGGGAGCTGGCCGGCGCCGGCCAGTCGCTCCGCCCGCAGTGGGCGAAGATGAGCGTCGCCGAGCGCCGTACCGTCGTGCAGGCCACGCTGGACCACGTCGTGGTCCTCGCCGCCGAACCGCCACGCCAGGTCTTTCGTCCTGAGCGGCTGCAGCCCCACTGGCTGGAATGAGGGCCTCGGCCTCGGAGTACCGTTCCGGGCGTGCTGACGAGGTCGATCCATAGCGTACGCCGCGTCGAAATCGGGCCGGCGACCGCCTGGCGAGACGGCGCGCTCACCGTCTCACCCGACGAGGCCAGGGAAATCCTGGGGGCCGCCTGCCTGGCCGAGGTCGGCGTCTCCTGGGCATCACCCGGGGAGGCCGTGCGCATCGTCAAGGTGCTCGACGTGGTGGAGCCCCGCACCAAAGGCCCTGGAGGCGGCGGCATCTTCCCGGGGTGGCTCGGCGCTGCCTCCGCCGGCGGGGTCACCCACGTGCTACGGGGGGCGGCCGTCGTCGTGGCCGGCTACCTGCCCCGGGCCCAGGAAGCGGTGATCGACATGTGCGGCCCGGCCGCCGAGCTCTCCCCGTTCGGCGCCACCCACAACCTGGTCATCGAGTTCACGCCGGCCGCCGGCGCCGACTGGGCTGAGGTCGACGACGCTCTGCGCCGCGGCTCGCTCGCCCTGGCCGCTCGCCTGGCCGAGGCCGCCATCGACGCCCCGCCCGACGAGCTGGAGACCGTGGTCGACCCCGGGCCGGTCGACGGGCTGCCCCGCGTCGCCGCCATCACCAACCTGCAGACCCAGGGGGTGTTCAAGGACGTGTTCGTGCGGGGCGCCAGCTTCAACGGGCAGGCACCGGCGCTGATCGACCCGGCCGAGATCGACGACGGGGCGGTGGTGAGCGGCCAGTATGGCCACCCGTCGCTGCGCAACCCCACCTGGGCCCACCAGAACCACCCCGTGGCCAACGCCCTCCGGGCCCGCCACGGGCGCGACCTGTCCTTTGCCGGCGTGGTCCTCTGCCCCGAGCCGGTCACCGCCGGCGAGAAGGCCCGCATCTCCGCCGCGGCGGCCCAGCTATGCGCCGACGCGGGGTTCGACGCGGTCATCCTCACCAAGGAGGGCGGCGGGAACGCCGATGCCGACGTCGCCCTGAAGATGGATGCCCTGGAGGACCTGGGCATCGCCACCGTGGGCCTGTTCGCCGAGATGGCCGGCCCCGACGGCACCGGACCGCCCATCGTGGTGGCCCCCGAGCGGGCCACGGCCATGGTGAGCACCGGGAACTACGACACCCGGCTGTCCCTCCCGAGGATGGACCGGGCGCTGGGCGGGGCCGAGCTGGCCCTCCTCGGGGTGGCGGCCACCGAGGCCATGGAGCTGCCGACCGCGGTCATCCTCGCATCGCTCGGGTGCCTCGGCGGCGGGCGCCTGACCTGTAGTCCCCCGGAGGCGTAAGTGGCTCGCATCGTCCACTACCTGAACCAGTTCTTCATCGGCGCCGGCGGCGAGGACGCGGCCGCCTCCCCCCCGGCCACCCAGCCCGGTCCCGTCGGCCCCGGCCGGCGCCTGGCCCAGCTCCTCGGCGCCGACCACGAGATCGTGGCCACCGTCTCCTGCGGCGACGACGATGCCGCCGGCCGGCCCGAGGCCATCGCCGAGATCGTCGCCCTCATCCAGGCCGCCGAGCCCGACCTCGTCGTCACTGGGCCGGCGTTCACCAGCGGTCGTTACGGGCTGGCCTGCGCCCGGGTCGCCGCCGCGGCCATGGCCACCGGCCTGCCGGCGGTGGCCGCCATGCACCCCGACAACCCCGGGATCGACGAGGCCGGCGCCGCCCCCGTGGTCGCCACCGGCGAGGCGGCCCGGCTCATGGGCGCGGCCCTCGACGTGCTGGCCGCCGCCGTGGCCAAGCTGCTGGCCGGCGGCGTGCTCACCAGCGCCGACGGCCTGGTCGGCCTGGCCCCCCGCCTCCCCCGGATGGCGGACCGCACCGCGGCCGAACGGGCCGTCGACCTGGTCCTGGCCCGCCTGGCCGGCGACCGCGACGCCACCGAGGTGCCGCTCCCCAAGTTCGACAAGGTCACGCCGGCGCCCCCGGTCACAGATCTGGCCCACTCCACCCTCGCCATCCTCACCGAGGGCGCCCTCGTGCCCGACGACAACCCCGGCAGCCTGGAGTCGGCCCGGGCCACCCGGTGGCTGCGCTACTCCCTGGCCGGCCGGGAGACGTTGGTCCCCGGCGAGTGGCGTTCGGTCCACGGCGGGTTCTCCACGGTGTGGGCCAACGCCGACCCCCACCGCATCCTCCCCCTCGACGCCGCCCGCCAGCTCGAACGCGAAGGGGCCATCGGCCACCTGCACGAGGAGTTCCTGGTCACCGCCGGCAACGGCACGTCGGTGGCCAACGCCCGCAAGTTCGGCGTGGAATGGGCCGCCGACCTGCGCCACTCCGGCGCCCGAGCCGCCATCCTCACCGCCACCTGAGGGACAGGGACGCGTTGCGGGGCAACGCTTGCGAAGGAACTGGAACGGGCCGGCATCCCCACCGCCCTGCTGTGCAACCTCACGTCGATCGCCGAACGGGTGGGCGCGCCGCGCATCGTCCCGACCCGCGGCATCCCCTTCCCCGCCGGCGACCCGTCGCTCGATCCGGCGGCGGAGCGGGCCTGGCGCCAGCGGCTGCTGGAACGGGCCCTGGAAGCGGTGGCGACCACCGTCCACGAACCGACCATTTTCGAAGTGAACTAGGGGTATGCCCGACGTCGTCATCAGTGCCGCCGCCCAGGTCCTGGCCCACGTGCCCAGCCTGGCCCGCCATGGATCCAAGCCCCGGCGGGAGCTGCCCAAGAGCGCCGAACAGGCCGAGAGGTTCGCCGCCGCCCTCCGCACCTACGACGAGGCCGCCGCCTACCCGCCCCACCAGGCCTGGATCGGCAACATCCACCCTCGCGACCTGGGCGACCGGCCGTGGTCGGCCAACGCCGGCGCCCCCCGGCGCACCGGGCGGTTCGGCGAGATCATGCCGGAGGAGGAGTTCCTCGGCCTGCTCGCCGCGGTCGACGACTTCGAGCTGTTCGCCCTCTCGCCGGAGGCGGCCGCCACCGCCGCGGCCGCGCTGGCCGGCCATCCCCTGGCCAAAGCGCTCGCCCTCGACAAGATCGACAAGGCCGCCGGCGACATCGAGGCCGTGGCCGCCGAGCCCAAGGCCCTGCGCCTCACCGCCGGCGCAGTCATGCGCTGCGCCCAGGCCGACGACGAGTCCCTGTCGGCCCACGTCCTCATCGACAACCTGGCGGCCAAGGCCACGGCCACCCTGGCCCTCCTCCACCTCCTGGAACGCTCCGGCATCGACCCCACGTCCATCGACTACGTCATCGGCTGCGGCGAGGAAGCCATCGGCGACCGCTACCAGCGCGGCGGGGGCAACATGGGCAAGGCGGTGGCCGAGGCCGCCGGGTGCACCGACGCCTCCGGCGCCGACGTCAAGAACTTCTGCGCCGCCTTCGTGCCCGCCCTGGTGGTGGCCTCGTCGTTGGTGAGTGCCGGCGTCTTCCGCCGGGTGGCCATCGTCTCCGGTGGGTCGATGGCCAAGCTGGGCATGAAGTTCCAGGGCCACCTGGCCAAGGAGCTCCCCATCATGGAGGACGTCCTCGGCGGCACGGCCTGCCTGGTCGAGGCCGACGACGGCACGTCGCCCAGGGTCCGCCTCGACGTGGTCGGCCGCCACAAGGTGTCCGCCGGCGGCGCGGCGGCCGAGGTGATGAAGGCGCTGGCCATCGAACCGCTCACCCGCAACGGCATCGCCATGACCGACGTCGACGACTACGCGACCGAGCTCCACAACCCCGAGATCACTGAGCCCCAGGGTTCGGGCAACGTGCCGGAGCGCAACTACAAGATCATCGCCGCCCTGGCCGCGGCCAAAGGCGACATCGCCCGGGCCGACATCGCCGCCTTCGTGGCCGAACGGGGCATGCCCGGCTACGCCCCTACCCAGGGCCACCTGGCGTCGGCCCTCTGCTACGTGCCGCACGCCCTGGATCGCCTTACCACCGGCGGCGCCGGTAAGGTCATGCTGTTGGCCAAGGGCAGCCTGTTCCTGGGCCGCATGTGCCAACTGTCCGATGGGATGAGCGTGTTGCTCGAACGCAACGTCGGCCTAGAAGCTGGAAGGTAGGTGAACAGCAACTTGCTCCAAGGCAAGAAAGTGATCGCGGTCGGTGAACGCGACGGGATCTCCGGGCCCGCCATCGCCGCGTGCGCGAAGGCCGCCGGCGCCGAGGTGGTCTTCGTGGCCACCGAGTGCTTCGTCTGAACCGCCGCTGGCGCCATGGACCTGCAGACCCAGGAGGCCATCCTCCGGGCCAGTCAGACCTACGACAAGGCCGACTTGGTGGTGCTGCTCGGCTCTCCCGACCCGGAGAGCGCCGAGATCGCCGCTGAAACGGTCATCGTGGGCGACCCGTCGTACGCAGGTGCCCTGGCCGGGGCCCAGTTGGGCCTCCCCACCTACCACGTGCTCGAAGAACTGATCCACGCCGACATCCCAGACGACGTCTGGGAAGCCCAGATCGGCGTGATGGCCGATGTCCTGGAGGCCGACGCCCTGGCGGCGACGGTGGCCGGCATGCGCGCTCAGGCGTAGGGCAGCCGCCGGCGACAGCAGCCGGCGCCGGCGCCGGCGACAGGTTCCGCTCGGTGGCTATTCGGCCGCACCTTTCGTGCCCAATCTGCCGCACGACGTACGCCACTTCTGCCGCTACGAGAACAGGGGCACGCCGAGGCCGGCGGCCGGGCGTTGGTCGCCTGGGCCGTCGGCAACGGCGTGCTCGTCAGCGCCGGGAACACACGCTCCGACCAATGACGGCGTGACCTCGCTCGCAGCCACCCTCGTTTCGACCGGGCACGTGCGGCGGGCGGCCAGAATCCGTACACTTCCGGTGCTGGGACCCTGTCGTCGCGGGCGGCGGAGGGTGGCTGTTCCAGATTCACGGCGGTCGGGCGGGAGGCGAGGGCGTGGCGGGGCGGTTCGATCCGAGGACAGGCATCGGCCCGGGTGACCGCGTCGATGAGCGAGACGGGCTCTCCGTCGACCTGTACATCGACAGCACCGACGAGCGGGTGTTCCTCAACGTGCGGGCCGCGCTCGAGGAGCTCCTGCACGGCCAAGGCGTCGAACTCGAGTACTCCGGAGACCCGATCAGGGGGTCATGGTTCCAGCTCGGCAAGGCGAAGCTCTCCACGCCCGAGGCTCGTGCCGGCATCGACGAGCGCGTGGCCAAGGTCGAACACGCGCTGCAGGTCCAACATCTCGATGGGCCGCTGAGCGAGGCCAACAAGAACAACGCCAGCGCAGCTCAGGACTTGCTTGCCGCCCTGGAGCACACCGAACGAGCCGTTCTCCATATCGGCTCGATCCTGATCGTCAAGCTGACGCTGCCCTCGGGCAAAAGCTCGGTCGTCGCCCACACGATGTCGGTCGCCGAGCAGCGGGCCCTTGAGCGCGATCCCTCGCTCCTGCGCAACCCCGACGAGTTGTTCCGCCTGCTTCGGCCCCCCGGGGACGAGCCGACGCTCGACGGCCCACCCTTGGGGGAACTGGACCAGGCCGATGACGGCGAATAGCGGCGTACCGTCCAAGCCGCAGGTCATCCTGGTGGCCAGCCCACACGCCCGAGACGGCGAGCTCAGCCCGTTCCTGACCTTCGCCCGGGCGCATGCCGACACCCTCAAGAACTTCGCCCTTCATTGCACCGAGGGGACGGCGCTCAGCCTCACCGGGACGGGCCTGTACGAACGCGCCGATGTTGTGAGCCACCGGACGGGCAGCCACGGCGGCCTGGTGGAAGTGGCCGCCATGGTGGCCAGGGGCGAGTGCTCAGCCGTGCTCCTCCTCATCGATGCCCGTGACCCCCACCACGACGACATCCAGAACCAGATCCTCAAGCGGGTCGCCAACAAGCGCGGCGTACGGCTCATCATCACCTACGCCGACGCGGCGCGATGGGCGCTCTTTGAAGCCCCGGCGCTGCTGGACCTCGCCGCGGAGCCCCCGCGAGACGGCGTGATGTGGCGGCCAGCGAACTGGCGGCCAGGCATCCTGAATGACGGGCGCCCCCTCCACCTCGGCCAGCGGACACTCGCGTTGACGTCGAACGACGGCAGCAAGGGGACCATGATCGAGTTCGTCAAGGCGAACGTGGCGATGCTCGCGCGCCACTACCGGATCCTGGCCACCGGCACGACGGGCTGGCTGCTCAAGCTCCTGTATGCCAACGAGGCCCAGGAGGTCGAGTTCCTCGACGGGATGGGCAGCCAACCCATCGAGTACTTCGACCGCGCCCTCGGGTCGCTGGGGACATCCATCGACCCAGGGCGGCGACCGTCGGCCGCGCTGAGCGACCTTCGCCGGCAACTGGAGATTGCCGTCCACCCGGAGTTCTCCGACAAGGTCATGCCCCTCCTTGCCGGCCCCGAGGGCGGAGACGTACTCGTCGCCAACGAGATCATCGAGCACCGGTGCGACACGGTGATCTCCTTCCACGAGCCAGCGGAATCGCGGCCGTTCGGCGGTGGTGGCCGGATGCTCGAGCAGACCTGCCAGCTCCCCGGCGTGAACACCGGTTGCCTTGACAACACCCGCTCTGCGCAGGACTGGGCCAAGGGCCTCGCCGTAGAGGTGAGCAGCCCACCCACGCCCACGCTGCAGCGGGCCGAGCTCCGCGCCGCGTTCGACCTGACCGAGATCGTCGCGGTCGACTTCAATGACGAGCCGTACACGGACCAGGAAGGTCATGCCCTCCACCGGGCGACCGCTGGGTACCTTCACGCGGTCGTCACCCGCCTTGTCTCCGAGGGCGGCGGCCGGATCGTTGTCTCCTGGGGCTGGGTCATGCGCCAGGTCGTCGACGAGCTCCGGCAGATGTATGCCGCCGGCGAGATCGAGCTCCCCTCCGCTCACGGCGCCCATCTCACGTGGTCCCCCGCCATCGGAGTCCTCCCCGCGCAGCCCAGCCTCGGAGCCGAGTCGATCGCCCACGAGCTCTGCTCCCTCTACGCCGGGAGGGCGGGGACGGCCGGGAGGGCGGGGACGGCCGGGACGGCCGGGACGGTCGAGGCCTTTACTCAGCCCGGCTACATGCTGGACGGGACGCTGAACGCCTGGGACGAGGAGCTGACCAAGCGCCTCCAAGGCGCCGACGTCGTCCTTGTGTCCGCCTCGCCCTGGGACGAGCAGTCCGGGCTCTACCAGTGGAGCGGCGTGAGCCCGGAACTGTTCCCGCCGACGACTGACGAACGCATTGCCGGGACCATCGGTGGCGTGTTCATCAACCACGACGGGACCCGAGCCGAGACGAAGAGCGTGCTCGTAGGGCTCAACTACGAGGACCTCGCCACCGCCGCGAGCCGGAACGCGGTGATCCTCGTGTGCGGGGGGGCCAATCGCCGTTCGATCATCCGAGCGGCGATTGACGCCAGGTTGGTGTCGGTGCTCATCACCTCACGTAGCACGGTCGACTGGCTGCACCACCAGTCCGTACGGCGTGCCGACGCGCACGACGAGGACATCCCGGTCCACGTCTACGTCAGCACGGACGACGAGAGGAGCCTCGGCGCCATCCGGGAGGCCATCGGCAACCTCCTGGCCCCGGATACCGACAGCACGCTCGAGTGGGCACCTCCGGTGCGCGAGGGGCCGGCCGGCACCTCGTCGGCGCTCGCCTGAACACATGCGTCGCCGTTGTGAAAAGCCGTGCAACAGCCGGCGTGCCCGGGCGAACGAGGGGGCGGTCCCCACTTCCGTCGGCGCGTTCGGTGCCAGCTCGACTGGGGCCTTGACCGGGACGTTGCCACGTCGGTTCGCATAGCGGTCGACGATCTGGTTTCCTACATTGACCGGGTGCTTGACCCGACCGAAGCCGAAGGGAAGGTCCGAACCTCATGAGCAACCTCGTTGAGGTCACGAAGGAGAACTTCGACGATCTCGTCGCCCAGGGCACCGTCCTGGTCGACGTGTGGGGCCCGGACTGCCGGCCCTGTATCGCACTGATGCCCCACGTCGAGAAGATGGCGGCGGACCGCGCCGGCGACCTCTCGATCGTGAAGCTGGAGGCTCCCACCGCCCGCCGGCTGTGCATGACGCTGAGGGTCATGGGCCTTCCGGCCTTCCTCCTGTTCCGCGACGGGGCCGAGATCGGCCGCTTGAGCGGTGGTGACATCACGCCGGCCAGCCTCGACGCCTGGGTCGACGCGACGACGGCGGGCGCGACGGCGGCCCAGCCGTCCTGAAAGTCGCTCCGCCGGCGTCATCCGGCCGCCGGGCCGGCTCCGAACGTTGGTGGAGCCGACATCAGAGAGGGAGCGCCACATGTACGAGCACAGCTGCGCAAAGGCCGGGGCCGAGGGTTGTGGTTTCACGGTGCGGGCGGCCACCGAGGAGGACCTCAAGACCAAGGTCGAGGCCCACGCCCGCAAGAAGCACAACGTCCAGGGCATGACCGACACGATCTACAACTACCTCCGCGACGCCGCCCGGAAGTAGCCAGCTCCCGTAACCCCGTCCGGTGCGCACGGCGCCGGGCGGGGCCAGACTGGGGGGCATGACCACCCTCGCCGTGGCAGGTGCCGTCGCCGCCTTCGTCCTGTTCGTCGTCCTCCCGTCGATCCTGATCATCGTCACCGAGTACGAGCGGGCGGTGTTCTTCCGACTGGGCCATATCCGGGAGGGGCCGAAGGGGCCGGGGATCGTCGTGCGCCTGCCGATGATCGACCGGGTGGTGAAGGTGAGCCTCCGGGTGGAGGTGGTCGACATCCCGCCCCAGGCCGCCATCACCGCCGACAACGTGACCATCCAGGTCGACGCCGTCGTCTACTTCCAGGTGCTCGACCCGGTCCAGGCCGTGCTCGGGGTCGACAGCTTCCGCTTCGCCAGCCAACGGGTGGCCATGACCAGCCTCCGCTCGATCATCGGGCGTTTCGAGCTCGACGACCTGCTGGCCCACCGGGAGACCGTCAACGAGGAGCTGCGGGACAAGATCGCCGTGTCCACCGGGGCGTGGGGCGTCGAGGTCAAACAGGTCGAGATCCGCGACATCACCCTGCCCCCCGAACTGCTCCGGGCCATGGCCCGCCAGGCCGAGGCCGAGCGCGAGCGGCGGGCCAAAGTCATCGCCGCCACCGGTGAGCTGGAGGCCAGCCAGGAGCTTTCCGAGGCGGCCAACATGCTGGCGTCGGCACCGGGTGCCTTGCAGCTGCGCACCCTGCAAACGCTGGCCGAGGTGGCCACCGAGAAGAACTCGACCCTCATCTTCCCCATCCCCGTCGAGCTGCTGACCGCCATCCGCAGGATCGGCGGGGACACCTCCTAGCCAACAACCAGGAACCGTTTGCTTCAGGAATAGGCCTGACTCGTCGATATCTCCTTCAACCACGGGAGAGAAGGCGAGGGGCGAGATGTCGAACACCAACCTGTACAAGAAGCTGCTGGCCGGCGCTGCAGGCGTCACGCTGACGCTGGGCATAGCCGCCGGCGCCGGCGCCGTCATCCAGTCCGGCGGCGATGGGCAGGTCCACACCGCCGCGCTTTCGTCGGCCGAGCAGGTGACGGCACCGAGTGCCCGCCAGCCCGGCGACACGACCACCACGGCGCCGGCGCCGGCCCCGACGACCGTCGCCACGGCGGCCCCGGCCCGTCCGGCCGCCACCCCGACGACGGCGGCCAAGCCCCGCGTGACGGCCCCGCCGACGACCAAGGCCCCGGTGAAGGCCACGCCGGCCGCCACAGTGGCGCCCACGCCGGCGCCCACCACGCCGCCGGCGCCGGTGAAGGTGGCCCGGCGCACCCCGACCGCCGCCGAGGTCCAGGGCGTGATCTCCGAGCTGAAGCGCCAGATCGGCGGCCTGCTCATGCTCGTGTCGCCGACGCCGGCCCAGATCGACCAGGCCGGCGACCAGATCTGCACCGCCTTCGACAACGGCCAGACCTTCTCCCAGGTGAAGGCGACCGGCCTGTCGATGATCCCCTCGTCCATCACCGTCCCCCCGGCCACGGCCGACTGGGCCGTCCGCCAAGCCGTGACCCTGTACTGCCCGGGCCACGCCGCCAAGCTCGCTTAGGAGCAGAGAGAACCCGTCATGACCATGCTGATGAGAGCCCCCACCACCGACACCGAGACCCGGTACCCCTACCTGGTCTCCAGTGTCCCCGCCGCTCGTGCGGTCAATGCAGTCAAGCTCTACGGCAACGCCGAGACCTCGGTGCGGGCACTCGATGGCGTCAACGTCGACTTCGCCCCCGGGTGCTTCACGGCCATCATGGGCCCCTCGGGTTCGGGCAAGTCGACCCTGCTCCACTGCCTGGCCGGGCTCGACACCCTGACCTCCGGGTCGGTGGCCATCGGCGAGACCATCCTCGGCACCCTGCGTGAGCGCCAGCTCACCCGCCTGCGCCGCGACCGGGTGGGCTTCATCTTCCAGGCGTTCAACCTCCTGCCCACCCTCACCGCGGCCGAGAACATCACCCTGCCGCTGGCGCTGGCCGGCCGGAAGCCCGACCCTGACTGGTACGACACCGTCGTCGACGTCGTCGGGCTGCGCGACCGGCTCGGCCACCGGCCGGCTGAGCTCTCGGGCGGCCAGCAGCAGCGGGTCGCGGCCGCTCGGGCCCTGGTCTCCCGGCCGGAGATCATCTTCGCCGACGAGCCCACGGGCAACCTCGACTCACGCGCCGGGGGCGAGCTGCTGGCGTTCATGCGCCGGGCCGTCGACGCCTTCGGCCAGACGATCGTCATGGTGACCCACGACCCTGTCGCCGCCGCGCACGCCGACCGCATAGTGTTCCTGGCTGACGGGCAAGTCGTGGACGAGATGTTCGATCCCACCGCCGAGCGGGCCATCGACCACATGAAGCAACTAGGCGGCTGACAGTGCCATGAGGCGGTTGCTGCGGGGGGCGCTGGCGCAAGGGGCGAGGCTGTTCGGCACGGCGCTGGCCGTCGCACTGGCCGTCACCCTGGTCTCGGGCACGTTCATCCTGACCGACACTGTCAACGCCGCCTTCCACCAGGCCTCGGCCGACAACGGCGGGACAGCCGACGTGGTGGTCCGGTCGACCTCCCTGTTCGCCACCCAGGCCAACAGCCTTCCCGAGCGGGAGCCGGTCCCCGAGTCGCTCCTGAGCAGGGTGACGTCCATTGCCGGCGTCAAGGCGGCCTGGACGGCCGTGCAGGGGTATGCCGAGCTGGTGGACAAGCAGGGCAAGCCCATCGACGCCAAGGGCCTGCCCACCGTCGGCAGCGCGGTCACCCCTGACGTCGCCCTGGCCGCCGGCCGGGCGCCCACCGGCCCGGGCGAGGTGGCCATCGACGCCGAGACGGCGCGCAAGAACGGCCTGCAGCTGGGCGACCGGATCAAGGTGCTCTTCTCCGGGTCGACGCAGGAGTTCACCATCGGCGGGTTCCTCCAGGCCGCCGGCGACGTCGTCGCGTCCACCAAGGCCATCTTCGACCAGGTGACGGCCCAGCGGGTGCTCGGCGTCGAGGGCAAGGTCGACGCCATCCCCGTCCAGGCCGAACCCGGCGTGAGCGCAGAAACGCTGCGGGCCCGCATCAACGCCGTGCTCCCCGACCAGTACGAGGCCGTGACCACCGCCCAGGTGGCCCGCGAGTCGGCCGAGTCCTGGACCAAGGCGGTGGCCTTCCTCCCGACCGCGCTCCTGATCTTCGCCGCCGTCGCCCTCCTGGTCGGCGCCTTCATCATCTGCAACACCTTCTCCATCCTCGTCGCCCAGCGGGCCCGGGAGCTGGCCCTGCTGCGATCGCTCGGCGCCAGCCCGGGCCAGCTCACCGCCTCCGTCCTGTGCGAGGCGGTGGCGGTCGGGTTGGTCGGTTCGCTCGTGGGCGTGGCCGCCGGCTTCGGCGCGGCCCGGGGCTTGCTGGCCCTGTTCGGACGGATGGGCTTCCAGCTCCCCAGCGCCACGGCGGTCTTCCTGCCCCGCACCGCGGTCATAGGCGTGGCGGCCGGCGTGGTGGTCACCGTCCTCGCCGCCCTCGCCCCGGCCCGCCGGGCCACCCAGGTGTCGCCGGTCGGCGCCATGAGCGGCGCCGACGGCGCCCGCACCCACGGGGCCGGCGGCCGTCTCGTGGTCGGTGCCGGCGCCGGGATCGCCGGGCTGGCCACGCTCCTCACCGGCGTGCTCGGCGGCGGGGCCCGGCCCACGATCGCCGTCGGCATCGGCGCCGTCGGCATGCTGGTGGGCATCGCCCTCCTGGCTCCCCTGGTGGCCGGCCGGGCCGCCCGCATCGTCGGGGCGCCCCTGGTGCGACTGTTCGGCGAGCCGGCGTTCCTCGGCCGCGAGAACGCCATGCGCAGCCCCCGTCGCACGGCGTCGACCGCCGCCGCCCTCATGATCGGCATCGGGCTGGTTGGCGTGGTCGCCATCCTGGCCGCCTCGGTCAAAGCGTCGGCCAGCCGTACCGTCGACGACAGCCTCCGGGCCGACTTCGTGCTCACCCCCACCGGCCTGGGCGGGGCTGTCAGCGGCGTGCCGCCGGCCGTCGTCGACCGCCTCCGGGCCACGCCGGCCGTCGCCACCGTCTCGGAGATCCGGGGCGGCCAGTGGGGCCTCGACGGCCGCACCCAGACGCTCCTGGCCGTCGACCCGACGACCGTGACCGCCATGCACGAGGTCGACGCCGCCTCCGGCGCCGCCGTGCGCCGGCTCGACGACGCCGGCGTGCTGGTCCGCGACACCGTCGCCGAACGCTACGGCTGGCGGGTCGGCGACAAGGTGCCGATGACCTTCGCCCGCACCGGCACCCGGAACATGGTGCTGCAGGGCACGTTCTCGACCAACGCGGTGCGGACCGACTTCGTCATCACCCTCGGCGCCTACAAGGCCAACTACGCCCAGATCTTCGCGCTCTCGGTCGACGTGGCCCTGGCGCCGGGGGTCACGCCGGCGGCGGGGCGGGCCGAGATCGAACGGGCCCTGGCCGACTACCCGGTGGTCAAGGTGATGGACCACGCCCAGGTCATCGCCGCCCAGGGCGACCAGGTCGACCGGCTCCTCGTCCCGGTCACGGCCCTGCTGGCCCTCTCGGTGGTGATCGCCCTGCTCGGCATCGCCAATACCCTGGCCCTGTCCATCCATGAGCGGACCCGCGAGCTCGGCCTGCTCAGAGCCATCGGGATGGCCCGCCGCCAGCTCCGGTCGATGGTCCGCTCGGAGGCGGCGATCATCGCCTGCCTCGGCGCCAGCCTCGGCATCGTCGTGGCCGTGTTCTTCGGGTGGGCGCTGGTGGCCTCGATGCGGGCCCTCGGCGTGACGGAGCTGGTCTTCCCGATCGCCCAACTGGCTGGCCTGGCCGGCCTGGCAACCGTCGCCGGCATGCTGGCCGGCGTCCTCCCGGCCCGCAAGGCCGCCGGCCTCGCCGTGCTCGACGCCATCAGCAGCGACCGCTAGCCCCACCGGCCCGGGCCCGGGACTTTCGGCCCTCTGTCCCGGGACAGGGGGCCCTGGTGACCGCCGGCCGATTTCCAGAGACTCGACCCATGACCACGACCTTTGAGCCCGCGGCCCCGCCCACCCCCACACCGGCACCTGCCCGCCGGAAGCCCCCGGTACGGCCACCCGGCAGGAACGGTGACCGGCGCGACAACCTGATGTTCTTCGCGGTGATTGTGTCCGGCATGGCCCTCGTCGCCGGCATCTTCGGGGTGGGGCTGGGCTTCCGGGCCGTCGACGAGTCCCGGAACGGCGCTGGTCCCGCGGCCGGGAAGCCGGCGGCGACGGCCAGCGTGCACCTCAGCGAGTTCGCCATCACCCCGGCGTCGGTGACCCTGGCGTCGGGCGGCACGCTCGACGTCCACAACGAGGGCGCCGTGACCCACAACGTCGCCATCGAGGGCACCGACTTCATGACGCCGATGCTCAACGCCGGCGGCACGGCCCACCTGGTACTGACCGGGCTGGCCCCTGGCACCTACACGCTGGTCTGCCAGGTCGCCGGCCACGCCGACGCCGGCATGAAGGCCACGCTCGTGGTCACCGCCGCCACCGCGGGTGGCGGGACGGCGGTGGCGGTGGCGACGCCGGCGGCCCACGTGATGACGAACGACGAGATGGACGCGGCCATGGAGAAGTCCATCAAGGCGTTCCCGGCCAAGACCCAAGGCGTGGGCGGGCAGGACCTGGCCCCGAAGGTGCTGGCCGACGGCACCAAGCAGTTCGACCTCACCGCCTCGATCGTGAAGTGGGAGGTCGAGCCCGGACGGTTCGTCGACGCCTGGACCTACAACGGGACCGTCCCCGGCCCCACACTGCGGGCCGAGCCCGGCGACAAGGTGCAGGTGGTCCTGCACAACCAGCTCCCTGAGTCCACCGTCATCCACTTCCACGGGCTCACCACCCCGAATGCCGCCGACGGTGTCCCCTTCATCACCCAGGCCCCCATCAAGCCGGGCGAGACGTTCACCTACAGCTTCACCGCCCAGGCCACGCCGGCGGTCGGCATGTACCACTCCCACAGCAACGCCGTCGCCCAGGTCCCCGATGGCCTCGCCGGCACGTTCCTCATCGGGCACATGCCCGTCCCCGCCGGCGTCACCGTCGCCCAGGAGCAGACCATGATGCTCAACGACTCGGGCGTCATCGGGTTCAGCCTCAACGGCAAGTCGTTCCCGGCCACCGCTCCGGTCGTCGCCAAGCAGGGCGACTGGGTCGAGGTCCACTACCTCAACGAGGGCACCATGGCCCACCCCATGCACCTGCACGGGATGGCCCAGCTGGTCATCGCCAAGGACGGCTACCCGCTCCCCCAGCCGTACAACGCCGACACGATCCTGGTCGGCCCGGGTGAGCGCTACACCGTCCTCGTCCACGCCACCGAGGTCGGCACCTG
The DNA here is from genome assembly GCA_023264995.1 of Acidimicrobiia bacterium. GTDB lineage: Bacteria > Actinomycetota > Acidimicrobiia > Acidimicrobiales > AC-14 > CADCTB01. The sequence goes on along the minus strand of JAHFUR010000026.1, from coordinate 40,875 downwards.
GGCCTGGCACTGCCACATCCTCAGCCACGCCGAGCGGGCCGACGGCATGTTCGGCATGGTCACCGCCCTGGTCGTGACCTAGGCCCCCCCTCGATCTGGCTGCAGCTGCCCGCCAATTGGCAGGTCACTGCAGCCAGATCGATCCGCGGAGCGGGCAACCTCGTCCAGGCGGCGGGCCAGGTAGCGGCGCTCGGCGTCGGTGGACGTCAGCTCGATCGCCTGGCGGTACGCCTCGGTCGCCTCCGCCAGGCGACCGAGGCGGCGGAGCAGGTCGGCCCGGGTGGCGGGGAGCAGGCGGTAGCCGGTCAGGGCGCCGGCGACGACCAGCTCGTCGACCAGGGCCAGCCCGGCCGCCGGGCCGTCGGCCATGGCGACGGCGACGGCCCGGTTGAGGGCCACGACCGGCGACGGCACCATACGGGCCAGCTCGCCGTACAGGACGGTGATCTGGGTCCAGTCGGTGGCCGAAGCATCCACGGTGGTGGCGTGGATGGCGGCGATGGCGGCCTGCACCTGGTACGGGCCGGGCTGGCCCCGGCGGAGTGCGGCGTCGAGGAGACGGAGCCCCTCCTCGATGGAGGCGGCGTCCCACCGGCTGCGGTCCTGCTCGTCCAGAGGGGCGAGCTCCCCATCCCCGCCGACACGGGCCGGCCGGCGGGAGTCATGGAGGAGCAGGAGGGCCACGAGCCCGACGGCCTCGGGCTCGTCGGGCATCAGGGCAGCCAGCGTGCGCGCCAACCTGATGGCCTCGGCACACAGGCCCTGGCGGACCAGGTCGGCGCCCGAAGTAGCCGAGTAGCCCTCGTTGAACAGCAGGTAGATCACCGCGAGCACCGCGCCGGTGCGTTCGGGGAGCTGGTGCGCCGGCGGCACGCGGTAGGGGATGCCGGCGTTGCGGATCTTGTGCTTGGCCCGCACCAGGCGCTGGGCCATCGTCGCCTCGGGCACGAGGAAGGCGCGGGCGATCTCGGCCGTCGTGAGCCCGGCCAGCGTCCGCAGCGTCAGTGCCACCTGGGCATCGACGGCCAGCGCCGGGTGGCAACAGGTGAACAGCAGTCGCAGGCGGTCATCGGCAACGCCGCCGTCATCGGGCTCAGCGGGTGAGGGCTTCGAGAGCACGGCGGCCTCCTGGATCTTGGCCGCGCCGGTCGCGCCCGGCGGAGATAGTCGACGGCCCGGTTCCGGGCCGCGGTGGTGAGCCAGGCGCCGGGGTTCCGGGGGACGCCGTCGCGCGGCCAGCGGGCCAGGGCCAGGGCGAACGCCTCCTGGGCGCTCTCCTCGGCCAAGTCCCAGTCCCCCGTCACCCGGATCAAGCACTGGCCCGGATCGACAGGTCCGGCCAGATTTCCCGGCAACTGGTGACGGTTGCACACGCCGGAGCGTGTCCGACCGTCACCAGTTGCAGGGGGGAGCGCGGGGGTCAATCTTCGCCCAGGTAGGCCTTTCGGACGCCGGCGTCGCCCAGCAGGTCGGCGCCCGTGCCCGACAGGACGATGCGGCCGGTCTCGAGGACATGGCCGTGGTCGGCCAGGGCCAGGGCGGCCTGGGCGTTCTGCTCGACCAGGAGGAGGGTGGTGCCCCGGGCCTTCAACTCGGCCAGGGTGGCGAAGATCGTGCGCATCACCAGGGGCGACAGGCCCATCGACGGCTCGTCGAGCATGAGCAGGCGGGGCCGGCTCATCAGGGCCCGGGCGATGGCCACCATCTGCTGCTCGCCGCCGGAGAGGGTGCCGGCGGCCTGGGCCCGGCGGTCGGCGAGCACCGGGAACAGGCCGTAGACCATGGCCACGTCGGCTTCGACCTCGGCGTCGCGCCGGCGGTAGGCGCCCAGGTCGAGGTTCTCCCGGACGGTCAGCCGGGGGAACAGCCGGCGCCCCTCGGGCGCGTGGGCGACGCCGAGGGCCACGATCTCGTGGGCGGGGAGGTGGTCGATGCGCCGCCCGTCGAAGCGGATCTCGCCGGCGCCGGCCCGCTGCAGGCCGGAGAGGGTCCGCAGCGTGGTGGTCTTGCCCGCCCCGTTGCTGCCGATCAGGGCGACGACCTGCCCGGCCTCCACGTCGAACCCGATCCCCCGGACCGCCTCGATCTGCCCGTAGGCCACGTGGAGGTCGCGCACCTCCAGTAGGGCCATCAGGCGGTGGGCGCGCCGAGGTAGGCCTCGATCACCCGGGGGTCACCCTGGACCTCGGCCGGTGAGCCCTCGACCAGCTTGTGGCCCTGCACGAGCACGGCGACCCGGTCGCACAGGCCGAAGATGAACCGCATGTCGTGCTCGATCACGGCCACGGCCACGCCCCGGTCGCGGATGAGGCGGACCAGGTCGGCGGTGGCCCGCGTCTCCTGGGCGTTCATCCCGGCCCGGGGCTCGTCGAGCAGGAGCAGGCCCGGCTCGCTGGCCAGGGCCCGGGCGATCTCCAGCCGGCGCTGGTCGCCATAGGACAGGTTGCGGGCCACTACCCCGCCGAGACGGCCGAGCCCGACGAAGGCCAGCAGTTCCCCGGCCCGGGCCTCGGACTCCCGCTCCTCGCGGTGGAACCTCGGCCCGCGACCGATGGCCGACGCCAGCCCCACGCGGGTCCGGCAGTGCCGGCCGACCAGCACGTTCTCGAACGCCGTCATGTGGGGGAACAACCGGATGTTCTGGAAGGTCCGGGCCACGCCGGCCCGGGTAAAGCGATCGGGACGGCCGGCCAGCAGCTCGCCCCGGAACCGGATGGTGCCGGCGGTGGGGGCGTCGAGCCCGCTCAGGCAGTTGAACAGCGACGTCTTGCCCGCCCCGTTCGGGCCGATCACGCCGACGATCTCGCCCTGACCCACGTCGAGGTCGACCCGGTCGACGGCGAGCAGGCCCTCGAACCGCTTGGTGACGCCGCGCACCTCGAGCAGCGGGCTCACTGGTCCAGCGCATGCCGGACGGACCGGCCTCCGGGGCCGGTCACTGGTCCGCACTCCCGGTGGGAGTGCGGACCAGCGAATGCCGGACGGACCGGCCTCCCGGGCCGGTCACTGGTCCGCACTCCCGGTGGGAGTGCGGACCAGCGAATGCCGGACGGACCGGCCTCCCGGGCCGGTCACGGCGCCGGCGCCGGCGCGTCGTCACGGAACTCCCGCCGGCGCCGGCGGCTGGGCACCAGCCCTTCGGGGCGGAAGCGCATGAGCAGGACCAGGGCGGCCCCGAACAGGAGGAGCCGCTTGTCCTGGAAGGACCGCAGCTTTTCGGGGAGCACGAACAGGGCGGTCGAGCCGAGCAGGGCGCCGGGCACCGTGCCCATCCCGCCGAGCACGACCGCGGCCACCAGCAGGATCGACTCGAGGAAGGTGTAGGAGTCGGGCGACACCTGGGTGGTGAGGTGGGCGTTCACCGTGCCAGCGCAGCCGGCCATGAACGCGCCGATGGCGAAGGCCAGGAGCTTCAGGCGGATGGTGTCGATCCCGCTGGCCGCGGCGGCCACCTCGTCCTCGCGGATGGCCACCCACGCCCGGCCGATCCGGCTGTCGTTGAGCCGGGTGAACACCACGATGGCCGCGGCGATCAGGGCCAGTTCGACGAAGTAGTAGTTGGCGAACCCGGGCAGGGTGACGCCGAACAGGGAGTGGGCGGCGCCGAAGTTGAACCCGCCGGCAGCCAGGTCGGGGACGCCCGAGATCCCGTTGGGGCCACGGGTGAGCCCGTCCCAGTTGTTGGCGGTGATGCGAAAGATCTCGCCGAAGCCGAGCGTGACGATGGCCAGGTAGTCGCCCCGGAGCCGCAGCGTGGGCGCCCCGATCACCAGCCCGAACACGGCGGCGACGCACCCGCCCAGGAGGACCACGGCCAGGAACGGGACGTGCACGTGCACGGTGGTCAGCGAGGCGTTGGCCAGGAGCGCCCCGACGTAGGCGCCGACGCCGAAGAAGGCCACGTAGCCGAGGTCGAGGAGGCCGGCCAGGCCGACGACCACGTTGAGCCCGATGGCCGCCACGGCGAAGACGCCGATCGAGGCGAACACCCGGATCCAGTAGGCGTTGCCCTGCTGGGTGAACGGGAAGGCCACCGCCGCGGCGCCGCCGAGGGCGACGGCCATGCGCTGGCGGCGGGCGAAGAGCACCGTCAGCCAGGTGAACAGCCCGAGGTGGTGGAGGGCGGCGCAGGTGAAGCCAACGAACACGAGGAACGACACGAACCGGCTCGACTCGTTGATGGCCAGGCCCCACACAACGGCGCCGAGCAGGGCGAGGAGGCCGACCGCCACCGCGGCCACCTCGACGGAGGCCGGCCGGGCCGGCCAGTCGTCCGGGGCCGCCGCCCGCCCCGCCGGCAGGCGCCACGCGCCGGCGGCCAGCAGGCCGGCGCCGGCCAGGCTCAGCCACGCACCCCACGCCGGCCCGCCGAGGCCCCCGCCCTGGTCGACCAGGGCCACCAGGTTCAGGCCGACGACCGCCACCGCGCCCAAGGCGGCGGCCAGCGCCGCCCGCCGGCGGCCGCCGGTGTCGACCACGAAGAGCGCGGAACCGGCCACCAGAAGGAGGCAGAACAGGCGGGCGCCGCCGGGGAACCCCCCGAGCGACATCTTGCCGGGGAACCCGGCGAAGGTGGCCCACGGCGACAGGCTGCCGGCGACCAGGGCGGCGGCACCGGCCGCCGGCAGGGCCACGCCGGACGGCCGGTCGAGCCTCATGCCCGGGTCGCCACTCGCTCGCCGAGCAGCCCACCGGGCCGGACGACCAGCACGCCGATGAGCATGACGAAGGCCCACACGTCCTTCCACGACGAGCCGTGGGGCACGTACTGGGTGGCCAGGGCCTCCACGATGCCGAGCAGGAAGCCGCCGAGGACGGCGCCGGTGAGGTTGCCGATGCCGCCCAGGACGGCGGCGGTGAACGCCTTGAGGCCGGCCAGGAAGCCGATGCGGAAGTCGATCTGGGCGAAGCGCATGCCCTGCATCACCCCGGCGACCGCAGCCAGGGCCGCCCCCAGCACGAAGGTGACGACGATCACCCGGTCAATGTCGATGCCCATGAGCCGGGCGCTCTCCGGATCCTGCGACGTGGCCCGCATGGCCTTGCCGGTGCGGGTCGTCTTCACGAAGACCTGCAGGCCGACCATCAACGCCACCGCCACCACCACGACGAACACCGAGACCCACGCCACGGTGACCCCGCCCACCGCGAAGGTGCCGCTGGAGATGAGCTGGGGGAAGGGCTGCTGGCGCTTGCCGCCCGGGTAGAAGAGGCGGACCATCTCCTGGAGGAAGATCGACACCCCGATGGCGGTGATCAGCGGGGCCAGCCGGGGCGCGTTGCGCAGCGGCCGGTAGGCCAGCCGCTCGACCAGGACGGCCACGGCCACGGCCACGCCGATGGCCACGAGGAGCACGAACGGCAGCGCCACCCACACGTTCCCCGCCAGCGAGCCGGGGAGCCAGTAGCGGTACGCCGTCAGGCCACCGAAGGCCCCGACCATGAAGATCTCACCGTGGGCGAAGTTGATGAGCTGGATGATCCCGTAGACCATCGTGTAGCCGAGGGCGATCAGCCCATAGGTCGCGCCCAGCACCGTGCCGTTGACAAGCTGCTGGACGAGCTGTCTCAGCCTTTGAACTCCCCGGTCTTGATGGGCTTGAACTCGCCGGCGTCGACCTTGTACATGGTGAGCGTCTTGGTCACCGTGTCGCCGAAGGCGTCGAAGGCGACGGCGCCGCTGGCCCCGTTGAAGCTGACCCTGCCCACGGCGTCGACCACCTTGCGCCGCACCCCGTCGTCGACGGCCGTGGCCGTGCCCAGGGCCGCGGGGAGGGTGCCGATGATGGCGTTGGCGGCGTCGTAGGCCAGGGCCCCGTAGGCGGTGTAGGAGTCCTTGTACCCGGCCGCCTTGTAGTCGGCGATGAACTGCTTGGCCGACGCCAGGCTCTCCGGCGGCGCCCCCACCGACGTGCCGTAGTCCCCGTTGGCGGCGGCGCCAGCCGTCTTGGTGTAGGTCGGGTCGACGATGCCGTCGCCGCCCATCACCGGCGCCTTGATGGCCTGTGGCCCGTGGGCCTGGCTGGAGATCAGCGAGCCCTCGGGGTACTCGCCGCCGTAGAAGATCAGGTCGGGGTTGAGGGGCTTGATCTTGGACAGGACGGCCGAGAAGTCCTTGTCGCCGGGGTTGATGGTCTCGGTGGTCAGCACCTTGCCGCCGTTCTTCTCGAACCGGGCCTTGAAGGAGTCGGCCAGGCCCTGGCCATAGGCCTTCTTGTCGTGGATGACGGCCACGGTCTTGGCCTTGAGGTCGTTCGACGCGTAGTCGGCGGCGAACCCACCCTGGAGCGAGTCGAGGGTGGCGGTGCGGAAATAGTTCGGGTACGGCCGGGCCGGGGTGGTCTTGAAGTTCTGGCCGCGGGTCAGGGTGTCGTTGGTGTTGGCCGGGGAGATCTGGACGATGTTCGCCTTCAGCAGGACCGGCGCCGTCTGGAGGGCCACGCTGGAGTTGTAGGTGCCGACCACGCCGACGACGGCGGCGTCGGAGCTGAGCTTGGCCGCAGCGGCGGCGCCGACATCGGGCTTGGCCGCATCGTCCTCGGCGGCCAGCTCGATGCGCCAGCCGGGGACGGCGTTCTTCTCGTTGGCCTGGCGGATGGCCAGCTCGACGGAGTTCCGGATGCCGGTGCCGGTGGCCGTGAGGTCACCCGACAGCGGGGCGATCACGCCGATCTTCACGACTTTGGTGGATTGGGTGCTGCCCGCACCGGTCTCCTTCTTGTCACTGCCACCGCAGGCCGACGCCAGCAGCAAGGGCAACAGCACGATGGCCGGACTGGACCACCGCCGCCTCGGGAAACCGCGCATCCAACTCTCCTCGGCTTGAGGTACCTATTTCCGGAGGAACTCTGCCACGCGTTCGGTCCCGCTGCCATCATCGTCGTCATGCGGATCCTCGCCGTGTCCGGGAGCCTTCAGGCCCGGTCGTCGAACGCCGCCATCCTCCGGACCGCGCACCGCATCGCCCCCGCCGGCGTCGAGGTGGTGGACGCGGTCTCCGCGGCCGACATCGCCCCTTTCAACCCCGACGTCGACCGCGACGGCGCCACCCCGGACGCGGTCGTCGCCTGGCGGGCCCAGGTGGGCGGCGCCGGCGGGGTGCTGATCGCCAGCCCGGAGTACGCCCACAGCCTCCCCGGGGCGCTGAAGAACGCCCTCGACTGGCTGGTCGGCACCGGGGAGCTCTACGGCAAGCGGGTGGCCGTGCTGTGCGGGTCGCCCCGGCCCCTGGGCGGGGTGCTCGGCCGGCAGGCCCTGGAGCAGACGCTGCGGGCCCAGGGGGCCGACGTCGTGCTCTCGGCCACCGTCGGCGTGGTGGCGGCCGACAAGGGCGCCGACGAGCTGTGGGATCCCGCCGCGGTCGACGCGGTGGCGACCGCCCTCGCCGCGCTCAGGGCGCCGTCGCCCGGTCGAACCGGCTGACCGTCTCCACGTGGAAGGTGTGCGGGAAGGCGTCGACGAGGGTGACGCCCGCCAGGGTGTAGCCGGCGTCACGGAGCAGGACCGTGTCGCGCGCCAGTGAGGCCGGGTCGCAACTGACCAGCACGATGCGGACCGCGCCGGTGGCGGCGACGGCCACGACGCCGGGGCGCCCGAGCCCGGACCGAGCCGGGTCGGCCACGACCACGTCGGCCCGGTGGGGCTTCCACCGCCCGACCTCGACGGCGGCGACCTTGGCGTCGAGCCCGGCCAGGTTGACCCGGGCGTCGGCCACCGCCGACGCGTCGTTCTCGACGGCGACCACCCGGCACTGGCGGGACGCGCCGAGGACGGACGCGAAGAGGCCCACGCCGGCGTAGGCGTCGACCAGGGTGCCGCCGGCGGGCAGGGCGTCGCCGATGGCGATGGAGACGGCGGCGGCCAGGGCCTCGGCGACGATCGGGCCAGGCTGGAAGAACGAGGCGGCCGACACCCGGAACCGCCGGCCGGCGACGTCCTCGTGCACGAACGCCGGCCGGGTGTCGCCCTCCTCGAACACGGCGGTGCCGGCCGGCACATCGACCGCGGTCGCGCCCCTGTCGACGAGGACCAGCCGTTCGCCGGTGGCCACGGACACCCGGAGGAAGACCTCGCCGGCGCCGGGGTAGCGGCCGGCGACGATCAGCTCCTCAAGGAGCGGGTGGGCCACCAGGCACGAGCCGGTGGCCACCGCGCCGGCGCCGCTGCGGGGCCGATGGCCGGCGCGACCGTTGGCGTCGACGGCCAGGCGGGCGGTGGTGCGGAGGGCGGGCCCGGTCATGGCCGCCACCGCCGGCGCCGGCGGGTCGGCCAGCTTGGCGATCCGGCGCAGGGCGTCGACCACAATGTCAACCTTGAGGCGGACCTGGCCGGCGGGTGACACGTGCTGCCAGGTGCAGCCGCCGCAGCCGGCAGCCAGGGCCGGGCACGGGGGCGCCACCCGATCGGGCGACGGTTCGAGGATCTCGACGGCCACGGCCCGGGCAAAGTCCTTGCGGGCCTCGGTCACCCGGGCCCGCACCCGCTCCCCCGGCAAGGCGCCGTCGATGAAGACCACCCGGCCGCCGGCGTCTCGGGCGATGGCGGCGCCGCCGGCGGCCATCGCCGCCGGCGCCAGGTCCAGCTCGGTCACTGGCCCCACGTCGCGGGCAGGCCCTCGAGCACCATGGCCACCTCGTCCGGGCTGGGCATGGCCGCGATCTCGGCCCCGATCTGGCGGGCCCGATCGGCGAAGGCCGGCTCGTGCAGTAGGCGGTGCAGCGCGCCGGACACCGCATCGGCCGACATCTCGGCCGGGCCAAGGGTGAGGGCGGCACCCGCGGCGGCCCCTCGTGCCCCGTTGATGAACTGGTCGGCGGCCTGAGGCAGGCACAGCTGGGGGATCCCCAGGCCGATAGAGGCCAGGAAAGTGCCCGAGCCGGCGTGGGACGCCACCACCGAGCACTGCGGCAAGAGGGCCGTCTGCGGCACGTACCGTTCGACCCGGACGTTGGGCGGGAGCGGCCCGAGGGCGCCGGGGTCGCCCGTCGGGCCCACGGTGACCAGCACGTCGACGTCGAGCCGGGCTGCGCCGGCGACGGCCGCGGGGAACGGCCCGCCGGTGTTGAAGACGGTGCCGAACGTCACGTACACCAGAGGCCGGCTGCCGGCGACCACCGGGCCGGCGCGATCCTCGCCGGCGCCGCCGGCATCGAACGGGACCGGCCGCAACGATTGCACGTGGGGGGCGTGGTCGTAAGGCCCCGAGCGCAGCGCCGGCGGGTAGATATCGAGGTAGAGCAGGTCGAACACCCCGCCATAGGGGGCCGGCTCGAGCCCATGGGCTCGCCAGAGCGGGGCGACCTCCGTCGCCGCCGCCGCCACGCGGTGCGCCGGGAGCAGCGGGCCGAAACCGTGGGCGACGTGGGGGATGCCTCGGACCGCCGCCGCCAGTGGCCCGGCCAGCTCGCTCATATCGGACACGACCAGCGCCGGCGGCCACACCTCGACGACGCCGAGCAGGTCGGCGAGCATGGCCGGCGGGCTGACCGCGCCGAAGTAGGCCGGGAAGAGCCGGTCCGGCCGCTCCTCGGGAGGCAGTGAGGAGAAGGAGGCGACCAGCCGGCTGAACTCGGCACTGCGCGTGGCCACGTCGAGGCCGGCGGAGAACGTGGCGAAGCCGGCGGCCTGCAGCCGGGGGTGCACGTCGTCGGGTACCGCCCAGCGGACGTCGTGGCCCCGGTCGGCAAGCGCCCGGGCCAGCGGCACCATTGGGTGCACGTGGCCGAGCCCCGGGCTGCTGGTGAAGAGCACGTTCATGGCTTACGCGCCCGGCTCGGCGCGACCCGGGGCGGCTCGCCCGGCATCTTGGGGTAGACCGGCGGCCAGGGGGCATCGAGGAGGCCGGCGGCCTGGTCCCGGCGGTGCAGGTCGAGCACCGGCTCGAGCGACTGGGGATCGGCGTCCATGGGCGACCACGGGTCGCCATGGGCGGCCACCCGAGCCGGGACGGTGGCCATGGTCAGCTCGTCGGGGGCGATGGTCCCCAGCTCCTCCCAGCCGAACGGCGTCGACACCTGGGCCCCGGCCCGGGCCCGTACGCACCAGGCCCCGAAGATCGTCTTGTGCGGCGCGTTCTGGTTGAAGTCGACGAACACGCGCGTACCCCGCTCCTCCTTCCACCAGGCGGCGGTGATGAGGTCCGGGCGCCGGCGTTCGAGCTCCCGGGCCACGGCCACCGCCGCCGCCCGCACCTCGTACGACGTCCACCGCGGTTGCAGCCGCACGTAGACGTGGATGCCCCGGTTGCCGGTGGTCTTCGGCATGGCCAGCACCCCGAGCTCGCCGAAGAGCGTGCGGACCTCGACCGCCGCCTCCCGGACCATGGCGAACGTCACGCCCGGCGTGGGGTCGAGATCGATGCGCAACTCGTCGGCATGGTCGAGGTCGGCAGCCCGGGTGGGCCACACGTGGAACCCGAGGCAGGCCAGGTTGACGGCCCAGAGGACGTGGGCCAGGTCGGCGACCACGAGGGCATCGGAGGTGGTCCCGTTCGGCGTGCTGACCACCGCCGTCTGCAACCACTCGGGCCGGGACTCCGGGGCCCGCTTCTGGAAGAACGACGGCTGGCCCGCCCCGTTCGGGAACCGCTGGAGGAGGACGGGCCGGCCGCCGATGGCGGCCAGCAACGGGCCGGCGATCGACACGTAGAACCGGGCCAGGTCGAGCTTCGTCTCGCCCCGCTCGGCGAAGAAGACCTTGTGGGGATGGGTGATGGCGATCTCGTGACCGGCCGCCTCAAGTACCACCGCGTCGTCAGGCACGGGCCCGAGGGTAACCCCCTACCCTGATGGTCATGAAGACTGCCGTGGACGAGATCGCCGAGGGGATCTACCGGATCTGCACCTACCTCCCGGACGCGTCACCGGGTGAGGGGTTCACGTTCAACCAGTTCCTGCTCGACGCCGAGGAACCGCTGCTCTTCCACTGCGGCCCCCGCCTGCTCTTCCCCGATATCGCCGAGGCCACCGGCCGCATCATGGACCTCGACCGGATCCGGTGGATCTCCTTCGGCCACTTCGAGGCCGACGAGTGCGGGTCGATGAACCGGTGGCTCAACGTGTCGGAGGAGGCCACCCTGATCGTCGGCCAGGTCACCGCCCAGATCTCGGTGGCCGACTTGGCCAACCGGCCGCCGCAGGAGTGGCCCGATGGCGAGGTCCTCGACATCGGGGGCAAGCGGATCCGCCGCATCGACACGCCCCATGTGCTCCACGGCTGGGACGCCGGCCTGCTCTTCGACGAGACCACGGGGACGCTGCTGTGCGGCGACCTGTTCACCCACACCGGTGGCGGCCCACCCGTGCGGGACGACGACGTGATCGAGCGGGCGTTCGCAGCCGAGGACCTGTTCAAGGGCCAGACCGCGCTCACGCCGGCCACCGCGTCGACGATCCGCAAGCTGGCCGCCCTCGACCCGAGCACGCTCGCCATCATGCATGGCTCGGCCTTCACCGGCGACTGCCAAGAGGCCCTGATCGCCCTGGCTGAGGGCTACGAGGCGCGCCTGCTCGACGCCATGGACTGAGCTCCGCACAACCTGTTCGGTCGCCGACCGGCGGGAGAACCTGCCAAGGAAGCCCGCCGGCCGGCGACAGATCTAGGGGGCGCTTCGACTTAGTCCAGCGTGCAGCCGCAGGAGTTGATCTCCCGGCTGATGATGCCCTTGCCGGTGTCCATGTGGGTGGTGCAGGGCATGCAGGGGTCGAAGCTGCGGATGGCCCGCAGCACGTCGATGCCCTTGATCTGGTCGTCGGGGACCGACTCCAGGATGGGGGTGTCGACGATGGCCTGCTCGTAGGGGCCGAGGCCACCGAAGGGGTCGGTGGGAGATGCGTTGAGGGTGGAGGGCGTGTTGATCTGGTAGTTCACGATCTTGCCCTTGTCGATGATCATGTGGTGGGACAGGTAGCCCCGGCCCGCCTCCCAGTAGCCGACGGAGATGCGCTCGTCACGGGGGATCTTGAAGGGGGTGTGGACCTTGGTCTCGCCCTTGCGCCAGTACTCGAAGGCCTTGAGCAGGCAGTTCATGCCGATGGTGGCGGTGAAGGCCAGCGAGTAGGCCCGGGCCCGGTTGCGCTCCAAGGCGTTGAGGGTGCGGGGCAGGGGCCAGAACAGCTCGGTCTCGGGCAGGGCGTGGCGGGGCACCAGCATGCGCAGGCCGTCACCGGTGGGCTCGCAGAAGGGGTTCTCGGTGTAGTCGCCCCGCAGGGCGGTGCCCCACAGCTGGCCGTAGGCGCCGGTCTCGACCACCTGACGGTCCCAGCGCGGGGCGGTGTCCCAGGTGTAGCGCTCCTTGAAGTTCGTCCCCGTGGGCTTGGGCAGGGTGGTCTTGTTCCAGGCCATATAGGGCGACAGGGGGTTGCCCAGGGGGTCGGTCATGTAGCGCTGGGGGCCGGTCTTGGTCCAGTCGTCGTAGAAGGAGTGCTCGATGAACTCCTCCATGCCCATGTTGATGGCCGTCAGGTCGGTGGAGACCAACTTGCCCTCGATGATGACCGAGGGGGTGGACCAGCGGGCGTTGCCCCAGGCGTCCATGTTGGCGTAGGTGGCGTCATAGACCTCGGAGTTGTCCCAGATGCCGGTCTGGCACAGCGAGGTGGGCCGGGCGCCGACCTGCTCGTAGGCCGGGTTGGCCTCCAAGAAGAAGTCGACCAGGTCGTCCCAGATGCGGCAGATCACCTTGCACCAGTCGAGGATCTTGCCCAGCTGGCCGTAGTACTCGTTGAAGGAGCTGGTGGTGATGGTGGTGGACACCCCGCCGGGGACCAGGGTGGAGGGGTGGGGGTACTTGCCGAACATCAACATGCACATGATGCGCCCCACCCGGGTCCACTCCAGGGCCTCGAGGTAGATCTTCCCGGTCAGGGGGTTGAGGGCGTCCATGATGTCTTTGATGGTGGTGTAGCCGTGGATGTCGCCGTGGGGGGCTAGGGTCTTCTCGGCCCGGGTCACCAGCTCGGGGTTGGTCACGCTCACCAGGGCGGTGGAGTAGTCCGGCCCGGCCAGCAGGCCCAGGTGCAGGGGGCGGTCGTAGAACATCTCGGCCACTTCGCCCAGGTTGCGCACCTCCACGCCCAGGGGCGGGGGGCAGGCCCCGAAGGCCATCTCGATGCACAGCGAACTGCACGACGCGTGCACGCCGCCGCACACCCCGCAGGCCCGCGAGGAGATGTCGATGGCGTCGCGGGGGTCACGGCCTTCGAGGATGACCTCATAGCCCCGGAAGAGCATGGCCCGGGAGTGGGCGTCGACGGCCCGGCGGTTCTCCAGGTCCAGCACGGTGTGCACGGCCAGGGCGCCGGCGACCCGGGTCATGGGGTCGATGTTCCAGTCCCGCAGGCGGGGCGGGGCGGCCAGCTGGGCGCCCGGGCCCTCCTTGCGGCGTACGTAGCCTTTCGGCTCGGCGATCGTGACCGAGTAGGGGTCCTTGACCCCCGCCTTCAGGCGGGCTTTGCCCCCGCCGTCGAACTCGATTGGCAAGTTCTTGAAGCACATAGTCGGTGCGCCCTCCGTGGTCACCCGGTGACCGATTCGCCATGCCGGATGGGGATGCCTGTTTCCGCCGATCCCCAATGAAAAGGCTATCTGTCTCAGACATAGAGAGCAACAGTTTCTTGCGCAATCGTTGCAAGTGCGCTATGCGCGAATGTATGCAAGTTCCCGGGCCGCTCGCCGAGCCAGAAAGCGCCCCGGCTACCATCGCCGCACGTATGGGTGTGCGAGCCAGCGTCGGCTCCTCGGCGCCGGCCGTCCCGGGAGCGACGGCCTGGTATGAGCGGGCGGTGGAGAACATCGGCGCCGGCATCGAGGACGTCAGCCTCTCGATCGAAGGCGAGCTGGCGCCGGTGGGATGGGCGGGCCGGGTGGCGCTGCTGCTGGTCGCTCTTGCCGTGGCCGGGGCGGCCGTCAGCGCCCTGTTCGGCGCGGCCGGGAGCCACCCCGGAGGGGCGGGGCCCGCCGGCCCGACAACCCCTCCGTCTCCCGACTGCCCGGCGCGGGACCATCTCTCCCCCGACGCCAACGGGACCGTCCGTGAGGGCGTGCGGGCGTCGTACGACTACACGTTCCTGTTCGTCACCAGTGACGGCTGCCGGCCGGTGCGGTTCAACCCCTGCCAGCCCGTGCGCTACGCCCTCAACCGCCGGCTGGCCACCGACGCCGACGTGGCCGACTTCACCGCCGCCCTGGGCAAGCTGGCCGCGGCCACTGGGCTGGCCTTCGAGCGGGTCGCCGACACCGACGAGGACCCGCGGGCCGTCCCCCGGCCCCGCCGGCAGCCCGACGGCTCCTTCGCCTGGGCGCCGGTGGTCATCGGGTGGTCCCACCTCGGCACGGGCGAAAGCCTGCGGGCCCGGGCCGACGTGAAGGCCGACCCCACCGCCGTCGTCGGCGGCGGTGGCCGGCCCGAGGTTGTCGACGACGTCATCGTGACGGGCAACCTCGTCCTCAACCTCGACGCCGTGTCCGACGTGACGACCAAGGTGGCGGTCCCCCATGGTTTCGGCGCCGGCGTGAACTGGGGCAGGATCATGCTCCACGAGCTGGCCCACGTGATCGGCCTCGGCCACGTCGAAAGCCGGACGTCGATCATGAACGAAGCTCTCACCTCACAGACACTCAGCAGCTCGGAGTGGGGCGCCGGCGACCTCATCGGCCTGCGCCAGCTCGGCCGGGACGGCGGGTGTGTCAGCGTGCCCCCGGTCCCGCCTCAAGGAGCCCCCCGATGACCCCCACCCCGATCACCCGCACCCCCGAGTGGAACGCGCTCATGCAGCACCGGCGCCAGATCGGCTGGACCGACATGCGCAAGCTGTTCGAGGAGGACCCCACACGGGGTGAGACGATGACCGCTGAAGGTGGTGACCTGTTCCTCGACTACTCCAAGACCATGGCGACGGCCGAGACGATCTCCCTGCTCGCCGCCCTGGCCGGCCGGGCCGGGCTCCGCCAGCGCATCGACGACATGTTCGCCGGCCGCCACATCAACGTCACCGAGGACCGCGCCGTCCTCCACGTGGCCCTGCGCATGCCAGCGGGCACCACTCTGGAGGTCGACGGCCACGACGTGGTCGCCGGCGTCCAGGCCGTCCTCGGCCGCATGGCCGCCTTCTCCGACGACGTGCGGGGCGGGGCGTGGACGGGATCGACCGGCCGGCGCATCCGCAACGTGGTCAATATCGGCATCGGCGGGTCCGACCTCGGCCCGGCCATGGCCTACGAGGCCCTCCGGGACTACTCCGAGCGGTCGATGACCTTCCGCTTCGTCTCGAACGTCGACGGCACCGACCTCCACGAGGCGGTCCGCGACCTCGACCCGGCCGAGACCCTCTTCATCGTCTCCTCGAAGACCTTCGGCACCGTGGAGACCCTCACCAACGCCGGCTCCGCCCGGCGCTGGCTCACCACGGCATTGGGCGAGGACGCGGTCAGCCGCCATTTCGTGGCCGTGTCCACCAACGCCGAGCGGGTGGCCGAGTTCGGGATCGACCCGGCGAACATGTTCGAGTTCTGGGACTGGGTGGGCGGGCGCTACTCCTTCGACTCGGCCATCGGCCTGTCGCTCATGGTCGCCATCGGCCCCGCCGCCTTCGGCGAGCTGCTCGGCGGCTTCCACGCCATGGACGAGCACTTCCGCACCGCCCCGTTCGAGCGCAACCTGCCCGTGCTGCTCGGGCTCCTCGGCATCTGGCACGGCAACTTCTTCGGGGCCGAGACGACGGCGGTCCTGCCCTACAGCCAGTACCTGGCCCGGTTCCCGGCCTACCTCCAGCAGCTCGACATGGAGAGCAACGGCAAGTCCGTCGACCGCCAGGGCAAGCCGGTCGAGTGGCAGACCGGCCCGGTCGTGTGGGGCCAACCCGGCACCAACGGCCAGCATGCCTTCTTCCAGCTCCTCCACCAGGGGACGGCGCTCGTCCCGTGCGACTTCATCGGCTTCCTCCACGCGAACCACGACCCCGGTGGCCACCACGACCTGCTCATGGCCAACTTCTTCGCCCAGACCGAGGCCCTGGCCTTCGGCCGCACGCCCGATGAGGTCGCCGCCGGCGGGGTGCCTACCGAGCAGGTGCCCCACCGCACGTTCCCGGGCAACCGGCCCTCCAACACCATCCTGGCCACCAAGCTGACGCCGGCGGTGCTCGGCCAGCTCGTCGCCCTCTACGAGCACAAGGTGCTGACCCAGGGCACGATCTGGGACGTGAACTCCTTCGACCAATGGGGCGTGGAGCTGGGCAAGGCCCTGGCCGGGCGCCTCGTGGGCGAGCTGGCCGGTGACGCCCCCGCCGGCGACGCCCCGCCCCACGACAGCTCGACGGCCGCCCTGGTCCGCCGCTACCGGGAGGCCCGGACCTGAACCGGGTCGTCCTCGTCCGCCACGGCGAGACGGCGTGGAGCCTCTCGGGGCAGCACACCGGCCGCACCGACGTCCCGCTCACCGACGAGGGCCGGCGCCGGGCCTCGGCCCTGGGCCCCCGGCTGGCCGAGTGGTCGTTCGCCCGGGTGCTCACCAGCCCGCTGAGCCGGGCCATGGAGACGTGCCGGCTGGCCGGCCTGGGCGACCGGGCCGAGCCCACCGACGACCTCGTCGAATGGGACTACGGCGACTACGAGGGCCGGCGCACCACCGACATCCGGGTCGAGCGCCCGGCGTGGGACCTCTGGGTCGACGGCGTCCCGGCCGGCGAGACGGTGGACGACGTGGGCCGGCGGGCCGACCGGGTGATCGAGGCGGCCCGTACCGCCGGCGGCGACGTGGCCCTCTTCGCCCACGGCCATGTCCTGCGGGCCCTCGGCGCCCGCTGGGCCGGGCTGGCCCCCGATCGCGGCGCCGTGCTCGCCTTGGCGACCGCATCGATCTCGGTACTCGGCTGGGAGCGCTCGACGCCGGTCATCGAGCGGTGGAACGAGATCGACCGGACATGAAACGCCGGCCCGGGATATCATGAGGCTGCGGTCCTCCTCGCCGTTCGTGTGACGTGCAGGTTGCCCAGATGGCTCGGACTTTCTTGGTCTGAGGAGGACCGCCCAATCAGCTCCCCGCCCGGAGCTGCGTAAGGTTCGGCCGTGGACGCGACGACTGCGCCGGCCCCGCGCTCGGGGTCGTTGCTGCCGCCGGGCGCGGCCCCGCCGGCCGGCGAGCGCACCGAGACCGTCCTGGCCCTGGGCCCGCTCCTCATCGAGCAGATCCTCAGCGGCCCGAGCAACGGCCGCCACGACTACCTCCAGGACTCCGACGAGTGGGTCGTCGTCCTGGCCGGCGCTGCGGTGATGGAGGTCGCCGGCGAGGCCCTCGAGCTCGGGCCGGGAGACTGGGCCTTCCTGCCGGCCGGCGTCCCCCACGCCGTGGTCGCGACGGCGGCGGGCACCAGCTGGCTGGCCGTCCACCGGTCGCCCACCGCCTGACCTACCGCGGCGCTCAAGCGAGGCGCCGGATCTGCCGATCGGGCCTCCGTGAGGGTTCGGGCGCTGGGCGGGACGCGGGCGCCGGCCGTCGCGCTCGCCGTCGCGCTGGCCGCCGCCGCGCTGGCGGCCCCGCCAGCGGCCCAGGCCGCGCCAGGGAGCGCCGGCCCCCCGTTCGGTGGCACGGGCGTCGTCCGCACCCGGATCCGGGCCTCGGCGAACGCCTTCGCCACCGCCCTGGTGATGCAGGACGACGAGCAGGTGGTCATGGCCGCCGGCGCCGGCGGCGACTTCGGCCTGGCCCGCTTCAACGAGTACCTCTACGCGGGCGACGTCCTGGGACCGGTGGACGGGCGGGTCATCACCGACTTCGGCGGTACCGACGACGTGGCCCGCGCCGTCGCGGTCACTGCGTCCGGCCGGGTTGTGGCCGCCGGGTCCGCCGGCGGCGACCTCGCCGTCGCCCGCTACGACCACGACGGGGTGCTCGACCGGTCCTTCGACGGCGACGGCCGGGTGACCATCGACCTCGGAGGGCCGGCCGACTCGGCCTTCGCCGTCGTCCCCCTCGCCGACGGGCGCATCGTCGTCGCCGGCGGGACCCAGTCGACGGCAACGGTCATCCGCCTCCTCGCCGACGGCAGTCCCGACCCCAGCTTCGGCCGCGCCGGCCGGGTGCAGCTCCCGTCGTCGGGGCCCGGCCGGGCCATGGCCCTCCAACCCGACGGCGCCCTGCTCGTCGCCGGCGGCGGCGACGCGCTGGCCCTCTACCGCCTCCTTCCCGGCGGGGCGCTCGACTCCGGCTTCGGTGCCGGCGGCGTGGCCTCGGTGGGCGCCGGCAGAGCGACGGCGCGGGCCGTGGTCCTCGGCCCCGACGGCACGGTGACCGTGGCAGGCGACGGGGGCGGCGACGTGGTCGTTGCCCGGTTCGGCCCGAGCGGCCAGCCCGACCCGACCTTCGGCACGGCCGGCATGGTGGTGACCCACATCGGCCCCGCGGCCACCGGGTACGGCATCGCCCGACGCGCCGACGGCGCCCTGCTGGTCGTGGGCGACGCCGGCGACCGGGGGCTGCTCGTGCGCTACCGGCCCGACGGAGCCCTCGAGACCGGCTTCGGCACCGGCGGCTTCAAGGTCGCCCAGCCAAACCCGGTGACCGGGGCCGTCGTCACGCAGATCCGCGCCGTGCTGGTCCATGCTGACGGGGGGTGGACCGTGGCCGGCACCGGAGCGACGGCCGCGATGGTGGGCCGGGTGTACGAGCCCACCGGCACGCTCGTCCCGAGCGGCGTCGACTTCGACCACCAGTTCCAGCAAGTGACGGCCAGCGCGACCCAGCCCGACGGCAACGTCGTGGCCGTGGTCGAGGCCGGGGGTGACGTGGCGCTGGTCCGCTACCACCCCGACGGCACCCGGGACACGGCCTTCGGCGTGTCGGGGATCGTGATCTCCGACCGGGCCAACTACCCGCGGGCCGTGGCCGTGCAGCCGAACGGGCGCATCGTCGTGGCGGCCAGCGTGCTGATCTCCGCCACCGCCACTACCGCCGGCGCCATGACCGCGGCGGTCGTGGGGTTCCGGCCCGACGGGTCGCTCGACACCGCCTTCGGCACCGACGGCCGCACCGACGTGGACCTGACCGGAGCAACCCAGCTCACCAGCGGGCTGGCCGCCCTTCCGGACGGCCACCTCATGCTGCTGGGCCAGGGCGCGGCCGGGGCCACGCTGGCCCGGCTGACCGAGAGCGGCCGGCTCGACACCTCGTGGGGCGTGGGCGGCCGCGTCGTCGGCGCCTTCGGGGGCTACCCGGGATCCAACGAGCCCCTGGCGCTCCAGGCCGACGGGCGCATGCTCTCGCTCACGCCCCCGCGTGGGCCGGCCGACGGGCCGGGGGTGCCCACCGAGCCGCCCGCACTGGTCCGCACCAATGCCGACGGCTCCCTCGACCGCACCTTCGGCGTGAACGGGAAGGTCCCCCTCGACAGCCCCGACCTGGTCCATCCCGCGGCGATCGCCGTCCAGCCCGACGGCCGGATCCTGGTGGCCGGCACGACCGACGGCTACGACGACGCGACAGTGGTGATCCGCCTCCTGGCCGACGGGTCGCGGGACCCGAGGTGGCGGCGGGAGCCCGCCTTCTTCCGGCGTGGGACCTCCAACGAGCCGGTCCCGAGCAGCCCGTCGACCCTCACCGTGCTGGGCGACGGCCGGGTCGTGACCGGCGGGAGGGCGAACGGCCAGCTCGCCCTGGTCCGCCTCCAGCCCGACGGGGCCCACGACCGCACCCTCGGCCTCGACGGTCTGCTGATGCTGGCCGACGACCTCCGGCCGGGAGCGCCGCCGGTGGCGGTCGTCGCCACCACCACGGCGGGCACGCTCGTCGTTGCGACCGGGAACGACGGGTGGCCGGCCGACGTGCTGCTGGTCCGCATCGCCACCGGCCAGGTGGGGCGCCCACCGCGGTGACCGCCCTGGCCGGCGCCGGGTCGGCCCGGGTGCGGTGGGCGCGTCCTCCGCTGCTCGACGAGAGCCCGGTCCAGGCGTTCCGGGTCATCGCATCCGACGGCGTGCATGCCGTGACCACGCCCGACGCCGACCATCTCTCCGCGGTCGTGCGGGGCCTTGTTCCCGGCCGCACCTACACCTTCACTGTGCATGCCGTGCGGGCCGGGGGCGACGGCCCCCGCTCGGCGCCGTCGAACGCGGTCACGCCTGGCCTGTCGGGCCCGACGTCGGCGTGGGGCTCCAACGCCGGCAACCAGCTCGGCGACGGCACGGCCACCGGTCGCCTCGCCCCGGCCACGGGCGTCGGCGTGCCGGGCGCGACCGCCCTGGCTGCGGGGGCATTCCACAGCATGGCGCTGCGGGCCGACGGCACGGTATGGACCTGGGGCTGGGGCGGCTTGGGCCAGCTGGGTGACGGGTCCCGCGCCACGCGCCCGACCGCCGCGCCCGTACCCGGACTGACCAACGTGGTGGCCATCGCGGCCGGCGCCTTCCACAGCATGGCCCTCAAGGCCGACGGCACCGTGTGGGTGTGGGGCTGGAACGGCCTGGGCCAGCTCGGGACCGGCACGATCGGCGACGCCATCATCCCCGTGCAACCGCGAGGGCTCACCGGCATCACCGCCATCGCCGCCGGCTTCCACCACAACCTGGCCGTCCGCGCCGACGGGACCGTCATGGCGTGGGGCTGGAACATCTACGGCCAGCTGGGCGACGGGTCCACCGTCGACCGCCCGGTTCCCACACCGGTCCCCGGGCTGGCGGGGATCACCGCGGTGGCCGGCGGAGCCCTGCACAGCATCGCTCTCGACGGCAATGGCGGGGTCTGGGCCTGGGGGTGGAACGGCGCATGGCAGCTCGGCACGGGCGACAACGTCGACCGGCGGTCACCGGTCCTCGCCATCCCCTACGACCACATCACCGCCATCGCCGCCGGCGCCTATCACAACTACGCCCTCCAGCCCGACGGTGTCGTGCGGTCGTGGGGATGGAACGCGTTCGGGCAGCTGGGCAACCCGTCGACCGGACCGGGGCCTGGCGTGCTCAACGTGTGGAACCTCGACGACGTCGCCGTGATCGCCTCCGGCTGGTACCACGGCCTGGCCATCAGGCACGACGGCACCGTCGTGGCCTGGGGGGCCAACGGCTCGGGACAGCTCGGCGACGGCACGACGACGGACCGGAGCACTTTCGCTCTCGTCACCGTGCCGTCGGCACTGGCCGTCGCCGGCGGGGCGTCCCACAGCCTGTCGTCCTGAGCGCCGGGCCAGCCGGCCGGGGCCCCGGTCGTCCCCTCCGAGGGTGCGTCCCGGCGGCCGCTACAACAGGTCGCCGGCCGCCTCGGGCTCGAGGCCCTCGCTGACGTCCACCGCCGGGCGGCCCCGCTCCACCCGCCAGATGCTGAACGCCGCGGTCGAGGCGGCCAGCCAGGCCAGGCCCAGCACGTAGCCCCCGAGCACGTCGGTGATGAAGTGGACGCCGAGCGCCAGCCGGGAGAACCCGATGGCGCCCACCAGCACGCCGGCGCCGGCCACCAGCGCCGGCCGGGCGCGGCGGGCGACGGCAGGGAGGAACACGAGCAGCAGGGCGCCGTAGACCACCACCGACGACATGGCATGGCCGGACGGGAAGCTCTTCCCGTGGGCGGTGGCCACCGGGTCGACGAGCGACGGCCGGTCCCGGCCCACCACCTCCTTGACCACGGTGTCGAGCAGGCCCCCGCCCACGGTGGTGACGACCAGGAAGACGCCCAACCGGGCGTGGCCCCGGCGCCAGACCCAGACCGTGGCCGGGATGACCAGGAGGTAGAACCATGGTGGCGACCCAAAGAACGTGAGCACCTTGAGGGCCCGTACCGCGCCGGCCGAATGCCGCACCCAGCCGTGCAGGTGGTTGGCCGCCGAGGTGTCGAGCCGCAACAACGGCCCGTTGGCCTTGATCTGCTCGAGCAGGAGGCCGAAGGGGATGCCGACCAGGAGGAAGGCCACCGCGAACAGGCTCACGCGCAGCCCGTAGCGGCCGTCGGGGTCGAGCCGGCGCCGGACGGATGCCGGCAAGGTGCGCATGTTGCCCACCATGTCAGGGTTGGGCGACGAAGACGCGCAGGGGGTCGTCGGCCTTGGCGATCGTGAACTCCTCGGGGCCCTCGAACGTTTCGCCGTCCCGGGCCAGGCGCAGCGGCCCCTCCAGCGACTTCACGTGCACCGACCGGACGTGGCGCTGCTCGTAGGCGCCGCAGCGGGCCAACCGGCCGGTCAGGACGGAGGCGAGCAGCCGCAGCCGGGACCAGGGCCGGGTGCCGTCGACGATGCGGATGTCGAGCAGCCCGTCGTCGAGGCGTTCCCGCCAGCTCGGGGCGAACCCGGACGGGTGGTAACGGCAGTTGCCGATAAAGACCATCCAGACCCGGCGGTGCACCCCGTCGAGCTCGAGGTCGACCGGGCGGGCCGTGCGCAGCACCCGGGCGAGGGCCACGACCACCGCCGGCCACTTGCCGATCCGGTCCTCCATCTGCTCGCGAGCGTCGACGAGGTCGACGTAGCTGCCGATGCTCGCCGTGTTCACGAAGGTGTGCCCGTCGATGACGGCCCGGTCCACGAGGACGGCCCGCCCGTCGCGCACGGCCTGGGAGGCGTCGGCGATCGACTGCACACCCAGGGCGAACGCGAAGTGGTTGAGCGTCCCTCCTGGCACGACCATGAGGGGCACGCCGGCGCGGGCGGCGACAGCCGCGGCGGCGTTGACCGACCCGTCGCCGCCGGCCACGCCGACGGCGCACCCCCTCGCCGCGGCATCGTCGAGCGCAGCTAGCAGGTCGTCGCCCTCCTCGAGCTCGATCACCTCGGCGTCGGGCAGCTCGGTGCGCAGCTCCTCAGCCGCCCGGCCGCTCGAGCCGGCAGATGGGTTGACCACGACGACCAGGCCCGCTCCCGTCGGGGACGGCGCCACGTCCGACGGCTC
Source organism: Acidimicrobiia bacterium (assembly GCA_023264995.1). Taxonomy (GTDB): domain Bacteria; phylum Actinomycetota; class Acidimicrobiia; order Acidimicrobiales; family AC-14; genus CADCTB01. Next base: position 18,009 of record JAHFUR010000026.1, on the reverse strand, counting down.
CAACGCGGTGCGGACCTGCGCCGGCTCATGGGGCGCCACCGGCCAGAACCGGCGGGTCAGGACCGCGGTACCGGCGCCGACGGCCGCGCCGGCGACCGTGCCCGACCGGTCGTGGGCGCCGGCCCGGACGCGGGCATACCCGGCCAGGGCGGCCACGGCGACCAGGGGCGGGGCCAGGGCCGCGACCTCCTGGCCGGCGCCGGCGGCGAACGCGACGCCGGCCGCCGCCGGCCCGGAGGGGAACCATGACGGCTGCGGGCGACGAGCGCCCACCACCCTGACCAGGCCCGACGCCAACCCGGCGGCCATCATCCCGCGCAGGGCGGCGCGACGACGGAACCGCCCGCCGCTGAGCCCGAGCGCGGCGGCCGCGACCAGCCAGATCCGCGGGCCTCGGGCCGCCCGCCCGAGGAGCCCGAGCGCGTCGCTCCCCGTGACGGGCCGGCGGCCGCCGCGCCGGTACCGCCGGGCCGCGGTCAACGCCCGACCCGGCGGTACCGGGCCTCGGCGAAGGAGTACAGCCCGTAGCACGCCAGACCGAAGGCCGCCGCCACCAGCAGCGCCGGCCCGTAGGAGTAGTCGACGACCCGCTTGAGCGTCCCGTCGATCCCGACCGCCTGGCCGGGGTCGTGCTGGCGGGCCGCGGCGACGAGGAAGAACCCGATCATGAGGCTGACCAGCATCCGGGTGACCATCCCCACGGTGCCGAACCCCCTGACCCACCGGCGGGCCACCGGCCCCATCTCGGTGCCCTTCAGCCGCTCCCGGAACTTCCCCGACACGCCCCGCCACCCGACGTAGAGGCCGGCGCCGATGGCCACCAGCCCCGCGGCCTGGACCAGCCACCCACCACCAGGCCAGGTGAGGACGCGCGCCGTCCAGTCGGCCTCGGCCCGGCCCGACGACATCGACCGGCTGGACCAGATGAACAGCTTCACCGCACTCGCGGACAGGAAGGCGTAGAGACAACCGCGCGCCACGTACCCGACCCGCTTCAGCTGGGCTTTCCTCAAGTCGGGCTCACGGGCCGGGCCGACCGCGGCCTCGACGAACCGCCAGAGGGCGTAGCCGGCGAAGCCCACGGCCAGGAGGAGCACCAGCACGCGGCCGAAGGGCTGGCGGACGACGCTCTGGAGCGCGCCCTCCTTGTCAGCCCGGGCGTGGCGGTGGCCGCCGGCGAGCTGGAGCGCCAGCAGGCCGACCACCACGTAGAGGAGGCCCCGCGCCGCCAGGCCGGCCCGGGCCAGGCGCTCCAGCCAGGTGCTCGCCGCCGCCACTTCCAGCGCCTCCTGGGCCCGTTCGAGCACTGCCCCGACCTCCACGCGAGCACCCATGACCACGGTGTGTCCCGCGGCGGCCGGCGCCAAACCGGGGCGTCAGCCCCTGACGGCCCGGACCACGGTGTCGACGGCGTCGCCGACGGTGATGCGCTCGGCCCGTTCCACCCGCAGGCCCTCGAGGTCGGCCACGATGTCGTCCGGGCTGAAATAAGCCATCGGGCCCCTCGGGCCACCCTGGCCCGAGGTGACATGGGTGGTGTCGTAGCCGGCGACCAGGAACATGCCCCCCGGTGCCAGCGTGGCCGCGGCCAGCGAGAGCAGCCGCCGGCGGTCGGGTGCCGGCAGGTGGATGAACATCAGGAGCACCAGGTCATAGACCCCGCCCGTGGGGTCGTACTCCACCAGGTCGGCGTTCACCCATTCCACGGCACCCGGGGCACCGGCCGCGGCCACCCGCTGGCGGCCCCGGTCGAGGGCCACGTCAGAGAAGTCCACGGCCGTGACCTGCCAGCCCCGCTCGGCCAGCCACAGCGTGGTCCGGCCCTCGCCGGCGCCGAGGTCGAGGGCACGGCCCGGCGGGCGCGCACCGACCTCCCCGCTCAGGAAGGGGTTGGGGTCGACGGCCCACAGGAGGGGCTGGGCTGCGTACCGCTCGTTCCACTGGTGACGGTCCATACGGCATCCTGCCCCGTCACCGGCGCTGGCGGCCGACCTGGCAAGCTCTGCGTTCCCACGAAGGAGGGCACAGAAGGGGTGACGGGCCGGCGCGGTGCACCCCTGCTGATCGTCGCCACGCTCGTCCTCGGCGCGTGCGGGAGCGCCCGACCGACGACGGCGCCAACCACCACGCCCGCGCCGACGACCACTTCGTCCGTGGCGCCGGCGACCACCTCGTCCGTGGCGCCGGCGACCACCTCGCCGGCCACGACCCCGACGCCGGCCACGACATCCGCCCCAAACCCGTGCGCGGTCGCCCGGCAGCCGTCGCCGCCGAGCCGCGTGGCCGCCGCCTTCCCCACGGCGCTGGCGTTCGCACCCGACGGGCGGCTGTTCTTCGCCGAGCGGTCGGGCACCGTGCGGGTCGTGCAGGACGGCGCCCCCCGCCTGTTCGCCACCGTTCCCACGGTCACGACCGAGGCCGGCGGCGGCTACAGCGAGCGGGGCCTGCTCGGCCTGGCCGTGAGCCCCACCTTCGCCGCCGACCGGTTCGTCTACGCCTTCTATTCGGCGGCCAACCGGAGCACCCAGGTCGTCGTCCGCTGGACCGACTGCGCCGGCGAAGGCCGCGACCCGAAGACCATCGTCGAGCTCCCCGCCGGAGGCGACTGCTGCCACAAAGGGGGACGCCTGGCCTTCGGGCCCGACGGCAAGCTGTACGTGACCCTGGGTGAGGAGCACTCGGCCAACGCGGCGGCCGACACCTCCGACGTGCGCGGGAAGGTGCTGCGCTACAACCCCGACGGCAGCGTCCCGGCCGACAACCCCTTCGGCAACCCGGTGTGGGCGTCGGGCTTCCGGAACCCCTTCGGCATCGCCTTCTCGGCCTCGGGGCAGCTCGCCGTCACCAGCAACGGCCCCACCGGCGACGCCGGCAGCCCGTCCACCGGGTACGACCTCGTCGCCACCCACGTCAGCCGGGGCAGCACCTACCAGTGGCCGTCGTGCTACGGCTACAGCCACCCCCTCCGGGGCGGGTCGTGCGCCGGCGCCGAGCCGGAGTGGAGCAGCGAGGCCCGCGCCGTCGTGCCCACCGGCGCCACGTTCGTCTCGCCGGCGGGGCCGGCACCCTACGCCGGCCGGCTGGTCTTTTGCACCCTGAACGACGGCATGAAGGTGCTGGTCGACGGAAGCCCGCACGCCACCGTCACCCAGGGCGACGACCGGTGCACGCTCGACGTGAAGCAGGGGCCCGACAACGCGCTGTACGTCGCCGACACCGACGCCATCTACCGGCTGGGTTGACGCTCCGGCGGCGCCGGCGTGGCGTCGTGGTGGTGGATCGACGCGGCGACGTCGCTCAGGACCACCACCACGGCGAACCACAGCGCTCCCAGCGCCCATCCGCCCAGGACATCGGTGAACCAGTGGACGGCGAGCACCAGGCGGCTGACGCCGACGAGGCCCGAGACGCTCAAGGCCGCGGTGACGACCACCACCTTCGAGCGCCACGAACGCAGGACCCCGGACGCGACAAACGCCACCGTCAGCAGGCAGGCGACGGATTGGGTGGCCGGCCCGGCCGGGAACGCGAAGCGGCCGGCTCCCACGAGCATGCCTGCGACAGGTGGGGTCGGCCGATGGACGGCCATCTTGACCAGCTCCACCAGCGCCCACGAGCCGCCGGCGGCGAGCAAGGGGAGGAGGAGATCGCGCGGCCGCCGGGTCCGCGACCAGACGAGGCCGGCGAAGCCGATCGTCACGACGGAAAGCGGTGCCGTCCCACCGAGGTCCGACACCAGACGCGCCGCGCTCGTCAGCAGCGGCGCCCGGTGGTCGAGGAAGAAGTTGTAGACGCCGCCGTCGAGCCCGGCGAGGTCGTTGCGGGAGATGACGTCCTCCACCAGGATCCCGAACGCCCAGCCCACGAGGGCCAGGCTGGCCAGCCCGGCGGTCAGCGAGAGCCCGAAGGCGGCGTTGGGCCGTAGACGCCGGCCCACGTAAGCCAGCTGGCGCTCGAAGCGCCGCAGCACGCGAGCGACCCCGGGGCGGGCGGCCTGGGCCTCGGCCCACGTCCGGACCGCTCCTTCCCGGCGGACCACGGCCCGGGCGCCGACGACGATGGCCACGACGAGCAGCACGAGGACCAGCAACACCGTGCTGGCCCGCCCGGCCCAGTCCGCCACCTGGTGGTACGACCCGCCGGCGCCGCAGCCGAGCAGGACGAACGAGGGCGCCCAGATCAGCCCGCCGATGGCGTTCCACGGCAGGAACGTGCGGTAGGGCATGCGCGAGATGCCGGCGATGGTGGGGACCATGGCCCGGAGGACGCCGACGAAGCGCCCGAAGAAGACGGCCCGGCCGCCATGGTGGGCCAGGTAGGCCTCGGCCCGCCCCCACCGCTCGTCGCCGACCCATTGCCCCAACCGGCTCCGACGCAGCGCCGGCCCGAGGTGGCGGCCGATCTCGTAGCCGACGGAGTCGCCGAGGATCGCGCCCACGGCGGCCACGGCCATCATCACCCGGAGGTCGGCGCGGTGCTGGGAGGCCAGGAACCCCCCGACGAGCAGGGCGGCCTCGCCCGGGACGACCAGGCCGACCATCGCCGACGCCTCCAGCAGCGTCAGCACGCCCACGAGCAGGTAGCCCCAGGGCGAGGCCAGGCCGGCCAGGCGGTCGAGCAGGCCGGAGATCATCGCGGCCCCCGGCTCTGCACACCCCAATCCTCCGCCACAGGGCCGGGCGACCGCACGTCGCGGCGTCGTGGGTGCCCTGGCTACGCTGCCGGAAGTGACCCTGGTCGCGCACCCCGCACCCGTCCTGGCCACCCCCGAGGCCCAGGTCCCCCGGCGGGCAAGAGCCCCCTACCTGCGGACGATCGGGCTCTACGCCGTCACCCTGTGGGCCCTCGTCACCCTGGTCTTCTTCCTCCCCCGGCTCATGCCCGGCGACCCCCTCCGCGCCCTCCAGGACGCGGACAGCGGCCAGTACATCTACGACGCCCAGGAGCGCGACCAGGTGGCCGCGTACTACGGCCTCGACAAGCCCCTGGTCTCCCAGTACGCGTCCTACCTGTCGGATCTGAGGCGGGGCGACTTCGGCTGGGCCATCTCCCAGAACCAACCGGTGGCGACACTGCTCAAGAAGCGCCTGCCTTGGACGCTCCTCCTCACCGGCAGCGCCCTCGCCCTGTCGTCGGCCATCAGCTTCTTCGCCGGCGTCACCGCGGCGTGGCACCGCGGGCGCTTCGCCGACCGGGCGTTGATCGTCGTCCTGTCGGCCACCCGGGCCATCCCCGAGTACGCCATGGCCGCGGCGCTGCTGATCATCTTCGCGGTGACCTACCCGATCTTCCCCCAAGCCGGCGCCCAGCGGGCGTTCGCGACCTACGGGTCGCCGTGGGCCGCCACCGGCGACGTGCTCTTCCACCTGGCCCTGCCGGTGACCGCGCTCACCATCGGGCTGGCCGCCAACAAGTTCCTGATCGTCCGCAACACGGTGATCTCCACCCTCGGCGAGGACTACATGGTGCTGGCCCGGGCCAAGGGCCTTTCCCGGCGGCTGCTGAAGTACCGCCACTCCGGGCGCAACGCCCTGCTCCCCTTCATGACCGCCCTCGGCATCCAGGCCGGGTTCGCCGTCGGCGGCTCGCTGTTCGTGGAGACGATCTTCAACTACCCGGGCATGGGCACGCTGGTGGAGCGGGCCGTGACCGCCCGCGACTACCCGCTCCTCCAGGGCGGCTTCATTCTCCTCGCCGTCGTCGTCCTCGTCGCCAACCTTCTGGTCGAACTGACCTACTCCAAGATCGACCCCCGGGTGCGCCGGCGGTGACATCGGCGACCATGACCCGGGGCAACCAGCCGAGCCCGGCCCGGCCGGCCCGCGGCGCGGCCATCGCCGGCGGGGTGGGGGCGGCGATCATCGGCTTCTACGTCGTGCTCGGCCTGTTCGGCAGCCGGATCGCCCCCTTCCGAGCCACCGAGCTGGCCGGGAAGTCGCTGGCCGAGCCCGGCGGGGCCAACCACCTGGGCACCAACCTGCTGGGCCAGGACATCCTGAGCCAGCTCATCCTGGGCACTCGGGCGTCGCTGGCCGTGGCGGTGATCGCCGGCGTGGGCACCATCGTCGTCGGCGGGGTCGTGGGCGTGATCGCCGGCTGGTCCCCCGGCTGGTGCGATGCGGTGCTGATGCGGGTCACCGACCTGGTGCTCATCGTCCCGAAGCTGCCGCTGCTCCTGCTGATCGGCGCCCTCACCGGCGGCTCGGTCCTCGGCCTGTCCCTGGTCATCTCCCTGCTGTTCTGGCCCAACGCGGCCCGCATCCTGCGCTCCCAGGTGCTCAGCCTGCGCACCCGGGCCCACGTCCGGGCCGCCACCGGGTTCGGCGCCGGCACCTGGCACCAGCTCCGTCGCCACATCCTCCCCGACCTCACCCTGCTCTCCATCGCCGAGTTCATCCCCGCCGCCGGCCGGGCGGTCGGCCTCCAGGCCGGGCTGGCGTTCCTCGGCGTCGGCGACCCCACCCTGCCGTCGTGGGGCGCCATGATCCGCGACGCGGTGGGGTTCCGTGCCCTCTTCATCACCTCGGCGTGGAAATGGTGGTTCGCCCCGCCGGTCCTGGCCCTCGTCGCCCTCATCGTGGGGATCACACTGCTCGGCGCCGCCGCCGAGCGCCGCCTGAGCCCCCGCCTCGTCCGCCACACCCGGTAGGCGCCGGCGGGACGGGATCCTCGACAACAACACGAGCCCACGTGGGCTCCGGCGCGCGCCACCAGTAGGTGCTACGTCCGTATCAGCTCCGGCTTGCACGCCGCGAGATCGATGTCGGCCCAGCATGCCTTCTTCAGTTCATGCCCGCTGTCGGGCCAGGCGACGTCAATGATCTTGATCCCGCGGTTCAACAGCACCCGCACAGCTGGGACAAAGTCCGCATCTGACGAGACGAGAAGCCCGACGTCGTAGGCGCCATCGAAACCGAGCGTGAGTAGATCGGTGGCGAGGGCCGTATCGACACCTTTCTCGATGCTCCTCATGAATCGGGTGCCGCACTTCGGGCACTCATTCGTCTCCGATCGGCACGACTGGCAGTGGATCGACGCTGGGCGGGCGCGTCGCTCATGGACCCGGACGTTGAACGATGGCTGACGATCCAAGAAATTCGATAGCCACTTGCCCAGTCTGTCCTCATCGGGGTTCGCCTTGTCGATCGACGCGTGAACGATCGTTTCCTCGAGGGAGAACGGGCCTTCGGTGCCCATCGTGGCGAGCAGTTCTCCCGCCCTCTGCACCACCACAACTGGCAGCCTCGTCCAGTCGGGGCGCTCGGTGACGCGTCCATCTGAGCCCTTGCCGGCTCGGTCGTTCCAACCAGCCTGGAAATTCCAGAAGTCAACGAACACACGCACGCGCTGCACGCCTGGTTCCTCCCATAACAATGCAGGGGGCCGCCGAAGCGGCCCCCTGGGGACATGATTGCGGGACAGCCAAGCCGCCCGGGAACGTATTGCCTGCATTATAGGCCAAGATCGGCTGGCGGCGGGCCAGAAGGGACGACACTGGAATTCAAACGGGTGCGGCTCCGCCGGCGTGACGCCCCACCCACCTCGCCCGGTCCGCGCCCTCAGCAGCCCGGACCTCCGCCGCCGCCGGCCGCGGTGAACAGCAGGTCACGGCCGGCGGCCGTGAGCAACGAGCGGGTCACCTCGTGCTGCGGGTTGGCCAGCATGGCCCCGCCCGAGCCCTCCTCCACGATCCGGCCGCCGGCCAGCACCAGCACCCGGTCGGCCACCCGCAGGACCACCGACAGGTCGTGGGAGATGAAGATCATGGCCATCCCCCGCTCGACCTGGAGGTGCTTGAGCAACTGGATCATCTTGGCCTGTTCGCTGGGGTCGAGCATCGACACCGCCTCGTCGGCCACCAGCAGCCGCGGGTCGAGTACCAGCGCCCGGGCCAGCGCCACCCGCTGCAGCTGGCCGCCGGACAGCTCGTGGGTGTGCCGCGACAGGAAGGCGTCGTCGGTCGGGAGCCGGCAGTCGGCGAGGGCGACCTTCACCCGGTCCCCGCGCTCGGCCTTGTCGCCGATGCCCTGGACGTCGAGGGGCTCGCGCACGGCGTCGGCGATGGTCAGGCGGGGCGACAGGGCCTCGAATGGGTCCTGGAACAGCATCTGGACCTGGGCCCGCAAGGCCTTGAGCTCGGCGCCGCCGGCGGCCAGCAGGTCGTGGCCATCGAAGTGGACGGTGCCGCCCTCGCCGTCGAGCAGGCGCACGAGGAGCATGCCCAGGGTCGACTTGCCGGCGCCGGTGGCCCCGACCAGGCCGACCACCTCGCCCTCGCGCACGTCGAAGCTCACGTCGTCGACGACCGTGAGCGTGTCCCGCCGGCCGAGCAGCCCGCCGGAGGAGTAGGCCTTGCGGAGGTTGCGGGCGGCCAGCAGGGCCACCACCCCGCCCCGGGCGCAGGAGACCAGCCGAGGCCCGTCCTCACCGGTCGGCGCGGCCAGCGGCGGCTCCGCCGGGCGACAGAGCTCGTCACGGCTCTGGTGGCACCGGCCGAGGAACGGGCAGCCCTCGGCCAGCTCGGCCGGGTCCGGGGGCGTGCCCCGGATCCCGCGCAGGTCCTTCACCGACCCGAGGGTGGGCCGGGCGTTGAGCAGGGCCCATGAGTAGGGGTTGCGGGGGTCGCCCAGCACCTGCGATTTCGGGCCGACCTCGGCCACCCACCCGCGATAGAGCACGGCCACCCGGTCGGCCACCAGCTCCAGGGCGTCGGCGTCGTGGCTCAGGACCACCAGCGACGTGCCGCTGTCATCACGGACCGAGCGCAGCAGGGCCAGGACCCGGTTGCGGGTGGCCGGGTCGAGGCCGGCAGTGGGCTCGTCGAGGATGGCGACGTCGGGCCGGCAAGCCAGGGCCATGGCCAGCATCACCAGCCGGCGCTGACCGCCGGACAGCTCGCCCGGATGGCGGTCGGCAGCCCACGGCCCCAGGCCCACCTCGGCCAGCAGTTCCACGGCCCGGCGAGCCGCGTCCTGGTGGCTCATGTCGAGGTGGGCGCGCAGGGGCTCGGCCATCTGCAGGCCCACCCGGAGCACCGGGTTCAGAGCGGTGGTCGACTGGAAGGACAGCGAGATGCGCCGCCAGCGCACGCTGCGCCAGGCGTCCTCGTCGAGGGACCGCAGGTCGATGTCGCCGAGCCGGATACTGCCCTCGACCCGGGCTTCGGGGAGCAACCCGAGCAGGCTGCGCGCCAGGGTCGACTTGCCCGAGCCTGACTCGCCGAGCATCCCGAGGCACTCGCCCGGCGCCACGGTGAGGTTGACGCCGGCCACGGCGCGGACCGGCGGCGGCCCCGGGTAGGTGACGACCAGGTCCTGTACCTCCAGCCCGCCCGCGGCCCCCTCAGGTGGCAAAGAGCACCGATCTGGCGCCCTGGCCCGGGAGGTCGAGCACCGCACCGTCGACCGCGAAGCCGGCGGCGGCCAGCCAGCTCCGGTACTCCACCTCGGTGTGGGTGTCGCCGTCGTTGCCGTTGAGCAACATCTGCACCGCGAACAAGGCGGCCAGCGACTGGCGGCCCCGCAGGAAGGTGACCACGGCGACGCCCCCGCCGGGAGCGACCACCGGGCGGAGGTTGTGGAACAGGGCCAGGTTGCGGTCGCCGTCGAAGGTGTGGGTGATGCCCGAGCAAAAGGCCAGGTCGAACGGGCCGGCCGGCACCTTCTCGAAAAAGCTGCCCTCGAAAAGCTCGACGCCGGCCGCCTCGAGGCGGCCCCGCCGGCGGGCCACCTCGATCATGGCCGGCTGGTCCTGCATAGTGGCCTTCAGCCCGCGGCGGGTGAACTCCAGGGAGTACTCGCCGTGGAGCCCGCCCAGGTCGAGCACGGTGCGGGCCTCGGGGAACCGGGCCAGGCACACGTCGACCACTCCCGGCGCCACCTTGCGGGCGTTGGCCGCCAGTGCGTCGTGGAACAGGTCGGGGTCCACTGGGGTGGACGCCGGCGCGTCCCCCCGGAGCTTCGGCTCGAGCGCCGACGCCCACCGGCGCATGGCCCGGGCGTGGTGGCGGATGCCGGCGAGGGCATCGGGCCCGGGGGCATCAGGGCCGGCGACATAGCTCCCGTCGCCGGCGACCTCGACCACGCCCAGGGTGGTAAGCGCATCCAGCACCACCCGGAGGGCGTGGGGGTCGAGGCCGGCCCGGCCGGCAATGTCGTCGACTGTGCCCGGGAGGTGGTCGAAGACGCCGGCGGTGGCGGCGGCGTCACAGAGCACGACCAGCCGCCAGTCGGCGGCGGCGCCCGGGGGGGCCAGGAACGAGAGGTCCGTCGGGAGGGCCACGCTCAGTTCTTCGGCGCCGGGTCGGCGTTGCCGGTGAACAGGTTGCGCTTGTTCCCCGTGGCACCGCAGGGCGGGCACCCGGGCGTGTAGGCGAAGCCGGCGAACTTCTTGGCGTCGACGAAGGTGATCTGCTCGGGCACGTACAGAGAGATCTGGGGCAGGTCCTCGGCCAGGATGGCCTGCATCTGGTCGACGAGCACGCCGCGCTTGGTCCGGTCGACCTCGACGGCCTGGTCGTTGGAGACCTTGTCGAACGCCGGGCTGTTGTAGCCCCAGACCCGGGTGAACGACGTGCTCTTGGTGGTCGACTGGAACCGGGTGATCAGGCCCGACGGGTCGCCTGACAGCCCGCCGAAGTGCTGGACGGCCATCTCGTAGTCGCCCTTGGCGCCCCGGTCGTCGGAGGTCTGCTGGTCGACGGCGTTGATGTCGACGTCGAGGCCGACGGCCCGCAGGTACTCCTTGACCAACTGGGCCTGGGCCGTGTCGGTGGAGCTCACCGACAGCGTGATCTTGAACGGCGAGCCGTCGGGCTTGTCACGCAACCCGTCGTTGTTGCGGTCCTTCAAGTCGATCGAGTCGAACAGTGAGGCGGCCTTGGCCTTGTCGAGGGCGTAGGCCGGCAGGTTCTTGTTGAGGAACTCGTTGCCCGGGCCGAGGGCGCCGGCCGGGCCGGGGATGCCGCGGCCGTCGAGCAGCCGGGTGACCATGTCCTTGCGGTCGAGGCCGTAGACGACACCCTGGCGGAACGCCTTCTCGCTGTAGGGGAAGCCCTTGGCCTGGTTGAAAAACAGGGCCAGGTTGAACTCGCCCGGCGCCGTCAGCACCTGGTACTTCTTGGCCAGGGCGTCATACTGGACTTTGGGGATGAGGCCATTGCCACCGCTGGCCGCGTCGACCTCGCCCCGGTCGAGGGCCAACAGGGCGTCGGCCACGGGGACGATCTGGAACGACTTCACCTTGGCCGGGCCGAGGAAGAAGTCCTCATTGGCCACGAAGTTGAAGCTGTTGGTGGTCAGGTCGAAGTTCGCCAGCTTGTACGGGCCGGACCCGATCAGGGCGCTCGGGCCCTGGAACTTGGCCGGGTCGGTCACGCTCGACCAGATGTGCTTCGGCATGATGGCGAAGCCGAAGGCGCCGGCGATGTCCTGCAGGAAGCTGGGCCGCACCGTCTTGAGCGTGATGACGACGGTCTTGGCATCGGGGGCGGTGACCGAGTCGATGTAGGTCACGCCGCTGGCCACGCCAGTGGCCGCCCCGGGCCCGGTGAGGTTGTAGTTGAACGAGAAGACCACATCGTCGGAGGTGAGCGGCATCCCGTCGTGGAACTTGATGTTGTCGTTCAGCGTGAACGTCCACGTCTTGCCGTCGGGCGACGTCGTCCACGACTTGGCCAGCCAGGGCTTCGGCTCGCCGGTGACGTCGGGGAAGGCGAGCGTGTCGAAGATATAGGTGGTGATCAGCCGGCCCGGGCCCCGGATGGCCGCGTAGGGCGTGGGGTAACCACCGCTCTGGGTGCTGGCGCTGATCCGCAGGGTGATCCGCTCGTTGCCCGGGGTGCTGGTGGCGGTCTTCGTGCCGCTGTCGGAACTGCTGCACGCCGACGCGCCCAGCGCCAGCACGGCAGCAGCGGCGGCGACACGGAGGTGTCTGGTCAACATGGCTCGCTCCTTGTTCGGGTCGAACGGGGACGCGGGCCTCTTTGCCCGCAGGTCGCCCACGCAACACCCACCGTACGGTTCGTGCCGCCGGTCGTCATGATCCAGATGGACCTATTGCTCCCCGTGAGACGTCGGGATGAATACTACTGGCAACCTTTCATTGACATCCGGGATAAGTCTCATTGACAGGCCCGAAGAATTGCGGACTGTCGGCCTTGCGCATGATCGCGTACGGGCTGACAATGGGCCCTGGGGAAGAAGATCCTCCCGGGCACCCACGTGAGGAGTGAGCCATGATCGACGAGCAGACTCTGGACCGGGTGGTCGAGTTCCACGGGCACCTCTGCCCGGGACTCGCCATGGGCGTGGCCGCGGCCCAGCTTGCCCTGCGAGAGATCGGCCCGCACGCCAAGGACGAGGAAGTCGTGGCCGTCGTCGAGACCGACACGTGCGGGGTGGACGCCATCCAGTTCCTCACCGGGTGCACCTTCGGGAAGGGCAACCTGATCCACCGCGACTGGGGCAAGAACGCCTACAGCTTCTTCCGCCGTTCCGACGGCCGTGCCGTCCGCCTCGTGGGCCGGCCCAACGCGTGGGAGCGCGACCCGGAGCACCAGGCGCTGTTCGCCAAGATCCGGGCCAAGTCCGCCACCGACGAGGAGCGGGCCCGCTTCCAGGAGCTGCACGTGGCCCAGTCCTACAAGGTGCTGGCCCTCGACCCGGACAGCCTGTACGAAGTCGTCGAGGTCCACTCCGCGCCACCGCGCAAGGCCCGCATCCACACCAGCATCGTGTGCGCCGAATGCGGCGAGGGGACCATGGAGACCCGGATCCGCCGCCTCGACGGGCGCGAGCTGTGCCAACCGTGCTTCGACGCCGCCCTGGCGCCGGACCAGCCCGTCACGATGCGGCTCGGAGCGCCGGCCGGCACCCGCCGCTGAGCGCCGCCATGGACGGCGGCCCTCAGGCCAGCTCGGCCAGGCCCTGGGCCACCCACGCCTTGAGCTCGTCGGACGCGCAGAAGAGGGCACCGTCGGCCTCGGCCCGGGCCAGCACCTCGTCGGCCGACGCACCGGCCCGCAGGCCGGCGTAGAGGTAGACGACCGCCGAAGACCGGGGGCCGACGCGGCAGGTCACCAGGGTCGGCCGGGGGAGACGGTCGAGCGCGGCCACGTGCTGGCGGGCCAGGTCCATGTCGAGCACCTGGGGCGGGTCCGACACCACGTTCTCCGACGCCGCCACCGCGGCCTGGACGTCGGCATAGGACATGCCACCCTCCATCCCGGCGAACAGGTCGCCGCACAGGAACAACCACCCTTCGGCGCCGGCCTCCTGGGCGTACGCCGCCGGGTCGGCGATGAGCCCCCGGTTGTAGGTGAGGTCCGTCGGGGTCTCGAACGTGGTCATCACGGCCAACGTACAAGTTCACGCCATGGTCATGCGCCGGTGACGGCCAGGTCACCCGGGCCGGCCAGGATCCGTCCATGCTCGACGTGGACGACCGCCCGCTCCCGGCGCACGCGGCGCCGGCCCGGGGCTCGGCCGCCCTCCGGGCCGACATCGCCCGGCTGAGCGGGTTGCTGGCCCAGTCCCTGCTCCGTCAGGAGGGCCCGGCGCTGGTCCAGCTGGTCGAGCGGGTGCGGGCCCTTACCGCCCAGGTGCCGGGCTCGCCGGGCGGCGCCGAGGAACTGAAGCGGGTGCTGGCCGGTGTGGACCTGCCGACGGGGATCTGCCTGGTGCGGGCGTTCTCGGCCTACTTCCGCCTGGCCGACGTGGCCCAGCAGGTCCACGACGTGGACTCCCTGGCCGTGCAGCGCCTCCGCGACCGCAGCGGCCTGGCCCAGACGATCGACCGCATCGCCGCCGAGGGCGTGCCCCGCGAGCTGTTGGAGCCGATCGTGCACGGCCTGGAGCTGCGGCCGGTCTTCACCGCCCACCCCACCGAGTCGGCCCGCCAGTCCATGCTGGCCAAGCTCCGCCAGGTGGCCGAGCTCCTGCGCGAGGGGCCGCGCAACGACCGCTACCTGGCCGAGGTCATCGACCTCATGTGGCAGACCGACGAGCTCCGCCAGGGCCGGCTGGAGCCGGGCGACGAGGCCACGACCGTGGTCCACGCCCTCGACGAGCAGTTCCGCCACGTGGTGCCCGAGCTGGTCCACGACCTGGCCCGGGAGCTGGCTCGGGTCGACATCACCCTGCCGCCGGCGGCCCGCCCGGTGCACTTCGGCACCTGGGTCGGCGGGGACCGGGACGGCAACCCCAACGTCACACCCGAGGTGACCCTGCGCGTCCTGCGCCTGCAGCACGAGCACGCCATCGACAACCTGCTCGGCATGGTCGACCACCTCCACCGCGACCTCAGCAGCTCGACACGGGTCGTGCGGACGTCGCCCGAGCTGGCCGCCAGCCTGGCCGCCGACCAGGCCCTGCTGCCCGAGGTCTACGAGAGCTCCCTGCGGCTCAACGCCGAGGAGCCCTACCGGCTCAAGTGCGCGTTCATCCGCCGGCGCCTGCTCAACACCCGGGCCCGCCTGCGGGCGGGTACCGACCACGAACCGGGCCGCGACTACCGCGGTGGCGCCGGGCTGCTCGCCGACCTCACCGTGATGTCGGCCTCGCTGGCCGCCAACCGCGGCCAGCTCGCGGCCCACGGGCCGCTCGACCGGGCCATCCGGGCCACCGCCGCCTTCGGCCTCCACCTGGCCACCATGGACGTGCGCGAGCACGCCGAGCGCCACCACGCCGTACTGGCGTCCGTGTACGACCGCTTCGGCGACCTCCCGGTGCCGTACGCCGAACTGCCCCGGCCCGACCGCATCGCCCTGCTGTTCCGGGAGCTGGCCGGTCGCCGGCCGCTGATGGGCGCCACGACGGTGCTCGACGGGGTGCCGGCCACCACCATGGCCACCTTCGCCGCCATCCGCACCGCCCTCGACACCTTCGGTGACGAGGTGATCGAGAGCTACATCGTCTCCATGACCCGCGACGTCGACGACGTGCTGGCGCCGGTAGTCCTGGCCCGGGAGGCGGGCCTGGTCGACATCCACGCCGGCGTGGCCCGGATCGGCTTCGTCCCCCTGTTCGAGACGGTGGAGGAGCTGCGCCAGGCCGGCGCCATCGTCGACCGCCTCCTCACCGACCCTTCGTACCGCCGGCTCGTCGCGCTGCGGGGCGACATCCAGGAGGTGATGCTCGGGTACTCGGACTCGAACAAGGACGCCGGGATCACCACGTCGCAATGGGAGATCCACCGTGCCCAGCGCAGCCTGCGCGACACCGCCCACCGCCACGGCGTGGTCCTCCGGCTCGCCCACGGCCGCGGGGGCACGGTGAGCCGGGGCGGCGGCCCGACCCACGAGGCCATCCTGGCCCAGCCCTACGGCACGCTGGAAGGCCGCATCAAGGTCACCGAGCAAGGCGAGACCATCGCCGAGAAGTACGGGCTGCCGGGCGTGGCGCGCGACAACCTGGAACGGGCCCTCGCCGCCGTCCTGGAGGCATCGGTCCTGCACCGGGAGTCACGCGTGCCCCTCGACGTGCTCGCCGGCTGGGACGCCACCATGGACGTGGTCTCCACCGCCGCCTTCGGCGCCTACCGCGCCCTGGTCGAGCGCCCGGGGCTCATGGACTACTTCCTGACGGCCACGCCGGTCGAGGAGCTGGCCGCCCTGAACATGGGCTCCCGGCCGGCCCGTCGCCCAGGTGGGCCGGGTAGCCTGCGCGACCTCCGGGCCATCCCGTTGGTCTTCGGGTGGAACCAGTCGCGCCAGATCATCCCCGGGTGGTTCGGGTTGGGCAGCGGCCTGGCCGAGGCGGTGCGGCAGGGCCACGGCCCCGTGCTCGGCGACATGTACTCGACGTGGCACTTCTTCCGGACGTTCGTCGCCAACATCGAGATGACGCTGGCCAAGACGGACATGGGCATCGCCGCCCACTACGTGGAGAGCCTGGTGGAGCCGGCGCTCCAACCGATCTTCGCCGTCGTCCGCGACGAGTTCGACCTCACCCGGGCCGAGGTCCTGCGCCTGACCGGGCAGCGCCACCTGCTCGAGCGGTCACCCGAGCTGCACGACGCCATCGCCATCCGCAAGCCCTACCTCGACCCCATCTGCTACCTCCAGGTGGCCCTCCTCCGCCGGCTGCGGGCCTCGTCGGAGCCCGAGCCCCTCCTGCGCCGGGCCCTCCTCCTCACCGTCAACGGCGTGGCCGCCGGCCTGCGCAACACGGGCTGAGCCGGGGCGCTACCGTCCCGCTCATGCCGGCCCGGGTCGACGAGATCCTTGCTGAGGCACGCGCCGCGCTCCCGGCCCGACCGGGCGCGGCCGACCTGCCGGCGCTCGTCGAACGGGGCGCGCTGATCGTCGACATCCGGCCGGTCGAGCAGCGCCAGCGCGACGGTGAACTGGCCGGCGCCGTGGTCGTCGACCGCAACGTGCTGGAGTGGCGGCTCGACCCCACGTCGCCCGACCGGATCCCCGAGGCGTCGGGGACCGACCGCGAGATCGTCCTGGTGTGCAACGAGGGGTATGCGTCCAGCCTGGCCGCGGCCACACTGCAGCGCCTGGGCCTGCACCGGGCCACCGACCTCGACGGTGGGTACCAGTCCGTGCTCGCCCACCGGCTCCGGTAGAGTGGTGTGTCGGCGATGCCATTGCGGCGTCGCCGGGGTCGAGTGCGAGTGCGTGACTCAAGCGCAGGGTTTCCGTTCCTCCGGAGCGTGTGGCCGCAGCATCAGCGGCCAACCACCGAAGAACGAAAGAGGAACCATCCATGCCCACCAACCCTGCTGGTCGCGCCACGCGCCGGCGCGGCCGCCCCGGCCAGCCCTCCACCCACAGCGCCCGCCGGCCCGCTCCCGCCATCGAGACCGAGCCGGCCTTCAACTTCGAGGTCGTCGACACCCCGCCCGCCGACACCACCTTCGAGGCCCTCGGGGTGCCGGCGCCGATCATCGCCGCCCTGGTGAAGTCGGGCTGCCCCACGCCCTTCCCCATCCAGGCCGCCACCCTGCCCAGCTCGCTGGCCGGTCGCGACGTGCTCGGCCGGGCCCGCACGGGCAGCGGCAAGACCGTGGCCTTCGCCGTACCGACGGTGGTCACTCTGGCCGCGTCCACCAAGGTCCGTCGGCCCAACTTCCCACGGGCCCTGGTGCTGGTCCCCACCCGTGAGCTGGCCGCCCAGGTGGCCGCCACCACTGCCCCCCTGGCCGCCACCATGGGCCTGAAGGTCGCCGTGGTCCACGGTGGCGTCAGCCAGAACCCCCAGGTCGCCACGCTGCGGGCCGGCGTCGACATCCTCATCGCCTGCCCCGGCCGCCTCGAGGACCTGGCCCAGCAGGGCCACTGCAAGCTCGGTGCCGTCGAGGTCAGCGTGCTGGACGAGGCCGACCACCTGGCCGACCTCGGCTTCCTGCCCGCGGTCAAGCGCATCCTCGACCAGACGCCCGCCGGCGGCCAGCGCATGCTCTTCTCGGCCACGCTCGACCGGGCCGTCGACACCCTGGTGCGCCGGTACCTCACCAACCCGGTGACCCACTCGGTGGACAGCGCCGACTGCACGCCGCCCGACCTCGAGCACCACGCCTTCAGCGTCACGCCGGAGGACAAGGCGGCCGTCGTGCGCGAGCTGGCGTCGGGCAAGGAGCGCAGCCTGCTCTTCACCCGTACCAAGCACGCAGCGAAGAAGCTGGCCAAGGACCTCAGCGAGCGCGGCATCCCCGCCGTCGACCTGCACGGGAACCTGAGCCAGCCCCAGCGCGACCGCAACCTGGCCGCCTTCGCCAACGGCTCGGCCCGCGTGCTGGTGGCCACCGACATCGCGGCACGGGGCATCCACGTCGACGACATCGCCCTCGTCGTCCACGTCGACCCGCCCACCGAGCACAAGGCGTACATGCACCGCTCGGGGCGCACGGCGCGGGCCGGGGCCAAGGGCGCGGTCGTCACCGTGATCCTGCCCGACCAGGCCCGCGACGTGGCCACCATGATCCGCCAGGCGGGCATCCGCCCGGCCGCGGTCCGCATCGGCCCGGGTGCGGCCGAGACCGCCGCCCTCACCGGCCCGTTCG
>JAHFUR010000003.1 GCA_023264995.1 Acidimicrobiia bacterium | reverse complement strand
GCCGTGCACGCGCAGGCGGCGCGCGCCGGCGACGCTGACGGCCGCCACGACGCCGCCGAGCGCCTGGCCACCGTCGATGCCGCGCTGGTGTTGCAGGCCGACCGCGCCGTCGAGGTCCAGGCCGCCTACATCGCCGCCACGCTGGGAGCACGGCCCGAGTCCTCAGGGGGCCGAGCCAGCTGGGACGCCGGCGCCCGAGCGGTCGAGCGCTACCGCCACGTCCAGCTCGGCCTCAGCCCTGACGTCGCACCGCCGTCGACGTCACCATCGCCGGTGGGCGAAGGCCTCGTCGGGGCCATCGGAGTCCGGCCCCATGGCGGAGCGGCGGCGACCACCTACGACGACACCCTAGGGGCCATCCGCCGAGCCCGGGCCGAGCTGTTGTTGGCCGAGATCGCGGCCGAGGCGCCCGAGACCCCGTACTCGTCGTCGCCGGCAGATCGGCTAGCCGCCCGTCGCCTGCCCAGCCTCGTCGACGAGCTCGAGCGAACTCGGGCCGCGGCTGCGAGGCGGGCGATCGCCGAGCGCCGGGTGGTCACCGCTCGGGCTGCGCTGGAGGAGGCCGGCATCGGCGTCGCCGAGGCGTCCGTCCCGCCATCCGGGGCGGGCCGTCGGTGGGGCCGGCCGTCCTCACCGGCCTCCGTCGATGCCGAGGTTGTGGCTCAGGCTGAGCGTCGGCTCCGCCAGGCGCAGACCGCCGCGGCGGCCGCGGACGCTGCCCTGGCCGCAACCCCGGCCCCGCCCGCCGACCACGTGGCCACGCTGGAGGAAGCCATCGTGCTGCGGGGCCGCGACGTCACCGCGGATGCACTTCGCCATCCACCGCCGTGGCTGTGCGCCGATGTGGCCGCCCGGGTGGCCGCCCATCCCGTCGGCCACGACGACGTCGACCCCGAGCGTCTCGCCCGCGGCTACGGCCGCCTCGCCACCTACGCCGAGCGCAGTGGACTCGCTGACGCCGAGCGCATCGACGACATCCTGTCCCTCGATCCCCTCTCCGACGCTCTTCTCCGCCACCGCATGGCCGCGCTCGAGGACCTCGGCCCGGGGATGGGCGCCGCGGTTGATGCCGGGCTCGACCTCGGGCTGTAGTGACTCAGCGAGCGGCGGCAGAACCGGCGCCGGCAGGGCGGCATGACATGCGCGTTCTCGGGGCCCAGCCCGCGTCCACCAGGCGGCCTTCGGCCCGGACGCGCTGGGCTCGCAGGGCTCGCACCTTGCGGCCTTCGGCGCTGGCCAGCTCGGCGGGTGTGTGCCCGAGCACCCGGGTGGCGTAGATCACCCGGGCGTCGTCGACCGCAAGCCTCTGGGCCCGCACGGCGTCGACCACCGCCAGCGCCAGAGCCTCGGCGCCAGAACGCTCCGGGCTGGCCACGGCATCGGCCACGTCATCGTCGAGCGACGCGGGCGTGCCCCAGCGCGACGACCGCACCAAGGCGGCGCGCACAGTCATCCACGTCCACTCGCAGATGGCCTGGGCCGGCCACGTCGGCGACATGCCCGCCAGTGCGGCGATACGCCGTAGCGCGACCTCGACGACATCGGCGTCGAAGTCGTCGGCTGCCTCCCACCCCTGCCGGGTGAGCTGGCGGGAGCCACCGGCCCGTCGCGCCGCCAGGGTCCGCAACGCCGGCACAACCGCCTGCAGAACGGCCCGAGCCGCCAGGGGCTCGCCGGCGTGGCGCAGCAGCGCACCCAGCACCGCGGCGGCGGCGGCGGGCGTCGCGGCCCGGCACGAGCGCACGGCCTCGGCTGGCGATTCCATCCCGGCCAGGGCAGGTTCGACCATGGCCCACCTCTCGAACGCGTCCCGGGCCCTAGGGCTGGCGCCCACCACCGCCCACTCCGCATCGAGGGCCTCGAACAGCCTGCCGTCTCCCATGGCCGCGCAGCATGAGGAGTTGGGGTTGACGGCAACGTTGACGCGTGGACCCGCGGCGAAGATTTTTTTCCGCGGCCACACCGCGTCGCCCCGGATGCGGGCCAGCTCAGCCGGGGAGCATGTTGCGGGGCCGCAACATCCGGCCGGCAGCGTGTCTCCCATGCCTGGCAACGTTGCCGGCCCTGGGCTTCGACGCTTCACCATTCGCCCGCAACAAGCCCTGACCAGCAATTTCGGCCGTAGCTCTTGTGTTGCGCCCGGACTCGCCAGCAGCGAACAGGCCGCTCCGCCTCCCCACGACGCCAGCCTCCGCCCAAGTCGGCGGAGGCCGTCGGCAACGTTGCGGCGCCTCACTCCGACTAAAGCGCGACATTGGAGGAGCGGGCTGCAACATTTTCGTCAACATCAAAGGCGCATGCTCCGGCCATGGGACTTTCCTCTGACCCCGGTACCGAGCCGGTGCTGGGCGAGGGCCACTACACGGTGGTGCTCGGCGGCGCCGGCCATCGCACGCTGGAGGTGACCAGGGCCGGCCCCGATTTCCGGGCCGGGCCGTTCATCGTGTCCTACCTCTGCGGTCCCGACAACGAGCGGGACTACCGGGCTTTCGCCCACATCACCGCCGCCGGCGACGGCCGGCTCTGGCACCGCTTCCGGGAGGACTCGGCCCTCGCCGCAGCACTCGCCGCCCTGGTGGCCGATCCGAATGGAGCGGCGGGCGCCTACCGGCGAGACCTGCGCTGCCTGCGGTGCCGCCGGCGGCTCACCCATCCCGATTCCATCGAGCGGGGCATGGGACCGAGCTGCGCCCGCGTGGAGCTGACGACCGCCGCGCTGGCCGCGTCAGAGCCTCAGGCCGGGACCCGATCGCCGAGCGCACCTCGGCCTGCGGGCGACCTGCGCAGGTCGGTGATGGCCCCGTCCAGCTCGGCCGACAGCGGCCCCAGCGCCACCACGCTGAACACGGCCTGGCCGCCCCGCAGGACGTCGATCAGCTCGCCCTCGTGATGGACGAGCAGCGACTCCTGGCCGTTGACGACCAGGCTGGCCGACGCCAGATCCTCGCCGAGCTGACTCCCCAGGAAGGCTACGACGCGGCGGATCTTGCCCAGCGCGATCCCGGCGTCGAGGAGCCGACGGATCACCTTCAGCTGCACCAGATCCCGGTAGCTGTAGCGCCGACGCCGCCCGCTCCCCCTGGCCTCGGCCAGGGATGGGCGCAGCAGGCCCGACCTGGCCCAGGAATCGATCTGGCGGTAGCTGATGCCCACCAGCTTGCATGCCTGCGGGGCGCTAAAGCCTTCTTCGATCGCCACGTCCGACCTCTTCATTCGCGTCCAGCCTGGAAATTACGACCTTGTAATACCGTACCCTCCCGAGCCTTGGTCGTCACCCCCTTGTTGCCGCGACACGGGACTCTGCCGGACCCGCTCGTGGGGTCCGCCTCCGGGCCCCTGCACCCGACCTACCGTGGCTGCCATGGGTGACCGCCTGCCCATCAGAGGGGGCCGAGACCGGACCGGGGGTGGCCCAGACTGGCGAGAGCTGGCCGCCCGGTACGCCAAACCCGGCGATGCCCGCCGCCTCACCGCAGGGGTGCTGCGCGCCTTTCCCGACCTGCGCCTCGCCGACGTGGTGGGCGGCATCGGAGCCGTCTGCGCCGCGGGCATGCCTAGTCCCGCACCCGGGCGGTGCCAGACCATCGACGCCGGCCTGGCCGCCATCGACGTGCGCGGACCCGGCTGGGTGGATCGTCGCTACCCCGTCGCCGTCGTCGTCCTCGAGCTGGCCGAGGCCGGGTTCGACGCCGCCCACATCGTCGCCCTGTTCAACGGCAACGTACCGATAGAACAGCTCGGCCCAGCGGTCGCCGCCGTGTTTCCCGACTACGTCCCCCACACCGGCGACGAGACGCTCGGCGCCCTCCTGGAGGACTGTTGGCGCTGCCCGTTGCGATGCTGCCAGCCGCCAGAGCGCCGCCGGCTTTCGCGATGGGCCCGCGGCGTCCTCCCCGCTGCGCCCCGCCCCGGCGGAGGGCGCCTCGTCGCTTTGCCGTCGGCGAGCGACGCTCCACCAGCCCCACGTCGTCGACATCAGACACGACTTTCCTCGCCGTCGCTGAGCTCCCCGGCGGGACCAGCGGGGGCAGCGTGAGGCGCTACCGGTGCCGCGGGCGGACAACCGAGCAGACGATGGCGCGCAGCAGCTCTCCTTCGACGCTCTCCTTGCCGGCGTCCCGTCCGGGGATGATGGTGAGGACGATGACCGACGACGACCGCCTGGGAGCGATGGACCCCTACGGGGTGACGGCGATGCGCTACGTTCGCGATCACTGCCCGAACCGGTACCGGGCGATCGAGGACCCGGTCAGCTTCTTCTCGAGCCTGGGGGACCAGCTGCGCGACGAGGTCCTGGCCCTGGAGCCCGCGCTGGCCGAGCCGGCGCCGGCGGGCGAGACGTGGGAGGCGGGCGTGGGGCGGCGCAACATGGCCCGCCTGATGGCCGAGGAGAGGGTCTTTTCGGAGCTCTACCAGTCGATGCCCCCGGAGCCGGACCCGGAGGACGACGAGGAGGGCTGGGAGCCGCTGATGCCGGACATGAGCGACATCGACCGGGCGGAGACCGAGCAGCCCTAGCCCCGAGCTTCCGCCCCGGTGGCCAGGGTGACCTCGCCCCCGCCGGGGCCAAGGCCAAAGCGAGGGCCAACATCGCCGCGCTCGACGTCCTCGACGTCCTGGCCGCCGAGGGACGCCCCGCCCGGCCGGACGAGCAGGCGATCCTGGCGCGGTGGTCCGGTTGGGGCGCGCTGCCCGGCGTATTCGACGAGGACAACGCCGAGTGGGCCCAGCTGCGAGGCGAGGTCCGCAACCGTCTCGACGACCGGGCCTGGGAGGCGGCCCGGCGGACGACGCTCAACGCCCACTACTCACCTGCCGAGGTGGTCGAGCAGATCTGGGCCACCGTGGGTGCCCTCGGCTTTGCCGGTGGCCGGGTGCTCGAGCCGGGCTGCGGCAGCGGGAACTTCATCGGGCTGGCTCCCGCCGGCCTCGACCTCGACGTCGTCGGCGTCGAGCTGGACCCCACGACGGCCCGGATCGCGTCCGCTCTCTATCCCCACGCCGACATCCGGGCCGAGGGCTTCGAGCGCTCCCGCTTCCCCCGTGACTCCTTCGACCTGGTCGTGGGCAACGTCCCCTTTGCCAAGGTCGTGCTCCACGACCCGGCCCACAACTCGGCCCGGCTGTCCCTGCACAACCACTTCATCATCAAGTCCCTGGACCTCACCCACCCCGGGGGCGTGGTGGCCGTGGTCACCTCTCGCTTCACCCTCGATGCCCGCAACCCGGCGGCGCGCCGGGAGATCGCCGACCGTGCCGACATGCTGGGCGCGCTGCGTCTCCCGGCGGGAGCGCTGCGGGCCGCGGCCGGGACCGACGCGGTGAGCGACCTGGTCATCCTGCGTCGGCGTGAGCCGGACCGGGCGCCGAGGGCCGAGTCGTGGGAGCGCAGCATCCTCCTCGGCGTCGATGGCGGCGAGATCCCGATCAACGAGTACTTCGTCCGGCACCGCGAGCGGGTGCTGGGCCAACTGGTCGCCGGCGGCGGGCAGTACAGCCAGGTCGACCTCCAGGTCCGGGCCGACCCCGACCGCCCGCTGGCCCCGGCGCTGGCCGAGACCCTGGCCGCCATCGTCGCCGAGGCTCGGGCCGAGGGCCTGGTGTGGGCGGCGGGTGCGTCAACCTGCGCGCCGGCCCGGGTGCGCCCGCCGGCGGCGGACGTTCTACAGCCTCACCACAAGGAGGGCAGCATTCTCAGCACCGGCACGGGCGGTTTCGCCCGCGTCGTCGACGGAGCGCCGCAGCCCTACCCCGTCGCCCCCCGCAAGGACGCCGGCGAGCTGCGAGCACTGGTCGGGCTGCGTGACTCCCTGGCCCAGCTCCTCGACCTGGAGGTGAGCACGGTCGACGATGCCGGCGCCGACGTGGCCCGGGCCGAGCTCAACCGGCGCTACGAGGCCTATCAGTCCCGCTATGGCGCCCTCAATCGCTTCTCCCTGGTCCGCACCGGCCGCCAGGACCCCGACACCGGCGGGGATCTCTACCGCCGCTCTCTCCCCTCCATGGGCGGGTTCCGAACCGATCCCGACTACCCGTCGGTGCTGGCCCTGGAGGTCTTCGACGCCGAGACCCAGAGCGCCCGCAAGGCCCCGATCCTCCAGGGCCGGGTGCTGGCGCCGCGCCGACCCCGCCATGGCGCCGACAGCGCCCAGGACGCCCTGGCCATCTGCCTCGATGAGCACGGTCGGGCCGACCTCCACGTGATCGCGGGCCTGCTCGGCACGGACCCCGGCGCAGCCCGGGTCGAGCTCGGCCAGCTGGTGTGGGACGACCCCGCCTCCGGCGAGCTGGTGCCGGCGCCCCGGTACCTGTCCGGCGACGTGCGGGCCAAGCTGGCCGTGGCCGAGGCCGTGGCTGCCGAGGATCCCCGCTGGCAGGCCAACGTCGAGGCCCTGCGCCAGGTGGTGCCCGTCGACCTGGGGCCGGCGGAGATCGACGCACGGCTGGGCTCGTCGTGGATACCGCCGGCAGACGTGCGGGACTTCCTCGTCGAGGTGCTCGACTGCACCAGGCCCATCGTCGAGTACGTGCCGGTCACCGCGACCTGGGCCCTCACCGTGCCCACCGGCGACCGGCTGACCGTGGCGGTGCGCAGCGAGTGGGGCACGGCGCGGGCCGACGCGGTGAGCCTGGTCGCCTCGGCGCTCAACCAGACACCAGCCTCGGTCTACGACACCCTCGACGACGGCCGGCGGATCCTGAACCCGGCCGAGACCATCGCCGCCCGGGAGAAGCAGGAGACCCTCGGCGAGCGCTTCGCGGCGTGGGTGTGGGAGGACCCGGCCCGGCGCGACCGCCTGACCGAGACCTACAACCGCCTGTTCAACGGGACGGTGCTTCCCTCCTACGACGGCTCGCACCTGAGCTTCCCGGGCTTGGCCGCCAGCTTCACCCCCCACCGCCACCAGCGTGACGCGGTGTGGCGCATGGTCAGCGAGCCCACCGTGCTGCTGGCCCACGACGTCGGGGCGGGCAAGACCGCCACCATGGCCATGGGCGCCATGGAGCTGCGCCGGCTGGGCCTGGTCAAGAAGCCGGGGTTCGTGGTCCCCAACCACATGCTGGAGCAGTTCTCCCGGGAGCTGACCCAGCTCTATCCCCGGGCCAAGCTGCTGGTGGCCAGCCGCGACGACGCCTCGGCCGCCGGGCGCAAATCCTTCGTGGCCCGCTGCGCCACCGGCGACTGGGACGCGGTGGTCATAACCGCCTCGGCCTTCGCCCGGCTCCCGGTGTCCGACGACACCCGACGGGACTTCATCGCCGAGCGCATCGCCGAGCTGCGGGGCGCCATCGCCTCGTCAAAAGAGGGACTCAGCGTCAAGCGTCTCGAGGAGCGGGTGGCCCGCCTGGAGCAGAAGCACGTGGCGCTCCTGGCCACCGACCGGCGCGACGACGGCGTGACCTTCGAGCAGACCGGGATCGACTACATGCTGGTCGACGAGGCCCATGGCTGGAAGAACCGGCCTTTCGCCAGCCACATCGCCGGTGTCGGCGGCGCCGGCTCGCAGAAAGCCGAAGACCTGGAGATGAAGCTCGGCTACCTCCGGTCCCGTTATGGCGATCGCGTGACCACCTTCGCCACCGCCACCCCGATCGCCAACAGCCTCTCGGAGATGTGGGTCATGCAGAGCTACCTGCAGCCCGAACGACTCGCCGCCGCCGGCGTGGCCACCTTTGACGCGTGGGCGGCGACGTTCGGCCGGACCGTCACCGCCCTGGAGCTCTCCCCCGACGGCGGCAGCTACCGCATCAACACGCGCTTTGCCCGCTTCGCCAACGTCCCGGAGCTGCTGACGATGTTCCGCGCCAGCGCGGATGTGCGCGGCGCGGCCCAGCTGGCCCTCGACGTGCCCGCGCTGGCGGGCGGCGCCCCCAAGACGGTTGTGGTCCCGGCCTCGACTGAGCTGCAGGCCTACGTGGCCGAGCTGGTCGAGCGAGCCGATCAGGTCCGCCAGCGCCAGGTCACCCCCAGCGAGGACAACATGCTCAAGGTCAGCGGCGACGGGCGCAAGGCTGCCTTGGACCTGCGCCTCCTGGGGCGGGAGCCCGATCCCGAGGGCGGCAAGATCGTCGCCGCCGCAGCGGCGATCGCCGAGCGCTACCACGCCGAGAAGACCGCCACCTACGCCGATCGCGCCGGGCAACCGTCTCCCCATCCGGGCAGCCTCCAAGTGGTGTTCTGCGACCTGGGCACCCCGCATCCCGGTCAGTGGAGCGTCTACGCCGAGCTGCGCAACGAGCTGGTGCGCCGAGGCGTGCCCGAGGCAGCGGTGCGCTTCGTGCACGAAGCGGCCGACGACAAGGCCAAGGCCGAGTTGTTCGCCGGCTGCCGGGACGGGCGGGTGGCGGTGCTCATCGGCTCGACCGAGAAGATGGGCGTGGGTACCAACGTCCAGGCCCGCCTCAGCGCCCTGCATCATCTGGACTGCCCGTGGCGGCCGGCCGACATCGCTCAGCGGGAGGGCCGGGCCATCCGCCAGGGCAACCAGAACCCCGAGGTGGCCATCGCCCGCTACGTGACCGAGGGCTCCTTCGACGTCTTCTGCTGGCAGACCGTCGAGCGCAAGGCCGCCTTCATCCACCAGGTGATGAGCGGCGACCTCGCCGGACGGGAGGTCGACGACGTGGGCGACACCGCCCTGTCCTACGCCGAGGTCAAGGCCCTGGCCACTGGGAATCCCCTCATCCTGGAGAAGGCCGGTGTCGACAACGAACTGGCTCGCCTGCTGCGGCTGCGCCAGGCACATGACCGGGACCAGACCGGCCTCAGCCGCACCCTGGCCGGCTCGGCTAGTACCGCCACTCGCCTTGCGGGCGAGATCGCCGCCCTCGAAGTCGCGGTCGACGCCCGGCGCGGCACGGGGGGCGAGAGCTTTGCCATGACCGTCGATGGCACCCGCCATACCAAGCGGCCCGACGCCGGGGGCCATCTCAAGGCCGTCCTCGCCCAGGAGCTCTACCGCCAGCAGGGCCAGGAGCGCCCATCGCCGGCTCGAGTGGTCGGCGAGCTGGCTGGGTTGGAGCTGGAGCTCACCACCCGCCGCGACTTCGGAGGCACGGCCGAGGCCCGGGTGTGCATCGGCACCACCCCCGTGCATCTGCGCCTGATCGCCGCCGACCTCAAATCCACCGACGCCCTCGGCCTGGTGTCCCGCCTGGAGAACCGCGTGCGCGGGCTCGACGTGACGCTTGAGACCGCCCGAGCCGACCTCAGCCGTACGAACCGAGAGGCGGCCGCAGCCCGGGCCCGCCTGGGTGCGCCGTTTCCGCACGAGGAGCGGCTGGCCACCCTTCGGGCCCGTCAGGCCGAGATCGAAGCGGCGTTGCTGCCCGAGCCCTCGCCGCCGGCTGAGACCGTGCCGACCACGGCATCGGAGCGGCCGGCTATCGGTCACCAGTCCAGGGCCGAGATGCTGCTGACCGAGCTCGCTCGTAGGGCTCGTCCGGTTGCCTTCCAGGACTCCCCGGCGTCGCTCATCGCCGGTCGTCGCCTCCCCGACCTGGTCAACGAGCTGGAGCGCCTGCGGACGGCCATTGCTCGACGTGCGGTGGCGGAGCGCCGAGCAATAGCTGCGCGCCGCGAAGTCGCCGCCGCGGAGCTCGCGATGACCGAGGCCAGCCGCCCGACATCGACGCTCGAACGCAGGATCGGTCGTGGGGCCGTCGGTCGGGCTGATCCCAACGACGTGGCCGATGCTCAACATCGTCTGGCTCAGGCCTGGGTCAGCGCGGACGAAGCGGTGGCCGCCCTAGCCGATGCCCCCGCCCCGGCCGCCGGCGTCGCTGACACCCTTGAGCAGGCGATCGTGTTGCGGGGTCTTCAAGTCGAAGCGGACACGCTCCGCAATCCACCATCGTGGCTGCGCACCGACGTGGCCCGTAGAGTGGCCATGCACCCCCCTGGCCACGACGAGCTCGACCCGACCCGCCTGGCCCAGGCCTACGGCAGGGTCGCCACCTATGCGGAGCGCTGCGGCTTGTCCGATGCCGAACGCATCGAGGACATCCTCGCCCCAGACCCTCCGTCCGACAACCTCATCCTCCACCGCATGTCCGTTGTCGACGACCTCGGCCCAAAGATGGGCATCGACATTGAGACCGGGCCCGAACTCGGGCTGTAGAGGGTATGGATCAGAGGGTTGCGGGCCCCTCACGACCTAGGACCCTGCTGTTCTAACGACGTCCCTGGCCGGGTCGAAGGGTGATTTTGGGCTCAGGTCGGATTTGCCTCGAAGCCGCCAGGACGTCGGCGGATCCGGTTGGGGGCACTCAGCGCGACGTCGAGGGGATCTGCGTCGACTCTCGGTAGGACATCCGCTCCCGTCGGGTGCGGTCGCCCCCTGTCCTGTCAGCCGATGGCCCAGCCGCTCTGAGTGGAATGCAGGCCCAGCACGGCCAGGCGAGCCCAGTTGAGGACGCCGGCCCGGGTGGCGACATCGGTCTTGATCCGCTCCAGCCCCCGTACCCGGGCCCTGCGCCCACCCAGGCCCGGCGGGTGAAGTGGGCGATCTTGCGCTCCACGATGGGACGGTCGGTGCGGTATTGGTCCTTCCACTCCTCGCTGCGCTGGGCCGTCTTGGCCCGCTGCAGCGCCGCTTCGTGGGGATGAATGGTGATGGAGCGGCCGGCCACAGAGGCGGTGCAGTCGGCCCGCAGCGGGCAGATGGCGCAGTGGGCGGCGAAGCTGGCCCGCCCACCTCGGCGGCCGAAGGTGATGGCCACCGTCTGCGCCGCCGGGCAGGTGACGGTCGAGGCTTCGAGGTCGATGCCGAAGCGGTCCTTGGTGAAGCCGCCGGTGCCGTTGCGGGCGGGCGGGACCTTGGCCACCACCTCATAGCCCTGATGGGCCAGGGAGTCGAGGGTGGCGCCGTCGGCGTAGGCGGAGTCGCCCACCACCTCGGGCTTGGCTTCCTCGGGATCGGCACCGGGCTCGGCCAGCAGCTCGTCGATGGCGTCACGGTCAGCGGTGTTGCCCGGCGTGGCGGTGGCGGCGGCGATGAGCTCGGAGTCGGGGTCGACCGAGACGTGGGTCTTGTAGCCGTCGAAGCGACGGTTGGAGCTCTTGTGGCCGTGACGGGCCTCTGTGTCGACGGTGGAGATAGTTCGGTCCTTGGCCACGCCCCGCACGATGCGGAAGGTCCCGTCCTCTCCGGCGGCCACGTCCTGGCCGGCGACGAGGGCCAGCAGCGCTGCGGCCTCGGCCACAACTCCTTCGAGGACATGGCCGTCGAGGCAGGCCAACGCCGCATGAGCGTCACGCACGAGGGCGTCGACCAGGGCGTCCCGGGCGGCGGCGTCGTCCCAATCGCAAGGGGGCTTGCCGATGGTGGCGTAGTCGTCGTCGCGGCGCAGCACCGAGCGGATCTCCGCCGCCACGGCGGGCGCGACCGTGGCCAGCACCTTGCGGATGGCCGCTCGTAGCTGGGTCACGGTGTCCTGTGTGGCCACTGCGTCATACAGGGCGGTGGAGTCCAGCACCCGAGCCCGGCCCTTGAGCACCCCTGCCTCCCGGGCCGGCACCAGGGTGTCCTCATGCAGGCGCTTGGGGCCTTCGGAGGCCCGCAGGCGGTTGCGCATACCCACCAGCACGGTGGGATGGAAGGACTCGGCCCCGGTGCTCAACCCGGCTGCCGCCTGCCAGCGCAGGTCGAAGGCCAGGCGGTCGCAGGCTTCGCGGTCCGACAGGCCCTCGAAGCTCTGCAGCAGCATGACCGTAGCCACCGTGCGGGCCGGGATGGTGGGACGGCCCCGGGGCGTGGCCACGAACAGGTCGGCGAAGTAGTTGTCGGGGAACAGGCGGTGACCCTCATCGGCCAGGAGCCGATAGAGCGAGCCGGCCTTCAGCCGGTCGCCGAGCACCATCGCCGCGTCTTCGAACTGGCCCTGCTTCACCGCAGCCCCGATCGCCATGGCCAAGTCTCTGACCAGATCGTCGCGCAGTGGTGGATCCCGCGACGATTAGATCAGCGGCGTCCTAGCAACGCCGAGCGGCCTGAAACAACGATCGGCGTACGAACTGAACGGTTTCGCTCCAGGGTGCGGGCGATTCCGTCGGGATCGGCCCTGCCCGGCGGCACTGGCTCGTTCCTCGCTCAAGGTGCCCCGGACGACGCCATGGTGCGTGCTCCGCCACCCATGCCGGGCACCTTTGCATGATCCACGCCTTTCGACGACGGATGCCGGGGTGGTAAGGCCGCCTCGATCACCGGCGCGTAGATCAGGACTTGGAGTCGGTCGCCGTCGCATGCGGCGGGCTTACGATGATCGAGGTGGAGAGGATAAATGCGTCATGGTGTTCCAAGCTTCGCGAGGCGGCACAGCGAGCATCGGAAGGTTCGGAGGATGAGTGGTGAGCAGTTCGTCCACAGGTGATGGCGGTGGGACTGCAGGCACTCTCACGCTCTCCGAGCTGGAGGGCCGACTCTGGGCCGCAGCCAACAGCCTTCGTGGACCGGTCGATCCGGCTGACTTCAAGAGCTATGTCTTTCCCCTGCTATTCCTCAAGTGGGTGTCTGACACCTGGGAACTCGACCACACCGAGGCGGTCACTGACTTCGGTGAGAGCGTTTCACCCGAGGAGGAAGCGGACTACCACCGCTTCGCAGTCCCCGACGGCTGTCACTGGGCCGACTTGCGCAAGGTGTCCGTGAACGTTGGCGTCACGTTGCAAAACATCCTCCAGCGGCTGGAGGAAGCGAACCCGCAGAGCCTTGCGGGAATCTTCGGCGATGTGGCCTGGGGGAACAAGGAGCGTCTTCCTGAGTCCGCTCTTCTCAACATCATCGACGCTTTCGACCGCATGGTCCTGAACCGCAACGTCGTGTCGAACGACATGCTTGGGGCTGCGTACGAGTACCTGCTTCGCCAATTTGCAGACGAGTCTGGAAAGAAGGCAGGAGAGTTCTTCACGCCTCGGGCGGTGGTCCGGCTTCTGGTGCGCATCCTCGATCCGCAGCCGGGCGAGTCCGTGTACGACCCGGCATGTGGCTCGGGCGGCATGCTCGTGGAGACCATCAACGAGGTCCGGGAAACAGGGGGCGACACACGGACCCTCCGGCTCTACGGCCAAGAGGTCAACCTCACCACCGCGGCCATCGCTCGCATGAACCTCTTCCTCCACGACCTGGAGGACTTTCGGATCGTGCGAGGAGACACGCTGCGCGATCCTCGCTTCGTTGAGCACTCTGGCCTTCGAACATTCGACGTGGTCGTTGCCAACCCGCCGTTCTCACTAAAGAACTGGGGCGCTGACACGTGGGTCAACGACCCCTACGGTCGAGCCTTCTGTGGTGTGCCGCCAAGCGGCACGGCGGACTTCGCCTGGGTGCAGCACATGGTCGCCTCCATGAAGCCCGCCACAGGGCGTGTCGGCGTAGTCATGCCGCACGGGGTCCTGTTCCGAGGCGGTGCCGAGAAAGTAATTCGTCAATGTCTGATCGAGGACGACAGACTGGAAGCGGTTATCGGACTCCCGTCGAACCTATTTTACTCAACGACCATCCCGGCCGCCCTTCTCATTTTTAGAGCAGAGAAGGATTCCGCCCGACGTGGGGGCGTGATATTTGTCGACGGCTCTACGCGCTTCGGCAAGGGCCGCAATCAGAACCAGTTAGGCGACGAGGACGTCGAAGCGATTCTAAGCGCCTACCGTTCGTTCTCGCTTGCCGACGCGAACGGCGGCCTTCGCAGTCGCTTCGTCGAGCACGCAGAAGTCAAAGAGAACGGATGGGATCTCAACATCGGTCGGTACATCAAGACTCGGGCTGCTGACACCATGACAGTAGAGCAGGCACTATCGAATCTACGAGAGACACAAGTAGCGCTCCGCCAAGCCGAGTCGCGGCTTACAGAGCGGCTTAGGGCGGCTGGCTATGAGTGACAACTGGCGGCGCGTGCGGCTCAGCGACGTCGCGCGACTCGACACAGAGCGCATCTCGGTCAAGGCTGGTATGAAGTACAGCGGAGCCGGGGTTCTGAACGCCGCTAGGGGCGTCTTCCCTCGTGGGGACTTGAGTGGCGATGACACGCGCTATCAGCACCTCCACGTCCTGCGATCAGGACAGATGGTCATGCGAAAGCTGACAGCGTGGGAGGGCGCGATCGGAATAGTTCCACCGGAACTGGATGGGGCCTTCGTCTCGCCTGAGTTCCCGACATTCACAATCGACAGGCGACACGCCCTTCCAGAGTTCCTCGGATTCGTGGTCGCTCGTCCATCATTTTGGTCAGAGATGCTTGGCCGATCCACGGGGACCGTGATGCGACGAAAGCGGCTCTCGCCTGCAGGACTGCTGAGCATTGCGGTGGACCTGCCGCCGCTCGCAGAGCAACGGCGGATCGTCGATCTGGTGCTTGCCTGTGAGGTCGCTGTTGCTGCAGCGCTTCGGGTCGGCGACGACTGTCGGGCCCTCGCTCGGTCTTTACGCCAAGAACACTTTGCCGAGATCAGTGGCCCAGTAGGTCAGGTTGGCACGTTCTTTGAGGTCACGATGGGTCGACAGCGTTCTCCAAGGCATGCCTCTGGTGCGAACATGCTGCCTTATCTCCGCGCGGCAAACGTTAAGGACGGACGGCTAGACCTCGCGGACATCAAGACGATGAACTTCACGCCGGCCGAGCAGACGAAGTACCGACTTGAGTCAGGAGATGTGCTGATCACGGAAGGGTGCGGCAGCATTGCTCAATTGGGCGCCTCTGCGCAGTGGGTCGGAGAACGGGCGGGAGTCGTCTGCTTCCAGAACACGCTGTTGCGCCTGCGCTCCCGGCTGGGGCGGTCGTTGCCCGGATACGCTCAACAGTGGGCCCGATACGCGTTCGAGTCGGGCGCATTCGCATCGATAGCCTCCGGCACAAACATCTTTCACATCGGTGCGGAGCGGATTGAGATTATGCCGGTCGTGATGATCGATCCTGATGCGCAAGGCTCATTTATCGAAGTCGTTGAGGCCGCCGACACTGAAGGGCGAACAGCGGACGATCTCGTAGCGGCGCTCAGGCAGCTTCGCTCGACCCTTCTGGACGATCTGCTAGGGAGTGAACATCGCATACCTGCTTCCTACGAGTCGTTCCTTGCGGCGGTGTGACCGGGTTCTCGGAGTCCTCGACGGTCCAACTAGCGCTCATTGAGCGGCTTGTCTCCCTGGGTTGGACGCACATCCCAGGAAAGGACCTGGACCGCAGGATCGACGGGGTGTTCATAGAGAATGACCTGAGCGCCGCCCTGATCCGCCTGAATCCTCTCGTCGCTGCTCAACCTGTACGGGTTGACGAAATCCTGCCACGGCTCCGTGCCGCTGCACTCGCCGCGGCGTACGACGGCTTAGTACTCGCCAACGAGCGGATGACGACTTGGCTACGCGGTCATCAGACCATGAAGTTCATCGGAGCCGACGACTACGACCCGGTGCGCGTGATCGACCTAGCGCACCCGACCCGCAACCAGCTCGTGGTCTCAGACGAGGTGACGTTCGGCTCGCCCGGCCAGAACCGCCGGTTCGACCTGGTGCTGTGGGTGAACGGGATCCCGCTCGTCGTGGGTGAGACGAAGACCCCGGTCAAGGCTTCGGTGTCGTGGCTCAATGCCGCTCGGGACATCCACGGTACCTACGAGGTGGAGGCATCACCTTTCTTTGCCACGAACCTGCTGTCCTTCGCCTCGGAGGGCCGAGAGTTCCATTACGGCGCAGTCGGCCAACTCCCGGAGGAGTGGCTCCTGTGGGGCTCCACCACGGACCCCTGGGACCTGTCCGGCGCGGAGCGCGTCCTCCGCTCGGTGGACCTCCTGCTGAACCCGGCACGGCTCCTGAGCATCCTTCGAGACTTCGTGCTCTTCGATCGATCATTGACCGGCGGTCAATCTCGGCTGAGCAAGCTAATCCCCCGGTACCCGCAAGTAGAGGGAGTGGAGGCGATCCACAAGCGGGTGCTCGACCCTCTCCGTCGACAGGGTCTCATCTGGCAATCACAGGGCACGGGGAAGACGCTGCTCATGGCCTTCGCCGCGCTACGCCTTCTCCAGGATCCCGCGATCGGGGGGCCGACAGTTCTGATCGTGCTCGACCGTATCGATCTGGTTGAGCAGACTGTCCGCCAGTTCCAGACGGCCGGCCTACCCCGGCTCCGGGTGGCCGGCACTAAAGAGGATCTGCGGCGGATACTTGCCGAAGACGCCCGGGGGATCATCGTTACGACGATTTTCCGGTTCGAGGGGGCAGGGTTCCTCAACGACCGGGCGAACATCATCGTCCTCATTGACGAGGCCCACCGGACTCAGGAGGGCCGTCTAGGCGACGACCTTCGCACCGCCGTCCCGAACGCCCAGTTTTTTGGCCTGACGGGCACCGCCGTCTCGGATGCCGAGCGCAATACCTTCAAGCTTTTCGGTGATCCCGATGATCCTGGATGGGTGCTTAACCGGTACACGATCGAGCGGTCGATCGCGGACGGTTCCAGCGTCCCGATCCATGTGGAGACCCGGCTGGTCGACTTCCACATCGATAAGGAGGCGCTCGACGAAGCGTTCGCTGCGATGGCCGATGAGGAGGGGTTGACTGACGAGGAGCGTGAGGTCCTCGCCGATCGTGCGGCCTCGGCCAAGACGTTCGTGCGGAACCCCGAGCGGATCCGAGAAGTATGCGCCGACCTCGTTGAGCACTACCTGACGAAGGTTGCTCCCCTTGGCCTAAAGGCACAGGTCGTTGCCTACGACCGTCAACTCTGCGTCGCCTACAACGACGAGATCTCCCGCTTGCTGGCGGAGCGCGGCGTCGAGGATCAAAACGAGGCCGCGGTTGTGATGACCACCGGCACGACGAAGGATGAACCGGCAGAGTGGCGGAAGCGGTTTCAACTCACCCGCGAGCAGGAAGCGGCCGTGAAGGCCCGCTTCCGTGACCCGGGTGATCCGCTGCGCTTCTTGATCGTGACCGCCAAGCTGCTCACGGGTTTCGACGCTTCGATCGAGGGCGTCATGTACCTCGACAAGCCGCTCCGGCTGCACACACTCTTCCAGGCCATCTGCCGGACGAATCGCCGTTACACGAACCGGATCACCGGCCAGGAGAAGCACTACGGCCTGATCGCGGACTACGTGGGTCTTGGTAGCCAGATCGCCACGGCATTACGTGATGCCGATCCCGAACGTGGTGGTCGTCGTCCGGTCGACGTCGAGGGCTTGGCGGAGGAGTTCCTCACAGCCATGGATGCGACGTTGGAGCGCTTCGCTGGCATCGACCGCAGCGACATCGGTTTCGAGGCCCTGATGGCCGCACAGGACCGGATTCGGGGCGAGGAGGAAGGTGAGGCCTTTGCCCGCGACTTCCTCCGGGTGGAGGGGTTGTGGGAGTTCCTCGACCCGTCGCCGGTGACGGCTGCCCATCGAACCGAACACCGGTGGCTCGCGCAGGTTTACGAGTCGGTTCAGCCCACCGGCACCAGCGATGCTCTCCTCTGGCAGCGGCTCGGGGCTAAG
This sequence comes from Acidimicrobiia bacterium, assembly GCA_023264995.1. Classification (GTDB taxonomy): domain Bacteria; phylum Actinomycetota; class Acidimicrobiia; order Acidimicrobiales; family AC-14; genus CADCTB01. The sequence goes on along the minus strand of JAHFUR010000003.1, from coordinate 180,897 downwards.
ACCCTGGAGTTGGTGCACGGGCACATCACCGAGGTTCGAGTCACCAGCACCGGGCTGGACGAGGTGATCGTGGACGCCGAGACCATCGAGGCGATCCGCCAGCTCGGGCTCCCCGACGGGACCGTGACGCTGCCGGAGGCCGACGAACCCATCACCGTGGCGGAGGCCTTCGACACCATCGAGGCTCGAATTCGACGTCGGCTCGAATCGTCGGGAAACCACCCCGTATACGTCGCCATCTCTGAGCGCCTGGAGCGGCTACGCAGTCGCCAGATCACTCAAGCAGCGGCTTCCGTGGAGATCCTCAAAGAGCTGTTGGACGTCGCCAAGCATGTCACCGCTGCCGAGAGGGCAGACGATGCTGGCCAGATAGATGCGGTCAGCATTCTCCCCGACCCGAACGTGGGCGCTCTCACGCAAATTCTTCGTGAGTACGCCCCGCCTGATGTGCCCGTGATAATCGAGAACATCGTCGCTGACATCGACACGATCGTTCGCCAGGTGCGGTTCACGGGTTGGAACCAGACGCAGGAGGGCGACCGAACCGTCCGCAAAGAGGTCCGTCTCATTCTCAAGAAGTACGGCCTGCCAACCACCGGAGAGCTTTTCGACCGTGCCTACGCCTACATCAGGGAGAACTACTGATGGCGCCATTCATGCGGCGAGGGTGGAGATGTGCCAACTCTCCCGGCTGGATTCGGCATAGCTGCAAACCTCGGTCAAGCTCGTGACGGCTGACTCTGACCGGGAACCGCAAGGCGGTGAGCTTGCCCTCCCGGACGAGTCGGTAGATCGAATTGACCGGCAGCCCCGAATAGCCGCTGGCCTTCTCTACACTGAGCCACTCCTCCTTGTCTGCCACCGAGCTGAGAGCGTACCGAGGGTGCGCATCCGGTCACCACGGACTAAGCCGTCTACGCCACTGTCGGCTCCTCCTCGTGTGGTCCAAGGGCCTCGTCGATGTTCGTGCACGGCCCGTCGTTGGTCCCCTCGTGCCATGGGTCGAGGTGTCGTACTGCCCATTGGACGCCAAGGTCGACCAATGCGAGAAGTCGATCAGCATCGAGTTCGTCCTGGTAGAACTGACCACCGTGCAGGGCCTCGTTCCGCCGGCGGTACAGCCCACGAAGCCATTCGATCTGCTGCGCCCTCTTTATACCTCCGAGCGTTGCGACGGTCGTCATCCGCGTCGACACCAGCGCTGCCTTCTTCGTCCCCTCGCCGGGCTTCATCAGGAGGCACTCCAGGGCTGACATGCCGGCGACAAGCACCTCCGACGGCCAAGCCGTGGTGGACGCCTTGTGCCACCAACGGGCAGCGGAGGCCACTCGCTGCTCCCAGTCAGAGCGCTGGTTCTCTGGCCGCGCCAGCGCGTCAGACAGCTCGTGGTAGCCGGGGTGCAGCTTGCCCGAAGCGAATACCCGCCAGACGTTGAGAGTGCCTCTTTGGCCAGTGCTGTACCCAAACGCGCCGTCTTGTGTCAGGAGGTGAGCAACGATCGGGACTTCGGGCGGGTAACTCATCAGGGCCAGCAAGGCGGTCGCTTCGGCGATGCGCTCGATCGCAACCAGCCTTGCCGAAGTCTCGCCCCGCCCTTCGGTTGTCACCGCGATGAAGGGCGGTCGAAGGCCGTCTGGAATCATCGTGGAGCTGTCGATGCCGAGGCTCTCCAGGTCCGTTGCCGCCGTACAGGAGCCGAGTCGCAGCTTCCTTGGCCGGAGATGGGCGTTGAGGCCCTGGACGAAGGTCCACTGATCCGAGGGCGCCGAGAGCTGCGCTTCCAGCCAGTCCATTGCGGCGTCCTCGTCCTCGCGGTCGGCGAGCCGGATGAACTCCACGACGAGACCCTTGACGACATCAGGCAGTGGCCCGCCATGAAGAAGCGCTGACTTCGCAAGCTTGAGGCTGATCTGCTGGAATCGGATGAGCGCAAGGCCCTCGAAGCGGACAGGGTCCGGTCCTAGGGTCCGATAATTGGCCACGCCCAAGGTAGGGGCCATGTTGTCCCGCTGGGCGGTTGCGCGAAGCACCCGTAAGTCATTCTTGATCGGGCCCGTGAGGATCGGTCGGGGCCTCGGGGGCTGCGCCATGCGCTGATGGTCGCGCTATCGGGATGCCCATGTCGACGCGTTAGCTAACGGGCGTGGCGACGACTTGAAGCGCCAAGTTAGACGCCCCCTACGCACAGCGGAGAGACGTCGGCTCGACCGCAGCGGGGGACACCACAGGTCGAACGGTCGTTCCCACCCGGGGGATAGTGTCTCACCCACGCGGTTGAATGGTCGCAAACGAACCATCGCACCAGGAAGGCGGCTCCATGGACCTGCCCGCACGAGGCTTCATCTTCTGGCCAGTCGGTTGCGGCGATAGCACCACGGTCAAGGTGAACGACAACGTGGTGCTGCAGATCGATATCCACCACATGAAGCAGGCGGATGACGAGACCACACCCTTCAGCCCCATGGTCGACCGACTGATGGACCTTCTCCCGGAAGTTGAGGGCGTGAAATACCTCGCAGTCTTCGCGCTGACTCACGCCGACCTCGACCACTGCCAGGGTTTTGAGAGTCTTCTCGAAAAGGTCGAAGCCGGGGAGCTGCGGATCGGGGAGCTTTGGTTCACCCCCAGGATCTTGCGGGACTACACCGAACACGAGGAACTGTCACAGGACGCTCAGGCCTTCTGCGACGAGGCCATGCGGCGTGTCGAGCTGATTTGCGGCAAGGGCGAGGAGGAGGTCGACTCGGGCGATCGGGTCCTCGTGATTGGTGGCGACGACATTCTGGAGGAGGACCAGTTCAAGGGCCTCGACGACCGATTCAAGCGTCGTCCCGGAGAGGAGGTCACCGTTCTCGACGGATTCCACCTCGACGGGACGTTCCGTGCATTCCTACATGCGCCCTTCGGAGACGACAGCACCCAGGAGCGGAACAAGACCAGCCTTGGCATGCAGATCACGCTGACCGAAGGTGAGGCCACCGGAAGGGCGATGCTCTTCGGTGACCTGGACTACCCACCGCTCAGTCGGATCTTCGAGTACAGCAAGCCCGAGGACAAGGCATGGGATGTCCTGCTGGCACCCCACCACTGTTCCAAGTCGGCCATGTATTTCCAGGACGAGGGCGACGACGAGAAGGTTCTGAAGCAGGACATCCTGGACGCGATTGAAGCGGCTGCTGGCGAGACCGGCTGGGTAGTCGCCTCGTCGGTGCCGGTGCCCGCATCCAACCAGCTCGGCGACAACCCGCCGCACGCCCTGGCAAAAGCGCGCTACGAGGAGATTGCCCCGAGCGGGTTCCTCTGCACGGGCGAATACCCGGACGAGGAGAGCGATGAGCCCATCGTCTTCAGCGTGGATGTGGACGGGATCGCATTGTTCAGCGGCGAGCCAAAGTCCGAAGCGTCGAAGGTGTCTGAAGCGGTGACGGCTGCGCGTGGAGGAGATGAGCCGCACGGTTCGGTCGTCGGCTTCGGCAAGCGGTGACGCAGGGTCAGGATCAAGGACTTCGGGAGCTGGCCTCGATCGCAGAGGCCGAACCGGGAAGCCTAGAAGTCCTCCACCACCACTGGGATTTCAACCACTGGCTCTACGTCACAGTGTCCATCGACTGCCGGGGGTGGGAGCATCGCGAGGGCGGGATCCATCTCCGAAACCGGGAGAGGTTCCAGATCGGGATGCCACCGTCCTTCCCGTTCCGGCCCCCTGCGCTTTGGGTGACCCATCGGCGCTGGGCCGGTACCAACCACGTTCAGTGGGGCCGGTATCTGTGTGTGTACGCCTCCCCAGAGACGGAATGGAACCCCAGCGACGGCATGTTCGGGTTCATCGACCCGCGCCTGACCTCGTGGCTGAAGAGCGCCTCTAAGGGCGAGTTGGATCCTGCGGGGGAGCCACTGCATCCACCAGTGATCTATACAACGGCCGGGACACCACTGTTCGTCCCTCGGGTCGATACGCCTGCCGTTTCCGGTGATGAGTGGCTCGGGTTCGCGTCACTGCGGCCGAACTCCCGAGAGTCTCGGTTCGACATCACTGGCTGGCAGCCTCTTGAGGTGGGCGGCGTCGACGGCCCACAGGCGGCAGTGATCCTGCTGGCGAAGCCGCTTCCCTGGGAGTTTCCGGCCAAGCTTCGGGACCTAGTCGGTGAGCTTGAGAGACAGGGACACTCCAGAAGGCTGCTGTTTCTGTTGCTGCGGGCGTGTGCGCTGGCTCAGCCGAAGGGTGCGCCGCTGTACGTCGTGCTCGGAGCACCCATGCGGCGTTTCCCGGATCGGCCGGTTCAGCACCTCACGACCTGGCGTATAGCTGCGACGTGGGCGGACGCGCTCAGAACCGCGGCTCCCAGGGCGTCCGACAGCGAGGAACTAGCCGGGATCCGCCAAGAGATGATGCGCATCATCGACCGATGGGCGGATGTGGCGGAAGTCGAGTGGTGCCCGGTCCGGGAGGACCGTCCTGAGGCGACGCAACCACGAGACTCTGGTTCCCCGATGCGATGGTGGCAAGGCAAGTCGGTGTACCTGTGGGGGTGCGGTGCGCTCGGCGGTCACATCGCCGAGCACCTGACTCGGGGTGGCGTCGGCCGGCTTGTCCTTCGCGACAACTCAACGGTGAGCCCGGGGGTGCTCGTTCGGCAGAACTTCGAGGACGACGATCTTGGCGAGGACAAGGCGGACGCGCTGGCCCGACGGCTACGCCTCATTCGTCCCGGTCTTGATGTGTCGGTGATATCGGCCGACGCCATAGAGGACCAGAGCCTCGACCCAGACTGGGCTGGCGATGCCGACGTCGTAATTGATGCGACTGCGTCCGTCGGCGTTTCGAAGCGACTGGAACGGCTGCGCACCCGAACCCCCGACCAGCGGACTGCGGTCCTGAGCTTCATCATTGGCCATGAGGCAACTCAGGGACTTGTCTCGGTGAGTCCACCGGCCGCAGTCGGCGGGCCAGCGGACACGCTTCGGAAGGCCAAGATCATTGCTTCACGGAAGCCCCGACTTGCTGGCTTCGCTGCCGAGTTCTGGCCAGTCCCACCCCGGACCGAGCTGTTCCAGCCGGAGCCGGGCTGCTCCAGCCCGACGTTCACCGGTTCCGATGCGGAGGTCGCCGCACTGGCGGCGACCATGCTGCTCTCGGCAACCCAGCGTCTCGCCTCCGAGAAGCCTGAGGCAGCGGTCGCCTTCTATGAACTCCCCGACTGGGTACGGGGCCGTAGCGCCCGTACGGAGACGTTGGTGTTCCCCAACGATGTCGTGCTCCCAGATCAACTCGGTGGCTACGAGGTGCGTGTCGCCCCGTCGGCGGTCGCTGAAATCCAAGGATGGGCAAATCGCGCTGAGCGTGTGAGCCCAGGCTGGGAGACGGGTGGCGTCCTGTTCGGCGAAAGGGACGAGGCCGTCGGTGTCATGTGGGTGTCCGATGTCCTCGGTCCTCCTTGCGACAGCATCGCGTCCCCCGAGGGATTCGTGTGTGGCCGGGATGGCGTGGACGAGGCGGCAGCGGCCATCAACACCCGGAGCAGGGATGCCTCAAAGCCGATCGGACTTTGGCACACCCACCCCGGCACGGATCCGCATCCGAGCCCCACGGACCGCGGCGGCATGGAACAGGTCATCGGTGACCCTGAGCGACCCCTTCCGCAGCAACTTCTGCTAATCGTTGGTGGTCTGGGCCTTGAGCGGACCGTCGCTGCCTATGTCTACGACCGAAGGCGAAGCTCGGCACTTCCGGCTCCCCCAATTCACCAGCCCCTCCCGATCGCCGTCAAGCCGTCGCACCAGATTGGTCTAGCGCTCTCTGGTGGAGGATTTCGTGCGGTCGCTTTCCATCTCGGGGTTCTACGGGCTCTTCACGACCGCGGCGTGCTCAACCATGTCGCCGTGCTCTCCGCCGTTTCCGGCGGTTCGGTCATCGGGGCGCTCTGGGCGTACGGGGGGGAAGACTTCGCCAGCTTCGACAATCGAGTCGTCCATCTTCTTCGGCGTGGCCTGACAGTGGATATCGCCAAGGCTGCGCTGGTGTCGCGCCGGACTCCGCAGGCCCTTGCTTCAGCATTGGTTGCTGGGTCTGGCAAGGTCGCTGCATCGACTCTCGGGGCAGGCAGGCGGGCGGTACACCCGCGTCGCAGGAAGTCCCCGGTTGAGCCGCCGTTCCGCCGATGGGTGAGCCGCACGACCGCGTTCGCAGACGTGCTCCGCTCGCAGCTTTTCGGCGAAGCGAACATCAGCCAGCCGCTCCGGGATCTCCACGTCGTGATCAACGCCTGCGAGCTTCGGAGCGGCAGCGCCTTCAGGTTCGGGAGCGTCGAAAGCGGCTGTACGAGGTACGGACGGCTAGTCGACAACTCGGTGCCAGTTGCCGATGCTGTCGCTGCCTCGGCGGCCTATCCCGTGCTGCTGCCCGCCCTGGACCTTCAGATGCGCTTCCACGGACGAGGCGGAGAAATCCGAGATGAGCGCGTGATGCTGACTGACGGCGGGGTATACGACAACCTCGGGACGACCTGTTTGGAGCCGGGACGGAAATCTCGTTACAGCACCAACGTCCATCCGGTGGACTACATCATCTCCTGCGACGCCGGGCAGGGAGTGCTCGACAAGGACGCCTGGCCGCTGTGGTGGCCGTCGAGGATGAAGCGCTCGTTCGAGTCGCTGTACCGGAAGGTGCAGGACGCGGAGAAGAGCAACCTGCATGATCATGTCGCTGCCGGAACGATTATGGGCTTTGCGATGCCGTTCCTAGGAATGTCGGACCGGAACCTACCGGTTACACCCTCGGGGCTGGTGCGGCGACGTGAGGTGGTCGGTTACCCGACCGACTTCGCCCCCATGAGTGAGGAGGACCTTCGCCTCCTCTCACTCCGAGGCGAGCAGCTCACCCGTGCGGTGATCGAGCATCACTGCCCAGAGTTGGCCTAGCCCCTCTCGATTGGCGCCGGCCCACCGAGCTTTCGCTACGCCAGCCAACCAACGTCGGCTGCCCGGGGCCCTCACACCTGCGTCGATGGCGTGGAGACGGGACAAGGTCGTTCATCAACCTCGGCACTCGCCAAATCCAAGACCAGTCGGCTTGCAGGTAGAGACAGGTGCGATTCCGGCCCTTCAACTGGCCGACCGGCATATTGCGTGGTGGATGCTCGACAGTCAGGGCGCCCGGCGCGGGTCAGCTACCTCCGCCTTGGCCCCCGACAGCAGATCTTGGAGGCCTTCACCTCGGCGCTCGTCGTGGTGGCATTACAGGTGTTGTCCACGAACTGCGCTTCGCGCCTACGCAGGTTGATGCCGAAGGCCTCGGCCGCAGCCGTCCACTCGGCCAGGGAGCGGCACTCCCTGATCGACGGAAGGAAGGCCACCGGTGTTGGCTCCCCGGCACCCTCGTGGTTGTGCCCGTCCATGATCGCCTGCGTACAAGGCGTCGAAGCCTTGCCCTCCAACGCCAGCGGATCCTCCGTGCTCTTCCCACCGCCTCCACAGCCCGACAGCACGGCTGCGAGGACAATCACCCAGCACGGCGGGGCACGGCGCGTCCGGTTCGTGATGGCGATCTCCCTCTTCGTCGGCCGTCTTCCTGGCGGAGCCCGCTCCGCCGAGACGCTGGTGCTCTGACTTGCGATTCTTTTCGCTTATGGCGAGTCGGGGAAGCGCTATCGAGCTTCGCCGTCACGCCCGCCGCGGGCCCGGAAGTCGTTGCGGTTCTTCGTCGCCACGTCACGGGCGACGGCCCGATTCGGCGAGCGCTAGGAGCGGCCCACTGTCGCACCCCCCTGTCAGCGGCACGTGAAAACTGACCCCCTATCGGCACCCGAAAACTGACCCCCCCTTCCCGGGTCCACCACTGACCGTGATGGAACTCGGACTCTGGCCCCATGTGCGCCAGGGAGAAGGAAGGGTGATCAACGTGGAGGACTGGGCGGAGATCCGTCGGCTCCATCGAGCCGAAGGGATGAGCGTCAAGGCCATCGTCCGCAGACTGGGGCTGGCCCGCAACACGGTGCGGGCTGCGCTGCGCTCGCAGGGGCCGCCGAGCTATGAACGCGAGAGGAAGGGCTCGATCGTCGACGCCGTGGAGCCGCGGGTCCTCGAGCTGCTGCGGGAGTTCCCCGAGATGCCGGCGACAGTGATCGCCGAGCGCATCTGCTGGGAGCACTCCATCCGCGTGCTGCGGGAGCGCGTCGCCGAGCTGCGACCGCTGTTCGTGCCGCCCGACCCTTGTCAGCGCACGTCCTATCGCCCCGGGGAGCTGGCCCAGTTCGACCTGTGGCAGCCGGATGTCGACATCCCACTTGGCTACGGCCAGGCGCAGAAGTTGTGGGTGCTCGTTGGCGTGTGCGGCTTCAGCCGCTTCATCGGCGCCTGGATGATCCCCTCCCGCCAGACCCATGACGTGCTCGGCGGCCATCTCAAGGTCCTGAGCCAGTTCGGTGCCCTGCCTCGGATGGTGGTGTGGGACCAGGAGTCGGCCATCGGGCGGTGGCGGGGCAAGGAGATGTCCTTCACCGCCGAGTTCCAGGCCTTCCGGGGCACCCTCGGCATCGGGGCTTTGCTGTGCCAGCGTGGCGACCCTGAGGCCAAGGGTCTCGTGGAGCGGGCCAACGGCTACTTCGAGACCAGCTTCTTGCCCGGGCGTCGCTTCGAGGACGTCGCCGACTTCAACCGCCAGATCACCGGCTGGTTGGTGGCGGCCAACCACCGCATCCACGCCACCACCAAGGTGCGGCCCCGGGAGGCCATGGCCGAGGACCGAGGAGCCATGCTCGCCTTCCCTCCGGTGCTGCCCGACACCTCACAGCGGTGGTCGATGCGCCTGCCCCGTGACCACTACGTGCGGGCCGACGTCAACGACTACTCGGTCAACCCCCGCTACGTGGGCCGGCGCATCCAGGTGCGCGTCGACCTCGACAGCGTCGTGGTCACCTGCGAGGGGACCGAGGTGGCCCGCCACCGCCGGTGCCTGGCCGCCCACCAAAGCATCCTGGCGCCCGAACACTCCCGCATCCTGCGGGCCATGCGGGCCGAGGAGGCCGTCGCCGCCGAACCGGACAGCGACGACGTCGAGGAGCGCGACCTCGCTGTCTATGACGCCATCACCGAGGTGGCGTGATGGCCACGGCGAAGACCAAGCCGGCCTCCGATTTGGCCTATCTGTGCCGGGCGCTGAAGGCACCCACCCTCGCCCGCTCGATCGAGCGCCTGGGCGAGCGGGCCCGGGCCGACGGCTGGAGTCATGAGGAGTTCCTGGCCGCCTGCCTGGAACGGGAGGTGGCGGCCCGGCAATCCAACGGTGGGGAGATCCGCATCCGGGCCGCCCGCTTCCCGGCCCGCAAGACCCTGGAGGACTTCGACTTCGACCACCAGCGCTCCCTCAAGCGCGACGTCATCGCCCACCTCGGCGCCCTGGACTTCGTGGAGGGCCGGGAGAACGTGGTCTTCCTCGGTCCGCCCGGTCGTGGTTGACACTGCGCATTCCTTTCATCACGGTGTCGCGAACAGTCCAGCGGACTGGCTCGGAACGTTGATCCGCAAGCCTTTCCGCTTCCCGCGGTTCACATGCACGGCGTCCAGCTCGCCGCGTTGGACCTTGTGCAACACCGTCTGACGGGCGACGCCGAGAACCTTGGCCGCCTGAGAGAGGTCCACCCAGCCTTCGGGCACCTCGGCCACGATGCGTCTGCGGAGCTCGTCGGTGATACGCAGGTGCCACGGGCCGGCGGGCGTGAGCTGCTCGCCCTCGATGAACCCGTCCTTCAGCCAGCGATAGATCGTGCTCTTGTCGACGCCGAGGATCTTCTCAGCCCGATAGACGGTGACCACCACGCCATCATCGTCGGCCGGTGCGACAACGACGCCCGGCACGAAGGCCGCGATGCCGTAGGTGTTGCGGAGTGAGTTGACCCGGCTGCGGTTGAAGGCCAGCCCTGTCCCCGTCCTTCGCCCTTGCTTGACCAGGATCACGGCGATGGTCGTGTCGTCGTATCGCTCGGCCAGGCGTCGCACGAGGGCGACGGTGTCTTCGTCAGTAGTTCGGGAGTGCCCGCCGGTCTTGTTCATGGCCAGCACGAAGCCGCTGGTGGCGCCGCCCTCCCAGATCACCTTTACGTCGGCCTCTCGCTCGGTCACCCGCACGGTGATGACGATCTCGGCGATGACCGCCCGCAGCAGCTGCTTACGCTCCCGCCAGGTGGTGCTGGGGGCGTTGAACACGGCCCGGACATCGGCGCCGGCGCGGCTCAGCCAGGCCACCTCCTCAGCGCTGAGGCGTGTCGGTTGACGGGCCCGCTGGGCGGTCAGGTCGGCCTCGGCCTGACGCTGGGCGACCAGGGCCGCCTCCCACGCCTTCTCCAAGCTCCGGCCCACGAGGCGGTTCTCGGGTTCCACCGCGTCGAACTGGCGCCGGGCCCGCTCGGCCTCGAAACAGGCCCGTTCGACGGCGAGCTCGAAGACGGCGAGGCGCCGCCGGTGCTGGGCCTCGGCCTCGCCCAGGGCCTTGGCCGTCGCGGCCAGAGCCGCTGGCGCGAGCACCGCGAAGACCTCGTCGAGGACGCGTTGTTCGAGCCGGCGCCCGCCCAGGCTCTGGCAGTGCCGATCGGCCCCATAGAGCTGGGCCGCCCGGGCACAGGCATAGCGCGGGCAGTTGCCTTTCGCCCCCGAGTAGGCGGTCTGCATCATCCGCCCGCACCGGCCGCAACGCAGGAGACCCTGCAGGAGGGCGGCGCCTTCGCGCACGGCCCCGCCGCCCTCTCCCCGCGGCGGTCGCCAGTTTGCCCGGAGCTGGTCCTGGCTCTGTTCGAACCGTTCCCAGGACACGAAGCCGGGGTGGTGGTCGGGGATCAGCACCGACCACTCATTGCGAGGCAACGTCCGAGCACGCGACACCAGCCGCCCGCTGGCGTCGAGGCGCTTCTCGGTGCGGGTGCGGCCGAAGACGAACGCCCCGGCGTAGGTCGGGTTGGTGAGGAAGTCGTGGACCGCCGGATAGGTCGCCGGTGCCCACGACACCCGCTTGGCCCCCGTCGGCCGGCGAGGGATGAGCACGCCGTCGGCGCGCAGGGAGAGCATGACCTGGCGGGCCGAGCCGACCTCGTCGAAGCGCCGGAACACGGTGGCAATCGCCTCGACCACCGCCTCGTTGGGGTCCATCACGATGTGGTCGGCCTCATCGTGGACGAAGCCCACGGGCAGGCCCTGGCGCAGCTCTCCTTTGGCCGCCTTGTGACGGAGGCCAGCCGTGAGGCGGTGGCGGATCATGTGCAGCTCCGCCTCCGACATCGTGCCCTTCAGGCCCAGCACCAGCCGGTCGTTGAAGTCGCCCGGGTGATAGAGCCCGTCACCGTCGGCGATGAGGGTGTCGGTCACCGCGCAGAGGTCGAGGAGCTGATACCAGTCGGCGTTGTTGCGGGCCAGGCGGGAGACCTCGATGCCCAGGATGATGCCGACCTTGCCCAGCCCGACGTCGGCGACGAGGTTCTTGAACCCCTCACGGCATGACGTTTCAGCGCCGGAGCGCCCGAGGTCCTCGTCGATGACCACCACCTGCGGTGGCGACCACCCCAGGGCCTGGGCTCGGAAGGCCAGCTCGTACTGGCGCTCCAGGCTCTCGGTGTGCTCCCGGACCTGGGTCAATGTCGACTGGCGGACATAGACGTAGGCGTCGCGGCCAAGGTGGGCGGCGGTCACCTTGGAGCCGAGGTCAATGCTCAGGGGCATCGGCCGCCTCCTCCTCGACGACACCATTGGCGATCATCCGGGCCAGCAGCGACAGCGCCGCCGTCCGGGCGTCGTCGGGCAGCGCCGACCATCGCTGGGCAGGTGTCGAGGCCAGCTCCGGCATCACCATGGCCAGCTGGATGGGCGCGACTATTCTGAGCCGTCGCAAAGGGCTCACCTCCCGGTTCGTTGGCGCGTACAGGGTCGGCTGAGCCTATTTGCGCGTCTGGGTGCCTTTGGGGGAACGCTCCACCGGGCCGAGCGTGTCGAGGAGCCGTCGAAGATGACGCACGCCCTCCACGGAGAGCACCGAGGTCATGGTCTCGACCGGCCTCGTTCCGAGGATGTCGGTGGCCTCGGCGGGAATGGTGCCCGGCGATCCGTCGGGCAGCGCGACCACCAGGAGCAGGTTCTTCTCCCAACGCTTGAAGCCGCTCGCGGCCAGCGCCTGGCCGAACAACGGGTGCAGCGGAGACGTCACCCGGACCTCGCACGGCAGAACGCGCCGGAGATGTTGCAGTCTGTCGCTGTCCCGGAAGGGACGGGCAAGACCCATCTGGCCATCGGGTTGTCGATCCGGGCCTGCCAAGCGGGTCATCGGGTGGCCTTCGCCACCGCGGCGCAATGGGTCGACCGCTTGGCCGCGGCCCATGGAAGCGGTCGGCTGCACGACGAGCTCACCAAGCTCGGGCGCTACCCGCTGCTCGTCATCGACGAGGTCGGCTACATCCCCTTCGAGGCTGAGGCGGCCAACCTGTTCTTCCAGCTGGTGGCGGCCCGCTACGAGCGGGCCAGCGTGATCGTCACCTCCAACAAGCAGTTCGGACGATGGGGAGAGGTGTTCGGCGATGCGGTGGTCGCCGCCGCCATGATCGACCGCCTGGTGCACCACGCCGAGGTCGTCAGCCTCAAGGGCGACAGCTATCGGCTCAAGGACCGAGACCTCGGGAGGGTGCCTACTGACGACGGAGCGTGACCGTGGTCCCGGGCAGGGGGGTCAATTTTCATCTGCCGCAGGGGGGTCAGTTTTCGGCCGCCGTTGACACCCCCGGTCATGATGGTCTGGTGTTCCCGGCAAGGGCGACGGCGGCAGGGTACGGCGCTGTTGGCGCCGTGTGTGCCTCCGGCCGGGGATCGCGCCGCTCGGCGCCGCCGTCTGGCACACTGGAAGAGCAGGAGGCGTCGAGGTGCCGCCGCTCCTGCCTTGGTCCCGCCCAACGGGCGAGATTCGCATCTCCTACCCCCGTTTCTCCAGCTTCGGTGGCGACACCGAACCCCGCTCGACGGTTCCCGTCGACGTTGCTGTTGGTAATCGAGGAGGCCCGATGGCTGACACCTTCGTGATGCTTGAGGTTCCCATCAACCAGAAGGACGAGGCCAAGGCTCTCGGTGCCCGTTGGGATCCCGACGCACGGAGCTGGTACGTGCCCGCCGGTCGGGACGCCACGCCATTCGCCCGCTGGCTCCCCCCGCCGGTGCGCACCCATGGCCCCACCATCCCTGCCCGTCTCCTGGGCCAAGCCGAGCACTGCTACCGGTGCACGGGCCGGGGAACCGCGCTCACCGGTCTTCTCGTCTCCCACCGCTACAGCCTCGACCCCTGCGGCTTCATCAGCTTCGACTCCGTCTCCCGGGCCCTGGCCGCGTTGGTCAACGACACCCCGCTGGCCGAGCGCTACAACATCGGGCGGATCCGCTTGCGTTCGAGCTTCGCCTATCCGGGCGGCTACGTGGCCAACGCCTGCCGCTACTGCGACGCCCTGTGGGGCTCCTTCCCCCTCCAGGAGTCGGTAACGGAGTTCCTCGCCGGCGGGGGCACCTACGACCGTCTGGTCATCGGCGAGCTCGCCTTCCCGATCGCGGCTCTCCCAAGTATCCACGGGGACGACGAGGACGACTGGGACGAGGATGATTCGGACGATGAAGCGGCGACACCCGGGGCGGCCAACGAGATGGCCCTGCCCCGGCCCGGGTTTCCCCCGGCAAATCGGCCCTCAGCGGCGATGAGCAGGGCCAGGCTCACCCGGCCACGGCCGGGGAGTCGGTGACAAGGGAGCAGCGAGCTGCGGCCCACGCGCCCGACTGCACGCCGGTGGCGCCCGTGGCGGCGCTGAGCAGCGTGTCACCCTGGCCAGGCTCGGCGGCGCCGGTACTTGAGCTCGCCGCGGCGGCGGTGGCGTGGGCCAGTGCCCGCCGCTACCTCTGGGGGCTGGGACGGTCATGACCAATGCCGAACCGGCCACGACCCCCGCTGGCGCCCAGCCGCCCGCCCCACCCGTCCCGCCAGCCACGGCGCCGGTAGGGACGACGGTCAGCCAGCTCCACGAGGCCCTCGACGAGGCCCTGCGCTCCGCCGGGCTTTGCCAGGTGTGGGTCACCGGCGTGGTCCAGAGCCTGCGCCGCAAGCCTCGCTACTGCTCCTTCGAGCTAGTGGAGTACCACCCTGACGCCCAACGGGTGAAGGCGGTCCTGCCGGTGAGCGTCTTTGGCGCCGAGGCGGCCGCCATCGCCGCCACCCTTGCCGGCGTCGACGTCGAGCTGACCGACGGCCTCGAAGCCGCATTCTTCGGCCGCCTGGCGGCCAATGGCGCCTACGGACCCCTGCGCCTCGTGGCCACCCGGGTCGATCCCCGCATCACCCTGGGCGCCGCCGTGGTGGCCCGCGACAACCTGGTGGCCGAGCTGCGGGCCACGGTCGAGCTCGCCGCCCAGCGCCGACTTGAAGTGCCGCCGTTACCCCGACGCATCGGTCTCGTCGCCGGCTCTGAGGGTGCGGGACGGGCCGACATGCTGGCCGTGCTGGGATCATCGCCGATCGCCTTCGAGGTCCTGGAGGAGACGGCGGCCATGAGCGGGCCCACGGCGGCCGGCGAGGTGACCCGAGCACTGGCCCGGCTGTGCGGCCGGGGGGCCGAGGTGATCGTCATCGCAAGAGGGGGCGGAGCGCGCTCCGGCATGGCCTGCTGGGACACGCCTCAGCTGGTGCGGGCCGTCACCCACTGCCGGGTGCCGGTGTTTACCGCACTCGGCCACGCCACCGACCGGTCGGTGACAGACGCCGCCGCCGCCCAGTCGTTCCCTACCCCCTCGGCGGCCGCTGCCGCCCTGGTGGCCCGGGCCGAGGCGGTGGCCACCGCCCGGAAGGCCGACGAGGCCCGCCAACGCCACCAGGTCGAGGTGGCGCGGCTGCAACAGCGCAACCGGCAGCGCATGCGCCTCGCCGCCATCACCATCTCCGCCCTGGTCATCCTCGTCGTCTTGCTCATCATCGTTGGAGGTCACTGAACCTGCCCTGTGGGCCACCGGCGGTTAGCTCAGTGCCGCAACTGTCCCAGCCACCACCAGACACCGGCCCCGGCCCCGATGAGGCCAGTGGCTAGCGCTGCAGCCAGCGCGGCGGCTAGCGCCGCCAGCTTGCAGGCAGCCCACAGCCGCCTCGCCGGGCCTTCGCTCGCAGTCGTCGACCACTGCCACCACGCCTCGTCCGCGTCCGTCGGCGACCCGGGGGCGGGTTGCCGTGGGGGTCGGGCATAGCTGGTGGGGCGCAGCAGCAGGCCCAGGGGGGTGCCCGCCGGCCGCATGGCCATGTCTCAGATGGCAAGGGGGCAGCAGTAGTTGATGGGCGGGCGCTGGGCGCTCACGCCGCACCGGCCACGTCGTCGCCGGCGCCGCCGGCGACGGGCTCGGCCCCCGCCACGGCGACCCGTGTCCGCTTCTCCTCATGGAGGGCCTTGAGCTTGCGGTCCTCGTAATACGGCCGCAGGGCCAGGCGCATGGCCGGCAGGTCCTTATAGATCAGCAGGCCCTGGCCGAGGCGCTGGCGGCGCAGCGAGTCCTCGCTGACCAGGCGCCGGGTGCCGGTCTGGGCGCTCACCGAACGCCGCGAGCCGGTTAGGTCGACCGAGGACCCCAGGCGCTGGTGCTCCTCCTCCCCCAGGAGCGACGTCACCTCGCCGGTGGCCTGGTCGGCCAGGCCGGAGAGGATGACCTTCGCCGCCGAGTTGTTCCACACCGTCTCGGCCCCCTCCCGCCCGTAGCGCAGGCGTTGCTGGGAGCGGTCCTGCCACACCGTCATCAGGGTGATGCCGTGGGAGGGGCAGGTGGAGCACCACGCCGGGAGCTCGCGCACCGGGCAGATGTTGGCCGCCTCGTCCAGCAGCACCAGCAGCTTGGTGGGCAGCTCGCCGCCCGCCCTGGTGGCCACGTCGAAGGCCTCGTGCACCAGGTCGGCCACCATGCAGGCGAACACCGGCCGCAACCGGGCCTGCTCGCGAGCCGGGGCGACGATGTAGAGGGTGTTGTCGGCCTTCAGGAGCCACTCGGGGGTGATTTCACAGGTGTTGGCCGCGGTGGCCACCAACGGGTCCGACCACGCCTCGATGATGGTGCGGGCCGTGGTGTAGATCGACGAGCGGGTGCGCTCGTCGGAGGCCCAGATGCCGGCCAGGGCGTTGTCGGCTAGGCCGACGTCGTCGGGGTTGAGGGGGCCGACCTTGCTGGAGCCGATCCGCTGTTCCGGCTCGTCCTGCGTGCCAGCCAGGGCCGTCTCGCGCCCACTCCCGTCGTCTTCGGCGTCGGTGACCTCTCCGGTGTCGGCGTCGACGCCGGCTGGTGGCGTCGCCTGGGCGTCGCGGATGGCCGCCGCCTCGGCACGCAGCTGCAGGAGGCGCTCCAGCACCTGGCCGGCCTGCTGCACGTGGCCGTTCTTGTCGATCACGGGCCGGTCATGGGTGGTCACCCACCGGACCACGTCGCGCATGGTCCCGTTGGTGCGGGCGGCCACGTACAGCAGCGGCCACAGCAGCTCCTTGGCCGACTGCATCCAGAAGTCGGCGTTTTCCAGGCCGCTCTTGCCGGCCACGTCGGTCAGGCCCCGGGCCGCCGACTGGGCCCCGGTCACGGTGTGGGCGGCGCGCAGCGGCGTCCAGGTGGCCGACTTGGCCACCACCACGCAAGTGGGGTCGAACACCTTGACCTGGCCTAGGAAGGCGCGGCGGCGGTGGGTGACGGAGTGGATGTCGCCCTTCACGCTGGCCACGATGGCGGCGCCGCCGCCCCCGCCCAGCTCCAACAGGGCGGGCACGCACAGCCCCGAGGTCTTGAAGGACTGTGACGGGCCGACGATGCAGATGGAGGTGCGGGTCTCGGTGGCCACCAGCTGGCCCTCCACCCGGCCGAGCACGATCCGACCGTTGACCGGGCCGGGCACGGCCAGGCGCCGCAGGTCCCGGCGGCGGGCGAAATAGGCCGAGCGCTCCACGCCCAGGCCGTCGCGCTCGCCCCGGCGCCGGAACACCCGCCACACCACCCAGGCGACGGCGCCCAGTCCCCCGATGACCAGGGCCTGACAGGTCCAGTAGGCAACCGGCCCGGGCAGAGCCTCGCGGGCACCGGGCGGCCAGGCCGCCGCCGGGTCAGAGAGATTCGACGGCAGGACGCGCAGGGCCTGGGACGCCTCGGCCAGGCCGGCGCCGAAGGGCAGGCCGGGGCCAAGTTGGGCAGCCATGGCGGCGCCGGCCCACACGCCGCCGACCACGGCCATCAGCAGGACCATGAGGGCGAAGAGCACGGCGTCGAGGCCGCCGGTGCGGGGATCCGCGCTGGCCGGTGCGAGCGGGGGGCGGGGAGGGCGGGGCTCCACCGCTACACCGTCATGGCGTGGTCGTCGCACAAGGCCCGGTCTTCGGGGCGCAGCTCGTGGCGTACGAAGAACCCGGATGCGCCGCCCACCTTCCACAGCGCCTGGCCCTGGTTGAGATGAGGGACGGGGCCCGCCTCGTCGGCGGCCAGCCCCAGCGCCTTCGCCGTCAGCTCGATCTGGAAAGTCGAGTGGCGGAAAGCCACCCGCGTTCCGACCGGTTCGACGAAGTCGCCGGCGGCTCGCGCCACGGTCCGGTTGTTGGTGGCTCCCCAGCGCAGGTCGTCGAGGCGATGGGCGATGACCAGGTTGGCTACGGCGTGAGGCGTGGAGCGCCCCAGGAAGGAAGCGAGGTAGCGGCTGGCGTGCTCGTCGCCCATGACCAGCCAGGCGTCGTCGACGATGTTGTACCGACGCGGGAAGCCCCCGGGCTCCTCGGCCAGGGTGGCAGCGGCCTCGAGCCACGCGCACGCCGCCACCGCCGTGAACGTGTGCACCGCCCGGCGGCCGTGGAAGGCGGACAGGTCGATGACCACGCCCGCGGCCGCACGCTCGGCGGGCGTCGTGCTGGCTGCGTCGAAGGTGCCACGCAGCTCGCGGTCCAGCAGCTCGGCGAGGGCTTGGCGGAGATAACGGCCGTCCTCGGCCACGTCCACGGGCCGGTCCACGCCGGCCGACTCGAACATCGGGGCCGCCTTGGCCCACTCGGTCATCTCCTCCGTCGGGTTGGCCAGCAGCCGGGCGACGTCGGCCAGCACCGGCTGAGGGCCCGCCGACGACACCGGCAGACTGTTCACCGCGGCCGCCAGTGCCCAGTGCTCCATCGCGGTGAGAGGCCGTCGCAGCTTCATCGAACACAGCGCCGCAGCTACATCCTTGCGCCGCTCAAGGACGTCGTCGTAGTCGAACCCGGCGCTGTCGGGACCGGCGTCGAGGGGATTGAGCCGGTCGGACCCGCCCGGGTATAACCGCACCGGGGCCAGGCCCAATGCTTCGGCCAGCGGCCGGTACTCGGCCCTGTTGTCGAGGACACCGAGGTGGCGGGGGCCGTCGGCGTGCGCACGCAGGAGGCGGGCCAGCAGGGACTTCGCCAGGGCCGACTTTCCCGTCCCCGGCTGTCCCAGCAGCAGCAGGTGGGGATTGGCCACCAGCCCGTCGAGGTAGCGCTGTACCGGGTCATAGGGCGGGGTCGGCGGGCGAGCGCCGCGACGCCCGCCGGGGCTGACGCCGAGGGAGATCAGCAGGCTCTCGTGCGCTGGGCTGTTGGTGGTAGTCATGGCTGGTTTCCTCGGTCTCGATTTCGTGCTGAAACGTGTGGTCGACGGGGGTGCGCCCCGGGCCTTAAACGGCCAAGGCGCTGTCGGTGTTGCAAAAGATCCACTCGCCGGGGGCGACCACGTGCTGAACGACCGCAGCTCGCCCGGCGACCTTCCACAGGGCTCTCCCCTGCTCCAGGTCAGGCAGCAGGCTGGCCTCCAGGTCGGTCAGCTGCAGCGCCTTCTGGGTCAGCTCCACCTGGTCGCTGGACTGGCGGAAGATGACCCGGGTCTGGGTGTCGGCCAGCAGGCCCTCAGCGATCTTGGCCGTGGCCGTGCCGTCGTCGGCCTGGGAGCGGAGGTCGGAAAGGCGGTGGCCGATGAAAATGTTGGCCACGCCGTAGAGCCGGCACAGCTTCCAACACGTCTCCAGGTACCGGGCGGTCTGCTCGTCGCCGAGGAGCACGTAGCCCTCGTCGAGGACCTGGTAGCGCCGTGGGGTGTCCGCTGACTCGGGGAAGGCCATCAACGTCTGAAGCCAGGCCGTCGTGGCGATCATGGTCAGGCGCAGGGCGGCCCGGTTGCCATGAACGGCCGACAGGTCGAGCACCAGTCCCCGGCCCGACCAGTCGGTGCGCACCGTGGAGGGGCCGTCGAACATGCCCCGGAGATCCCGGTCCAGCAGCTTGCCCAGGGCGAAGCGGGCGTCACGCACGCCGTGGATCAGGTCGTCCTTCGTGCATCCTGCCCGTTCCACCATCTCCGCCGTGGGATCGGCGAGCAACCGGGCCACATCGGCGAGCCCCGGCTGCGGTCCGATGGGCGAGGTGGGCAGGTGGCCGATGGCCCAGCCCACGCCGGCGTCCTCCAGGGGGCTGAGATCCCGGCGCAGCACCGCCCCCAGCAGGGCACCGACCATGGCCGTGCGCCGGTCGGACACTGCGTTGGGACCGAGCAGGGCGGCGCCCGGTCCGGCGTCGAGGGGGTTGAGCCGGTCGGTGCCGCCCGGGTACAGCCGCACGCGGGCAAGGCCCAGTGCCTCGGCCAACAGGTTGTACTCGCCCTTGGGGTCGGCGATGGCGCACCAGCGGGGGCCCTTGTTGGGCGAGCGCATGGCCCCCACCGAGCGGTAGAGCAGGCACTTCGTGAAGCTCGACTTCCCCGACCCGGGCTCGCCGATGATGATCATGTTCGGGTTGGTGATGACCTTGTCGGTGTAGAGCTGGAAGCAGTCGTAACAGAAGGCCCCCTCGCCAGCGACGTAGTCGGTGCCCAGGTAGACGCCCCGGGCGCCGAAGCCCGGCTCAGCCTGGAACGGGTAGATGGCGCACAGGTGGGCGGTGGTGGCCCGGTGGCGGGGCACCCGCAGCCCGGGGGCCAGACCGACGCGCATCAGCTTGCCCGCTTGCGGGCCAGGGCCCGGGCCAGGGGCAGGGTGGCGGACAGGGCCAGGTCGTGGCGGCCGTTGAGGGGGCGCAGCTCCATCAGGCAGCTGGCGGCCACGTCGTCGAGGTTGTCGCAGGCCTTCTCCAGCTCCTCAAGGCTGGGGGCCGACACGGTGACGATCCCGGCATAGGCGAACTCACCGAAGCCCGCGGCGATCTCCTCGTCGCGCTCGTCGACGGCCACCTTGGCCCGGCGGTGGCTGGCCCCGACCCGAAAGCCGGTGCGCTGGCGGTGCTCCTCGTCCGAGCCCAGCTTGGCCGCCGCGGCCTCGATGGCCTTCTGGCTGGCCCGGGGCGGGACGGGCTCGTAGATGACCACGACCGAGCGCCGCACCTGCCCGTAGAGGATGAGGTCGGACATGAACGTCGGCCCCACGTCCTGACGGGGCCAGTCGGCCACCAGGAAGGTGCGGTGGTAGGAGTCGTCGACCAGCCAGTGCTTCCAGGCCAGCTCGGTGGCCAGGGGGCCGCCGTTGGCGGGGCTGACCAGGCCGGCCAGGTCGCCCAGGGACCGGCCCCGGCGGTCGAGGCGACGGACAACGGTGGGATCGAGGCGCACCCGCAGCGCCCGGGCCAGCTCGTGGGGCGACAGCGGGTCCGACACGCTTAGCCCGGCCTTGCGGCAGCGCTTGGACAGCTGGTCGACCTGACCCAACAGGGCCTCCACACAGGCGGCCCTGCGGTTGTTCTTGTGCCGTGCCGCCACAGGGACCCGGTCGGCGGCCACGGTCACGGTGACGAGCACCTCATGGCGGGTGGCCAGCGGGCCGGCCCCCTCCAGCAGTCCTCGGTAGCTGCGCACCGCGGGGTCGTTGTCGTCGTCATGGCCCTGGGAGCGCAGGTACTCCAGCTGCTCATCGGCGCCGGCGGGGGCGGCCCATTCCGACCACCGCACCGAGGCGACCACGCCCCGCTCCCGACAGAAGCTCGAAAGGGCCACTCCCCAGCGGGCCAGAAGGGAGTCCTGCTCGCCCCGGGCCACCAGCGCGAACTCCGACCCCCAGGCCCGCAGGGTGGCGGCATAGGTCCCACTCGCCGGGTCGACGACCACCACCACCGGCCCGGGGCGGGTCATGGCCAGGCCGCCGACACCGGCGTCGACGGTGAGGAACTCCTGGCCGGCCAGCGTGGGCGGCAGAGCGGGGGTGTCGCACTCCTCGAGGGGGGCGAAGAGCGGCGAGTGCCAGCGCCGGCGCCGGCGCAGGCAGATCAGTCCGAAGCGGATCCCCGGCGGCGCCGCCTCCACCAGGGGCTGGCCGCCGACCCGCACGAAGGCCACGACGCTGGCCAGGGCAACGGGGACGGCCATGCCCACCACGCCGGCGCCCATGGACCCGGCCAACACGGCCAGGATGACCGCCAGGCCCAGAGCCCCCACCTGGGGGCCGCTGAGGCCGAGCATGGCCCCGGTGCGGTCGGGGGCGGAGAGCCGGTAGGTGCGGGCCTCGCTCACGTTGACGGTCCTCGGCCGTTGCCGTTCGCCGCCGACGCCACCGTCCTCTTAGCGGTGCGAGCTGCCCCGCCCGCGGCCATCATGGCCCCGACGGGAAGGGCGCCCGCCGCCCCGGCAGCGCCCCCCACGCCCCCGGCACCGCCGCCGGACACACTGCCGCCAGCACCGCCGCCCGGCGACGCCCCGCCGGCGCCGGCACCCGAGGTCGCCCCACCGGCGCCTCCCCCGGAGGCGGCTCCACCGGCTCCGGCGCCCGAAGAGCTGCCGCCAACACCGCCTCCCGAAGAGCTGCCGCCAGCACCGCCGCCAGGCGCTGCCCCGCCGGCACGCGCACCCGAGGACGCACCGCCGGGGCCTCCCCCCGAGGATGCTCCGCCGGCTCCGGCACCTGGCTGAGCGCCACCGGCTCCGCCACCGGAGGAAGCGGGGGCGGGGGCGGGGGCCGCGGCGGCGGTGCCGCCGGAACGGCCTCCTCGGCCCCCGGCCATGCGAGAGAGTCCCTGGGCGTAGTAGCCCGCCTGCATTCCGGCCTGGGCCGCCCGCACAGGACTCCGGCTGATGCCCTGGGCGATCACCGCTCCCTCCACGATGGGCAGGAGGCGCAGCACGATGAAGGGCGTGAAGGCGGCCAGCAGCATCAGCGAGGCCCCCGTCAGCATGGCGCCGAGGTCCATACCCGTCTGGGTGCCGAGGTCACCCGACGTCGGCCCGCCGCCGGCCAGCGCCGCGGCGCCGAGGCCCAGGGCCAGGGCGATGGCGAACTTGGACACGATCAGGGCCAGGCCGAGCTCGGCCAAGCGCCGCCACGCGCCCCGCGCCGCCGGCCACACCCGGGCGGCCAGGGTGAAGGGAGCGGCGGCCATCAGCAGGTAGATCAGCGACGAGCGGACCACCAGCTCGATCCACACCAGGATGCCGCCCAGCAGAAACACCGCCACCATGAGAATCCCGGCCAAGCCGCCGCTGGCGATGTTGGCCGCGTTCCCGAAGCCTTCGAAGAAATGGCCCAGGGCCTCAGGCACACCCGACAAGACCATGGTCGAGGCCCCGTCGACCAGGCCCAACAGCAGCTGGGTCACCGCCACCAGGGCCACGGTGGCCCCGATCGTCACCGGGACCTCGACGAGCGTGGCCCGCAGCATGCCCCCGACGTCGCCGGCGAAGAGCCCCTGGACCACGGCCAGCAGCAGGAACAGCAGGGTGAGGACCAGAGCCAGGGTCCCGATCTGGCGCACCAGCGTCTGAGCCCGGTCGTTGGCCCACCACCCCTCGTTGAAGTTCACCGAGGCGGAGTTGGTGATGAAGTGCAGCACCTCGTCGCTCACCTTCTTGGCCGCCCCGGCCAGGCCCCGGACGATGGCATCGCCGATCGGCTTCAGGAAGGCATCAGCCGCCTTGTCGGCCACATAGCCGCCGACCGCGCCGCCCACCGCGTTGCCCACCGCGCCGGCGGGGCCGGTGACCACCTCGATCGGGTTGGGAAGGGCTGCGAAGATCACGAGGCTCACCGGGTCACCCCCAGCGGTGCGAAGCCGGCCAGGGCGGCCTCGAGCTGGCCGGGGCCGGAGGGCTCGCCCCGGGGCAGAGGCAGCGGGCGGGGCCCGGGCGTGGAGGCCTCCCCGGCCACCCGCCAGTCGTCGCGCTCCCACACCAGCTCGTAGCGCTGGGTGGTCCACTCCTCATAGGGCACCGCCGCCGGCGGGCTGACGACGCCGACGTGCCACAGCTCGACGCGGACCCGATCGGCACTGGCCGGGCTCACCCGGCTGGCCAGCACGCCGATGCGGTAGAGGGTGGCCCCGCCGGGATAGCCCTTGCGCAGCGCACCGAGCTTGGCCACCACGTCGGCCACCAGGGCATCCGCGGTCGACGATGAGGCGATCACCCGCTTGGCCGCCGAGGCGGCCTCGTCGGTCATCCCGACCAGTGCGGAGTCGAGGCGCAGAAACCCCACCGCCGCAGCCTCGGCTCCCGCCGGGCTGTGGGCATAGCCCATGGGGACCCCGCCGACCACGGCGGTGGGGCCCACCCCCGCCGGCGCCGGGGACGGGGGGGAGACGCCCGGCGCCGAGGGGGCGGAAACGGTCACCGCCGGCGCGGCCACTGCCGTAGCGGGAGCGGGACGTTCGCCATCGCGGCTCAGGAGGACCACGGTGGCGATCACCACGAAAGCGGCCACCGCGGCGACGAGCACCGGCGACGACAGCCGGCGGGGGGTCCCGGTTGCAGAGCTGGACATGCCGCCGGCCTAGGCCGCTGCGGCTTTGCTGATCAGGTTGACGATCGTCGGCGCCAACCCGGTCAGGCCGGCGCCGATGGCCCCCGCCAGGGCTAGGAGCCGGCCTTTGGATGCGCCGTAGGTGTTGCCCACGTGCTGGGACACGCCGTAGATCGCGGCGCCGATGAGGATCGACACCAGGCTGCCCCACAGGGCGATCTGGCCGGTCCAGTTGATCAGCGTCTGGGCGAAGCTGGCCCCCGGCATGCCGTCGGGGGTGGGGTTGAGCTCGACCTGGGCGAGGAAGCCGAACACGGCCCCGGCCAGGCGCGGGTTGGCGTTGGCCACCAGTTGCAGCACCAGCATGTGTGAGTCCCTCCTGGGGTTTCGGCGAAAAGGCCTTCACCCCCGACTGGTGTGCGAAAACGGGAAACGCCACAAAGATTTCTGAAGTTTCTTTGTGGCGTTTCGCCCGGCCGCACACCAGTCGAGGGATGTGGGGCACGTTTCTCGCCAACTGGTCGGCGTCGGGCTCGTCGTTGCCCCGACCTGGCCGCGCCGACCAGGCCCCACGCCATGAAGCCCGCTGCGGTCGCCCTGGGGGTGGGCGGCGCGCTGATCGCCGTCCTGCTCGCGGTGCTCGCCATCGGCGGGATGATGTTGGGGGCGTCGAAGGCGGCCGGGGCCCCCGCCGGCAACCCCAGCGTTTACGCCGTGGCCGACATCCCTCCCGAGATGCTGGCCATCTACCGCAAGGCGGCCGAGACCTGCCCGGGCCTGTCGTGGGCGGTGCTGGCCGGCATCGGCTCGGTGGAGACCGACCACGGCCGCTCCACCCTGCCTGGGGTCCACAGCGGGGAGAACTTCGCCGGCGCCGGCGGGCCCATGCAGTTCCTTCAGGGCACCTGGGACGCCTACGGCGTCGACGGCGATGGCGACGGCGACAAGGACCGCTACGACCCCACCGACGCCGTCTTCGGCGCCGCCAACTACTTGTGCGCCAACGGCGTCGGCGAACCCGACAAGCTCCGCAGAGCCATCTGGCACTACAACCACTCCGAGGCCTACATCGACGACGTGCTGGCCCGGGCCGCCCGCTACTCCGACGCCGCCAGCCTGACCGCGGCCAGCGCCACCAGCGCGGCGGCACTGGCCGACAACCCCAACCTGATCCTGACCGAGCGGGCCCGGGCCGACCTGCTCGCCGGCGTCGTCGACCAGCGGGTGGTCGACTACCTGGCCGCCCTGGTGGTCAACCACCGCATCTCGGTCAGCGTGTTCAAGACCGGCCACAACCAGTTCGTGGCCGGCACCGATCGCGTCTCCAACCACTACTACGGCCGGGCGGTGGACATCTACGCCGTCGACGGTGTCGACGTGAGCGCCTCGGCCGACGGGGCCCGGGCCGTGGCCGAGCAGAGCCTGGGATCGGCTCCTCCCCTGCGCCCCGACGAGCTCGGCTCACCGTGGCCGGATCTGGAGCGGTACCCGGGCGCCTTCAGCGACTCCGATCACGCTGACCACCTTCACGTCGGATGGCGAGCCTCGGCCCTTGTCGGGATCGGGTTCCTTGGCGACGGGCGGCTGGTGCTGATTAGCTTCGGCCTCCAGCTTGTCCGAACCGGCCGGCACCGTCGCTGCCGCAAGCACCTTCAGACCGCGATCCTGCTGGCGGGCACAGGCCCCCAGGAGCGGCCGTGAGGCGGGCCTTGGCCGCTGTTGCCGTAGTCGGCGCCTTCGTCGGCGCCTGGGCCCTCCTTCGGCCCCCCGGGACCACCCGGCCGCTCACCGCAACCAGCGCCAGGGGGCCCTCCGCGGTACCAGCACCGTCGTCCACCACCTCGGCGACGACATCCGCGGTCGCCTCGCCTCCCTGGGCTGCCATCGGCGAGGGCGCCCCCACCAAGGCCGGCTACTGGGCCCAGCTCAGTGACCCAGCCCGCTCCAACCTGGGACCGGCGGTGGCCACCGAGACCAGCCGCCTCGGCGCCGCCCTGCTGCGGGCCGACGCCACCGGAGACGGGCGCGACGCCTTCTACGGCTACTGGGGCAGCGGCCGGGCCCAGCCCTGTTGCGCCGACGTTGTCGTCCATGCCGCCGGCGCCTCCAGCACCGGCCATCCCGACGTTGTCCAGGTGGCCGTCGTCTGGTCGGCCACCCGCCTCGACGGCGGCCCGGCGATCAGCGACGCGAACACGGTGTTCTACTTCGCCCGGCGCGGTGCCCAGTGGGTGGCGCTGCACTCCTGGGAGCTCCCGGCGTGAGCGGGCCGGCCGACGCGGTCGTGGTCGACCTCGGCGCCGTGGGGCGGGCCAGCGTGGCTCTGGTCCGTTGGTACCGGGGCCTGGTGGCCACCGGCGAGGGCGACGTCGACGAGCTCGGCCGGGCCCGGACGGAGCTGGCCACCCTGCCCGCCCAGCCCGGCCGCTTGGGCTGGGCGGTACGGCTCATCGTCCGCGGGGGCGACGACGCCACCGACGAGGAGATCGTGGCCGCCGTCAGCCTGCTCTGCGACGCCGCCTCGAGGGCCGCCGGACCGTCGGCGCCGATCGCTATTCAGTCCGCTGGAGTGGCGCCACTGCGCCGACCTCGGTGTCAAGCTGGCACAGTCACCCAGCCGACTCTTCCCGGCCTGGAACCCGGCGGAGCCGCCTGACTTTCAGCGCCTTGCGAACAGGTCGGTGTCGGCCGGGCAGCTCGCGTCCAGCCCCGGCCACCCGAGGCTGCACCCTTCACGCGCTGGCTTCTCCGGGGGCCGCAGGTGAAAGCTCCCAATGGCGGATCATCCCGTACGCGTAGGGGAAGGCGGTGCGCTGGGCCTGCTCGCGTTGGCCGGCGATCCTGGCCCACTGGCGCCGGGCCCGATCGGCGTCGGCTCCCGGGGCGAGAGCCTCCAGCTCGATGGCCACGGTGGCCATCGTTTCGGCCACTGGCAGCGAGTGCGTCCACCAGCGGACCTGCTCCATTTCGCGGCCGGTGGCGTTCGCCAGGTAGAGCAGCGGCCAGAGGATGTCGCGAGCGAAGTCGACCCAGAACGCATCCTTTCCCGCCAGCCGGTCGCTGCCCCATGCCATCGCCGTGGCCAGCACCCTGGTGACCTCCTCGGCGCCGGCCACGGTCGACGACGCGGCCACCGGGTCGGGATGGCGGGGCGGCGGCTTGCGCCATCCCGGGGGCCTGGTCGTCACCCCGTGGGCGACGTCGAAGCCCTCGCCGCAGTAGGGGCAGTGGACGTGGTTGGGGCCGTGCTTGCGCCGGGCCTGGAGCTCGGCGAGCTGGGAGAGCACGTCGTAGGCGGTCGCTCGATCGAGGCCGCTGTCGCAGTCGGCCGGGAGGGCGGCCACGCGCCGGCGCAACTCGGTCACCTCGGCCGGACGCAGCACCGTGGTGACCAGGGGCAGCAGCTCGTCCGTTCGTCCTCCGCGGGCGCCGGCGCCGACAATGCTCGGCGCCGGATCAGTCATGCGAGGAGCCCAAGCCGGTCCGTGGGTACGAGGCATAGTGCGCACGCAGGGACAGATCGTCAAAGCGGACCATCACCCGCCGCAGATCGCCCATCAGTCGTTCGAGGTCGGAGGCCTCCTCCTCGACGAGCGCGAACAGCGCCTTCTCCCGGCTGCGTTGGAACTGCTCCCAGCTCAGCTCCGGCGGGAACCCGCCGGCCTCGGCCAGCACATCCCCTGATGATCCGGGGTCGGCCGCCCGTAGCTCCCGCATCCGCCCCTTGATGTGGTCGAGCTGGTCGTCGCGACCCATAAGCAGAGTGGCGAGTAGCTGCAGCGACCGGCTGGCCGCCGCCAGTTCATAGTCAGCGGCACTCGGCGGCGGCAGCAGGAACCACACCACGGGCAGGTCGAAGGCGAGGGAGAAGGCTACGAGATCCTGGGCGTCGAAGGACCGCCGGCGCTCGCGGTCAAAGGAACGCTCGATTCCGGAAATCGATGCCTTCGGAAGCTTCTGGCCGAGGTAGGGCGCAAGCCGGCGGGCCGCCTCCTCCTGGGTCCAGCCCCGCAGTTTGCGGGCGGCTCGGAAGTTGTAGGCCACCACTTGGTTCGCGTCCCGCACCTTGGCCGGTGCCGGCGGTTCACCGGCTGAGTCGCTGACCACGACGGGTTGAGAAGCCGGCCCCTGCGGGCGGCCCGGGACGGCGGAGACCCGGTCCGCCTCAGTAGGGGCCGACTCCTCAGCCCGTCGTCGTTCGTGCACGTCGCGCCCCCTCCGCATCGCCCTGAGAGTCCCGGGACCGGCAGGCCCGCTTGAGCCGCTGGTAGAGGCGCTCGGTCTCATCCTGGAGGGCCTCAGTCGGGTCGATGTGGGTCCGGACCGCCCGGACCGCCTCGGTGTGGGCGGCGTCGAGGCCGTCGTGGTCGCCGGCGTCGAAGGCGGCCTGGAAGCGCACCCGGTACAGGTCCTCGCGTACCGGCACCACCCGCAGTCCCTGGCTGGCGGCCCACTCCGCCAGCTCGGGATCGCCCGCCTCCAGCGCCCGCTCGCCGAGCTCCTCCGCTGCCATAGCCACCGCCTTCTCGATGTCCGACACGAGGGGCGAATCGTCCGCCCAGCTGAAGTAGATCGGCGGCGCGTCCTCGAACGGGCGGCCCCGGATCAGCCCCAGCGCCTCGCGCAGCAACTCGATCGCCTCCGCGGAGGACCCCGTTTGGGCGGCGGCGACCAGCGCCTGGAACCGGCTCCAGTCGCAGCCGAAACGGGGCCCGAGCGTGTAGGTGCCGTTCTTCGCTGCCGGGAGATGGTTGCGGCCCAATGAGTCCTTGCCCAGGGCGGTGCGTAGGCGCGACATGGTGGAGCGGAGGGTGCCGTCCTTGACCGAGCCGGCCCGCACGTCGCTGTCGTCGAGGCCCAGCGGCCACAGCGCCTCTTGCAGGCGTGGGGCGGGTACGGGGTGGTCGGAGTGTGCTCCCAGGAAAGCGGCCGCGGCGGCCAGCAGGATGGCCCGGTCAGGGCCGGCCTCGTCGACGTGGGCGGCCCAGGTGATCTCCACTGGCCCCAGGAAGCGCACCTCGCCCTCCATCGGCTCCTCGTCGACCTCATCGGTCGGCGCAGGGGTGGGGACTGCAGCAGCCTGCTCGGGGACCAGGTCGATGACCGGGGCCAGGCCTGCCTGGTCAGCCCGGGCCGCAATGCGACCGGTCAAGGCAGCGACCACGTCGGCGTCGATATGGGAATCGAGCTCGAGGCCGAGCGGCTCAAGCACTGCTCCGCCGTCGGGCTCGAGTACCAGCCGCCAGGTGGCGCCGGGCAGGGGCCCCGGCCCGACAAGGGCGAGGCCCGAGCGGCGGGGCCGGGCCCGGGCCGCCAGCGGCGACAACGCATCGATGTCGGTGCCGGGATGGGCTACCACCACCGCGGGAAACCACCCCTCGGCGTTGCCCGGGGCCACCCGGGCGGCCAGCGTCGACGGCGCTGCGACCAGCTCCTCGTCGGTCACCAGGCTGGTCAGCTGGTCCAGGTCGGCAATGAAGCCAGCCACGTCGTCGATCGCCTCCACCAGGTCCCGCCCAGCCAGGCGCCCATCGCCGCCCAGGAGGTATACGGCGGTGTCGTTGGCCCACGGGGCGCTGGCCATCTCCAGGGCGGCGCCAGCCAGGAACCCCTCGACTCGGGCTGGGTCGCCCTCCACGGAGAGCACGCCGGCCTGCTCCAGGTCGACGAGCACGGGCCCGTCGGGCGTGCTGCCGACACTGCACAGCGCCGGCACCAGGACTTGGCCCCAGGCCAAGTCCTGCAGCTCTCTCAGCTCCAAGTCGGGATCCAGCGTCCAGGTGCGGCCGTCGTCGGTAGAGTCGAAGCGTCCGACCGGCGGAGCGGGAGGGTCTACGACCAGCTCCATGCCGAGCTGGCCCGGGCGCACGCATAGGATGCCCTCCACCTCCCCGCCGCCGGCCTCGGCCAAGACTGCGCTGGCGTAGCGGAGGGTGGCGTCGACCCAGTGCACGGTCTCCACCTCGGCGATGGCGCGCACCCGGCGCTCCACCGGTTCCGCCACGGGATCCGGCTGGGACACGAGGTCTCGGCCCCGCCGCCGCCGGCGCTGGGCGGCCATGCCCTCTCGGCGCATCCGCCACACGAAGATCCCCCCGAGCAGGCTGGACACCCCAACTGCGGCCTGGGCGAGCGGCACGCGCTGCCTTGCAGCACCTGATCGCTCATGTACCTGCGGAGTCTGCGCAGCCGGCGACGTCGTGGCGGTAACCGCCGTGGAGGGCGAGACCGCGCCTCCTGGAGAGGCGGCGGTAGTGGTTGCCGCCGTGGTGGTCGCCGGCATCGACGGGGGTGTGGTCGGCGCTGACGCCGAAGACTCCACGACGCCCGATGTGGATGACCCGTCGACCACGGCCGGCGTGGGGGTAGGTGTGGCCACGCTGGCGGGCGGAGCGGCAGTCGCAGGCGGCGGCGGTGGTGGTCGCGGTGTGAGCGCAGCCGATGTGCCGGCGGGAGCCGGGGCCGCCACCGCAGGAGGGGCCGTCGGTAAAGAGGCAGCTGGCGCGGCAGCCACGGCCCGGGAGGGCGGCAGGACCTGGACGGCTCCCGGGTAGATCAGGTTCGCGTCACCCGACGGCACCCCGCCGGCGGACTCGCTGGCCTCGATGATCTCTCGCCAACGGTCCGCGATGTCGGCCGCCCGCAGCGTCTCGACGGGCACCCCCCGCCGGTGGGCTACGTCGGCGGCCGCTATGTCCCAGAAGTTGTCCCCGGGAGCGACCACCCACCGGCCCGCTTCGGTGGCGGTGGGCTCGACCGCGTGGGCGACGTCGGGGGGTAGCTCGATGCGGACGGCGGAAGTGAAGGCTGGGGGCGCCGGCGAGGCAGCCGCCACCACCGGGTTTCTCGCCCAGCCCCCGGCCGGCTCCTGGGCCATCGCCGGCCCCACGCGGCTGGCCAAGGCCGTGGCCATCATGGACACGGCGACGGTGCCCTCCACCATGCGGCGCACTCCCGGCAGCGTGAACAGCCCGGCGGCGCGGATGAGACGTGGCGCACGGCACACTGTGGCCAGGAGGTAGAGCGTCGTGGACACGCAGAGCCATCCGACGATGACCAGTCCGGCCGATCGGGCCAGCCCCGCCACCACGTCCTCGATCGGCGCCGCGTCGAGCCACCGACTGAAGTGCTGCCAGTCGACCCGCCACGCCTCGACCTGGCCGGCCCGGCGGAGGATAAGCATGGCAGCAGCCTCGAAGCCCACCAAGGCGATAAGCGACGCCACGGAGCGCAGCCGTCTCATGCGTACTCTCCCTCTGGGGCCGTCCCGTAGGTCATGGGCCCGTCGCCGTCAGCACGGGCCGCAGCTCGGCCACCTGGTAGTTCCTGGTTGCCGTCCGCGTGGTCGTGCCCAGGTCGACGCTCTGCACTGCACCGGCAGGGTCGGTGTAGGTGTAGGAGCCAGTCCAGGTGACGGTCAGAGTCAGCGTGTAGTCGCCCTTCGTCTCGTACATGTAGGTGGCGGCCGGCGGACCTCCCCGCCCGCCCGGCGCCCACGCCCGACCCGGCTGAGTGCTCACCACCCGGTAGGGCGGGTTCTGGCGCGACTCGGTGTCACCCGGCCGGCCGCCCATCGTCCATTCCCAGCGCACCGGCGTGGCCGAGGCTTGCGCCGAGTAGCCGCGCAGCTGCACCGTGGCATTGACCGCAGCGCCTCCGTTCGGGTCCCACAGCCAGGTGGCCAATCCGGTCAAGCCCTGGTCGGGGTTGACTCCGAAGGTCGGGGTGGCGATCGGCGTCCGTGCCCAGATTTCGGCCGGCGTCGGCGGGGGTTGGGCCGCCGTCGTGGACCCGTTGCTTTGGGCGTTGGGTGCCGGCGTGGCCGACGTGGCACAGCCGCTACGGGTGCTCACCACTTCGCCGGTCTGGGTGTTGGTTAGATTGTCGACGTAGCTGACGCCCCGGTTGCCGGCGTCGTCGAGGCAGAACGCTCCGGCGCTGACGGCCTGCTCACCACCCAGGCTGCCGACATTGGGGTACGTCCGCACCCATGTAAGCGGAGGCCCTGACGATCCACCACTTGAGCCGCCACTGCTGGATCCACCTCCGCCCGATGCCGTCGGTATCACGCCGGTGTTGCCGTTGCTACTAGCGCCGGCGTTCCCGGCCGACGTCGGCTGGCTGCCCGGGCCGCCTGGCCCTCCCGGGGCGCCGAGCCCGACGCCGACGTCTGATCCGATATTGCCGACTGCCGTGACCGGAGGCGACTGCTGGCCGCTCACCGGCGAGACCGCCATCAGGACGAGCAGGACACCGGCCGAAGCGGTGAAGTGACGGCGGCGGCTCACAGAGCGTCCACGTCGGCCAGGTACCAACGACCGTTCTTCTGCGCCAGCGTCCAGATGACGCTGTTGCCAACCGCGGTGGCTGGCTTGTTGGCGACCTCCGCGCCGGACTGGTCAACCACCCGGTACTGAGGGGCGGGACCGAAGCGCACGAACACGGCGGCTGCGGTCGGGTTGATGCGGCTGTTGAGCCGCACGATCTCAACCCTTGCCGCCACCCGCGGCGGATCGTACCGCCACCCCTTGGTGGCCAGGTTGGTCAGCGCCAGCCTGGTGTCGGCATAGCTCGGGTTCGAGGGCAGCGAGTATGTGTCGAGCAGCTCGGGCTTCGGGTGCAGATACAGCCAGTCGCTGTAGGCGACCATGCTGCGCACGATGGCATCCCAGTCCTCGCCGGTGTTAATGAGCGCCGGCGGCTGGTCGGCAGGCGGCGCCGTGACCGACGTCGGCGAGGCGGCCGTCGGCAAGGTGGCAGCTCCCTCGTCGGTGTTGGCGCGCTGGATGAGCACCGCTGCAAGGCCCACAGCCATGAGGGCCATGATCAGGCCGACGACCACGTGGCGCCGCGAGCTCGGCGTCGGCGTCTCCGGCCCACCAGGTGGTGTCGGCGGTACGCCGACGTTGGGAACCGTGGAGATGTCGCTTCCGGCGTTGTGTCGCCAACTCATTCCAGGTCCTCCTTGTTCATAGAACCACTCGGGCGATCGTCGCCCGACGAGATAAGGCAGGGGACGCCAAGACCGCTCACGGCGACGTCCTTGGGGTGCCCTGTCCTTCAGCGTGCACCAGTCGGCCGGACTCGCCGATGAAGCGCAGCAGCAGCAGCTGAACACTGCGGTCGGCCGCGACGGTGATCTGGTCGGGGGCGGCTGAGACGGTTACCCCAACGAACTGGTCCGCATCGTCCTGCTCGGCGAGGGACTGGCGGGCCAGGGCCTCCGCCCGGGCCGGGTCCAGGCGCACGTTGGCACCGGCCCGGTAGGAGTCCTCGTCGATGGCGTTGGCGCCGGCCGCTGCGGCGGCGTCGACGGCGGCGGACAAGGCGCGATCGGCAGCGATCAGGCGCCACGTGTCCGTGACCAGGTAGATGACTGCGAACAACACCACCGCCAGGCTCATCGTCCAGATGACCATGGAGAAGCCAGCCTCGTCGCGCCTGAACGGACTCATGCCAGCACCGCCTTGGCCACGGCGAACACGCGAGCGGCGCGAACCGGTCACTGGATGCTCTCGAAGTCGGGAACCCGCTCGGAATGCGAGCGCGAGACGGAGCCGCCGGCGATACGGCCGACGCCTGGGAGGACGATGGCCGGCAGCACCACCGTCACCGTCGAGGTGTAGACGCCCCCACGGGACGTTGGGTCGCCCTCGAAGGCCACCTCGATGTCGCCGGCGTCGTAGCCGTGGTTGATCCACACCTCCACGGCGCGGGCCCGTCCTTCCTCGGGGTCGGCGGCGGGCGAGTGCACCACCGAGTGCGCCGCCTCGTAGGCCGCACCGGAGGCAGCGTTCAGCCGCCCCGGCCAGTCGAGGGCGGCGGCCGACAGCCCGATGACGGGGAAGATGATGAGCGCCAAGCACAGCAGGAACTCGATGGTCGTGAACCCGTCGTCACTGCGACGACGGCGGAAGGGGATCAGCCCACTGGCGTGTGACCACCAGCGCCACGACGGGTCGGCCCCCATGTGACCGGAGCGACAGTCGCGCCGCCGCCGTGTGGGCCGGGCCGCCAGCTCGGTCGGCGCAACCGGTCTCACCGGCGGCCACTGGGTGCCCGAGTCGAGTATCACTGCGGCGCCACCTCTTTGCGGGCCGAGGCCGCGGCGGTGAGGGTGGTGGACCGGAACGGCGGGATGCCGCCGGTGACGGGCAGCCGGATGCTGACCGAGACCACCCCGGCCGACTCCGAGCAGCTGACGTCGCCCGGGCCCAGGCCCGGTAGAGCGTTGGCCAGGGTCTGGGCGGCCCGGTCCTGGCAGGTGGCCACCGACTCGACGTCGATGCGGCTCCCGGCCCGCACCGCCTGATCGGCGGCAGCGTGGACGACGCCCTGGGCGTACGCCCACAGCAGCAGCATCAGCACCATGCACACGAACAGGAACATGGTCGGCATCAGGATCACGTTCTGCACGGTGGCGCTTCCTCGCTCGTCGATAGCCACGCCCTTTCGTCTCTCAGCCGGTGGCGTCGACCACCTGGTCGAAGATGTTGTTGGCGGCCTCGACCACGCGGGTTCGGGCAGTGGGGATCAGTGCCACCACCACGGCGATGGCCAACATGGCCCACAGGAGGTTCTCGACGGTCTGGGACAGCCCGGCCTCGGGACCGAGCGGCTCCTGGGACCTCTTGAGACGGCCGTCGATGGCCAGCCACAGCCTCAGCAGCGTGTCGTTCATTTTGGGACCCTCTCTTTCAGTTGTCAGCTTCAGGTGATGTGGAACAGGAGGTTGACGGCGGGAGCACCGACCAGCAGCAGCATGACGGCGGCCATGAGCACCGACGGCCCGGCCATGAGCACGGTGCGCACAGTGGCCGCGTGCAGGCGGTCGTCGCGATGGGCGTGTCGGATGTCGGCGGCCTGGTCCAGGAGGGCGAGGGAGACGTTGCCCCCCTTCTCGATGCCGTCGGCGAGGACGCGGTACAGCCGGGCGGCGAACGGCTCGGCGGTGCGCTCGGCCTGGTCGCGTAGTGCCCGCTCGCCGGCGGTCCCGGTCTCGATGGCGACGAGCACGCGGCGCAGCTCGTCGGCGATCTCGCCGTGGGACTCGGCCACGAACTCGGAGATGACGGCCTGCACGTTGAGCGAGGCGTGCAGCTTGACGGCCAGCAGCCCGTTCACCTGCCACAGCTCGGCGCGCATCCTCTCCCGGCGCAGCTTGATCAGCCTCTCGAGGGCGTTGCGCTTGCGCATGAACCCGATGGGTACGGCGAACGCGGCGATCAACAGCCCTGTGCGGGGCCCCGACAGCACACCGGCCACCACCCCCAGGAGCACGCCGCCGGTGGCGAAGGCGAACTGCTGGTCCCGGAACTGGCGGGGCGTCACATCCTCGAGGCCGGCGTGCTCGAGCGCCCGGGCGGTGGCGGCCTCGTCGCGGTGGCCCAAGAAGCGGCTCACCCGGTCCTCGACCGAGCGCAGCATGGGGCCGAAGAGGCGGGCGAAGGCGCTGGCCGCCGGCGGGGGAAGCAGCACCTCGAGCTCCGCGGCCCGCTCGCCCAGGCGCACGCGCTGGCCGACGGTGTAGGGGTCGAGGCGCGGGCCGAGCCGGCGTGGCACCCGCCAGAAGAGCAGCACGACCGATGCCGTGAACACACCCACCGGCAGGGCGAGGAGGATGCGCTGCGCGGTCACCACCCCTCTCCGACCACCCGGGGCTCGGGGTCCTCCCGAGCCAGACGCAGGATCACCACGAGGTTGGAGAGCGACAGCACCGCGCCCAGCACCAGGGCGACGTGGCCGGCGCCGGTCGCGTAATAGCTGCGCACCTCGGGAGCGGCGGCACAGGAGAACAGCAGCGCCAGCCACGGGAAGCCGAAGGCGATCGCCCCGGTCAGTCGAGGCTCATGCTGGGCCTGGCGGATCTGCTGGCTTACCCGCTCGTCGGCCCGTACGTCCTCGGCCAGTGCGGCCAGGATGGACAGCGCCACTTCGGTGCCGTGGCGGTTGGCCTCGATCAGCACTCCGATGGCCTTGTCGCTCACCGGCTCGGCCAGCTCCTCGCGCACCCGGACCAGGGCGGCCGCCGGGCTCGACACCCGGGCCCACGCCTCATAGTGGGCGAACGCCTCGCGCAGGGCCTCCGGCCCCGAGATGGTGAGGTCCACGGTGGCGCCGTGCACCGACAGGCCGCTGCGGAGGGCGCCCAGCACATGGAGGATGCCATCGGGCCAGGCTTCGGTGACGGCGTGGAGGCGAGCCTTGCGGCGGTTGGCGTACCAGGCGCGGGGGGCGAAACCGGCGGCGACGGCCGGCACCAGGCCGATGGCCGGCGAGCCGCTCACCGCCCACGCCAGCGCCATGGCCGCCAGGCCGCTCAGCGCCGAGGCGGCGGCGAACTGGGCCGGGCTGACCGACAGCCCGGCCTGGGCCAGCCACGCCCCGCGGGAGAGATGGTTGCGCCGCCGGCCACCAAGGCTGAACCGGTCGAGGTGGCCCCCGCGCCAGCCAACGACCATGAACACACAGACCCCGGCGGCCATCGCCCCGAGCAGCCTCATAGCCGAGCACCTCCGAGCACGTCTCGCAGGTGGACCCCGGTCGGGAGCAGCCGCTCGAGGCGATCGACGATGGGCGCCGGCGGTTCGAGCTTGGTCCAGCGCATGGGGGTGCCGAGGCCGTCCGGTCGCTCGAAGATGAGGTCGGAGGTGAAACCTCTGCTGGCGTCGACGGGCGGCACGACGGCCCGCACCTCGGTCACCTGGTGCAGGTACTTGCCCTCCACCGACACACCGCGCTCGCAGTGCACCACGAAGTGCAACAGATCGCTGAACGTCTCCCTGATGGCCTCGGGCTCGGGGCGGTCGGCGTGGCCACGGCTGAGGCGGGCCAGGCGTTCCAGGGCCCGCTCGGCGTCGGGCCCATGGAGGGTGGCGATGAAGCCCGCCCCCACGCCGGCGGCGCCCGTCAGGTCCCACGCCTCCCGGCCCCGCACCTCGCCCACAGCCACCAGGTCGGGGCGCAGGCCGAGCATGAACCGCAAGAGGCCGGCGATTGAGCGTTCGGGCCGGTCGTCGACCGGGCCGGGCTTGATCTGGAACGAGCCCCCCAGGTCGTGGTGGAAGTCGATCTCCCGGTAGTCCTCCACCAGCAGCGGGCGCATGGACACGTCGACGCGCGACAGCAGGCCGCTCATCACCGTGGTCTTGCCGGCCCCCGTCTCCCCACTGATGATCACCGCCCCCCGGGCCCTGAGATCCAGGCTGAGGAGCTCCGCGGCGGGCTGGGAGAGCATGTCCCACTCCACGAGGTCATCCATCGACACCGCCCGCACCACGTAGAGGCGGATGGTGGCGTCGAGCACGGCGGCCACGGGGGGAATGGCGGCGGCGAGGCGTCCGGCGCCGTCGAGGATCTGGACGCGGTCGACGACGGGGTGCTCCTGGTCGAGGGGCACGCCGGCATCCGCGATCAGCTGCATGATGACGTGGCGGTTCCGACGCTCGGTGGTCGGCAGCGTGGGCGCCTTCCACCGGCCGTGCTGGAAGTAGCGGATCCGGGCGCCTCGGATGGTGATGTCCTCGACACCGGGCTGGCGGAACACCCACCCGAGCACCCCGTAGTCGCACACGTCCGAGACGATCTCCGCCACCGTCACCTCGGGGTGGGCCAACGGGTAGTGGACCCCGCGCCCCGCCTTGGTCTGGTAGTCGCCGACGGCGTGCAGGGCGACGCGCTCCACGCCGGCGCGGTCGCGAGGGCTGATGTTCTCGGCCAGCAGCAGCTCGTCCACCTCGTCATAGAGACGGTCCAGGGGATCGGGCATAGCGTCGGGCGCTGTCATGTCCGCACCTGCGCCGCCAACTCCCGGGCGGCGGCCGTCAGCTTGCGCTCAGGAGCCACCCGCCCGTCCCAGGACCGGGCCCGGTCGCGCCGGCTCGGTGCTGGCAGCAACGTGACGGTCCCCGGGCCGGGGGCCAGGCGCGCCACCTTGGCCAGCGCCTCGGCCGCGTCGGCGCGCTGTGATCGCGACAGGTCCCACTGGACCGCCGCCGGGTAGACCGGGGTGCCGTCGGTGGCCCGTACTGCGTCGGCGATCCACCCCGTGAGAGCGGCGATGCCCGGTGGCGTGGCCTCTCCCACGGCGACGATGGCCCGGGCCATGGAGACGGCGGTGCGGCTCATGGTGAACCGGGGCTGGTCCTCGACGATGGGCCCCAGCAATGCCACGACGTACACGTGGGCCTCGGCGAGGGTCTCCAGCGTGCGCCGCAGCGCCTGGCCCGTGACCGTGGTCCACTGGGCGGGGTCCGCCAGCCCGGCCAGCGCCCACACCCCCGCATCGGGCACCTCCTGCAGATCCTCGGCCACCAACTCCGGGAGCATGGTGGTGGGCCGAGCAGCGGCGGTGGCGATGTTGGGCTGGGGACGGAGCCCCAGCCGCACCGCAAGAGACGGGTCAACCTCGTTGGCGTCGACCACGCACACCGGCACCTTCCCCCCGGCGAGGGCGCTGGCCAGCGCCACCGCCACTCGGTCCGGGCGCGTGCCTGACGGGCCGCCGACGGCGATGACCGGGCCACCGCGCGGGATGGCTGCCCGGGCAGGCGGGCGGTGGCGGCCAGCGGCCCGCGCCCTGGCCGGCCAGCGGGCCGCCACCGCGTGCACGGTGGCCACCAGCTCCGCCGGCTCGGCGTCCCACTCCAGCGGCACGTCTGCTCCCGCATCGAGGGCCCGCTGCTTGCGACGGGCGTCGCCGGGGTCGTAGACGGCCACGATCCCCCGGAAGCGCAGATGGATGTCCTCGCAGAACTCGGTGGTCAGCCATGGACTGGCGGCGTCGATGACGAGCACGCGCCACTCGCTCTCCCACAGGTCCCCGGGGTCGGCCACGATGGCCACCACCTGCACGTCGGTCGAGTAGGCGTGCAGGTGGCGGTTGAGCCGCTGCTGCCACGGATGGGAACTGGCCGCGAAGGCCACGGGCACCAAGCCGTTCACCTCCGAACGGTCGTGCTCGTGGTCGGCGCCGGGGACGGCAACGCCGGCGGGGCCCCTGTGGCCCGGACGACGTCGACCTTGCCGCCGGTGATGGCTTGGGCCACCCGGAGGGCGGACCGTTCGTCCACGGCGATCGTCACCGCGTACTTCCCCGGCGACCCCGCGAGGCTTTTGCCTCCCTCGGGAGCGCCGGCCGCCAGCACTCGGGCGTCGGTGACCACGTAGACGGACTCCCCGCTCGAGCTGTCCACCACGTCGACCACGTCGCCCCGCTGGAGGCTGCCGCTGACGGCATGGGAGGGCTCGATCGGGATGCTCATCGCCCGCTGCTGGCTGGGCGCCGCGGCGGCGGCAACGTCGGCCTTGGTGACCGGCTCCCCCGCGGTGATGGCGTGGGTCGTCACCCGGCCCGAGATGGCGCCGACGTCGGCGGGGCGCAACATCGCATTCAGCGTGGCGTCGGGCAGCCGGGCATTGATGTAGCGGAAGTCGCCGGGCGACAGCTGCTCACCGGCCGCCAGGTCCCGAGCGGCGACTGCCACCTGTCTGCCCCCGCTCTCGCCCGTCGCCACCAGGAAGGCCAGCATGGCGAGCACGCCGG
Source organism: Acidimicrobiia bacterium (assembly GCA_023264995.1). GTDB lineage: Bacteria > Actinomycetota > Acidimicrobiia > Acidimicrobiales > AC-14 > CADCTB01. Next base: position 141,640 of record JAHFUR010000003.1, on the reverse strand, counting down.
CGACCACCGCGACCCATAGAGGGGTAGGGACCTTGCTTCTTCCTCGCCGCTTGGGCAGCGGGCGAGCTGTCGCCGTCGGCGGCGAAACCGCCGCGGGCGGGGCCGTCGTTGCCACGTCGTCGACCTCCTAAGACGGTGGGCCTAGCCCGTTGCGCGAGGTCGGGGTCGTTCTGACCCCTACTGTCGCTCCTCCCTGGGGTTCGTCATCTGAACTGCAGTGTCCATCCCGAGCGCCGTCAGACAGCGCTGGCTGGCCCACCGGCCACCGGCCACGTCGCCGGCATCGAGAAGTGCCACCACGCTGCGCAGAGAATGCGCGGCGGGCCGCGTTCGCCGGCGCCGCCGGTCGGGCACGCCCCTTCCCGGGGGCGGTGGGGGAAGTGACCTGCCGCACGGTTACGCCCGGGAGCTCACCACTTCGGATGTCCGCCCGCTCAGTCCGCTCACTGGCCGCCTCCCGGATAGGCGTCTCGCCCCCGGATCGTCCCATCTGCATCCTCCGAACGCAAGGGACGACAGCACGCCGCGCCGTCAGCCGAGCGCCATCAGTCACCGCCGACGTCGACGACAACCGATGGCGCCCGCGCCACAGCGTGCGCGCCCCAACTGGTTGGGAGGGAGGACTTGTCGGCGCCCCGTCCTCCGATGGGCCCGTCACCGAGGCGACGGTCGCTCCGCCGATCGGCGATGCGAGCCAGTCTGCAGAATATCGGACTTGGCCGGCGCCGGCCACCATCTCGTCGTCACCGGCCATGGCCCGTTTCAACCTCCTTTCTCGACCGGGGCGCGACCCCGCTACCTACCTACTGGTGTGCGAGAACGGAAAACGCCACAAAGAAATCTGAGAAATCCTTGTGGCGTTTTGGCTCCGCCGCACACCAGTAGAGGGATGGAGGCCTCTCTTCCGGAGGACGTCGGGCCATGGGCTATGACCGCAACGAGGTGCTTGGGCGCACCGATCTGGCCGAGCTTGCCGACCAGCTCGTCGGCCCGCACAAGGGTCGTGGCGCCGGCGCGACCTGGCCCTGCCCCGACCCCGGCCACGGCAACCAGACGGGCAAGACGCCGCCGGTGAGCATCTTCCGCACCGGCTACGGCGACGAGCGCTGGCGGTGCCACTCCTGCGGGGCGGGCGGTACGGCGATCGACCTAGTGATGACCACCCAGGGCGTGCGCTTCCCCGAGGCCATCGAGCTGCTGGCCCGCCGGGCCGGCGTGGCCGAGGTGGACCGGCCCATGCCTGCCCTTCGGACCGCACGCATCCAGCGCGCTGAGCCGGCGCCGCCCAGCCGCCCCAGCGCCGAGATGGAGCGCTTCGTGGCCGCCGCTGAGGCCCACCTGTGGTCCGAGCAGGGCCGACCCATGCGGCGCTGGCTGGCCGAGCGGGGCCTGGGCGAGGAGGTGCTGCGGGCCAACCGAGTGGGCGCCGACCCCGGCCCCACCGCACTCGACCGGCCCCGGGGCCTGCCCCGGGGCGGGCCCGCCGTCGTGCTGCCCGTGCTGGGCCCCGACGGGGAGGCCACCTATCTCCAGAGCCGCTATCTGAGACCCAACGGCCACAAGTACGACAACCCGTCCGCGGCGTTGGCCGGCGGCCTGCCCCGGACCGCCGAGGTGCGCCTGCCCCGACCACCGGCCGATCCCGGCCTGGTCGTGGTCAGCGAGGGCATACCCGACGCCCTGGTGGCGGCTCAGGCGGGCTACCGGGCCGCCGCGGTGCTCGGCGCCGGGGTGCCGGACGAGCGGACCGCCGCCGCCCTGGTACAGCGCTTCCCCACCGAGCGCCTGGTGGTGGCCTTCGACGCCGACGGGCCGGGCCAGGCCGGAGGCGAGCGTCTCCAGGAGCTGCTGGCGGAGCGGGGCGCCGGCGACCGGGTCAGCCGCCTGCAGGTGCCGGCTGCGGCCGGGGATCTGAACGGCTGGCAGCAGCTGGCCGGGCCGGGTTTCGGCGAGCAGCTGGCCCAGGCGATTGCGAGACGAACGACGACGACAACCGAAACGGAGCGATCAATGGCAGTCGACCCGTACCCGCCACCCGTCCCCGTCCCTGTGCCGGCGGCGGACGAGCCGGCCCGGGAGCCCGAGCCGGCGCCGAAGCCCTGGGAGCGGCTCCATGCGGCCCAGGGCGAGTCGGAAGCAACCATGGCCGTGGCGGTCATGGCCACCGATACCTCATCCGGCTGGTACGTCGCCCTCAGCCGTCGAGGCGACACCCCGGGCGGCCCCGTGATGGCACCCGAGCCACGAGGGGCGCTTGGCCTCGACAGCGATGGTCTTCGCGACGCCCAGGCGGCGGCCGCCCGGCGTGAGGCGGCTGATTGGGCCAAGCCCGACCTGCTCGACCGGTTGGAAGCCATCCGCTACCAGCACGTCTTGGTCGACGACCCGCAGCTGGCGGCGGCGAGTGTGGCGCGCGTAGAGCAGGCGACGGCTTACTGGACAACGGCGACCGCGGCGAGGATCGACAGCGCCATCGACCAGCCTCTCTTCCACCCGACGGCCGGCTTGCCGCCGGCGCCGGCGATGGCCGAGCTCGACGAGCGGCTGGAGGCCCTGGCCTACCAGCACGTGCTCGTCGACGATCCCTACCTGGCCCAGCTCAACCTCGACACCACCGCATCGACGGTACGGGAATGGTCGAGCGATCTCCGGCGCAGCGTGGATACGGAACTGGTCCCGGCCGACGTCGACCCTGACCTGGCCGGAGCGCAGCGCTGGGCCTTCGCAAACGGGCTCACCCATACTCCCGACCTCACGTCTGCCGCCCCCGTCATCGAGCCCCCGGCGCTCGACGGGTTGGGCATCGACATGTAGGTCGATGCCCGGGAGGACGGAACGGGAGCGAACGGCATGGTTACGACGTCTTGGTATGTGGATCGAAGGGCTCCCTCCGGGCGGGCCAGCTGCTGCCGAGTTTCGGGCAGGCGGGACCATCCACTTGGTGCGCGACACGGGACTCCAGGAAGAAATCTGAGCTTCTTTGTGGCGTTTGGCCCAGTCGCACACCAGTAGAGGGTATGGGCACAGATTCCGAACTGCGGCGCCGGCTACGCCCTCGCTGCTCCGTCCCGGCCCACGCCGAACCCGGCGGACAAGGAGGTCGGACATGATCAGGCAGCTGTGGCAGGTGGTCGGCGGCGACGTCCGGGTGGCAGTCGATGAGGCCGAGTGGTGGGGAGCGTCGCTGAGCGTCCTCATAGCCGCCGTTCACCACCCGGACGCCTTGGCCACCCGCCAGCCGGAGAGCGACCCGGTGGAGGTGGCTCGCGAGGTGCTCGCCGATGTCGACGAGCTCTACGCGGCGGCGGCCGTCGCCGACGCCCAGGCCCGGCGCGCCGACCCGGGAGATCGGCCGGCCTCCGCCTCGGTCCGGCGGGACGGTGCGGAGATCGTGTTCGCTCCGGGCGCCGAGGTGGCCAACCTGGCCCGGTGCCTGGAACTCTTCGCCTCCGCCGTCGTCGACCCCGGCGGGGCCGACGCCGCCGTGGCCCGGGGAGCGACCGCCTACGCCGCGTCGGCGTGGTCGGCCGACATCGGCAAGGCGGCGGGGACGCTGGGTGCAGTCGACCCTCCTCGCCAGCGCGGCACCAGCTCGGAGCCGGCGGCAGTCAATGGCGGCCATGATCGCCACGCGGCGTCCGATCAGGGCGCGGACCGGTGAGCGCGCTGCGCCCTCGACGCGTCGGCCGCGGGGTCCGCCCGGGCTGGGAGCCGCCGCGGGCGATCGGGTCGCGCTCGCTCCTCGACGCCGCCCGGTCCTACGGGGCGCAGGGATGGCCGGTCCTGCCAGTGGCAGGGGTGTCGTCGGCGGGGGAGTGCGGGTGCGGTCCGTCGTGCCAGAGCCCAGGCAAGCACCCGCTTTCCCGCCACGGCGTGCAGGAGGCCACCACCGACCCGGTGCTCATCGAGGAGTGGTGGCGGCGGTCACCGGGTGCCAACGTCGGCATCGCCACGGGGGCGGCGTCCGGACTGATCGTCATCGACCTCGACCGGGCCAAGGGCGGCGTTGAGTCGTTGCAGACGCTGGTCGCCGCCGGGCACCAGCTGGCGCCGACGCTCACCTCGCACACCGGGGGGAGAGGCCTGCACCTGTTCTACGCCCAGCCGTCGGGAGTCGCCATCGCCGACGCCGTCGGCCGCCTTCCCGGTCTGGCTCAGGCCCTACCCGGCATCGACCTGCGCGGCGACGGCGGGTACGTCGTCGCTCCGCCGAGCATCCACGCCAGTGGCCGCCGGTACCGGTGGGACCGCCGATGGATCGCCGACCTGCCGTCGTGGATGTTGCCCCGGCCGATGGTGCCGACCCGAGCGGCCACCTTCTCGCTCACCGGGGGGGCGAGCGCCTACGGCGCCGGGGCACTGAGTCGGGAACTGGAGGCCGTTCGGGGCCTGGCTGTGGGCCAGCGGAGCGACGGGCTTCACCGGGCCGCATTCTGTCTGGGCCGACTTGTCGGCGGCGGTGAGCTGGCCGAGGCCTTGGTCTGCGAGACCCTTCTCTGCGCGGCGCTCGCCGTCGGGCTCGGCGAGTTGGAGGCAACTGTCACCATCTGGAGCGGCCTGCGAGCGGGGATGGCGGTCCCGCGGCGGGCCCGGGAAGGGAACTCAGGATGGCAGCCGCTCCAGAAGCCGAGGCGGCGATGATCCGCCAGGCGTGGGCCGAGCGGACCCGGCCTCGGCGAAGGGAGTGTGTGGCAGGTGTCCACCCAGCCGGTTGAGGGCAATGCCCTGCTCGACGTCGCAGGGGCGGCCGCCTACCTCGGGGTGACCGACGCCTTCGTACGCCGCCTGGTCCTGGAGAAGCGGGTCCGCTACTTCAAGGTGGGCAAGTTCGTACGCTTTCGCCCGGTCGACCTGGACGCGTTCGTGGAGGCGGGCCGACAGGACCCGGTGGGGATGCGGACCCATGTCCGGTCAACACCACGGCGCGCCGCACCACGCCCCAACTGAGCGGCGATGGCGACGCCGCTCGTGGCCCCGCGCAACGGGTGGTTTTCAGCACGAACGTTCATTCGATCGAGCAAGCCGAGCATTTCGGCCCTACGCCCGGAACGGCACGTTTGCCACGCGCTCGGGCGGCTGTGCCTGCATGTTCTGGGGCACACGTTCTGGGACACCCGCGCCGCGGGGAGCGCACCCCGGAACCGTCGTTCTGGCCGCCGTTTGAGATGGGGCAAGGAGCGGCGAGCGAGCGACCGGGAGCCCGGCGGCTCAACGATGTTCGTACTCGCTCAGGAGGTTGTGATGCCGAATCGCTCCAAAGACTCAAGGCCGGTTCGAGCCGGCCTCTACACCCGGATCTCTTGGGACCCGTCCGGCCAGGGGGCCGGCGTTGAGCGCCAGCGCCTGGACTGCGAGGCACTCTGCGCCGCCAGGGGCTGGGAGGTCGCCCAGCTATTCGAGGACAACGACGTCTCCGCGTACAGCGGCAAGCCGCGGCGGGCCTACGAGCGGATGCTGTCCGCCGTCCAAGAGGGTGCCCTGGACGCCGTTGTGACCTGGCACAACGACCGACTGCACCGTTCGCCGAAAGAGCTCGAGGGCTTCATCGACCTTGTGGAGCACAGCGGTTTGCGGTTGGCGGTCGTCACCGGCGGAGACTACGACCTCACCACGCCAGATGGCCGTTTCACCGCGCGCATCGTCGGAGCGGTGGCTCGCAAGGAGTCCGAGGATCGCAGCCGACGAGTCCGCCGCAAACACCTGGAGCTGGCGGAGCGGGGGAAGCCCTCCGGCCAGCTGGGCTGGGGCGTGCGCAGCGACGCCGAGCGGGAGCTTGTTCGGGAAGCGGCGCGCCGGGTCCTGGCGGGCCAAGGTCTAATGACGATCGCACGGGACTGGAACGCTCGCGGCGTGCCGGGAGCCACGGACCGGCCCTGGACGGCACCGACGCTGCGCAAGGCGCTGCTCTCGGCACGTGTCGCCGGCCTGCGAGAGCACGGTGCCGATCCGTCAGGAAAGGTCCTGGGTTCCCTGACGCCGGCGACCTGGGGGCAAGCGATCGACCGCCAGACCTGGGACCACGTGCGGTCGGTCCTCCTGAATCCCGAGCGGCTCACCCTCAGGAACACGCCGACGAAGTATCTGTTGTCGGGCTTGATCTACTGCGAGGTCTGCGGCGGCCGCATGATGTCCCGCCCCCGGGACTCGCACACCAAGCGCTACGTCTGCGCCGGTCGCCGGCCTGGGCACCAGCTCGGCATCCTGGCCCAGCCCGTCGACGAACTCGTTGCCAGGCGTGTACTCGACCTCCTGTCGACTCCCGCCTTTCGCGAGGCTCTGCTGAGCCAGTCCGGACGGACCGACGACCAGTCTTTGGGTCGAGCACTTGCGGAGCTCGGATCAGCGCAGAGCCGGCTGCAGACGCTGGACGACGACTACTACGTCCGAGGGACCGTTGCCCTGCGGCGATACCGTTCCATCCGGACGAAGCTGGAGCGGGAGGTCGAGCGACTGCACGCCACGGTCGATGGAGCCAGCAAGGAGCGGCTTGTTCTGCACCCCGACTGCAGAGCGTTCTGGGCGGAGGCGGATTTCGGGCAGCGGCGGGAGCTCCTACGGCTGATCGTCGAGGGCGTCTGGGTGCTCCCAGCCCGACGAGGGGCGCGGTTCGACCCGTCTCGCGTGAAAGTCGATGTCCCGTTGTCGGCCTTGGTTCCCCTGGACCGGACCGGCTGACCGACTGCCCTCCTCGGGCAGCGCGGCCAGGTTCTTGCGTGGCGGCGCCGTTCCTTGCCCCTCGCACGCGTCAACAGGGACTGGGCATACCGAGCGTCGTCCGAGTCAGGGATAGTTGGCGTTATCCCCCAATTGCGATGGGGCCGGGAGTGGCGAGTGGACTCAGGCCGATCCGCTCAAATGCGGTGGTCCCCTCAGGCTATTTCGCTACAACTCGCATGATGCCCGACAGCCCTACAATAAGCGCTGCTTATAGGCGGGAATCCCAGATGTCACTGGCCTGTTCTGGTGAAGAGTAGAGGAGCCACCGTGCATCCGATCTCCAAGCGTCGCCGCAGCCAACGCGTCAGCAATGGCGCCGTCGCGAACCGTCGGTGAAGCCCCTCGCCCCGCCACGGTGGGTCGGCACCGGGATGCAATGTCGCGAGCACGCCGGAGCTTGGCGCAGCGGTGGTCGTCTTGTCCGTAGCCGAACGCTATTGCTGAGCGGGGTGCCCATGCCGCATTCGTAGGCATCGCCTCGAAACACCGAAGTCCATATGTGGACCGTTCCGATGCAGGGTCCACGTACTGTATGCCCGGACATTCCCACCGCATCTGACACGATGGGTCATGGGCGAGGCCCTTTCTGCATCGAGGTTCGTCGCATCTGCGAGACGAGGGCCCCTGGTTACCGCGTCCTCGTGGATCGGCTCTGGCCTCGAGGAGTCAGCAAGGACAAGGCGGGCCTCGACGAGTGGCTGAAGGATGTCCCAGTGGACAACTACGTCGCTGGTATGGCCGTGACCCGGAGTCACCGTCGTCGCCAGGGACATCAGCCTTTCCGAGTCCGGGTATTCGACCGCCGCTGGGCCGGTTCACGTCACGTACCGAAACGACGGCAGCATCGAGCACACTCTGGTGATCGAGGGCGCCGACGGGTTCAAGCTTGACGTGCACGCCAAGGGCGACACCGACGATGGCCTGGTCACCCTTCAGCCCGGTAGGTACACCATCTACTGTGACATTCCTGGGCACCGGCAGGCTGGCATGCACGCGACCCTTACTCGGGGACGACCGGAATACGGCGGAAACCCGCCACAGAGACATCGGGGAGAGCTTGCCGGCCGTAGTCGTCTGGGGGGCGACTCACGGCGTGATCGGCGGTTCGACTGGTCCGTCTCCGGCATCGAGCTCCAGGTGGGTGCTCACCGCTGACGTGGGCGGCGAGAGGTCGAGGACGTAGTCGCCGAAGCGGAGGATGTGCCTGGTGGCGTAGGGCGACAGGGCGGCGACGTCCTCCCCGCGCACCGCATGGCCCTCAGCGGCCAGCTGGTTGAGCACGACCGTCAGCTCGGCGGCGTTGTAAAAGATCACGCAGTTGGCCAGCAGCTCGTTGAACTTGACGATCTTCTCCATGTGGTCGGGATCGTTGTCGCCGATGACCCCGGCGTTGCCGAAGGACAGCCACTTCGAGAAGTTGTGGAACGACTCGACCCGGTTGGTGATCGTGGTGATGCTCTCCCGCAGCTCCGGCTCGGAGAGGTAGCGAAGCAGCACGATGGTGCGGATGGCCCGGCCGAGCTCCCGGAAGGCCTTGTAGATGCGGTTCTTGCGTGACTCGTTGCCGAGGCGCCGCAGCAGGGCCGAGGAGGAGATGCGACCTTCCCGAATGGAGATCACCACCCGCATGAGGTCGACCCAGTGGGTCTCGATCAGCTTCCAGTCGATGACCTCGTCGGTGCCGAAGAGAGAGTCGATGTGGCTGTAGCGGGAGTCGGCGGCCGCCCGGTAGAAGATGAGGTCTTTCCAATTGCGGATGCGTGGCAGCAGCTCGATCCCGAGCATCACGGCCAACCCGAACGCCGGCAGCGACTGGCCCTGGGTGTCGGCGTGGATCTCCTCGGGCACGACAGCCTCGGAGGCGTTCTCCAGCAGGCCGGCGAAGATGAACACGGCCTCCCAGACACCACAGGGTATGAAATGGCTGAACAGGGCGATGTAGGCATCGGCGATGTAGCGGTAGGCGATCCCGCCGTAACCGCCATAGCGGATCGAGGTCTCGGCCAGGAGGTTGTCGTCCCAGGTGTCGATCTGGGTGCCGTCGGCGCCGACCTTGGAGCCGTCGCCCCACAGCCCGGCGACGTCGAGGGCCATGAACGCGTCGATCACGTCAGCGCTGGCCAGGTTCAGCTTGGCCGGGGTGACGTGCTGGTTGCCGGGAGCGGAGATCTCGTGCGGGCTGACAGCTCCTCGTAGATGGCGGCTCATCTGGTAGGGGCCCATGTTGGTCCCGTAGGTGAAGGTGATGACCGCGTAACGGCCCAGTGGGTCGGCCAGCTTGGGGTCCGATCCCGATAGCGGCCCGAAGTGGCGGTGCCAACCGATCCAGTGGGCCGTCCGGATGGCGATGTCGAGCAGGGAGACCTCCTGCATCCGGGCCTCGACCGCCTTGGCCAGGGCGACCACGGAGGCGGGGTGCTCCTTGCCGCGTTGGCGCTTGAGCACGGGATGGCCGGCCTCGTCGATCACGAGGTCGGCATTGGCGGGGTAGCCGGCGTCGACGTCGGCCGCGGTCTGGCGCAGCTGGGCCTCCATCTCCGCCCGGAACTCCCCGGCGGTGATGGGCAGGTCGACCTCGGCGCAGTACCCGGCGATGAGCGGTTCGACCTCGGCCGGGCTGAGGAGCTGGTCGAAGAAGTTGGAGTAGGAGTCGGCGCCGACCACGGCGATGTCGCCGCTGCGCAGCTCGGCGGCCAGGTTCGAGAACACGCACACCTCGAGATGGCGGCGGACGAACATGGCTGGCCGGTCCCGGTCGCGGATCGTCCTGGCCCAGTTCTGGGAGCAGAACGAGGTGTCGAGGGCCTCCTCGCCATCGAGATGGTCGTCGACGAACTCGCGGGTGAGGTGGCGGTGGGACCGGATGAACCGCAGTGCAGCGAGCACGGAGCGGTCCGCGCTGGTCGACTCGAACTCCAGCGCCTCGACCAGGTCGAAGAGCGCGCTGCGGTGCGAGCGGAAGTGCCGGGCCAGCAGCGGCATGTAGTTGTTGCCGTGGTGGGCGGAGATCTCGGCGTGCTCGGCTGACACCTTCGCAACCCCGCCGGCGGCGGCCAGCGGGCCGAGCATCAAGGCCCCGGCCCGCTCCAGGACTGACGCGGTTGGTTCTCCCTCGGGGATGTCCTCGCCGTCGGGGACTGCGCCGGTGGCCTCCCGGGCGCCGGCGAGGACCTGCCCGAACACCCCCCACAGCCGCTCGGTCTCGGCACGGTGGCGTTCCCGGATGGCCTCAAGCTCCTCCCGGCCCCGTTTGTGGAGCACCGCCAGGCGGCGACAGAACATCTCCGCCAGCTCGTCACGGGCCCGGATGCGGGCCTGGTGCATCAGGCAGGCCAGAAGTGCCAACCGCTTCGACTCGCCGACCTTGCGCAGGTCGGAGGCGTCGAGCACCCGGGCCTCGGCGGCGAAGTGGGCGGTCTTGGCCGGGGGGAGGCCGGAGAGCCACGTCCCGGTGTCGCCGGTGGCGTCGAGCGCCTTGAGGTTGCCTATGTGCTCCTTGAGCCTCGAAAGCGAGGGCCGGCGGGCCGGGCGCTTCAGCTCGTCGAAGCGGCTACGGCGGGTGGATGCATCGACCTGCAACATGCCGAAGAGCAGGGCTTTGCCAGCGTTGCCGACCCGGTCCTCGATGGCGAGGAAGAAGCCGTGGTTCACCTCGGCCCGGAGACGCCCGGCCATCTCGTCCAACGTGGTGTAGCCGGGGAGCTCGTAGCGGGCCTTGACCAGCTCCTCCAGCGCCACGTTGATCAGGTCGGCCGGGTTGTCCTTGGTCTGTGCGGCGGTGCGGATGGCCTCCTCGGCGACCTTGCGGGCCGCCTCGGGGTCATGGGTCACCCCCACCCGGTCCCGGACCAGGCCCCGGTAGCGCTCCAGCGTGCGGGAGGTGTCAGCCGCGACAGTGACGTCGTCGCCCAGGCCCAGGCGCCGGCCGACATGGCCCACCACCGGTGGCGGTACCTCGGTGAGCTTGGGGAAGTAGCCGAGGCGCTGGAACGACTTGAGCAGCACCATCAGGACGAGCAGGTTGGCCTCAGTCCGCGTCGCCTCTCTCGCCCACGCCGTCTCTCCGGGCGTGGGGGTGAACGCCTCGTACAGCTCGCGGGCGGACACGACCTTCTTGAACCGCGGGTAGGCGGTCCGCTCGATCGAGGCCACCGCCCGGCCTCAGCGCCGCGGCTCGCCGTAGGGGTTGACCTCGCCGTAGTGCTCGTCGGCCTCGGTGAGATCGAACCCCTCCTCCCACGTGGTCGGCTCCGGCCAGTTGACCGGCGGGCCGAGCCGGAACCGCTCGTGTTCCCAGTACGGCTCGGCCACGCAGGATGCGTGTGTCTGGGGCTGGTCGTCGCCGTGGCGGCGGACGAAGCGCTCGTCGTAGACGAGGAAGTGGCCCCGGTCGTCACGGTCGTGGCGGATCTCCTCGGGGAGGGTGACCACCCGTGGGATCTCGTCCTCGTCGCAGTCGACCTCGACCATGATCGGCACGACGAACCGCACCCACCGCTTCGTCATCAGCCGATCCCGGCACCGGGTCGCGGACAGCACCGTGAACTGGCGGCGCCGCTCATCAGCTGGCCGCCTTGGTGATGGCGTCCATGTGGGCATAGAGGGTGCCCCGGCTGACCCCGACCATCCGGGCGATGGCGGAGATGCTGTTGTCGGGCAGCAACGACCGGGCGGCGGCGATCTTCTCCGGGGTCATCACCGGTGGCCGTCCGCCGACCCGCCCCCGGGCCCGGGCGGCGTCGAGGCCCTCACGGGTGCCCTCCACGATCAGTTCGCGGATGAACTCGGCCAGCGCCGCGAACACATGGAAGACCAGCCGGCCGCCGGGGGTGGTGGTGTCGAGCTGCTCGTGCAGGGATCGGAAGCCGACGCCCCGCCGGCGCAGCTCGGCCACGATGGCGATCAGGTCCTGCAGCGAGCGGGAGAGCCGGTCCAGGCTGGCCACCACCAGGGTGTCACCCGGTCGCATGAAGTCCAGGGCCTTGGCCAGCTCGGGCCGCGCGCTGGTCTTGCCCGACCGCTTGTCGGCGAAGATGCGCAGGCAGCCGGCGGCGGTAAGCGCATCGGTCTGGCGATCGAGGTTCTGGTCGCGAGTGCTGACCCTCGAGTAGCCAACGAGGGCGCCGGTGAGAACGGCGGGTTCGGGCTCCAGCTCCGACGGCAAGGCCTTCTTCCTGGGCGGCACGGCGCACAGCGTACAGAAAACGGCTCACGTCGGTTTCCGAACAGCGTCGGTTTCCGGCACCGTTTGTTGCACAGCGCTGGGAACCGTTCAAGCTCCGTCGCTCTCACTGTGCAGAAAACGTTCGTTTTCTGACAGAGATCGCCCTCTAGTGGTTGTGGCTCCGAGACCAGGCGGCACCAGTAGCCTGGTCGGATGGCCCGGTCACGCCACCTTCGGCTCTGGGCGGTCGTCATGTGGGCGGCAGTGTGCCTGGGGGGCGTCGGTACCGACCACACCGGGCAGTCCCCGACGCCACGGGCGGCCGGAGCCCCGCTGGTCGCCATCTCCGCCCTGGAGCCCGGCGCCGCTCCTGCGGTCCTACCCGTCCGGGCCTCCGACGAGTTGCGGGCCACCACCCAATTGGTGAAGCTGCGCGCCCTCCTCATCATCGCGATGCTGGCCGGGCTGTTCGGCCTCCTCCAGGCCTGCTGGCGCCGGTCCCTCGGCCCCGGAGGCGGCCGCCGGCCGTTGTGCGCCTGTCGCCACACCATCTGCCTGCGGGCACCACCACTCCTCCAGTTCGCCTGAGGTCTTAGCGGCTCCCCGCCGCATGAGGAACCAGTCGTCACCGTCCCCACCCAACCGGGGCCGGCCGAATCCCGAGGAGTACACCCATGAAGAAGCTCCGCTGGCGCGCTGTCGCGGTCCTGGCCCTGCTGGCCGGCGCCACCGCCCTCATCGCCACCCGTCCGGCCCGCCTGGGCCTCGATCTGCAGGGCGGCACCCAAATCGTCCTCGAAGCCAGGGATGGCGACGGTCGCCGCATCGACGGCGACACGCTGGACCGCACCCTCGAGGTGCTGCGCCGGCGCGTCGACCAGCTCGGTGTCTCCGAACCGTCGCTGCAGCGCTCCGGCGACCGCCGGATCATCGTCGAGCTGCCGGGCCTGGACGACCCGGCCGAGGCGATCGCCGTTATCGGCAAGACCGCGCAGCTGACCTTTCACCCCATCATCGCCGCCGGGACCGGCGAGCTGACCCTCCCCGACGAGTCGGGAGCCGAGCTGCCTCTCGGACCTGCCTCCCTCACGGGCAACGACGTGAGTACGGCCCGGGCCGGCCTCGCCGGTGAGTTCTCGGCCCTCTGGCAGGTGGAGGTCGACTTTCGCAACGACCGCGCGTGGGCCCGCCTCACCGGCGAAGCCGCATGTGCCCCCCAGGGCGACCCGGCCCGGCGCATCGCCATCGTCCTGGACAATCGGGTCATCTCCAGTCCCCAGGTCTCACCCGGGATCGGCTGCAACCAGGGGATCACCGGTGGGACCACGTCCATCACCGGCAGCTTCACCGAGCGCGAGGCCAAGGATCTGGCCCTGCTCATCCGAGCCGGTGCTCTGCCGGTGCCGGTGGATGTGGTCGAGCAGCGCACCATCGGCCCCACCCTGGGCGACGCCGCCGTCCGGGCCAGCATCCTGGCCGCCCTCATCGGCGCCGGCCTTACCGCGCTCTACATGATCGCCTACTACCGGCTCCTGGGCGTGCTGGCCGTACTCGCCCTGGTCGCCTACGGAGCCATCAGCTTCGCCGTGCTCCTGGCCATGGGCGCCACGCTCACCCTGCCCGGCATCGCCGGATTCGTGCTGGCCATCGGCATGGCCGTCGACGCCAACGTGCTCGTCTATGAGCGCATCAAGGAGGAGGTGAGCGGCGGGGCCACCACCAGGCGGGCTGCCGACCACGGGTTCAAGCGGGCCTGGACCGCCATCGCCGACTCCAACGCCACCACCCTGCTGGCCGCCGTCCTGCTCTTCTTCTTCGCCTCCGGCGCGGTCCGGGGCTTCGGGATCACCCTGTCGGTCGGCGTCGTGGTGTCGGTTTTCACCGCCCTGTTCGTCACCCGCTTCCTGGTCGACGCCGTCCTGCGCACCAGTCTCCGCGACCGGCCGCGGCTGCTCGGCCTCGAGGTCGGCGGCCGGTTCCGGGCCTGGATCGCCCGCCGTCGGCCCAACCTCCTTCGCCATTCCCCACGCTGGCTGGCCGCGTCTGGCGTCGCTCTCGTCCTTGCCGGGGCCGGAATCGTCACCCAGGGCTTCGAGGTGGGACTGGAGTTCTCCGGGGGCCGCCTCGTCGAGTACGACACCGAGCGGCCGGCCGACCCAGATGCGGTGCGGCGGGCCCTTGCCGAGGCCGGGTTCCCGCAGGTGGTCGTGCAGGAGTCAGGCGACGGTGACGTGGCCATCCGCACCACCCAGCTCGACCCGGCCGAAGTCGACAGGATCCGGAAGGCGGTCGAGGCCACGGCCGGCGAGTCGACCGTCGTACGCGATGAGTTCGTCGGCCCCACCATCGGCAACGAGCTGCGCCGGAAGGCACTGATCGCCCTCGGGTTGGCCCTGGCCGCCCAATTGGCCTACCTGGCTGTGCGGTTCCGCTGGACCTACGCCGCGGCAGCTGTGAGCGCGATGGCTCACGACGTCGTCCTGCTGCTCGGGGTGTTCGCCTGGCTGGGCAAGACCCTCGACGGGGTGTTCCTCGCCGCCCTTCTCACCGTGATCGGATACTCGATCAACGACTCGGTGGTCGTCTTCGACCGCATCCGGGAGCTGCGCCGGGCCCGGCCCAAGGACCGCATGGTTGACGTGGCTAACGACGCCTGTCTGCAGACGGTCCCGAGGACGATAAACACCGGCCTCGGCGCCCTCTTCATCCTCGTTGCCCTCTACGTTCTGGGCGGCGAGACGCTCACCGACTTCGCCCTGGCCCTCTTGGTGGGCATCCTCGTGGGCACCTACTCCTCGGTGTTCACCGCCACCCCGCTGGCCGTGTGGTTCGAGGGGCGCGGCGCCCGGCCTGAGACAGAGCGGGTGCCGCCACAGGCCCTACGACCCACGCGGGTCGCCGCGCCCAAGGCCGACATCTTGGTGACGACCAGCGCGGCCGGGGCCCTACCCCAGGGCGCCGTCGCCGCCAGGGGGGCGGCCACGCCCCGGCCTCGGAAGAAGAAGAAGCCCAAGCCGGCCAGGAGGCGCTGACATGGACGACGACATCCGCGAACAGGAGCTGCCCGGCATAGGGCGGCACTACTCCGTGCCGGCCGAGGGGGGCGAGGTCAGCGTGGTCATCCACCACAGCGGGCGGCGCGATCTCTACCTCTCTGACGAGGCGGGCCGCCGGCCCCCCAGCGTGGCCACGCTGTCGGACAACCAGGCCCGGCGGCTGGGTGCGGTGCTGGCCGGCGCCTACTTCCAGCCCACGCTGGCCAACCGCATCGAGTCGGTCGTCGGAGGGCTGCTCATCGACTGGGTGACGATCGGGCCGGACGCCCCGGGTGCCGGTCGCTCCATCGCCGAGCTCCAGGTCCGCCGGCGTACCCGCATGACCATCGTGGCCATCCTGCGGGGCGACGATGTCATCGTCGTCCCGGAGCCGACCGAGGTGCTGGGGACGGGCGACCAGGTGGTCGTGGTGGGCAGGCCAGAGGACCTCGAGGGCTTCGTGCGGCACGTGGCCGGGTGACGGCGGTGCAGCCCCTCGGCGTGTTGGCCGCCGCGGGTCCGGAGGTCGGGCGCGAGCTCGTTGCCCTGGGCGCCGCCCTGCTGGTGGCCGGCGTGCTGGCCCGGTCCGGCCGCCGCATCGGGCTGCCCACCATCCCGCTGTTCATGGCTGCGGGCATTCTGACCGGCCCCCACACGCCCGGGCCGGTGTTCGTGCGCGACCCGGCCGACCTCGGGATCCTCGCCACCCTCGGACTGATCATGCTGCTGTTCCACCTGGGCCTGGAGTTCTCCCTCGACGACCTCCTCACCGGCGGTCGGCGGCTGCTGGGCGCCGGCAGCATCTATCTGGCCATCAACATGGGTGGCGGGCTGGCCCTGGGTTCCGCCTTGGGATGGGGCGGACGGGAGACCCTGGTCATCGCCGGCATCGTCGGGATCTCCTCCTCGGCCATCGTAACCAAGCTGCTCGTCGAGCTCCGCCGCCTGGCGAATCCCGAGACGGGGATGCTGCTTGGCATCGTCGTGGTCGAGGACGTGTTCCTCGCCGTCTACCTGTCCCTCCTCCAGCCTGTTCTCGGCGACGCCCAGGGCACGGGCGAGGCGGTCGCCTCTGTGGCCAAGGCGCTGGCCTTCCTCCTGGTCATGGCCGCCGCCGCCCGCTGGGGCCGACGAGTGGTCGGACGTCTGCTGGGCACCGGTGACGACGAGCTGCTCACCGTCTGTTTCGTCGGCGCCGCCATCCTCCTCGCCGGCGTCGCCGCCAACCTCGGCGTGTCGGAGGCTATCGGCGCCTTCCTGGCCGGCCAGCTCATGTCGGGCACCGCTGTGGCCGAACGCGTCGAGCGCCTGGTCCTCCCGCTGCGAGACCTCTTCGCCGCCACGTTCTTCTTCGCCTTCGGCCTGACGGTCGATCCCGCAGCACTGACCTCCGTCATCGGCCCGGTGCTGGCCGCGGGGGCCGTGACCGTCGCCGGCTGTGTGACGGCCGGCGTGGTCGCGGCCCGCATCCAGCGATTGGGCCCGCCAGCCGCAGCCAACATTGGACTGACCATCCTCGCCCGCGGCGAGTTCTCCCTGATCCTGGCCAGCCTGGCCGTCGTCGCCGGCCTGGACGGCCGGCTTGGGCCCTTCGCCGCCGGCTATGTCCTGGTGCTGGCCATCGCCGGTCCACTGGCCGCGTCTCGGTCGCACCTCCTTGCCGAACGCCTGCCCGCCCGCCTGTTCCCCGTTACCGTGACCAACCGAGAGGACACCTCATGAACCCGCCGACCATCCTTCGACCCGACGCCCCCGGCCGCGCCGGCCGGCGTATCACCCTGGGCCTGGCCGGGCTGGCCGCCGGGCTGCTCGTCGTGGTGGGGGTGACGTACCTTGTCGGCCTCTCGGGGGGCCCGACCACCGTCGCTCGGATCACCTTCGTGAACCCGACGGCCTACACCCTCAGTGTCGATGTCAGCGACGGCGCGGGAAGCGGCTGGTCGCCGGCGGGCTTCGCCCCGAAGCGGTCCACGGGCGTGGTCGAGCAGGTCTCCGACCAGGGCGACGTGTGGGTCTTCCGGTTCGACGCCCAGGGCAAGAGCGGGGGCGAGCTTCGCCTGACCCGCGAGCAGCTGAAGCGAGACGGCTGGCGGGTTGACATTCCCGTCGAGGTCGGCCAACGCCTGGCCGAGGCCGGGGCGCCGCCTACCCCGTAGCCGGACGTGGTGGAGTCCGCTGGTCGCGGATGCCCCGACCTAGGTGACACACTGGCACGACCACAGTTGGGTGGTGGAGTGCCGGGAAGCCTGGTCGGCGAACTGACAGTGTTCGCACCCCAGGAGGAAACCGCGCCGTGGCGACAGAGACCGACCGGCCCCAGCCAATCGGCCACGCCCTACCGGGACGCCGGCTGCCGAAGTCGGTCCGGAACTTCATGGACACCGAGGCATCCGGGGGAGTCCTGCTGCTGGTCGCCGCTCTGGTGGCATTGGTCTGGGCCAACTCCCCCTGGGCTGCCGCGTACCAGCCGATCTGGGGCACCGAGGTCTCCGTCAACCTCGGCCGGTATGTCCTCGAGGCAGACCTTCACGGTCTAGTGAACGACGGCCTCATGGCCGTCTTCTTCTTCGTCGTGGGGCTGGAGATCAAGCGCGAGCTGGTCGAGGGCGAGCTCAGGGATCCGAGAAGAGCGGCCATGCCTGCCTTTGCCGCACTCGGCGGCATGGTGATGCCCGCCTTGGTCTACTTCCTGGTCACCGCCGGCAGCGCCGGGTCGCGGGGATGGGGGATCCCGATGGCCACCGATATCGCCTTCGCCATCGGCGTGGTCGCCCTCCTGGGCGGAGGGGTGCCGGCGGCGCTCAAGCTCTTCCTCCTGAGCCTGGCCATCGTCGACGACATCGGGGCCATCGTGGTGATCGGGCTCTTCTACTCCTCGGGCCTTCAGCCGCAGTTCCTGGTCGCGGCCGGCGCACTCGTCGTCGCCATCGTGCTGCTAAAGCGGGCCGGCGTGGTCTGGGTGGTCCCTTACGTCGCGCTCGGCGCCGCGCTGTGGCTGGTCACCTACGCGTCGGGCGTGCACGCCACCATCGCCGGCGTGGTGCTCGGGCTGATCACCCCGGCACAGGGGCTAGTGCCTGCGGCCGTGGCACGGAAATGGGCGATGGACCTCGATGACGAGCCGTCCGCTGAGGGACTGGAGGCCATGAGCCAGCTGGCGCGGCACTCGGTGTCGCCGGCCGAGCGCATCGCCCACCTGCTGCACCCATGGTCGAGCTTCTTGATCGTGCCCCTGTTCGCCCTGGCCAACGCCGGGGTGGTCATCAAGGGCGACTCCTTCGCCGCCCCTGGCACCACCGCGGTGACGGGCGGGGTGATGCTGGGCCTGGTCGTCGGCAAGACGCTGGGGATCACCGGAGCGGCCTGGCTGGCGGCGCGCCTCGGTGTTGCGCGCCTCCCCGAGGGGGCCACCTGGCCGATGATGATCGCCATCGCCACCGTGGCGGGGATCGGCTTCACCGTGTCGCTGTTCATCGCCGAGCTGGCCTTCGAGCCGGGACCACTGCAGGACGCCGCCAAGCTCGGCGTGCTCGCGGCCTCGGCCGTGGCCGCCGTTATCGGCGGAACGGCACTTCGGCGGGCCTGCCGGGCCCCGAGCGTGCATGCGAATATTTAACCGGCCGGGGTCCCTTCGTACTGACGACGGGCGCTGTCCGTGGCGTTGGGACCCAAGGTGGGATCGGTGTCACGGCTCACCACGATGACCAGGCGGTCCTCGGGGCCGAGGTCGACAGGCTTCGACTTGGGCGGATCCAGGTGGATCGCCGAGGCCAGGTCCTTACCACGGGCGCCGGACAACCGGTAGCCGATGGCCAGGTGCCCGGCCCGCTGCGCCGCGGCCACATAGGCACCGTAGGCCAGACCCGGCTGGGGGTCCCCGTAGTCGGAGATTGCCCGCATGCACACCTCCGAACCGGTGGTCTCGAACAGGTCGGCGAATACCTTCTCCCGGTCGGGGTCCTCGGCCAGCTGGGCCAGCATGAGCGCGGTGATCCGCTCGCTCACGATGAAGTCCTCCGCCCCCGCCACCCTGGCCAGCCTGACATCGCGGATGTCGAGCACCTCGGTCAGCACGCTCATCCTGTTGCCCAGCTCAGGGTGGTCCTGGCGGAACTGGCGCAGCTGGAGCAGGGTCATGAGGGCCCGGGCATCGGCCTCCTCGGCCGAGAGCCCGATGCGGTAGCAGAGCACCACCACCCGGTCGTAGGCCTCGGCGGTGCACAGCTCGGCGACCTTGCGGGGCGCCGAGTGGTACGTCGTCGTCACCGACAGCTGCAGTCTTTCCAGGCCGGGTACGGCGACCTCCTCCTTACTGACCAGGCTCTCATCGACCAGGATCCGGATGGTCGATCCCGGCTCCACCCACTTGTCGAGCTCGCCCAGGATCTTGGGCGCCAGCGCATTCCACCCGACCATGAGGATGCTGCTGCGCGTCGCGCTGCTCGCCCCCAGGCTGGGAGGAGGCAACTCGGGACGGGCCGGCTCCGGCCGCAGGTCGAGGCTCTCCAGATTGTCGGTGACGACCACGAGTACCTCGTCCTCGGCGAAAACATGGTCATCGGGCGGGTTCAGGTCGACGACCCCGTCGGGGTACCGCACGCCGATGGCCGCCCCCCGTTCGTAGGACATCACCAGGTCACCGAAGGTCCGCCCGGCGAGACGGGAGTCGTCGTGGAAGTAGATGTCGACATCGCCGAAGTCGAGGAGCTCTTCGAAGACGGTGCCCAAGCCGGTGTGACGGCAGGCCTGGGCGGTGACCCGGGCGATGAGCTCAGAGGATGTGGTCGTGATGGCGTGGCCGTCCGAGGCCTCCCGGAGCGCGTCTGCGTTCTCCGGCAGGGCGCAGTCGGCGACAACCCGCAGGGTCGAGAACCGGTCGTCGTCCATGAGCGCCAGCACCGAGCGGATCACTTGGGCGTCGCCGTCGATGTGGTTGTTGCCGAGCACGATCACTGACCGGGTCTCATACGGGCTCACGAGGGCCAGGTCGGCGGGATTCGACGGGTCACCACTCCGGCACACGATGCGGGTGCGGCCCAGGTGGCGTACACGGGCCCGGATGGCGTCCTCCATCTCGATCTTGTCGTGATCGGCGAGGACGACGATGACGCTGTCCTTGCGGCCGCGATGGGCGAGCACAAGTTCGGTGATCACCGGGAAGACCTTCTCCGACCAACCCAGGATGAGGACATGGTTTTCCTCGAGGACTTCGCTACGACCCTTGCGCAGCTCGGCCACCCGCCGCTCGATCCCGCTGGCGATCAGGCCGATCAGCGAGCTGCCGACCAGGATGCCGAACAGGACTACGAACAGCGACTGGAGCCGAAGTGGCCAACCGGTGTCGGCTTCCATTGCTGCGGGCTCGAAGCTGCGCAGCATGTTCTGCCAGATGCCCTCGATGATGCCCACCTGGTGACCGTGGACTGCGATCTCAAGCACCGAGAGCAGGGTGCCGGAGACCAGCACCACTGCACCCGTGATGAGCCCCAGCCACAGGATCACCGCGATGGTGCCCCGGGCTAGGACAGTGTCGAACTTGTAGCGGACGCGCCTTCGAAACGATCGGCGTGCGGACATGGAATGCTCCCCTCCTGCTGATGGATATGGCGAAGCGGCGGCCAACGCCTAAAGACCCAGCGCGGGGCGGCGTTGCCGTTGCTCTGACTGCTCAGCCGCAGCGGGGCAGGGGAGGAGCCCGGAGGGCGATGATGTGGCGGCGGCGCCCGAGCGCGGACGGCGCCGACCGAACCGATGCACGGGTGGACCAGGAGGCCAGCCGGAGCAGCGACAAGAACGCGACGAGGGCCAAGGCGACCACGCCGCTGCTGTGGTTCGGACGCGCCCCGTACAACCAAAACCCCGTGATTGAGAGGCGGCGGATACCGGGTACCGGTGCCGCACTGGGCGGATCGAGGCGCACAAACACGGCGCCCGGTGTCTCCACCCTGGCGACGAACCCCGAATGGCACCAGACCGGAGCCAGCAGGACCATTATTGCCACTGGGGCGAAGCGCCGAGCCGTGGCCGAGCCCATCGGGGCGAGCGTAGCGTGGCTCCTTGGGGGACGGCCCGAGGGCTGGGAGCCGAGGCCACCGATGCACACGAGTGGCAACCCTGTCCTCGGCGGCTACGAAGATCGGCGGTCACCTACGCCGCCGCCATACCCGCGACCGACGCCGTCACCGAAGGTTGGGATCGGCCGCGGCCCGCAGGTCGAGGTGCCAGGAAAGGAGCCGTGCGTACCCAACGCGGTCTCGGCTCGATGGGGCACTGCCCCGTCTCGCTGAACTTGGCTGGGCCTCAGTCGAAGCTCTGGATGGCGGGTTTCCGGCGTATTCCGGTCATACCCCTTACTGTTCAATGAGGCAGGCGTCGGAGCCGGGTCGCGGTGCCGCGGCTCATGCAACAGCCCGACCTCGACAGTCGCGACGAGGTCCACAGCCTCGTCGTCGCCTTCTACCGAGAGGTCGCCTTCGACGACCTGCTCGGGCCCGTGTTCAGTGACGTCGCCCACGTGAACTGGTCGGTCCACATCCCGAAGCTGACCGACTACTGGTGCCGCGTCCTGCTTGGACAGCCCGGCTACGACGGGTCTCTCCTCGTTCCCCACGCACAGCTCAATGCCGTCTCCGCCTTCCGTCCTGCGCTTTTCGATCGCTGGTACGAGCTGTTGGTGGCCGAGGTCGACGACGGATGGCACGGTCCGCTCGCGGAACGGGCGAAGCTCCATGCGGCGCGAATGGCCGCGATCCTGGCCCGCCGCCTCTTGGACGTCGACTGGCCGGGGTCCGAGGCCGCAGGTGGCCGAGTGACCTCGCTGCTGCCTGGCGACCGGTCCGGTTGACCCACGCGCCGCACCCGGCATTGCCGCCGGACCCCGAACAACCCTCACATCCCCGATGGAAGGCCTTGGCCATGATCGTCGCAACCCAGCTCGTGGTCATAGCTCTGGCCGCGGTGAGCACCGTCAGTTCCCATTGAGCCAGGCGACTTCGCCGTCGTACGAACTCGATCGAGGTCGCGATCGGTTCCCCGAATCATCCAAGAAGCAGTCGTCGGGCGTCTCCGCGCACCGAGGGATGCCGGAGCTTTGACAGTGCCCTGGATTCAATCTGGCGAATGCGTTCCCTGGTTAGGTGCAGCTCTTCTCCTACGTCTTCAAGCGTCCTCGGCTCGCCTCGGTCCAAGCCGAAGCGAAGCCACAGAATTCGGCGCTCGCGGTCATGCAGTGGAGCCAGCAGCGTCATGATCTCGTCGGCCAACAGAGTGACGACGGCCTGGTCGGCGGGATCGGCTGAGCCGTTTTCGACGGTGTCGCCGAGTACCGCAACTCCGTCGTCCTCCAGTGCCTGGGACAGCGACAGCGGTGTGTCGCCGAAGAGGAGGGCCTCCACGACCTGATCGACGCGCAGCTCCTGGTCGGCGGCGATCTCAGCGACGGTGGGCGGTCGGCCGAGCATGGGGTGTAGGCGCTCTGCGGCACTTGCAACCTTACGGACCCGGGTTGCCGTGTCCAAGGACAGGCGGATGGTACGACTGCTCTCACTGAGGCCCCGCCCGATCGCCTGGCGAATCCACCAGGTGGCATAGGTCGAGAACTTGAAACCCTTCCGGTAGTCGAAACGCTCCACCGCATGCAACAGTCCGAGATTGCCGTCTTGGATCAGATCGAGAAGCGGCGCTCCGGACACTTGATAGTGCTTGGCCACTGAGACGACGAGCCGGAGATTGCCCTGCACAAGCCGGCGCTTCGCCCGCTGTCCCTCCTCAACTAGTGCTTCCAATCGTTGACGCTCAGCACGGGAAGCGGGGGATCCGTCCTGCAGGTCCGCAGCAGCGTGGGTGCCTTGCTCGATTTGGGCCCCCAGCCGCTGCTCGTCCTGCTTGCAAAGCAGAGGATACCGACGGATATCAGTGAGGTATAGGAAAAGGAGGTCGTGGTCTCCTTTTCCTTGGTTGGTGGACATGTTCGAAGACGACTCCTCGCGATGTTCGCCCGAGTGAAAGCCGTCGGGGAACCGGTTCCGGGATTTGAAGGCTTTGGTTCCAGCTCAACCGGGATGATCTTGTTCGAGCCGACGAGGGGCGTCGCTCTCAGCGGATATCGGGATGACGCAAGAAATAGGTCATGATGCCGAGCATGGCACCGAACGGAAATCCATCGAAGCCCCCGACCATCACCCCCGCCCCGATCGACGCCACGCCGCCTCCGTAGGCCGCGACCGCCGCGGTCACGGCGACCATGGTCAGGAGGAAGCCGATGGAGCCGCATCGGATCGCCCGCCTCTGCAGGCCGAGGCCTGCCGGGGACGACGCCTCGTCCGGGCGGGTGATCTCCAAGTGGGGGAGCGGCACCTGCTCTCGCTCCAATGGCCGAGTCGCCGCTGCGGAATCCACAGGGTGGAGAAGGGTCATGGCGCATACTCCAGTTCTCTCATTGACCGGCGAAGCTTGGAGATGGCCCGCACCTGGATGCTCCGAGTAGCCGCGCTGCTTAGTTCCAGGCGCCTTGCAATCTCGGCGATGGTCGCAGGATCGTCGTCATCAAGACCGAATCGCAGGCACAAGACGCGAGACTCTGGCTCCTCCAGCATGGCCAGGGCCTTGGCCATCCCCTGAAGTTCCTCCGACAGCACCGCCTGCTCCAAGGGGGAGACGGCGGAGGTGTCCTCGATCAGGTCGCCGACCTCCGTATCGTCATCGCCGATCGGCTCAGAGAGGGACACGGGGTCCGACGCGCAGGCAAGTACCTCCCTCAACCGATGGGGGCTCGTAGCGAGCTGTCGGGCCATCTCGTCAATCGTGGGGCGCTCGGCGCCTGTAGCGTCGACTGCGCGCTGGGTCAGCCGGACGCGAGCGACAAGCTCACCGGAGCGGACGGGAAGTCGAATCAGCCTTCCCGTATTGGCGATTCCCCGCGCGATCGCCTGGCGAATGGGCCATGCGGCATAGGTGGAAAACCGGAACCCGCGACGATGGTCGAAACCGGCGACGGCCCGTAGCAGGCCTATGTTCCCTTCCTGGATGAGGTCGAGGAGCGGTTGGCCGGAGGACTCGTAGCGCCTGGCCAGGGACACGACCAGCCGAAGGTTGGAGGTGACGAAGGTCCGGGTCGCCTCCGCTGCCTCCACTGTTATCTGCGCGAGCTCTTCGCTCCGCAGCTCCGTGAGTAGGTCCCCGCCGTCCAGCTCAAGACGGGCCTGGCGCCCCTGTTCGATGAGCTCGCCAAGCCGGCGTTCGTCGGCGGCCGAGAGCCGCGGGTGGCGCCCGATGTCCACCAGGTAGATCCCCAGCGTGTCCGACTCAGTAGATGTCGTCCGGGATACCGTTGTGGCACTCACGGCATTCTCCGCTGACCGTCTGTGCCGGGCGAAGACGCTTCTACTCGAGGGTGCAGCCGCACGAGTTGATCTCCCTGGTGATGATGCCCTTGCCGGTGTCCATGTGGGTGGTGCAGGGCATGCAGGGGTCGAAGCTGCGGATGGCCCGCAGGACGTCGATGCCCTTGATCTGGTCGTCGGGGACCGACTCCAGGATGGGGGTGTCCACGATGGCCTGCTCGTAGGGGCCGAGGCCACCGAAGGGGTCGGTGGGGGAGGCGTTGATGGTGGAGGGGGTGTTGATCTGGTAGTTCACGATCTTGCCCTTGTCGATGATCATGCTGTGCACCAGGTAGCCCCGGCCCGCCTCCCAGAAACCGACGGAGATGCGCTCGTCGCGGGGGATCTTGAAGGGGGTGTGGACCCTGGTCTCTCCCTTGCGCCAGTACTCGAAGGCCTTGAGCAGGCAATTCATACCGATGGTGGCGGTGAAGGCCATCGAGTAGGCCCGGGCCCGGTTGCGCTCCAGGGCGTTGAGGGTGCGGGGCAGGGGCCAGAACAGCTCCGTTTCGGGCAGGGCGTGGCGCGGCACCAGCAAGCGAAGGCCGTCGCCCGTGGGCTCGCAGAAGGGGTTGTCGGTGTAGTCGCCGCGTAGGGCGGTGCCCCACAGCTGACCGTATGCGCCGGTCTCGACCACCTGGCGGTCCCAGCGGGGGGCGGTGTCCCAGGTGTAGCGCTCCTTGAAGTTGGTCCCCGTCGGCTTGGGCAGCGTCGTCTTGTTCCACGCGTGGTAGGGCGACAGCGGGTTGCCCAGGGGGTCGGTCTTGTAGCGCTGGGGGCCGGTCTTGGTCCAGTCGTCGTAGAAGGAGTGCTCGATGAACTCCTCCATGCCCATGCTGATGTCGGTCAGCTTGGTCGTCACCAGCTTCCCCTCGATCACAACTGACGGGCTCGACCACCGGCGGTCTCCCCACGCGTCGCAGTTGGCGTAGGTGGCGTCGTAGTACTCTGAGTTGTCCCAGATGCCGCTCTGGATGAGGCTGGTGGGGCGGGCCCCTACCTGCTCGTACGCCGGGTTGGCCTCCAGGAAGAAGTCGCACAGGTCGTCCCAGATGCGACAGATCACCTTGCACCAGTCGAGGATCTTGCCCAGCTGGCCGTAGTACTCGTTGAAGCTGGAGGTGGTGATGGTGGTGGAGACACCGCCGGGCACCAGGGTGGAGGGGTGCGGGTACTTGCCAAACATGAGCATGCACATGATGCGCCCCACCCGGGTCCACTCCAGGGCCTCCAGGTAGATCTTCCCGGTCAGGGGGTTGAGGGCGTCCATGATGTCTTTGATGGTGGTGTAGCCGTGGATGTCGCCGTGGGGCGACAGGGTCTTCTCGGCCCGGGTCACCAGCTCGGGGTTGGTGACGCTCACCAGGGCGGTGGAGTAGTCGGGGCCGGCGAGGAGACCGAGGTGCAGGGGGCGGTCGTAGAACATCTCGGCCACCTCGCCCAGGTTGCGGACCTCGACGCCCAGGGGCGGGGGGCAAACGCCGAAGGCCATCTCGATGCACAGTGAACTGCACGACGCGTGGACGCCGCCGCACACCCCGCAGGCCCGGCTGGAGATGTCGATGGCGTCGCGGGGGTCACGGCCCTCGAGGATGACCTCATAGCCCCGGAAGAGCATGGCCCGGGAGTGGGCATCCACGGCCCGGCGGTTCTCCAGGTCCAACACAGTGTGCACGGCGAGGGCGCCGGCCACCCGGGTCATGGGGTCGATGTTCCAGTCCCGCAGGCGGGGCGGGGCGGCCAGCTGGGCGCCGGGGCCCTCCTTGCGGCGGACGTAGCCCTTGGGCTCGCCGATGGTGACGGAGTAGGGGTCCTTGAACCCCTCCTTCAGGCGCGCCTTGCCACTTCCATCGAACTCAATGGGCAGGTTTTTGAAGCACATCGCAGCTCGCTCTCGTCGTCGACTCATGGCCGGAGTTTCTGTAGTGTATACTACATCAACTCTACATGTCCGCAACAGGTAGTTCAGCCCGATCTACCCTGGATGACACGACCACCGATCGGGCGAGGAGGGGCAGTGACCAAGGGCCGAGGAGCCTCTCAGCAGGGACGTGCCGGGGAGGCCAAGGACGTGGTCCCCGGTCGCCCCCAGATGAGGAGCGCCGTGCAGCGTCAGGCGCGGGCTCTGGGCGATCCGACCCGCTTCGACATCTTTCGCTTTGTCGCGGACGCTTCCGGGCCGGTGCGGGTCGCCAGGCTGGCGGAGCAGTTTCCCTACTTCAACCCATCCGCGATTCGCCAGCACCTGGCCAAGCTGTGCGACGCAGGTCTGCTCATCGAGGAGCTGGCGAGCGAGTCGGGCGTCGGACGACCGCCGCTGCAGTACCGGCTGGCGCCCGCGGTCATGGACGTCTGGGGTTCGGCAGGGCCGTATGAGTTCCTCGCCCTCCGCCTCCTCGAGGTGAACGCGGGACGCGATGCAGTCGATGTCGGCGCCGACGCCGGCCGTGCGCTGACCTCCGCGTATCGCCCGGATGCGAACCCTGTCGATGTCATCGAGGCCGAGATGGCCAGGCGTGGCTTCGAACCTCGACGGGAGGAGCGCCCCAGGTCGGTGGAGCTGGTCCTTGAGCGATGCCCGTTCGAAGCCGCGGCCACGGCCGATCCCGATGTCGTTTGCCAGATTCATCGTGGCTTGGCCGAGGGCATCCTCGATGCCATGGGCTCCGATCTCCGAGTATCGAAGCTCATCGCGTACAACCCGCAACGAGCCGGTTGCCGGTTACAGATGAGGCCTGCGACAACAAGGGCCGCCGACCCACTGGCGAACTGATCCGGAGTATGGCCGAAGGCGAGACCAGGCGCCATCAGACACCCGGCTCGCGATCGTTCCGACCTCCCGGCGCGTCGGAATTGTTCCAACCTTTCAGCTCTTGCCACCGGGGAGCACATCCTCCTCGGAGGGGTGCCACACCGGGCTGTCGCCGGCGGTCTCGACGTTGAACCCGTAGTCGTATGCAAGGGAGCCGCCGATCGTCCCGCCCACGACGGTGAGGAGGGCGGCGACCAGGCTGAGGACCGCGATGTGTCCGGGCGTATGGGAAGCGTCGCCGTCGGCGAACCATCGCAGGCCAACATCGACGAGGACCACCAAGGTGACCGTGGCCATCGTCCAGCCATGGGCGCTTGCCGTGCGCCGAGCTTGCGTGCCCTTCTCGGTCGACTTGCGCCAGTCCCAGAAGCCTGTGAGCAGGGCAAAGAAGGAGACCACAACACCGCCGACGAGGCTGAACGTGCCCGCCCGGTAGAAGTCCCGAGCCCACTCATGGTTCCTGCCGGTGTAGGAGATCACGTCGAAGACGGCCACAAGGATGTAGGCCCCGACGGGGATGTCGGTTAGGGGTGGATGAGAGGGCTTGCCAGCCCACCCGCGGAGTCCTTTGAACTTGCGGCCTCGCATTGTGAATGACGGTCGGAACGAAAGCCTGCGCATCTTTTCCTCCTCATGGAGATCCGATAGGCGTGTGCGCGCCCCTACTGGGAGAGCCTCTGGGCGGCGATGCCGGCGAGGCGCTCGTGCTCCGCTTGGAGACTCAGCTCTGCCGACACTTGCCGAACGAGGTTGACGCCATAACGCGGGTCCGGCGTAGGCGACTGGGCCACGACGCGGGCGATGTCGGCGAGCAGCTCCAGGATGCGCTCCTGGCCGTCTTCGAGCAGATGGCCAGGGCCTGGGGGCAGGCGTGCGAGTTGCGGTCGTTCGGCGGACAGGTGATCTACAAGCGCATCGGACAGGCGTTGGACGGCGACGGTCAACCGCTCGTGGTCGTCGTCGCGGGCGGCCGCCTCGACCTTTCGCGCCAACGTGAGCAGGGCCTCGTGGTCCAGGGGACGATCGTCGGTCGAGTGGCTCGCTCCCGCTGACGGTTCGGGCGGGATCGTCGGTGGGCCGAGCCCGAAGTCGATGCTCGTGGTATTAACGGACTTGGAGTCGCCTCGTGCCGACCCGGCCGAGGTCATCGGAGCGCAGCAGCTGGGAGTTTGGCGGCGAGGACGGCGAGGACTCCTCGGAATGACTCTCCGAAGGCGTCGACGCCCTGGCGCTCGAGGGTCAGGCCGACATCGTCCATGTCTATGCCCACACCGCCAAGCCGGCGCATCACCTCGCCAGCCTCCTCGACGTAGGTGTCGATGGTGCGCGACAGGGTGCCGTGGTCCTCGAACACAGCGATGGTGGTCTCCGGCAGCGTATTGATGGTGCCGGGCCCGATGAGGCTGTCGACGTACAGCGTGTCCCGATAGGCGGGATTCTTGGTCGACGTCGAGGCCCAGAGCGGTCGCTGACGATTGGCGCCCATGCGAGCCAGACGATCCCACTTCGCGCTGGAGAATCGCTCGCTGAACATCTGGTAGGCCAGCTTGGCCTGGGCTACCGCAGCGTGTCCTCGCAGGGCCTCCGCCTCCCCACCGCCGGCAGTTCCCAGGCGTCGGTCGACCTCGGTGTCCACTCGGCTGATGAAGAAGGACGCGACACTATGTACTCGTGAAGGGTCGCCGCCGCCGGCAACGAAGGTCTCCAGGCCCGACAGATACGCGTCGATGACCTCGGCGTAGCGGGTAAGGGAGAAGAGCAGCGTGACGTTGATGCTGCGGCCCTCGGCGGTCATCGCCTCGATGGCCGATACGCCCTCGGGCGTCGCCGGGATCTTCACCAGGAGGTTGGGCTGGCCGATCCGCTCGTGCAAATCCCGAGCAGCGATGATCGTCGCCGTTTTGTCGTGAGCGAGCTCCGGTGCGACCTCGAGTGATACAAATCCGTCGGCGCCCGCACTGACGTCGAACAGCGGCCGCAGCACGGCCAGGGCGTCAGTGATGTCGGCGATGACCAGCTCCCAGTAGGCGGCGACGACCGAGTAGCCGCTGGCAGAGAGGGCCAAGAACTGCTCGTCGTAGTCGGCCGACCCCCCGATAGCCCTGGCCAGGATGGTCGGATTGGCCGTCACGCCATGGATCCCGTTGTCGACCAGCCGGCCCAGGGCGTCGTCGCGCAGGTACCCGCGGTTGATGTTGTCGAGCCACGGGCTTTGGCCTTGCTCGTCGTGTAGGCGCTGGAGCTTTGTCATCGGGATACCTCCGGGGTGAGTCGGGCGGGGGACGGGGACTCCGAGGTAGGCGTGCCCGGGCGATCAGTTGCCCCGTCACGCCGTTCGGCGGGGCAACCGCCGCTGCTGCCGCGGGCGGAGCCCAGCGGGATGACCGGCTGACGCCTCTCCGGATCTGATGCAGCGGGGCCAGGTGGCAACGCATGGACTCGGTCGAGCGCCGCGGCAAGCACGCTCCGTGCCTGACGGCTCAGGTCATGAAGAGGTCGATTCCGGTGCAGGCGCTCGCCCAGCTCGGCCTGGGCGATAGCCGCAGGGCCGTATTTTCCACTGACGTCAATCAGCAGCCCCATCTCGATGGCATAGCCGTCAGCCAGGGCGATGCCGTCCAACGCCGACCGACGAATAGCGCACTCACCGGCGAGCGGCTGGGAAACCTGGGCCAGCTCAGGCCAGAATCGTTCCAGGAGCGGGCGGGCCAGGACTCGGTGACCCGGCCGCCCTCGTCGGGGCGGCCGTGGAGTGAGCGCCTGTACGACGCCTTGACCATGACGAGACGTTCGTCGCTGAGCAGGGGCTCGAGCAGGGCCGTGACGTAGCGGTGCGTGAAGTTCTCCACGTCGGCGTCCAGGAACACGAGCACGTCCGCGTCGCTGGACTGGATGGCCCGGCGCAACGCCTGGCCCTTGCCGTGGGCCGCAGTGGTGATGACGTGCGCTCCCGCATCCCGTGCCACCTCGGCAGTGGCATCGATCGAGCCATCGCTCACGACGATCAGCTGGTCGGCCAGCCGCTGTCGTTCCATCAGATGCTCGACAATCTCCGCCACGATCGGGCCGACGGTACGCTCCTCATCGCGGGCAGGAATGATGATCGCGACCCGTTGGTCGACCTTCATTCTCACGATCCGAGCCACGATGTCGTCGGCCGCCTGGATCGCCCGTGGCGAGAAGCGCGGCTGACGGCGTTGTTCATGCCTCCCTCCGGGTGAGGGCCAGGAACTCCGCCCGGGTGCGAGCATCGTCTCGCACGAGGCCACGCAGCGACGAGGTGACTGTCCGCGTGCCGCGTGCCGTAGGCCTGGACCCCCCGCAGGGTCATGCACAGATGCTCAGCTTCGATCACGACGCCCACGCCCTTCGGCTGAAGATGTTCGGTGAGCCAGTCACCGACCTGCACCGTAAGGCGCTCCTGAATCTGCAGACCGCGGGCGAACAGCTCGACCATCCAGGCCAGCTTTGAGATCCCGAGGATGCGCTCGCCGGGGAGGTACCCGAGATGGGCCCGACCCCTGAACGGCAGCATGTGATGCGCGCACAACGAGTGCACGGGGATGTCCCTAACGACGACGAGCTCGTCGTAGCGATCGTCGTTAGGAAAGGTGGTCAGGCTGAAGGCGACGGGCGAGAGCATCTCCGCCATAGCAGCTGCCACTCGCCGTGGGGTGTCGCGGAGCTGAGGGTCGGCCACATCCTGGCCGAGCGCCGCCAGCAGATCAGAGACTGCGTTCTGCGCAGCAAGCAGGCTGATGTCGCGGCGCCCGCGGTCGCCGGCCAGTGAGAAGGGGCCGCGCTGCGCACCGCCGCCTGAGGAAGGTGAACGTCCGGTCAGGCCGCCGTCGGCGACGGCGGCCATCTCGACATCCCCAGGCATCGTCACCGGCCGAGGAAGTTGTTGGGGAACGCGGTAGCCAGGCGGGCGAGGGTCAGCGCAGCGAGCGCGAGGCCGAAGTCACGCAGGGCCACGTCGTAGTAATTGGCCATCATGAGGAGGTTGACGATGATGGCGGTCAGCCAGGCGGCGACCAGGTAACCGCCGAAGCGGGGACGGAACAGGACGACCAGCCCGGCGACGACCTCGATCGCCCCGACGAAGTACATCAGGGTGTGGGCCTGTGCGTTGAACAGGTCGGTGAACTCGGGCGCCAGGTACTTGTCCCAGTCGACGAGCACGTGAGCGAACTTGTCGAGCCCAAAGAGGATGGGGGCCACGGTCAAGCCGATCCGCAGCAGCCAGAAGGCCTGGTGTGCAGGATTGTCCAGTCGGGCCGTCGTTGTGCCCGCGTGATCAGGGCTTGTCATCTGGTGAGGGGTGAGGATTGCCATCGTGTCTTGCCTCCGTCTCTATCGGGTACTAATCTCTACGTTAGAAGCTTGAAGGGATTTCGTCAATCAAAACCTCTCATAGAAGGGACGGTGCCGTGGCATCCTCTTTCGAGGCTGCGCCGGGGGACCCCACGACGCAGCGCGAAGGCTTCGAGGCTCGGGTGTCCGCCATTGCGACGCTGGGCGAGCCCGTGCGCCGTGCGCTGTACGGCTACGTCGTCGCTCAGCAGTCGGCTGTTACCCGGGACGAGGCCGCCCATGGGGCCGACGTTGCCCACCACGTCGCAAAGTTTCATCTCGACAAGCTGGTCGACGACGGCCTGCTCGAGACTGGTTTCGGGCGCCCCCCGGGTCGGAGCGGACCCGGCGCGGGACGACCGGCGAAGCTCTACCGCCGAGCATCGCGGGAGCTTGAGGTAAGCCTGCCCGAGCGTCGCTACGACGTCGCCGGCGCGCTCCTGGCCCGGGCCGTGACCGATGCCGAGCGCGACAGCGTGCCTGTGAGGGAGGCGATCGTGTCCGCCGCCCGGGACACGGGTCAGTCGCTCGGTGCTGACGCCCGAGCCCGGGTCGGCCCGCGTCCCAGCCGGAAGGCGCTGACCAGCGCGGCCCGGGAGGTCCTGGCGGAGCTGGGCTACGAGCCTCGCCCTAGCGCCACCGGCATGGACCTCGCCAACTGCCCGTTCCACGCCCTTGCCGAGGCCTACACAGAACTGATGTGCGGCATGAACCTGGAGCTCATCACTGGCCTGGTCGCCGGACTCGAGCATCCGGGTCTAGAAGCGTGCCTCGACCCGGCTCCCGGGAGGTGCTGTGTCCGGCTCAGGAATGTTCCCCGGCGGGCCGCGACGAAGGCGGTGCCAGGGGAATGATGGCGAACGATCACCGGGGCTCTCGGCAATGTCGCCGCGGCTCTGAAGCTTAGACCTACCGGCCAGGCGAATGCTGCGCCGGCAGCCCTGTTGGTGCACGATGAGGCCGAGGGCCTCGTGCCGCGTCGCCGATATGGTCGTGCCGAATGGCGACTGCCTGAGGGCGCCAGCCTCCATGGAAGGGATTGCGAGCGATGAAGATCGTGGTTGGCCTCGACGGTTCGCCTGGCTCGAAACGCGCGGCCGAATGGGTCGCCGAATACGGCCCAGCCCTCGACGCCCGCGTAAGTGCTGTGCTCATTGTGCCTCGCTCCGAGCTCTGGGGCCTTGCCGCACTTCAGGTAGACAGCGGTCCGATGCTGACGGAATTGCGAGCGAAGCTCGATGGTGCCTGGACCGAGCCGCTTCGTGCCGCCGGACTTCGGGTCACCACCCGTCTCGGCCGCAGCGATCCCGCGACGGAGCTTTGCAAGCTGGCAGCAGCTCGGGATGCCGATCTGTTGGTCATTGGAGCGAAGAGCCACAGGGCCGTGTACGACCTGCTCGGCGGGACGGCCCACAAGGTCGCCAACCATGCGCAGGTTCCGGTGGTCCTGGTCCCGGCTCCTTCTGGAGCACGGCGCTGAACGCATAGCCAAGGCTGCGCTGCCCTACAGACGGGCCCTTCGCGGACGTCCTTGAGGTTCGTCGCGCAGGACCCAAAAGAGGAGTGCGGGGGTGTTGATCAGGTTCCGCCATCCCGACACCGCCACGGTCGTGGCCAGTGCAGCATCGCCGGCCCGCATGACTGGGGTGTCTGTGCCGATCGTGATCTGAACAAGTCCGGAGGCCACAAGGACGAGCTCCACTCCTTTGTGGAGGAAGTCGGGCGCTCCGGCCTCTCCCGGTCCCAGCCGGACGAGGTAGACGCGCGAGCCCACCTGAGGATCATCGAGGAGGGAGGTCAGAGGATCGACGAGGGTCCTGGGCCTCCGAGCAAGCACGTGGCCCCCAGGGGGTGCGGAGGCCAGGAGATCGTCGATACCAATGTTCAGGCGCTCTGAAAGCAGCAGGAGGGTGTCCAGCGAAAGGCCTCGTCGGCCCGCCTCGGCCTGGGAGATCGCACTCTGGGTGACCCCGGCCAGGCTGGCCAGATCGGTCTGGCTGAGGTTGCGTTCCCGTCGGACGCGCTCCAATCCCTGCCCGAGGCGACCGAGAGCCCGTTCGTCATGGAGGCGTACCGTCCCGTCGCTCACCTCCAAGCGCAGCAGCCGGGCCTGGACCGACGAGGGACGGCCCTCGGCCTTCACGACCCGTAAATGGCCGTCGCTGATCTCGAGCACGCATTGGGTCACGCTCGTGACCTGGTCGATGAACGACGGGCCGAGCGCGCTCCGGGGCGCTCGCCAGTAGGCCACCGCCCCGAGATCGAACAGTCTCGGGCACACGCGGCTGAAGAAGGCGATCGCCTTGGCCGCGCCCCATCGGCGGGCGAACTGGGCCAGACCATCAACGACGACGTAACCCGGCGGGTGACTGCGGGCTGCCTCGATGATCGTCGTCTCCAGCATCGCAGCATCGCCGTAGGGGCCTCGCGGTCGGGCGTCAAGAACGGTGACGCCGGCACCAAGGCGGGCCCGTAGCTGAGCCTGTTGGGCACTGACACTCACGTACAAGCAGCCCTCGCCTCGGGCTGCCGCTTCACCCAGCATGGCGTCCTCGAGGCGGCGCGCCACCTCGGCGTTCTCCAGAACCCAGACCACGTTGTCCCCGAGGAGGAGGCCTCCGAGGAGTGCGTCGACATCGGGCACTCCGCTCGACACTCGGTCATTCATGGCTCCCATGTCGTCTCCTCCCAGAGCGAGCTGCCCACAATAGCAGCACTGCTTATGCTTCTAGCCATATGCAGCAGCGGTCTGCGAGGGTGGGCGGCAGAGAGTCTCACCTCTTCCACGCATCAGAGGAGCGTCCCGTGTGCTTCAAGAACCTGCCCGTCGAGTTCGACAGCTCCGGTAAGGCCCGGCTCAAGTCGGGTGTCGCCGATCCCTACTCGGTGACCGTGGCCGAGCCCAAGGGCTTCGTGCGCCGCGAGGGAGGCCCGGGGGCGCAGCTGGCCGCCCCGCCCCGCCTCCGGGACTGGAACATCGACCCCATGACCCGCGTCGCCGGCGCCCTGGCCGTGCACACCGTGCTCGACCTGGAGAACCGCCGGGCCGTCGACGCCCACGCTCGGGCCATGCTCTTCCGGGGCTATGAGGTCATCCTCGAGGGCCGCGACCCCCGCGACGCCATCGACATCTCGTCGCGCGCCTGCGGGGTCTGTGGCGGTGTCCATGCGTCGGTGTCGGCGCTCTGCATCGAGCAGGCCTTCGGCATCTGCCCCCCGCCACTGGGCGTGGAGGTGCGCAACCTGGGCGAGGTGGGTGAGATGTTCTATGACCGCCCCCTGCACCTCGGACTGCTGGCCGGCCCCGACTACTCCACCGCCCTGGTCAGCGTGACCAACCCTGAGCTGGTGACCCGGGCCGAGAAGACCCTGGCCGCGAACGGGGATCTCCATGGCTACACGACCATGAAGGATCTCATGGACGCGCTCAACCCCCTCACCGGCAAGATCTACCTGGAGGCGCTGGAGTGGACGCGGGTCGGGCGCATCCTGTGCATGTTGATGTTCGGCAAGTTCCCGCACCCGAGCACCATCGTCCCCGGTGGCATGTCGACGACGGTGACCACCTCGACGTTCAACGAGTACTACACCCAGCTGGGCAAGATCATCGACTGGTGCAAGGTCATCTGCAAGATCTGGGACGACCTGTGCGACTTCTTCCTGGAGGCCAACCCGGCGTATGAGCAGGTAGGGGCCCGCCCCACCAGCCTTATCCAGACCGGCATCTGGGACGACTCCGAGGTCTACGACGCCACGTACTCCAACATCAACCAATGGGGCAACGCTCGATGGGCCACCCCCGCCGTGATCCTCGAGGGCAAGCTGATTACCACCAACCTGACCGACATCAACATCGGCATGGAAGAGTTCATCGAGCACTCCTTCTACGACGACTGGACCAAGACCGGCCCCCAGCGCTACCAGACCGACGCCCTGGGCAACCCGCTGTCGCCCTACCACGCGTGGAACAAGACCACCCTGCCCAAGCCCGCCGGCACGAACTTCAAGGAGAAGTACACCTGGTCCACCGCCCCCCGCTGGGACCGCCAGACCGTCGAGACCGGCGCCTACGGCCAGCTGTGGGGCACGGCCCTGCGGGGCGACTACGCCGAGAACCCCTTCTGTGAGCCCACCGGCGACGGGTTGCGTCTGGTCCTGCCCCGCAACCTGCTGCCCGAGACCGAGCTGTTCTGGCCGCTGCCAAGGACGCTGAACGCTCTCGAGCGCAACCGGGGCCGGGCCTACGCCATGGCCTTCACCGCCACCATCGGCATGAACTGCCTGCTCAAGGCGTTCGAGTACTGGCGCAAGGGCGAGACCAGGGTCCACACCCCGTTCAAGATCCCCCGTGACGAGCGGGTGGCAGTCGGGTTCTGGGAGGCGAGCCGCGGCTACCTGACCCACCACATGATCATCGACAAGGGCAAGATCGTGAACTACCAGATCAACACCCCCTCCACGCTCAACGCCTCCCCCACCGACCCCTTCGGTGGCCTCGGCCCCTACGAGCAGGCCATCGTCGACACCCCCATCCTGGAGTCGGTCCCCGACGACCAGATCAAGGGCATCGACGTCCTGCGGGCCATCCGCAGCTTCGACCCCTGCATGCCCTGCACCACCCACATGGACACCGGCAAGGGCATCATCACCCGGGAGATCAACTCCTGCGGCTGCACCCTGGAATGACCGCCACCGACGGGAAGACCACCGCCTGCCGCGCCCTCGTCGGCGGCTTCGGGCGACCGGGCATGCGGGACTTGGATTTCGGGCGACAGGTCATCGACTACCTCCAGCATCTGGACTGGCCCGACGGGGTGGTAGTCGAGGACCTTTCCTGCTCCGCCCCGCTCGTCCTGCACCGCCTCCAGGAGTTGCGACCGGCCAAGGTCGTCCTCCTGGGGGCAGTGCCCCGGGAGTTCGATCCGCCGGCGACGCTGCGCCGCTACCGCGTGGACCTCACGCCGCCCGCGCCCGCTGACGTCCATCGCAGCCTTGAAGAGTCCGCGATGGGCATGGTTGACCTCGACCACACCCTGGCCATGGCCCGTCACTGGGGGGGCCTGCCGGTCGACACCGTCATCATCGAGATCGAGCCCGCCGAGGCTGAGTTCGGCATCGGCTTCAGCGACCTCTTGGCCGAGTGCTTCGACCCGATCCTGGACATGGTTCGCGAGGAGCTCGTCGGTATCGCCGGAAGCGCCGGCGGCTCTCGTCACTTCGAAGCTGCGGACGCCTCGCTGGTCGAGGTTTCCGATACCCCCGCCACCGCCGGCGCTCCACGCTCAGCGGAACCGAGCGAGGACATGGCCGAGCTGATCGACTACGCCCGGGACCATGCCCAGGCACGCCATGAGGTCGGCCGGTCGCCCGCGTTGCTGGACAGGGGGTGGTCAGACGCCCATGGGGTGACGCTCGCCGGCCGGGTTCACCCGTGGGGCGTTTTCGTCGGCTGCGGTGGTGACTGGGTCGACGCTGTTCCCCTCGGGAGCGGCGGTCTGGGAATCGTGATCGGCAACGTCGCCGGCCGTGGCGTCGAAGTGGCGCCGATCATGAGCGACCTGCGGGCTGCGGCCCGGGCCTACGCCGCCATCGACGGCGACTCCCCGGTCCGCGTGATGCAACACCTCGATCGGCTCGCGGAGACGACCGGGCTGGGTCAACTGGCTCGCGTTCTCTACTTGACGCTGCATCCCGACACCGGCGAGATCCGCTTCTCCAACGCCGGAGGCTGTCCTCCATTGGTGCTGGACCGGGCGGCGTCGCATGCCCGCTTCATCGACACCGCCCGTTCGGACGCCGTCGGCGCAATGGTCGGGGTCGACCGTCCGGAGGCGACCCTACGCCTCGATCGGGGGTCGACTCTGATGCTGTTCACGGACGGGTTGGTCGAAAGTCGGGCAACGTCCCGGACCGTCGGGCTGGAGCGCCTCCGAATGGCCGTCACCGATGGTCCCCAGCAGTTGGACGACCTCTGTGATTTCATCCTGAGCGCCTGCACCACCGGCCTTCGGCGGGACGACGACATGTGCCTCGTGGGGCTGCGACTGGACGGGCCCTCGAGAAACGCTCACGTGCCACCGTCATACAAGCCGCGTCTCACCGCTCTCGCTACTCCTAGTCCAAAGCGGACCCCACCGCGCTCCTCGTAGCGCCTGCGCACCGCGACACGAGGAGACGACCCGATGATGGCCCGGAGGCCGTTCGAGGACCCACAGCCGGTGACCGACTACAGGCTCATGAGGAGGAGGAGCACCGCAATTCTGCGTACGAAGCAGTGGAAGTGGAAACACGAGCGCCGTCATTTCAGGAGCGATACAGGCACGCTCTCAGCATCAGTGCGACCCGAATCGCGTGTCGTCGCTCCGCAGTAGGCTCGGCTTGTGAACAGGTTCACAAATGGCGCAGAAGAGGCCCGCTCGTCACCGACCGGACCGCCCCCGAAGCTGACCGCACCCGACCTCAAGGCGGAGCAGGCGGTGACCATGGCATCGCCCAGGCGCCGCTATGGTCCCGCCGCCCGTGTGCTCTTCACGCTCTTGGACCTCCTGTACAGACGTTCCCGTACCCTCTCGAAGTTCAAGGTGCTCGAGGTGGTCGCCCGCGTGCCCTACCAGGCGTGGGAGAACGTCGCCTACGTCGCCGTGACTCATCGGTACTCGCGCCCGACATTCGCTCGCCGCATCTTCGAGCGGGTCCACGAGAGCTGGGAACAGCAGGACAACGAACAGTGGCACCTGCTGATCCTCGAAGAGTTGGTGGAGGCGTCGGGCAAACGCGAGAGCTTCCTCCGCTACCGCGTTGTTCCGCAGGCACTGGCCTTCGCCTACTACCAGCTCTCATGGCTTCTCTACGCCTTGAACCCGCGGTGGAGCTACGGGCTGAACGCCGACTTCGAGGATCACGCCGAGCACGAGTACGCACTGTTCGTCCACGAAACCCCCGAGCTGGAGAACCGGCCCTACGACGGTCTCTTTGTCGATGAGTACGGCCACTACGAGTCGGTGGCCGACCTGTTCCGCCAGATCGGCCACGACGAGCGGGTCCACAAGCAGGAGAGCCTGGACCGCATGGACGAGCCGCGGTTCATCTGATCGGCGCCCGAGTCCCGCGACGGTGACGGGGACGAAGAGGAGGGCCTGGAGCGATGCGGCTGGGTTCCTGAGGTGCCTCGGACGTCCGCTGCTCTTGACGGACCTTGAGAAGATCCGTTCGGGTGCAAATGCCCACGAGACGGCCATCGGCGATCACCGGAACATGCTCGACGCCTTCATCGAGCATGACATCCAGCGCAGCCATCGCGTTGTCGCGGGGCCCGACCGAGACGACGTCGCGGCTCGCGTGCTCGAGGACGGAATCCCCCGCATCAACGCCGGCGTCCAGCAGGTCGCCCCGAGTCAGGATGCCGACCATAACGCCGTCACCGTCCAGAATCGGGTAGGCGCCGTGGCCTCCCTTGACGAACTTCTCTCGTGCCTCGCCCGCAGTCAGTGTGGCCGAGATGGTCGCCACGGCTGATGTCATGACCTGACTGACGAGATAGGTCGTCAGGGGATCGACTCCATAGTGGCGTCCGATTCGCAGACCCCGGTGGCTGAGCTTCTCGGTCATGATGCTGTGTTCGCTGAGGGCACTGAAGACAAGGTCGGCCAGCACGGTGGCGAGCATGACCGGAATGACGACCTGGTAGTCACGGGTCAGCTCGAACACGAACACGATCGCCGTGAACGTCGCTCGCGTTGACCCCCCGAACGTGGCGGCCATGGCCACGAGGGCGAACGCGCCGGGAGAAATGTCGACCCCCGGCAGGAGATGGTTGACGGCGGTGCCGAAGAGCGTTCCGAACGCGGCGCTGATAAGGAGGATGGGCGCCAGCGTGCCGCCCGAGGTCCCCGAGCCCAGGGCGAGCCACCATGAAACGAGCTTGATCAGGCCCAGAACCGCGATCGTTCCGAGCGCGAGTCGGCTGTTCAGGACGTCACCGATGGCGTCGTAGCCGACGCCCAGGGCTCGTGGCGCGATCAAACCGACCGAGGCGAAGAGCACCGCGCCAATCATGGGATGCCAGAACTCGCCGATGGGCAAACGGCGGTAGAGCCGCTCCACCACGAAGAGCCCTTGACTGATGACCACGGCGAGAAGGCCGCAGGCCAGGCCGAGGAGCACGAACGATGGGAGCCCACCGAGACCGCCGTAGTCATGGACCGGCACCGAGAACAGGGGACCGGACCCGAAGAGTGCGTTGTGGACGCCCCCGGCGATGCTCGATGCGACGATCAGCGGGACCAGGGCGCGGGCCGAGAACTCGAAGAGGAGCAACTCGATGGCCAGGATCACAGCGGCGAGTGGCGCCCCGAATGTGGCCGACATGCCGGCGGCCGCCCCACAGGCCAGCAGAATCTTGCGCTCCGCGGGTGAGACCCGCACGACTTGGCCCAGCAACGACCCGATCGCCCCGCCGGTCACGATGATCGGCCCCTCCGCACCGAACGGTGCCGAGGTGCCGATGGCGATCGCGGCCGAAAGCGGCTTGGCCAGTGCCGTCCGAGGTGCGATCCGGCTCTGCTTCGTGAGCACCGCCTCCATGGCCTCCGGTATCCCGTGGCCTCGGATGATGGGCGACCACTTGGCGAGAAGGCTGATGAGCAACCCTCCGAGCACGGCCACGACGACGATTCTCGGGCTGGGATGGAGATCGGCAAAGGACGGCGGGTGGAACCCGAGGCGGCCGAAAACCGCGGCGTTGGTGATGAAAGCGATGAGGTGCAGGAGGATCCACGCCGTTCCCCCACCGGCCAGCCCCACTGCGGCGGCAAGGATGGTGAGCAGGGCGGTTCGTCGGGGAGTGGAGTACATCGCTCTACGATAGTATCGTGAAGCGAGATGAGCCCCCGCATGTGAGACCACAGTCGTTGTCCGACAAGGACTTCGAGCGCCTCCTCCAGTTTCGGGACGGTCTTCGGCGGTTCCTTCACTGGAGTGAGGAGCAGGCCCAGAGGGCGGGGGTGACGCCCGCCCAACACCAGCTGCTCCTGGCGGTTCGAGGTCACGGAGCTCCGCCGAGCGTGGGCGACCTGGCAGCCCACCTGCTGCTGCGTCACCACAGCACCGTCGAGCTCGTCAACCGCGCCACGCGAGCGGGACTCGTGAGGCGGCTGACCGATGGGGCCGATCATCGCGTCGTCCGTGTCACGCTCACCGATGAGGGCGAACACCGCCTGAACGCTCTGGCCGAAGCCCATCTCGAGGAGCTTTCCCGGATCGGGCCCCGCCTGGCCGCGCTCTCGGATGACCTACCCGCCGTCTCAGGTACACGATCATGACGCAGTTCGTCCGAATCCACTCGCCGCGGCGGTCGCGTACGAAACATCTGGTGAGCCGATGATCCGATCCATCGTCGCCTTCCATCCCGACGTGGTCGGGGAGTGGGTCGCAGAGTTGTCCTGCTTCCACAACCAGCACATCCGACACCGCCCGCCGTTCCAAGAGAGAGCGTGGGTCCGCGATCCACTCGGGCGTGCCGAACGCCTCGGATCGAGTATCGAGTGCTCTCTGTGACCGCGCCGAGTTTCCTGACGGGTTGACCGTTGTGGGACGAGCGGGCCCGTGGGACCAGGATTCTGTGCCTACCGGCTTGCTGCGCGCCACCGCATCCCTGACGGTCGCCGAGTTGTCTCCATGTTCGAGATGGCGCCTTGGAGTTTCGATTTGAATCCGAGGACCTCTTCGCCAGATCGCCAGTTCGGCTTCGGGCCGGCGAGCGACAGCCCATACCCCCTGGGGCGCCTCATCACATCATCCTCACCGGGCCCGTTCGGTTGGAGCTTCGTTTTTGGGCCCGCCCCCAAGACGCCATCAGGTGACGAGCTGGCGCAGCAGTGAAGGTGTTCTGCCTTCCACGGCAGGGCGAACCGGGCGCGATCGGGAGGCTTGTCCAAGGTGCAGGGGTGCTCCAGGCGTTCGGCGGGCGACAGCAATGTCGCGGCCATGGCCAGACGGGGTCATGACATCGCGCGTCGGTCAACTCGCCGGTCTGTCAAGGGCCAACTGTCACGACGCGGGTGAACTGACAGCGGGCATGCGCAACTCGATGTCAGCACACATGCGCAGGTTCGGTGTCAGCGGGTGCGGGCTCATCGCCTCGCGGAGCGCGCTCGGTGCCACTGCGGGGACAAGTGCCGTATGTATCCCCGGGCTGCGCACGGCAGAGCCGCATGGAGTCGCCGGCGAATCGTCGTGGCGGCGCCGATGTAGAACGCCCAGCGTTCTGATCCAGGATTGGGCGTGCCGCGCCCCGGAGTGGCAACATCGTTGAGCGGCGGGGAGGCGGGTCGCTCCCTCCTCCTCCCCCTGGACGCCGGCACGACCTAGAGGCGGGCGACGTCGTGGGCGTCACACAGTCGGATGTGTAGCGGTTTGTCGGCCGTCAGGGCGAGCTGACCGAATTGAGTCGAGTCTGGACAATCCCGTCACGGGGCAAGGGTGAATTGGTGCTCGTCTCGGGCGAGGCCGGCATCGGCAAGAGTCGATTCTGCGAGGAGGTGGCGGACCGAGC
This sequence comes from Acidimicrobiia bacterium, assembly GCA_023264995.1. GTDB lineage: Bacteria > Actinomycetota > Acidimicrobiia > Acidimicrobiales > AC-14 > CADCTB01. The sequence continues at coordinate 99,627 of JAHFUR010000003.1, read as the reverse complement.
TTCAGTCCGGGGTCTACGGTCGGTTGGGCGAAAGCTGGGAGTCGCGCACCCGGTCCGGCAGGCCGGACTCCTGTCCCACGAGGCTCGCGCTTTGACCGCGAAGCGGAGCCGGGCAGGGGCAGTCCAAGGAGCGCGCAGCTAGGCTTGCGAGGAGGCATGCAGTTTCGTGTACTGGGCTCGCTCGAGGTCCGGCGAGGCGACGACCTCGTTGATATCGGCAGTAGCAACGAGCGAAAGGTCCTTGCCGCGCTGTTGGTGGACGCGAATGCCGTCGTGTCGACCTCCCGCCTGATCGAAGTCCTCTGGGGCGACGACCCGCCCACCTCTGACCGCAACGCTCTGCAGACCTATGTGGCCCGCCTCCGGCGCCGGCTCACGACCGCGGCCACGCCCGCCCCCATCGTCACGCGGCCCCCTGGTTATGCGATCGAGCTGCGCCCTCACCAGCTCGACTCCCTGCGATTCCGCGAGATGGTGGATCTGGCACGATCGACCTTGCACGTGGACCCAGCCCGAGCGCTCGAGCTCCTTGACGACGCCTTGGCGCTGTGGCGGGGCCCAGCGTTTGCCGAGTTCGCCGACGACGACGTCGCCCGAGGCGAGGCGGCTTGCCTCGAGGAGCTGCGACAGACGGCGGTAGCACATCGCGTCGAAGCGCTGCTCGCACTGGGGCGCAGCCCTGACGCGGTCAGCGTGCTGGAGGGCGTTGTCGCCGCCCATCCGCTCAGTGAGCGGCCCCACGCGCAGCTCATGCGGGCCCTCGCGCAGTGCGGACGCCAAGTCGACGCCCTCAGGCTCTACCAGCGCTTCCGACAGCGTCTCGCCGACGAGCTCGGCCTCGAGCCCTCAGCCGCTCTACGCGACCTTGAAAGTGACATCCTCACCCAGGCGCCGCACGTGGCGCCCGCCGAGCCGCCCGCTCCTTCAGGTCCGACCGAGGGCAACCTGGCGCCCGCCATCACGACCTTCGTGGGCCGGGAGGACGACGTGGCCGGGCTCGTCGACCTGCTCGAGCGAGCACGGGTGGTGACCCTGGTGGGGGTAGGAGGGGTAGGCAAGAGTCGACTCGCCCTGCGCCTGGCCGAGGCCGTCGCACCGCAGTTCCCCGATGGGACCTGGGTCGTCGAGCTGGCCCGGCTGAGCTCCCCGGAGGCGGTGCCCCATGCCGTCGCTGCCGCTCTCGGCTTGGCCCGGCCGCCCGGGCCCAACCTCTCGGACGCGCTGGTGGACGCCCTTCGGCCCCGCCGGATGCTGCTCGTGGTGGACAACTGCGAGCACGTGCTCCCCGCCGCCTCAGGCCTGGTGGAGGCACTTGCCCGCCGCTGCCCCCAGATCACGGTCGTGGCCACCAGCCGCGAGCGCCTGGGCGTGGGGGGCGAGCACGTCTGGCCGGTGCTTCCCCTGCCGGTCCCGCCCCTGACCGCAAACGAGGGAGAGGTCGAGGCGTCGCCCGCGGTGGCGCTCTTCCTGGACCGAGCCCTCGCCGCTCGTGCCGACTTCCGCCTCAACGACGCCAACACCGACGCAGTGGCCGAGATCTGCCGAGGACTCGACGGCCTGCCCCTCGCTCTCGAGATCGCCGCCGCCCGCCTGGGTGTCCTCACTGCTCACGACCTGGCTCAGCGCTTGCGTGATCGCTTCGCGCTCCTGACCGCCGGTCCCCGGGGCGAGGGCGAACGGCATCGGACGCTGCGGGCGCTGGTCGACTGGTCCTATGGGTTGCTCGACGAGGCCGAGTGTGCGGTGTTCGAACGGCTCTCGGTCTTCGCCGGGGGCTGGACGCTCGGGGCCGCCGCCGCCGTGTGCGCGGACGGCGCCGTCCCCGCCTCCCAGGTCGCCCCTCTCGTCGCCAGCCTGGCGGACAAGTCGATGGTCGTCCCGCCCTCGCCGTCCGGCCTGGCCCGCTACGCCATGCTCGAGACCCTGCGCCTCTACGGCGCCGAGCGCCTCGACGCCCGAGGCGAGAGGGAGGCGACCTCAGACGCCCATGCCCGATACTTCCTGGCCCTGGCGGAGGAGGCCGAGATTGGCCTGCGCGGGCCGCAGGAGCGCGAGTGGGTGAGGCGGCTGCGCGCAGAGCTCGACAACCTGCGGGCGGCCCACACGTGGTGCCGGAAGCAAAGTGACCCTGACCTCGCGCTTCGTCTCTCGGCGGCACTCCACCGGTTTGCCTGCTGGCAGACGAACGACGAGATCCTGAGTTGGGCGGAAGCCGCCGCCGAGCTCCCGTCGGCCCACGACCATCCCCTCCTTCCTTTCGTGCTCGGTTCCGCCGCCCTTCTCCGGACAACCCGGGGGGAGATGACTCTCGCTGCTCGATATGCCGAGCGGGGTCTCGCGGCGTGCGCCGGAACGGACGACCCCCGACGGGCGCTGCCAACCGAAGCCCTCGCCGGCGTTTGCTTGTTGAGCGGGCGGTTGGAGGAAGCGTACGACCACTTCGGCGAAGCGGTGCGCCTGTGGCGACTCCTCGGCTACGACCAAGGCGTGGTATGGAGCCTGTGCAGCCGAGCCGTATGCGCAGGGCAACGTGGAGACCTGGCAACGGCGTTGGCCTTGACCAAGGAGGCCCGTGAGGTCGCCGCGTGCGCCGACAATCCCACGATGATGGCCAACATCCTCTACGCCGAGGGCGAGTCGCTGCTGGAGGTGGATCCGGTGCGGGCGTTGGGGGCGATCGGGGAGAGCCTCGAGTTCGCAGAGGCTGCTGACAACGTGTTCATGAAGGGCCTGGCCCGGGTGTCGAGCACGTCGCTCCGAGGCCGCCATGGCGACCCCCACCTCGCTCTGCGGTTGTTCGACGAAGTCATCCAGCACTGGCGACGGGGGGGGAGTTGGCCCCAGCAGTGGATCACGCTGCGCAACCTTGTCGAACTGCTCTCCCGCGTGGGGGCCGATGAGCCGGCCGCGGTGCTGTACGGGGCCTGCACCGCCTCGACGACGTCCCCGCCGTCGTACGGTCCCGAGGCTGATCGGCTGGAAGCCGTCGTCGGCACCCTCGTCTCCAGCCTCGGCGAAAAGGCGTTCGACGACGCCAAGGCACGGGGGGCGAAGCTCAGCGACGACGAGGCCGTCTCGTTCGCCTCGGCCGTCGCGCGGCGTTTACTCGCCGCAGAAGACGGAGTCATCGCCTCCCACTGACCGCTAGGCGGCAATGCCACCGCGACCGCGACTTCGTCGCCTGCGCGACGGTGACACACGCTCCTGCGTCGCGAACCGACGGCAACGGCGGGCTGCACGTCGCCTGCAACCGAGCCGCACGCAGCGGGTCGCACTATGGCGGTGACGAAGACGGCCTGCCCCCCGGAAGGGAGAATCACATGACTGTTACCTCACCGGCCGAGGTGCTCGATCACCTCACCGGCTCATACCAGCTGGACCCCGCTCACACCCGTCTCGGCTTCGCGGCGCGGTATGCCCTGGTGACAAGGGTCCACGGCTGGTTCGAAGCTGTCGAAGGGCGGTTGCAGCTCGACGCGTCGGACCCCACGAGGTGTTCGGTCGCGCTCACGATCGACACGGCGAGCATCCGGACGAACAACCGCGATCGTGATGCCCACCTGCGCTCGGGTGACTTCTTCGATGTCGAGCGCTATCCCTCGATCAGCTTCGAGAGCACGCGCCTGACCGCCCTGGGAGACCACCGCTACCGTGTCGCAGGCGACCTCACCATCAAGGCCGTAACCCGGCCCGTCGAGCTCGACCTCACCTACCAGGGCAGCTGCGTGGATCCCTACGGCCAGCTCCGCGTCGGTTTCGAAGGCTCAGGTTCGCTGACGCGGAGCGACTGGGGCCTCACCTGGAATGTGGCGCTCGAGGCCGGGGGTCTGGTGCTCAGTGACCGCATCGACCTCGACATCGACATTTCGGCCATCAAGATCGACTGACGTCGGACGGTGCCCAGGCCTGGAGCTTTGTTCGTCCGACCGGCCATCGCCGGTCATTCCTCGAAAGGAAGGAAGGATCCGTCATGACGCAGACCAGCAGCCCGCCCCTCGAGCTCGACACCCAGCGTCTCGAAGAGTTCGTCGGTCGGTTCGCTACCGACCTCGGCGCCGTGCTGCACTGCGCCACCGTCCTGATCGGCGACCGCGTAGGCCTCTACCGGGCCATGGCCGACTGCCACTGGCTCACCGCTGAGGAGCTCGCCGAACGCACGGGAACACACCTCCGCTACGTCCGCGAATGGCTGGCCGCCCAAGCCGCCTCGGGCTACGCCGACTATGACCCGTCGTCCGGACGGTTCCGGCTCACCCCCGAGCAGGCGTTCGCGCTCACCAGTGAGGAGAACCCGCTGTTCGCGCCGGGCGGGCTCCAGGTGGCAGCCTCCACGATCGCCGACGTGGCGGTCATCGCCGAGGCCTTTCGGCGGGGGCGAGGCGTCGCGTGGGGCGAGCATCATCCCGATTTGGTGGAGGGCACGCTGCGGTTCTTCCGCCCCAACTACATCGGAAACCTGACCCAGCACTGGATCCCAGCCTTGGACGGCGTCGAGGCCAAGCTCCGCAGGGGGGCCAGCGTGGCCGACATCGGCTGCGGCTGCGGCGCTTCCACGATCATCATGGCCCGCGCCTACCCGGCGTCGCGCTTCGTGGGCTTCGACTCCCACGAGGGGTCGATCGTGAAGGCCCGGCAGGCCGCCGCCGACGCAGGCGTGGCCGAGCGCTGCCGCTTCGACGTCGCCACGGCCAAGGACTACGCGGACGGCCGCTACGACCTCGTCACCGTGTTCGACGCGTTGCACGACATGGGCGACCCGGCCGGCGTAGCTGCCCACGTTCGCAAGACGCTCGCCCCCGAAGGCACCTGGATGATCGTCGAGCCCTTCGCCGAGGATCGCCTGGAGAACAACCTCAACCCCGTCGGGCGCATCTTCTACTCGGCGTCGACGACCATCTGCCTGCCCGTTTCGCGCTCGCAGGAGGTCGACGCCGGACTGGGAGCACAGGCGGGCGAGGCCACGCTCCGAGACGTCGTGGGCGCAGGAGGCTTCACGCAATTCCGGCGCGTCGCCGCCACTCCGTTCAACCTCGTCTTCGAGGCCCGCCCGTGAGCGAGGGAGCGACGCACCAGTCGCCCGGCTGCACGCGATGGTCAACGTGGTCTCCTCTGGGCCCGCTGAGCCGAACGTGCCCACCGCCGGAGTGGCCTCCCGCTGGCGAACGTGCGCGACCACGTGTCGCCGGAGTGGGACTGGATCAGTCGTGCGACCGGCGACGAAGGCACGGCGCTCGCCATGTGGCGTGAGGGCGTCTTCGAACGGATGCCGGACGGGGTGGACCACGCGACCGTAGGCGTGGAACCCGCACCGGGCGGGTGGGCCATCTCCATGCGGGACGTGTCGGCCCAGCTGTTCCCGGTGGAGCGAAGGTCCGCGGTGCCTTCGAGCGTACCTGGGCACCCGTCGGAGGGAGTACTGGCGGCGTGACCGATTCAACATACGAGGTGACGGTTTCGGCGGGGACGCTCCGGCCGCAGAATTATGTGGGTGTCACCATGCCGCACCGATGGACCAATGGCGGCGTGGTCGTCGAAACGGAGTTCACCGGCGCACACCTCTACCTTCTGGCGGCCGCCGGGTGCGTGCTGAACGACGTCTATCGCGAGGCCGGACTGTCCAATTTGCCCATCGATGGAGTACGGGTTCGAGCAGCAGGCGGTTTCGATCCAAACACCTGGTCATCGACCGGCATCGAGTACCAGGTCGACGTCGCATCGCAGGCCAGCGCCAACGACATCGACCATCTGGTTCAAGCCGTGGACGACGTCGCGGAGATACCGAAGGCACTGCGATCTGGGACGACTGTCGTTCGCCGTTCTGCCGACTGATCGCGCGCAACCGAATCGGCGTTCCATTGCCTCCGCTGTCGAGCCAGAGGGTGCCCCAGAACGTGCGGCCTTCCCAGGCTCGCGGGATATCCCTGTACGCCGGCTTGGGGAGCCACTCAACGGGGGCGGGACCGGTGGAGGGAACGGGACATGCTGGGTCCGGGCGCGTTGAGTGTCGGCGCCTTGACGGGTCGGCGACGCCCGGATCGGTGATGACACACTGAGAGTGTGTTCCAGCTCGGCGATATGTCATTCGGCGACACGTGCGCATCGTGCCGTCGGACTCCACGGGGGCGTCGGGTCATGCTGACCGAATCACTCACCTTCCATCCCTTCCCCGCAGTCCCTACGGCCGCCGTTCGGGCTCCCGGGCTGGCGACGTCTTGGGCGCCGTTACCGCTGTCTCGGTGGCGTCGGCCGGCTTTCTCCGTGCCGCCAGCCCCAGGAGCAGGACCCCGAGGACGGCGAGCAGGACACTGACCACGATGAGGGCCCAAGGGGGGCTGGTGGAGGTGGTGCTCCGCAGAAGGACGATCTTGTCGACCGCGCCGGTGAGACCGAGCTGGTCGATCTGCTTGTCAGCGGCCGCAGTCCCGGCACCCGGGCTGAGGAGCACGATGCCACCGGTCCGAGAGACAGCAGCGGCGGCCACCGCTGCGTCCACCGGACGGGAGTCGTCGGCCAGGTAGGCGACGTTCATGGGCAGGCCTCGCCCCTTGACCTCGTTGTTCACCGCCACGACCGTGGACGCGACGTCGGTGCCGCCGAGGCGCTTGGCCCCGGGTAGCTTCGCCATCACAGCGTCGCTCACAGACTGGGGCCCGCCGATCACGTAGGTGGTCCCGATGGCCATGGCGGTGATCGTCTCCGCCGTCGCCGCTGGCACGCCGTCGCGGTCAACGTAGAGCAGGGGCAGGCGCAGGCTGGCCGCGAAGCCCAGTCCGGCGGCCGACTCCTTGCTGGCCGGATTGAGGACCACCGCGCCGGCGAAAGCGGGCACGGCCGCGCCTTTTTGCTGATCGCTGCGCAGGTCCAGCGCGCCGGCCACCGCCTTGCCGATGTCGGCCGGGGTGGCGCCCGTGAGGCGGACCACGTTGGCCCGCTCCGCGGTGGGCGTGGGGAGGGTGGTCGTGGTCGTCGGAGCGCCGGCCACCGTGGTGGGCGGCGCCACCGTCGTGGTCGTCGGCCCGGTGGAGACACTGGTGATCACCCCGGCCGCCTTGATGGCCTCGACCAGATTGTCGGGGATCGCCTTGGTATCGCCGATCACGAACATCCCCGTCGGGCTGAGCCGCTTGATCTCGTCCTTCTGGTTCTTGGTCAACGAGGCGCCGTCGGTGACGAGCAGGGGCGAGCTGTTGGCCCTGGCCAGCACCGCACCGGCCATCGCCCCGGCCGCGTCGTTCTTGTTGACGACGACGAGCCTGGAGGTGAACGGGTTGCCGAAGCGCTCCGAGCCGCCCGGGTAGGCGAGTTGCGAGACGGCCACGGAGAGGTTCGCGGGGCTGGCCTTGGGAAGATCGGTGACCTCGGGAGGTCCGGACTCGCGCAGGTCGAGGTGGGCGACCATGACGTCCTGGGTGCCGGTGTCGACGCTGCCAAAGCGGGTGTCGGTCCAGGCGAACAGCACCGCGTCGTTGCCCAGCGGCGCCACGATCGGCGACTCCCCCATCAGGGTGTAGGTGCCGATGCGGGGGAGCAGGCCCTCGTCGAGGTTGACGGACCGGTCGGAGATCCGGCGGTTGGCGGAGAAGGTCACCCCGCCGTCGCTCGAAGAGGCGTAGTAGACGTCGCCGAGGCCACCCGGCTTGGGGATGATGGCGCTCGGGTAGGAGGCCCGGGTGTCCAGCCAGGTCACGTCGACCCGGCCGTTCGGCGCCACCGCCACTCTCGCTGCGAGCTGGCGCATGCCGTTGCCCTTGGGATCGTCATTGACCCGCAACGGCGGCGACCAGGTGGCTCCTCCATCGGTGGAGCGCTGGATGATCGTGTCCAGGTCGCCGAAGTTGAAGCCGATGTACACGACGTACAGCGCCCCGCTTCTGGGGTCGACGGCAATTCTGGGGTAGCCGGCGAAGCCGGTGGGCGCCGGTGCGGTGGCGGGGGCAGGCCCGACATCGCCGATGGGGGTGCGGGTGAAGGTGGCGCCGCCGTCGGTGGACTTGGCGACCTCGATCGGGCGCGGCGCCGTCGACGGGTCGTCGCGGTTGCGCCAGACGATGTAGAGGGCGCCGTCGGGGCCGACCACCGGCATGGCGATCTCCCGCACCTTCTCGTCCGGGCCCGAAGCCTCGACCGGAGCCGACCAGGTCTTGCCGCCGTCGTCGGAGGAGGAGACGACGGCACGGCGGTCGCCGGCGCCGCCTGCCGCGCCCTGTCCCGGCGGGTTCACCACGTACCAGCCGACGACGTAGAGCTTGTCCCCCTGGGCCCGGGGCTGCACGGCCACGCCGGGACGGATGATGAAGGGCCAGGTCACCGCACCGCCCTGAATGGCCACCACGCCGGTGTCCCACGTCTTGCCACCGTCGCCGGAGTGGTTGACGATGACCGAGTCGCCCTCGCCGCCGACCCTGCCGCCTTCGGGTAGCTGCTTGATGCCCCGGTGGGAGGCGAAGGTGGCGTAGACGTTCTGGCCCGATCCGAAGACGACGCTCTGGTTGAAGTGGGGGGCGGCGCCGGAGTCGAAGGTGACACAGGGCGGGTTGGCGAAGCCGGCGGGCGCGGTGAGGTGCCCGTCGGCCCACGTCTTGCCCGAGTCGTAGGTGACGTGGAAGTCGCACTGGCCGGCGACGTAGTCCACGTCGATCATGACGATGTGGCGGGGATCGGCCGGATCGACGGCCAGGCCCGGGATGTCCCGGCCTCGCAGTGGGTCGGGGCTGGTGCCGGTCTTCGTGTTGTCCACCACCCGCCCCGGCACGCTTGCCCCCTGGGCCGGTGCACCCACCAGGACCAGCAGGCTGCTCAGGCCCAGGCCGAGTGCTGCCGTCCGCAAGAATCCGCTCTTCATCCGTCTCCCCCTGTTTGTACTCAGCACGGACAGCCGCCGTCTCGAATCGGGCTGCGGGTGCGCGAACGCTCATAGCTTTCGGCTCGCTGCGTTTTGGAGCGTTTCGCGGCTCCTGTGAACACAGGGGCATCGTTCTGATTGCCCCGTTCCCGTCGACAGCCTGACGATCGGTCGGTGCCCTGTCTATCGGTGACGACCCTGAGGCTTCCCAGGGTCGTACAAATCCCAGGACGCCCTCCTGCCTTTCCATCGACATCCGATCTGCGCTTCACACTTGGAGTCGGTCGGCGTTGTCAGGCGCACAATCGATGTAGCCCATAACCGCAGCGCCTCGGAGCCGAGCGGGGTGACCCCGTACGCCGGGAAGGTGGGACACACGTCACCTCGCGTCGATGACCTCCCCCTCAGCGTCGACTAACGCGATCCCGCAGCGGACGGATCGCCCAACGCATGGAACTGGCTCGCCTTGCCCTAGTCGGCGGCCGGCAGGTTCACTACGCTGCACGACCGGTGGCGGACAGCGAAGAGTGGATGGATGGGGAAGCGGCGGCCAGCTACCTCACCTTCCACGTCAACACGATCTACCAGATGGTCCGCGACGGGCGGCTACCGGCGCTGCGCTTCCCAGTCCGGATCCGGCGGGAGGACCTCGACACCTGCCTGGAACGATGCCGCATCAAGCCGGGCGAGTTGTCGCACCTGAACCAGTACGCCCGACGCGGCGCCGAGACGCCTCAGCGCGTCACCGCCAAGGGCCAACCGGACCGTCGGTACGGGTCTCGCATGCAGCGCTCAGGCTGACCGCTTTCCGGCCGTACGCTTCGAGGCATGCGGGGCGTCTTCAAGACAGCAGCGGCCGTCCTCTTCATGGCGGCGCTCGGCGGCCTGATGAGGTGGGCGGCGATCGCCCTGCTTGGTTGAGGCTCACCGTGTCGCCCTACGAGATAAGAGCGGCTGCGAGCTGGGGCTGGGGACGTACCCCGTTGCCGGCGATAACATCGGCTGGGCCGGCGACAGGGTTTCGTGCCACATCCGTGCCACATCGAAGGCGGAACAAGGTGCAACAGAGTTGACCAGCGCCGAGCAGCGTATGTGCCCTGACCTGCGTGTTTGCCAGTTTGCCCAGGTCATGGCGTTGGCCCAGGTCGACTTCCCAAGCTGAGAACGCGAGTTCGATTCTCGTCGCCCGCTCTCGCGAAAGCCCAGGTCGGAGCCTGCCCCCAGCCTCCGACCGACATTCCAAAGTCGGTTTCGTGCCCCACTGTCGACGGCCACAGATTCTCCCCGTAGACGGACACGTTCGCCGCGACCAGCTCATCGACCCCTACCCAGCCGAGCTCGAGCTGCGCGTTTCGCGGGGCTTCTCATTGCGCAGCGCCCGTTGCTTCCACCACCGGGAGGTGTCATCGAGCGGCGGGCCCGGCGTGGTTCCGCAGCTCAGCCGACCGGCACCGTTCGCCGGGCTAGTTCCTCGGCCGTGATGGCCTCCAGCCCCTTCTTACGGGTCTCTACGCCGAAGACGACGAGTAGGAGGATGGCGACGAGGATGGGCGCGGCCCCAAGCAGGGCCGTGACCGAGATGGACGGTGCGGCCACCGCCGCAGCGACAGCAGCAAGGACCAGGACGCCGCCGAGCTTGGTCCCCGCAGCAGCCAAGCCTGTGCCTCGGGCGCGGATGTGCGTGGGGTAAATCTCAGAGGCGTAGGCCGCGGTGACGGCGATCAGCGAGCTGATGCCCCAGATGGGCACGACGAGCAGGACGTAGAGGAGAGTGTGGTTGTCGGCCACGTTCGACCCGGCGACGGCGAAGCCGATCAACGCCGCCGAGGTGAGGCTTGCCATGAGGATGATGGTCTTCCGGCTGCTCCAGAAGCCATAGAGGAAGGCGATCGGGAAGTTCAACGGGAACCCGATCAGGGCGGAGTCCCGCAGGATCTTGCTGGCGTTGACTTCGGTGTAGCCCAGCTTCTGCAGGTTCGAGGGGATCCACTGCTGGAACCCGTATTGCACCATCCCGATGCCCACAGCGAGCATCACGAGGACCGCGGTGAGGCCAGTGAAGGGGGATCGGAACAGCTGCAGGTAGTGGCCATGCTCGGGCGTGGCGACGTCTTCTGCCTCGTCGTCCTCGACGATCTCGGCGCCGTAGCGCCTCATGATGGCCCGGGCCTCCCCGTCGCGGCCGTGCTGCAGCAGGAACCGCGGTGACTCCGGGATCCACCGGTTGAGGAGCACGAGAATGACGCTTATGGGGATGCCCACCAGCCAGAGGATCCGCCACCCGTAGCGATCGGGCGCGCCGATCGTCGATGCCAGCCAGCTCATGATGATGTAGGCGCCGGCGACGTCTCCGCCGATGAGGACGATGACCCACCCCCTGTGACGAGCTGGGATGGTCTCGGATACCAGCGAGAAGATGATCGGCAGCATCCCGCCGACGCCCAGCCCCATGGCGAAGCACATGACGAGGTTGATCGGGTAGCTCGGCATCGCGCCGCATGTCGACGTGGCGATGAACGTGACGGCGGCGACCAGGATCGACGCTCGCCGGCCGATCCGATCACCGAGCCAGCCCCAAAGGAAGGACCCGACCACCGTCCCGGAGATGCCCGCCAAGGGGTAGAGGGCGATGGGCAGTCCCGAGGCGCGGGGGTGCAGCGCCGAGCGAAGCCCGTACTCGGCGGCGGCACCGGGTGCCACGAAAGCCAGCGTCGTCGGTTTCATCACGTCGATCGTGATCGCCGCGGCCATGACGAGGATCAGGCCGATGTGGGTCCGGGTGATCCTGGCGTCGTCGAGCGCCTGCACCTTGATGCGGGAGACGGCCCCGGTGGACACGGCGGCGAACCGCGGAAAGAGGCCGTACGCAGTCAGTCCGACCCCGATGAAGATGAGGGTCATCCCCACGGTCATGGTCGCGTCGAAGGCCATGCCGACCAGGCGATAGCCCATGTCCTTGGCCTCGAAGTACATGGGCAGCTGCATGAGCGTTCCGACAGTCACGGCGGCGACACCGACCCAGAAGGCCAGCGGGTGTTCGTAGGTCACGCCGAGGGCTTTGCGTCGTTGTTCCCGTGCTGAGCTCGGTTCCCCCACAGCGCGCTTGCCTCCTGTGCGCGGTCCAGACGCGACTGGACCATCGCACATCCTGCGTAAGCGTCCTGTAATTGGGCGCAAGCGATCCCGATACGCCCGACTAACGATGGGACGGTACCGTTGGGGGTGATGGACAGTGTCGGACGGCTGGGCCGGCCAGCGTGACCGCACCCGTGGAGGCGCTCGTAGCGAAGGCGGCCTCAGGCGGTAGCGCCTCGACCGGCACGCGACCCGTTCGGCGCGTGCTCGGCTGGCTCGCCGTCCTCGCGGTCACCTTCACCGCCGTCGTCGGCACAAACGTCGCCGGCGTGCGCGACCACTTCTTCGAGCCGGCGACACCCGCGGCCACGCCGCCGGCCCTGGGGCGGGTTGCCGGCGACGCCCCAGCCAGCGGGGTCGCCGCCGCACGGACATCGCTTCGATCCTACCCGTGGTGGCAGGAGGTGAAGACCCTGCAGGGCGTTGGCACGATGACGGTGCCGGCGTTCACGATCGCTGAAGGCGCTGTCCAATGGCGCGTAAAGGGGACCTGCCAGTCCGGGCCGATCGTCGTGCACTCGTCGTCCCAGGCCCGCCCTGTCGTTGACAGCCTGTGCTCCGGCGAGGTCACGGGGTACGGCAGCCGCTCCGGTTCGATCAGCCTCCAGGTCACGGCGGACGGGCCCTGGAAGCTCACCGTCGCCCAGCAGCTTGACACGCCCCTTGTCGAGCCGCTGCTGCCAGCGATGACCGCCGCGGGATCGAAGGCCATTGCCTCAGGCTCGTTCTACAACATCGACAAGAGCGCGACGGGCCGGGTGACGGTCTACGAGCAGGCGAACGGCCGCTACTCCCTTCGTCTCGATGACTTCTTCGTCAGCCCCAATGCCGACCTCCAACTGCGCTTCAGCACGCTTGAGGCGCCACGGAGCTCCCGGGACTACCTCAGCGCGAAGTCAGAGTTCATCGTGGTGATGGACGTGACTGCCGGCTCGCTCAACTTCACGATCCCCGCAGGCGGCGACCCGACCCTGTACAAGTCGGTCGTCGTCTGGCGCGGCCCGGCCAAGAGCGCCTACGCAGCCGCGTCGCTCAGGCCTGTCCGATGACGACCGCTCCTCCGCTCGCCGCGCCGGCCGCTGGGCCGAAGCCCAGGCCGGAGATCGTCGTCCGCGGTCGCCACATCCCCGTCGTCCTGCCGAAGAGGACCGACCCCCGCCTCAAACTGTCCGCGACGATCTGGACGATCACCCTCCTGGGGCTGACCGTTCTCAGCTTCCAGGTATCCATCCCTCAGATCGCGGTGACCGTGCTCCTGTGCGCGGCGATCGAAGTTGGGGTGACCTACAGGCGCGAGCACGTGCTCGTATGGCCGGCCAGTGCGCTCCAGACCGGGATCAGTGTGGCGTTCATCTTCCGGGTCGCCGGCCAGCAGCACGCCGACCGGTGGAGCGGACGGGGCCTGCCCATCTTCGCCTTCGTAGCGGTGATCTCGTTGCTCCCGAAATACTTCATCCGCCACAACAACCGCCACATCTTCAACCCCTCGAACATCGGGCTGGCGTGGGCCCTGCTCCTGTTCGGGCCCAGTCACGTGTTCTCCGAGCACCTCTGGTGGGCCCCCCTGGGCGTCCCCATCCTGGTGGCCTTCGCGGTGATCTTCGGGGGTGCATTCTGGGTGCTGCGCCAGGTGAAGATGATCCAGCTCGCCACCATGTTCCTGGCTACCTTTCTGCCACTCATCGGCCTGTTCGCCCTGTTCGGGCGCACTTACTGGGCCGGCTGGCACAGGGGCCCCGTGGGCGGCAGCTTCTACTGGCTGACCATCGCCCTCTCGCCCGAGCTGCTGATCTTCACCTTCTTCATGATCACCGACCCCCAGACGGCGCCGAAGTCCAAGCTGGGCCGCCTGATCTACGCCTCCCTCACCGCGGTCGTGTGCGCCGCGCTGATCCTCCCGCAGACCACGGAGTTCGGCATCAAGGTCGCGATCTTGTCGTCTCTCCTTGTCACGTGCGCACTCGTCCCGGCGATCGAGCGGCTCGTCAAGCGCATCGAGGCCCGGCGCTCGCCTGAGGCGGCAGCAGCCGTAGCGCCGAAGGTACCCCTGGCCCGGCGGCTTGCCATTGGCCTGCGTAACCCCGTCCTGGTCGTGGTCACGGTGATCGCTGTCGCCGCCCCGCTGAACACACTGCTCCTCAGTCGGGACCGCAAAGTGGAACTGATCGAGCGGGGGCTTGTCGAGAAGCCTGTCCAGTAGGCCGCAGGCGCGGGCAGGTGTCCGAACATGACCGCGCGACTTGAGGCACGACGAGAATCTGGTCCGCTCCGGGACCTCCGTAACGGGACGGCCCCGCGGAAATCGAACTGGGCAGCCAGCACTGGCGGGGCCGGGACAGCGATTGCACCATGCCGTGCTCGGCCAGGAGGTCGGTGAAGTCGATGGGCGATGGATCCCGTCGGCTTCAGCAGCATTGTCTTCCTCAAGAAGTTGTCTCCCCGGTTCGTCCCGGGCGTCAGCGCACCTCCCCGACCTACGCGTAGCCGCGTGCCTGCAGCTGGTAGAGCTCGGCGTAGCGCCCGCCGAGCCGGACGAGCTCCTCGTGGGTCCCCGACTCCGTCACCGTGCCTTCGGCGACCACCAAGATCAGGTCGGCCATCCGGACGGTGGAGAAGCGGTGGCTCACCAGCACGGTGACGGCGCCGGCCCCGGCCGCGGCCCGCTGGGCCTGGCTGGCAAAACCTTCGAAGAGGGCGTGCTCGGTGGTGGCATCGAGGCTGGCGGTGGGCTCGTCGAGGACCAGCAGGAGCGGATCGTCGCGCATCATGGCCCGGCCCAGCGCCACCTTCTGCCACTGCCCGGTGGACAGGTCGACGCCAGTGCCGAACTCCCGGCCGAGCTGGGTGGCGAGCCCCTCGGGAAGGCTCGCCACCAGGTCGCCGCCACCGCCGCGGGCCATCGCCCGCAGCACGATCGTCTCCTCGTCGAGGTGGGCCAGGGCGCCGACGCCGACCGATCGTCGGGCCGTGAACTGGAGCCGGGCGAAGTCCTGGAAGCCCGCCGACGTGCGTGCCCTCCAGGCGCCGACGTCGATGGCGCGTAGGTCGACCCCATCGACGTCGACCGCGCCCTCGGTCGGGTCGTAGAAGCGCAGGAGCAGCTTGACCAACGTCGTCTTGCCGGCCCCGTTCTCGCCGACCACGGCGACGATCGCTCCCGCCGGCAGCACGAGGTCGACGTCGGCGAGCACGGCCGAACCGGTGCCGGGGTAGGTGAACCCGACCCCGCTGAAGGTGATGCCGTTGTCGATCCGCGAGGGGGCCGGCCCCGGTCGGTGGGTGGCCAGCTCGGCGTGCGAAGTGGTGGCGTGGGCCACCAACCAGCGGTAGTGGGTGATTGCCTCGGTGGTGCGGTTGAACCACACCGTGTTCTGCACCAGGTTGGCCACCTGGGCGTTGACCTGTCCGCCGAGGGTCAGCACGAGCACGATATCGCCCACGGACAGGCTGCCATGCACGGCCCGGTCGACCACGAGCGTCACCCCTGCGACGTAGCCGAGGGCGAAGCAGGCCCAACCGCCGGCACTGACCCAGGCGGCCCAGAGGCTGGTGGCCACCCGGCGGCGCTCGAGCCCCTGGTATGTGAGGAGCCGGCGGCGGTCGAGCTCGGGCGCCAGCCCGAAGAGCCGGACCTCCTTGGCCGCCCCTGGCTGTGTACCCAGTTCGAAGAGGTGGGCGAGCACGCGTTGGTCCTCGGCCTGCTGCGTCCACAGGCGTTTCCATCGCCGCTCGGTCCGGGTCGTCGCCAGCACCGAGGGGATCCCCGCGAGGGGCAGGGCCAGCAGCGCCGGGTGCAGTCGCCCGAGGATGGCCACGGTGGTTACGAGCTGGACCAGGTTGGCCAGGGTCCAGGCGATCGGCATGAACGGGTTGACCAGCGACCCACGCTGGCGGCGCAGGAGCTCCATGCGGTCCTGGTAGTCGGCTCGTTCGTGGTGCTCGAGGCCGGGCAGCCCCGCCACCAGTTCCATGACCCGCTGGTCGAGGTGGAGGACGGTGTGCTCGCGCAGGCGCATCCGGGTCGCGGTGTTGGCCCACTCGACGACGTGGCTGAGGCCCGTCAGCGCGGCGATGAGGGCCACGCCGGCCATTGCCCGACTCTGGCGCCCGGTAACTACGCCGTCGGCGATCATGGCCATCCCGACGGCCCGAAGGGACATCGACACCGGCAGCACGGCGCACGTGAGCAGGGCCGCGAGCGACCGCCACCGGTCGGCCGCCCACGACAGCCCGAACATGGTCGCCAGGTTGCGGGCGAGCTCACCCATCGCCCACCGCCTCGTCGGCCAGGAAGCGGCTGGCCTGGAGGGCGTAGAGACGGGCGTAGTGGCCGCCGGCGGCGACCAGGCTGTCGTGGGTGCCGTCCTCGACCACCCGACCACCGTCGACCACCACGATGCGGTCGGCCCGGCGGACGGTGGAGAAGCGGTGGGAGATGAGGACCGTGGTCACGCCCCGGGTCAGGTCCAGGAAGCGGTCGTAGATCTCGGCCTCGGCCCGCACGTCGAGGCTCGCTGTCGGCTCGTCCAGCACCAGCACGGTGGCGCCCCCAGCCACGGCCAGCAGCGCCCGGGCCAGCGCCAGGCGTTGCCACTCGCCGCCCGAGAGGTCGGCGCCGCCGGTGAGCTGGCGGCTGAGCGGGGTCTCCCACCCCTGCGCCAAGCCCTCGACCAGCGCCGCCGCCCCGGCGCGGCGCCCGGCGTCCTCGACGGCGGCCCGGTCGGACGCCAGGTGGAGGGCGCCGACGGCCACGTTGTCGTAGGCGGTGAACTTGTACCGGACGAAGTCCTGGAAGATCGCCGCCACCCGCCGCTGCCACGCGGCCTGGTCGAGGTCGCAGAGGTCGACGCCGTCCACCGTGATGCGGCCACCCGTCGGCTGGTACAGGCCCGCGAGCAGCTTGACCAGCGTGGTCTTGCCGGCGCCGTTCTCGCCGACGATGGCGATCGACCGGCCTACCTCGATGTCCAGGTCGAGGCCCTCGAACAGGTCCTCGGACCGCCCCGGGTACCGGAACCGCAAGCCCTCGAACCGGATCGACGAGCGGGGCATGCGGTCGAGCGATGGCCCGGGCCGGTCGGCGACCGGGCCGGCCGCGGCCGGATCGGGCAGGTCACGCTCCAGGTCCCGGAGCACTCCCAAGGCGGCCAGGCCCTCACGGGCGTAGGTGTTGTTCTCGTTGAACGAGCCCAGCCCGGACACCGAGACGGTGGCCTGGACGTAAACGACGACCGCGCCGAGGCCGATGGCGCCATGGATGCCCGCCCCCACGATCAGCGCCAGGGCCCAAAAGGTGACGGCCGCGCCCATGAGGCCGACGGCAACGGCGAGCAGGCCGACGCGACGCCGGCGGAGCCAGACGGGCGCCATGCTCTCCAGGAAGGTCGCCCGGTAACCGTCGACCAGCCACCCGTCGAGCCCGAAGACCCGGCTCTCCTTGGCCGCCTCGGGCCCGGTGGCGAGCCTCCAAAGGTAGGCGGAGCGCCGCAGCGCGTCGGACTGGCCCATGATGACGCGGGTCAGCACGTCCCAGTTCCGGTTCCGCCAGCGCAGCATGAGGACCTGGGTGGCAAGCAGTACGGGCGTGAGCCACCAGTGGAACGACGCCACCACGACAAGTGACGCCGCGCCGGCCAGACGCCGGCTCCAGACGAGCGTGAGCTGGTAGGCGGCGCCACCCGGTGTCGACCCGGTGATGGCGCCCTGGGCCTGGGCCAGGCGGTCGGCGATGACCGGGTCCTCCAGATGCCCGATCCGGCAGGGCGCGCTGACGAGGCGCATGAGGCGTCGGGCCGTCGCTTCGTCGATGCGCCCCATGAGGGTGTCGGCGAGGGTCTCGCGAAAGGGCGACAGCACCTGCATGAGCAGGAACAGGCCGGCGGTCGCGGTGACGGCCCACGGAAGGTGGCCGCCGGGCGGCGTCCAGCGGTGGGCGGCGACCGCCGGTCGGAGGGCGCCGATCACCGCCCCCGTGGCCAGGACGAACGCGGTCGGCAACAGCGCGGTGACGACGGTCAGGGCGATGACGGACCACGTGAGCAGGGGGTCGGTCGTCACGGCCACGGCAAGAAGCTCGCCGAGGGTGGCCGGCTCGGAGCCCCCGCCCGCGTCCGCCTCGCCGCCAACCACGGCGCCAGTCTGCCCGGGGCGGCGCCTCACCGCCGAGGATTTCGCCGGCGACCGGTGTGTCCCGGCTGCTGCTCCCGGAAGGCACTCCCGGCGACCTGGTGGGAACGGAGTCGGTGCTCCTCGGTGGGGCGATGCTGGTAAGCCGGTCGGGTGCCGGGGCTCCGTCGTCGTCGTGTGGTCCGCCGCTACGGGGTGAGGCGCACACAGGTCGGCGAGCTGTCGTTGCCGGCCGGGCTCGGGCCTCACCCGGTGGTGGTGCTCCTCCATGGCGGGTTCTGGCATGCCATGTACGGCCGCGGGCTCATGTCGAAGCTGGCCGCTGATCTGGTCACGAAGGGGGTGGCCGCGTGGAACCTCGACTACCGGGGGATCGGCGGGGGAGGCGGGTGGCCGGCGACCTTCGACGATGTCGCCGCCGGCATTGACGCCCTCGCGGCCGTACCCGGTCTCGACCTCACCCGGGTGACAGCCGTCGGCCATTCGGCCGGTGGCCAGCTGGCACTGTGGGCGGCGGCCCGTCCCGGCCTGCCCGCCGGGGTGCCGGGCTCGGAGCCGGCGGTGACCGTTACCTCCGCGGTTGCCCTCGCCGGCGTGGTCGACCTGGTCGACGCTGACCGGCGCGGCATCGGTGGCGGGGCCGTGGCCCGGTTGCTCGGTGGTCGTTCGGAGGAGGTGGCGGAACGGTACCGCCTGGCGTCGCCGATCGAGCGGCTCCCGTTGGGTGTCCCCCAGCTCCTGGTTCACGGCGTGCGCGACCGCCACGTGCCAGCGGACATGAGCGAGCGTTACGTCGAGGCCGCGCGGGTGGCTGGTGAGACCGTCGACCTCGCGATGCGGCACGACGTGGGCCACATGGACCTCATCGAGCCCCGCTCGCCCGGGTGGTCGGTCGCGGTCGACTGGTTGCGGAGCAGGTAGTGCTGGCAAGTGGGTCTGAAGGCCCCCCCGGTGATGTGACAGAGAATGGGCAGATGCGCGTGCGCCTTCTCGGGGGGTTCGAGATCGAGGGCGTGCGCGAGCTCGACCTCGGCAGCCGCAAAGGACGAGCCCTGCTCAAGGTGTTGGCCGTGGCCCGGGGCAAGCCCGTATCCGTGGACAGGATCGCCGAGGTGCTGTGGGGGGAGACGCAGCCGTCGCACCCCGCCGAGCAGGTCGGCGTGCTGGTGTCACGGCTCCGCGGCGTCCTCGGGGCCGAGCGGATCGTCCGAACCGACGCGGGGTACGTCCTCGTCGCCGACTGGCTGGACGTCGACGAGGTCTCCGACCTGGCGGCGACGGCGTCGAAGGCCCTGGACGAGGACCGGGTTGGGGCGGCGCGAGCGGCAGCAGGCGCAGCGCTCGCGCTGGCTCGGGGCCCGTTGCTGCCCGACGAGGACGGGGAGTGGATCGAGGCGGCGCGGGTCACGATCGGCGCAGTGGTGTCGCGCGTCGAGCGGCTGGCGGTCGACGCCGCGGTCGCGGCCGGTGACCACGGGGCGGCCACGGCGCTCGCCGAGCAGGCCCTGGCCAGCGATCCCTACGACGAGGTCGTGCTCCGGGCCCTGATCCGCTCGCACCTCGCCGCCGGCCGCCCCGCATCGGCGCTTGCCACCTACGCCCGGGTGAGGAAGCGCCTGGCGGATGATCTCGGCGTACCGCCGACCGCTGACACCGAGGCGCTGTATGCCGAGGCCCTCGCCGCCGCCGACGGCGACGGCGCTCCCGGTCCCCAGTCCCGCCGGCAGGTGCCGCCGGGACTGGTCGGGCGGGCGTCCGAGCTGGCCGAGCTCGACGCCGCCCTCGCCGCCGTGGCCGGAGGCGGGTTGGGCCTGGTCGTCGTGGAGGGCGAGGCCGGGATGGGCAAGACCACCCTGGTCCGCTCCTGGACGGAGTCAATCGCCCAAGAAGCCGTCGTGCTGCACGGTCGGTGCGATGAGCTCGGTCGGGACCTGCCGCTGCAACCGGTGGCCGACGCGCTCGCGGACCACCTCCGTGACATCGGCACGGAGCGGGCCACCGCTCTCGTCGGCGACGACGCGTCGACCCTGGCGCCGCTGCTGGGACCGATCACGGGCGCGCCGGCGACGGTGGTTGCCGATGCACAGGCGGCCCGCAACCGGGTCTTCGCCGCGCTGGCGGCCGTGGTCTCGCGCGCCGGGAATGGCCACCCGGTCGTGCTCGTGGTCGAGGATCTTCACGTGGCCGGTGGCGGCACGTTGGCGTGGCTCGCCTTCGCCCGCCGGCGCTGCCAGGGCGCTCTCCTGGTCGTCACGGCCCGGCCGGGCGGGGCGAAGGACCTCGAAGCGACCCGTCGCATCATGCTGGGCCCGCTCGCCCGCGACGCCGTGGCCGAGCTCGTCGGCGCCGACCGGGCGGGGGCGCTGTACGAGCGCAGCGGTGGGCACCCGCTCCTGCTCGCTGCGCTGGCGAACGGCGGGGGCGAGGAGATGCCGGCGACGTTGCCCGACGCAGTGGCCTCTCGGGTCGACGCCCTCGGTAAGGACGTGGCCGCCACGCTGCGCGTGGCCGCCGTCCTCGGCCCCGAGTGCGACCTCGAGCTGCTCGCCCAGGTGGCGCGCACCCCCGTCGGCGACGTGCTCGCCCACCTCGAGGCCGCCGCTCGGGCCGGCCTCCTCGTCGAGGCGGGGAACGGCTTCGTGTTCCGCCATCAACTGTTCCGCGAGGCGCTCGAAGCGGCCACCGGCGCGGCCCGGCGCGCCCTCCTCCATCAGGTCACGGCCCGAGCGCTGGCCGGCCGGTCCAGCCCGGACTCGCTCGCCGTGGCCCTCCACGCCCGGGCGGGAGGCGACAGGTCCCTGGCGTCCGCCTCGTTCGTGGCCGCCGCACTGGCCGCGTCGGCCCGCTTCGACGTGGATGCGGCAGAAGCGCATCTGGGGGCGGCCCTCGACCTGGTGCCCACGGCGGAAGCTCTGATCGCCCGGGCGCGGCTCCGGATGAGCCGCGTCTCCTACGAGGCGGCGGCGGCGGACGCGGAGCGGGCCATCGCCCTGGGCGGAGGGGCTGCCGCCCTCGAGGTGGCGGGATGGGTCGCCTACTACCGGCGCCGCTACGACGAAGCGTGTGCCTACGCCGACGAGGCCGCGGCGCGGGCGGCCGACGAGCCGGTGCGGGTCAGCGCGCTGGCGCTCGCCGGGCGCGTCCGCCATGGCCTGGGCGACCTGGCCGGTGCGGTCGAGCGCCTTTCGGCGGTGACGTGTGGCCCGCCGGCGGTGCGGGGCATCGCCGACGTGTGGCTGGCCCAGGCCCGCATCCACCAAGGCAGGCCGCTCGACGCGCTCGAGGCCCTGGCCCGGCCCATGGTCGACCCGGATTCCCTGGCCCACCCGTGGGCGCCTTTCCACCTTCGGTTCAACCGCATCCTCGCCCTCGGGCAGCTCGGACGCGTGTCCGACGCCCTCGCCGTGTCGGACGACCTCGATGGTGCCGTCGAGCGGACGGGCTCCATCGGGACGCGCCTGTCCGGGCCCGCGGCCAACGCCCGGGCCTGGATCCTGCGCTGGTCGGGTCGGGCCGAGGAAGCCGATGAGGCCAACTGGCGGGCGTTCGAGGCGACGGGGGGCGTCGGTGGCCCGTCCGCCGAAGCGATGGCCGAGGCCTACTACGTCGCGCTGCTCGACCTTGCCGACGGCTGCCTCCTGCGCGGCGATGCCGCCGGAGCGGAGGCGCTGGCCAGGCGGCTCGCTCCGCTCGATGCGTGGGGCGGCACCATGGCGTGGCACCAGCGGCACCGTCTCGGCCTGCTGCGGGCGAGGCTGGCCCTGGCCGGCGGTGACCCGGCGGCGGCCGCGGCCCTGGCGGGGGAAGTCGCCGACGACGCCGCCCGGCGGGGTGCGGGGCGCTACGCGCTCCTGGCGGGCGCCATCGGCGGCCTTGCCGACCGGTCGGTCCCGGACGAACGGCTGTCCGCGGTCATCGCCGGGCTCGGGCGGTGCGCGGTGCTGGACGGCTGGCCGCTGGCGTTCGCCCTCGCGGCCGAGCGTCGGTCGGACCAGTGGCGCCTGGAGGCGGAGCGCTGGGCGGCGACGGTCGTGGCCGGCGCCGGCGCCGGCGGCGAGCAGGCGCGCCGGTTGGTCGATCGGGTACTCGGGGCCTGACCGCGCTTACGAGCCCGCGTCGCTCGCGGCGGCCATCTCGGCAAGGAGGCCGGCATCCCATCGACCGCCACAGAAGAACCGGTCCGTCGCGATCCGACCGTCGGCCGCGAACCGCAGTACGTGGCAGTGATGGGCGGCGTGGGGCACACCCCGTTCGGCCCACGACAGGAGGTAGGTCACGACCTCCCCGCCGTCGACGGGAAGGCGTTCCAGTTCCTCGAACGCGGCCTCGTCGGCGAACCACTCGCTGTAGCGGCGGGCGACGGCATCGGCCCCACGGTCGGTGAACCGCCAGCCGGGAACCGTGGCGTCGAGGACGACGTCAGGGCTGAACAGGTCGGCCGGGACGCCGGCCCCGGCGGATACGGCCCCCAGGAACCGGTCGACGGTCTGGACGACGCCAGTGGTCCCGAGGAGGTCGATTGTGGGCATGGCGTGATCGTCTGACGCCGGCCCTGCAGCCGGCTTGCAGTCGAGGTGGGACGGGGTGGCCGACGGGTGCAGGTGTCCTGCAGGCCGTCGTTCCTAGGTTGCGGTCAGGGGTTCGACCTTGGGCCCGACGACAAGGAGGGAATGGCATGGCGCGCACTGACGTGCACCGTGAGATGAAGGAGATGTTCGGCGAGGTCATCGGGTTCGTCGACCTGATCCCCGACGAGTACATCGATTCGGAGTGGGACCTCATCAAGCGGGTCCAGTTCGGCGCGACCCTCATCCCGAACAAGTACAAGGAGCTGATCGGCCTCGCGGTGTCTGCCGCCACCCGATGCCACTACTGCGCCCTCTTCCACACCGAGGCCGCCAAGCTGTTCGGCGCGACCGACGAAGAGATCGAGGAGGCCATGCACTACACGAAGATCGTCTCCGGGTGGAGCCTCTACATCAACGGGATGCAGGTCGACTTCGCCGAGTTCAAGGCGCAGGTCAACCGGGTGGTCGACCACGTCAAGGCCACGGCAGCCTGAGATGAAGCTGGACTGGGACCGGCCTGGGCTCGTCCGGGCCACGCTGAAGGTGGAGGAGCTGGCCGCGCTGGTGGCCGGCGCCCGTATGGCCGAGGCGGCCATGGCCGCCCAGTCCCCCGAGCAAGCCGACGAGCTCGGGCGGGTGCTCGTCGGCTTCGACCGGGCACTGATCCACCTCCGGGCCCCCGACGCAGCGCGGGCGTAGGCCGCCGGCTGGGGGTCAGTGCACCTGGGCGCGAACGAGGATGATCGACCGCTCGAGCGTCGGCCACTCGCCGCCCAGGCGGGCGAGAGCGTCGGCCGCCACCGCCGCCCGCTCCCCGACCCCCAGCGACGCCACGAACGGAGCGTGCTGGGCCATGCCCATGCGCCACGCCACCAGGCCGCCGGCGTCGAGGTCCGGGAAGGGCACCCGGATGGCGACGACGTCGGCGTCGAGGCCGGCGAGGGAGGCGGCGCGCCGCCCGGCCTCCAGCGTCGCCAGCTTCGGGACCGCCGCCGTCCGCACCTTGTCGTACCACGCGGCGGGCGACCAACCCGCGGCCGCCAGGGCTGACTCCACCGCCCCCTTTACCGGATGGAAGTCGTCGGCCGCATACGCGGACGCGAGCACGGCCCCGCCACTGCGGGTGACGCGCGCCGCCTCGGCCAAGCCGGCCCCCGGGTCGGGCAGGTGGTTCAGCGAGAAGGCGGCCACCGTCACGTCGAACGAGGCGTCGGCGAAGGGGAGCGCCAGGGCGTCGGCCACGGCCGCAGGCGGCCGACGAGCGGCGTCGTGGGCGAGCATGCCGGCGGCGGCGTCGACGGCCACCACCTGGGCGGCTCCCGCCCGCAACAGCGCGCGACTGGCGGCACCGGTGCCGGCCCCGACGTCAAGCGCCGACCCGCCCGTGACGGTCACGGGCGACCGCTCGACGACGACGGCCGCCATCCGGTCGTAGATCCGGCCCGGCCCGCGTTGCCACGCGCCCGCGGTCGCGGAGTAGGCCGAGGCGACCGAGGCCTGGTGGCCCTCCTGCGTCACCGCCGGCGCAACCCGTGGCGGCCGACCTCGCACCACCAGCCCAGCTCACCACCCTCGCCCGTCGCCCATCGCCGCCACGGTCTGGGTGCTGCGCAGGTCGGTCGAGGCGATGGTCGCATACGGCTCGACGGTAACTGCACGCCCAGGTGGCTCGGCGCCGCGCGGTGATTTCCCACCGCAGTACGGTCGTCGGCAGTCCATGAGGCGGAAGGAGAGCCGAGCACCCTGATGTCGACGATCGCCACCCTGGCGGTTCTCGGCCTGGGAACGGGTGCGGTGTACGCCGTGTTCGCCCTCGGCTACGCCGCCGTCTACGACGTCCTCGGCCTCATGAACCTGGCCCACGGCGACGTTCTCATGGTTGCCACCTTCGCCTGCCTCGGCGTCTGGGAGGCCACCGCCAGCCCGGCGCTCGCCGTCCTTGCCGGCATGGCCGTCGGCGCCGTCGCCGGCGCGGTGGTCGACCAGACAGCCTTCCGGCCGCTGCGCTTCACCGGCGATGCCCTCGCCCCACTCGTGACCTCGCTCGGTGCCGCGCTGGTCCTGCGCAACCTCACCCAGTGGCGCTTCGGCGCCGCGGACCGGGCCTTCCCCGACCTGCTCCCCGGTGGCGAGCTCCGCCTGGCCGGCGCCGGCCTGCCGGTGGCGGCGCCGCTGGCCATCGCCGCGGCCGTGGCCGTTGCGCTCGCAGGGCAGCGGTTCCTTGTCCGCACCCGGCCGGGCCTGATCGTGACCGCCGTCGCCGAGGATCTCACCGCCGCCCGGCTGGTCGGTCTCCCCGTCGCGTTGGCCGTCGCCTCGGTCTACGCGATCGCCGGCGTCATCGCCGGCGCCGGAGGGATCCTGTACGCCGCGACCTTCGAGACCCTGAAGCTCTCCTTGGGCTGGTCGGCGACCGTGATCGCGTTCAGCGCCGCCGTCATCGGGGCGCGGGCGTCGTTGGTGGGCGCCGTGGCGGGCGGGCTGGGCCTGGGCCTGGCCACCACCTTCCTGTCCTACGGGCTCCCCAGCGGGTACCGCGAGGCGGTGTCGTTCACGGTCCTCGCGTGCGTCCTGGTGGCCTGGCCGGACCGCCGATCCGCCGCAGTTCGGTCGGACTAGATTTCAACCGGCGTTGATCTATGGTGGGTCTGCAATCCGGGCGGTCGGAGGGGCCGCCCTTGGAGGGAGAGAGAGTGTTGCGCAAATTTGGCCTCGGCTTGTCCGTCGTCGCCCTGATGGTGGCGAGCGCGTGCGGGTCGGATTCCAAGCCCGATTCCGCCGGCGGCTCCACCGGAGCCCGCACCTTCAAGGTGGCGGTGGCTGGCCCGCTGGCCGGGGCCTACGCGATCTACGGCAAGCCGATCCTCGATGGCGCCCAGATCGCAGTTGACGAGCTCAACCGGGCGGGCGGGATCGCCAGCGGGCCGTACAAGGGTTCCAAGATCGAGATCGTGCCCTTCGACGACCAGCTCGACCCGAAGCAGGACGCCGACGCCGCGCAGAAGGTCGTCGACGACAAGTCGATCTGGGCCTTCACCGGCCTGGCCGGGAGCGACGGGGCACTGGCGGCGAAGCCGATCCTGAACCGCGCCGGTGTCCCGCTCATCTCCTCCTACGCATCCTCCCCGGCGATCACCCGTGACTCGCAGCGCACGTTCATCCTGGCCAGCCCCCACGGCGCCTATGCAGCAGCCGGTATCCAGGCGGCCAAGGACGCCGGGGCCAAGAAGGTCGCCATCCTCCAGATCACCGGCGAGTTCGGCGACTCGATCTCCAAGCTGGCGCAACAGGCGGCCCAGGCAAAGGGGCTCACCGTCTCGAATGTCGCGACCATGGGCTCGGGCGACGCCGACGTGCAGACCCAGGTGCTGGCGGCCAAGAACAGCGGCGCCGACACCCTCGTGACGGTGGGTTACGCCGGCGACGTGATCGCCGCGCTCACCGCGGTGAAGAAGTTGGAATGGACCCCTCGCATCGTCGACGCCGGCGGCGGGGCGTTCGACCCGTCGCTGCTCGAGCGTGGCGGTCCGGCCCGTGAGGGGCTCATCGGTGTCGTGGATTACGACGCAGCGTCGGCCAGCCCGGCGAACGCGGCCTTCACCTCGGCCTACAAGACCCGGTTCGGCAGTGCCGACGTGCCGCCGCCGGCCGCCCATGGCTACGAGTCCATCAAGGTGGTGGCGGCGGCGTTGGCCACCGGGCCGGCGGACCGGGCCGCCCTGGGCGACGCCATCGGCAAGGTCGCCATCGCCGACACCGGGGTGGGCGCCCTCTCCTTCGATGCCAGCGGGAACCCGTTGGGCCGGCCTATCTGGGTCTTCAAAGTCAAGGACGGGAAGTTCGTGTTCCAGAGCGGGTTCTCCTTCGACGGCAAGGACGTGAAATCGCTGCCCCTCAGCCGCTGACCCTGGCCTGGCTGCCCCGGCTGCCCGAGGCGGCACTCCGTCGCCTGCCCGTCCTCGTTCTGGCCGCGGCGTGGGCGGTGCCGCTCTTCGGGCCGAGCGGGTCGACGCTGCGTCTCGGTGTCAACATCGCCATCTTCGCCACGGTGGCAATCGGCCTCCAGATCACGTGGGGTTTCTGCGGCCAGCCCTGCTTCGCCCAGGCGGCCCTGTTCGGCGTCGGCGCGTACGCCGTCGCCATCCTCACCGTGCGCCACGGCCTGGGGCCGTGGCCGGCGCTGGCCGTGGCCACGGCGGCCGGTGGCGTGGCCGGCGTGCTCCTCGGGCTGCCGGCGCTGCGGGTGCGGGCCGAGCAGGTGGCGCTGGTCACCTTCGCCCTGGGCGAGGTGCTGCGGGTGATCGAGGCCAATGCGTCGTTCACGGGCGGGTCCGGAGGCCTTGCCGGCGTCGCCCCGCTACGTGCCGTCGGCCGCGACCTGGTTGCTCCGAGCGATCTCTACCGGCCGGCGCTGGCGCTGGTGGCCCTCGCCTACCTCTTGGCCCGCTGGCTGCGGGGTTCGGCGGCCGGGCGGGCCATGCTGGCGGTGCGCGCCGACGAGGTGGCGGCGACGACGATGGGCGTGCGCCCGGGTGCGCTCAAGCTGCTCGCCTTCGGGCTGGGCGGGACACTGGCCGGGCTGGCCGGCGGCTTCTCGGCCGGCTTCAGCGGCTTCGTCTCGTCAGTGTCTTTCGGGATCGTGCCGAGCTTCCAGATCGTGATCATGGTGGTCCTGGGCGGCCTCGGCCGCATCGGTGGAGCGGTGCTCGGCGCGGCTGTCGTCCTGGTGGTCGACGACCAGCTCCAGAGCCGCCCCGGGGTACGGCTGGGGGTCACCGGTGCGGCGATGATCGCCGTCGTCCTCGCCCGCGCTGGGTCCCTTCGAGCCGCCGGCGAGCTCGCCCGTGTGCGCATCCGTCGGTTGCTGGCCGCGTGAGGCTCACGGCTCGGGGCCTCGAATGTCGTTTCGGTGGCGTGGTGGCCCTCGACCGGGTGGACCTCGACGTGGCCGCCGGCACCTGTCTGGCCGTCGTCGGCGGGAACGGGTCGGGCAAGTCCACGCTCCTGGACGTGCTCTCGGGCCTGCGCAAACCGGACGGTGGGACCGTGGCGATCGACGGCTCCCAGCCGGAGTGGGCGCCAGCCGGCTTCGCCCGGCTCGGTGTCCGGCGCAGCTTCCAGGAACCACGGCTGGTGGGCGACCTCGGTGTCGACGACAACATCGCCCTCGGTCTCACTGGTGCGCTGCCGTCGGTCGCCAGCATCCCCCTCTCCCGCCGGGCCCTCCAAGCCGAATCCGTCGCCTGGGCCCGCCACGCCGTCGGCATCGACCTTCCGTCCCGGCGCCTCGCGTCCAAGGTCTCCTACGGCCAGCGCAAGCGCATCGAGCTG
Organism: Acidimicrobiia bacterium; assembly: GCA_023264995.1. GTDB lineage: Bacteria > Actinomycetota > Acidimicrobiia > Acidimicrobiales > AC-14 > CADCTB01. The sequence continues at coordinate 71,625 of JAHFUR010000003.1, read as the reverse complement.
GCCCGCGTCCTCGTCGGCCGGCCGTCCGTCGCCCTGCTCGACGAACCCCTGGCCGGCGTGGCCGCCGAGGACCGGCCGCGACTTCTCGCCGGTATCGCCGCGCTCGTCGAGGCGGGGACGGCCGTCGTGCTGGTCGAGCACGATCAGGATGCGGTCGAGGCGGTGGCGACGTCGGTACTCGAGCTGGGAAGGGCCGGTTCGTCGACGGCGAAAGCGTCGACGGCATGAGGCTCTCGGTGGAAAGCCTGCACGTCCGGCGCGCGCAGCACATGGTCCTGCGTGGGCTCGATTTTGCCGCCGGCGCCGGCGAGATCGTCGGGGTGGTCGGTGGCAACGGGGCGGGCAAGTCGACGCTCCTGTCGGCCGTGGCCGGCCTGATCGTGCCCCATCGCGGCGCCGTCCGCCTCGACGGCCGGCGGGTCGAGGGCTCCTCGCCGCAGTCCATGGTGAGGCATGGCGTATGCCTGGTGCCGCAGGGACGCCGGGTGTTCCCCCATCTCAGCGTCCGCCGCAACCTCGAGCTGGGTGGGTTCGTGTGCCGGCGCAAGGCGGGCGCCGAATCACGGGTGGCGGACTTCCTCGATCGCTACCCGAGGATCGCCGCCCGGCGCGATGTCGAAGCCGGCGCCCTGTCCGGAGGCGAGCAGAGCCTTGTCGTGCTCGGCCGGGCCCTGATGGCCCAGCCGCACGTGTTGCTCGTCGACGAGCCCCTGATGGGGCTCGACCGGGAGTCCACCGAAGCGGTCCTTGCCCACCTCCGGGAGCTGGCAGGGTTGGGCATGGCGGTTGTGGTGGTCGACCACGACCGGGAGGCGCTGGCGTCGGTTACCACCCGCACCGTGGTGGTGGAGGACGGGCGGGCGCGCGACATGGAGCGGGCCTGAGTGGTGGCCGTGATCGTGCCGGGGATCACTCGGGTGACGTCGCGTTCCGAGCGGACCGTTCCAGCCGTGGTGGCCCGCGCCGCGGCGGAGTTCGGCGACCGGCCGTTCCTGCTCCCCCTCCGGGGCGAGCCGGCATTGAGCTTCGCCGGCTTCGACCTCCTCACCGACCAGGTCGCGGCGGGACTGGCCGGCCGGATCGCCCCCGGTGACCACGTCGGCGTCCTCGTCCCGACGACCAATCGGGGCGCGGTTGCGGTTGTTGCCGTGATGAAGGCGGGCGGGGTGCCCGTGCTCATCCCCAACCAGTACCGGGGCCCGGCCCTGGACAGGGTCATCGCCTCGATGCTGACCGGGACGAAGGTGATCACGCCGGGCCGCTGGACGGGCTGGTTGGGGCCGGGGATCGAGGCGGTCCCGCTCGACGCGCTCCCGACGGCCCCTGGGCGGGCGCCCTGGCACCGCAACCCGCCGTCGCCCGACGACATCGCCGCCGTCCTGCCCACGTCGGGCACAACCGGGGCGCCCAAGGGGGTGCTGCTACCCCACGGCCACGCCGTCCACTACGCCGAGTGCACGGCGGCCATGCGCCGCCTCGGCCCCGACGACGGGGTCCACGCGTTCGCCCCCCTGTTCCATGTCGACGGGATCTACGGCAACCTCCTCGGCGCGCTGGTGGCCGGTGCTCGAGTGGCGTTGTCCTGGCCGCCGTCCATCGAACGGTTCTGGGACACCTGCCGCGCCCTCGACCTCACCACCTTCGCCTACGCCGGCGGCCTCATCGCCACCCTCAATGCCCGCTCGGCCCACCCGGACGACGCCCGGAACCCCGTGCGGGTGGCGTCGGGCGCTCCGAGCCCGCCCGCCAGGGCGCGAGCGTTCGAGCACAGGTTCGGGCTCCACCTGTCCGAGGGGTACGGCTCCACCGAGGTGGGGATCCCCCTGATGGCCCCCTGGGTCGGGTCGCGGGTGGAGGAGGCGTCGTGCGGGCAGGCGGTCTGCGGCTACGACGTCCGCACGGCCGGCGACGGCGAGCTGCTCGTGCGCCCGCACGACCAGAGCTTCGTGATGCACGGCTACCTGGACGACGAGGAGGCCACCGCCTCGCGTCTGCCGGGCGACGGTTGGTTCCACACCGGCGATATCGTCGCCGACATCGGCGATGGGCACTACGCCTTTCGGGGCCGGAAGGACGACGTCATCCGCCATCTCGGCGAGTTCATCGCCCCCGTGCTGGTGGAGGAGGCGGCGCTCGCCTATGAGGGCGTCCTTGACGCCGCTGTCTACGGGGTCCCCGACGCCGGCGGCGAGCCGGGCGAGCAGCAGGTGGTGCTGGCGGTCGTCTGTCCTGGCGGCGATCCGGCGGGCATCGGCGCCCACTTACGCGACCATCTCCCGCCGGTGGCCGTCCCCACGCTCGTGCATCTCCTCAGCGACCTCCCCCGCAGCCCCGGTACGGGAAAGGTGCAGAAGCACCTCCTCCCCGGAGCGGAGCGCCGAAGGTGACCGAGCCGGCCGAGATCGTCCACCGTTGGGTGGCCGCCTGGCTGCAGCTCGATGCCACAGCCGTGACCGACCTCTTCGAGCCGGGCGCCACGTACGTCTCCGGCCGTGACGGCGAGCTCGACCAGCTCGGCCGTCGGTTCCAGATCGCGGCCCGAAGGTGGCGGTCGGTCCGGATCGACGAGGTGTCGGTCGACGAAGCGGTGACCGATGCCGGGCTGGCGGTCGTGGCCGGGCGCTACCGCTTCTGGGGGACCGATCGCCATGACCACGAGGTTGCGTACTCGGCTGCGGTCACGTTCGTGCTCCGGCGCCAGGACGGCGGGCCGTGGCGGATCGTCCGCATGCACGAGTCCTTGCTGCCGCCGGCGCCGGCGTAGGTGACGCTCGGACGCGACTGACGGCCCGCTCACCCTTCGGCAAGCCGCCGGGCGTGAAAGCGGGCCACCCGAGCGCGGTTCCCGCAGCCCTCGGAGCACCACGTGCGCCGCGGGTGGTCCTTGAGGAAGAACAGGACGCAACCCGGGGCATGGCAGGCCCGGACCAGGTCGCGGTGCGGGCTGGCGAACAGGTCGACGGCGCTGTCAGCGATCTCGGCCAGGGCAGCCGCCACCGGACGCCCCCGGGTCCCGCTCTCGATCGTCGGTAGCTCGCCCCACCGCAGCTGGGGCCAGCGGGGCACCGAGCGGGCCACGCGGTTCACCGTGCCAATCGCCCGCTGGGGTGGATCGGTGCCGGCCACCACGGCGGTGAGCAGCTCGTGGACGGCATCTCGGAGCTGACGGGCGACGTCCAGCTCGGCCTCGCTCACGCCGAGCAGGTCGTCGTCGGCCAAGGGCGTGCGGAAGCGGTCGCGGGCGTCCCGGAGCCAGGCGCCGAGATGCTCGGTGGTCAGCAGGCCGTCCCGTGGATCCCCTCGCACCGCGTACCGCGTATTGGCCAGCTCGACGGGGAGGCGCTCGCCGAGCATCGGCGCACCCCCACCGGTGAGCTCGCCAACCGCGGACATACACTAATGGTAGTAGGTCCATCCAAGCGTGTTGACGGTTCCCTAGAACTAATGGTAAGAATCGTGTCTAAGCGTTATCCGTCTACACCCTTGGAGGCCCGATGGCTTACCAGTTCGCCTGCCGCGACAACGACCACCAATGCCGTTGGAAGGGCAGCGCCCCGACCGAGGAGGCACTCATGACCAAGGTCGCCGAGCACGCCCGCAAGAAGCACGGCGTGCAGGAGACCACCGACACGCTCGCCAACTTCCTCCGCAAGGGCATCAAGCAGTCCTGATGGCAACCGTCGCCGCGGTCAACGTGGGGGCGGCGCGCTCGGTGGCAGTGGCGCGCCGGACCGTGGAGACGGCCATCTGGAAGGCCCCGGTCGATGGCCGGGTGGCGGCTCGCGGCGTCAACCTCGCCGGCGACGATCAGGCCGACCGCATGGTGCACGGTGGGCCCGACAAGGCGGTCTACGCCTATGGCGCCGAGGACTACACGTGGTGGGAGGGCGAGCTGGGCCGGCGGCTCGACCCGGGGACGTTCGGGGAGAACCTCACGATCGCCGACATGGCGGTGAGCGACGCCGTGGTTGGCGAGCGGTGGGAGATCGGCACGGCCACCTTCGAGGTCAGCCAGCCCCGGACACCCTGCGGCAAGCTCGGCATCCGGATGGGCGACCCGAAGTTCCCCCGGCGCTTCGCCCACGCCGGCCGGCCCGGTGCCTACCTGCGCATCGTTGTCGAGGGGGACGTGGGTCGGGGCGACGACGTCCGGGTCGTGCACAAGTCCGGGCACGGGCTGACCGTGGCGGCCGTGGCCCGGGCGGCCGAGGGGGAGGACTCGCTCATCCCCGATCTGTTGACCGCTCCGGAACTGGCCGAGACCTGGGTCAGTTGGGCCCTTGGCAACGCCGTCGAGGAGCTCCGACGGCCCGCTCCCGACGCCGGCCACGATCGTCTTCGGGATGCCACCCTCCGCCGGCTCGTCCTGGCCGGCGTCGACCCGGCCGACGCCGGCGCCGTCCTCGCCGGCCTCGTGCGCGAGGCCTGAGGAGCGTTGTAAGGCCGGCGCTGTCGCCGGCCTTATGCCTCGCCGGCTCCCCGGAAGTCGGCGAAGGCCCGCATCAGGGCGTCGACGACGTCGTCGGGCACGTCCTCGTCGCGCAGGTTGGCCGCCGTGGCGATGGTGCGCCGCACCTGGGCCAGGTACTCGCGGCAGTGGGGGCAATCGGCCAGGTGGCGGTCGGCGGCCTGCTGTAGCTTCGGCGGGAGGGCGCCCTCCAGGTAGTCCGTGACCATCTCGACCCACTGCTGGCAGACGATCTCCGGCCGGCGCCACCACCGCATCGCCGTCACGGCGCCACGCTCCTAAGGTCGTCTTCGAGGCCGGCCCGGACCCGGCTGCGGGCCCGGTGCAACAGGACCCGTTGGTTGACCTCGCTCAGTTCGAGCAGGCTGCACACCTCGGCCGAGGTCATGCCTTCGATGTCGCGGAGCACGAAGACCCGGCGCTGGTTCTCCGACAGGCCGGCGGCGATGTCGGCCACCCGGTCGAAGGTGGCCTGGGACAGCAGGCGCTCGTCGGGCAGCTCGCTCCAGGGGGCCGGCGGCTCGGACCACACGCCACGGCCGGGGTGGCCGGTGAAGCGGCTCGCCGGGACGGCGGGCGAGCCGGCGGCGAGCTCGTCGGCGAGCGTCATGGAGGGCACCGTCCGACGTTCCCGTTCGCCACGTGTCCGGGCGATATTGGCCACGATGCGGAAGATCCACGTACCGAGCGACGAGCGTCCTTCGAAGCGGTCGATCCCCTTGATGACGCCCAACCAGGCGTCCTGGGCCACCTCCTCGGCGATGGCGCGCGACGGCACGAACGACTCGGCGAAATGGACCATGGCCCGGTGGTGACGGCGGACGAGCTCCTCGAACGCGGCCTCGTCGCCGGCGCGCAGCCGTTCCACGATCGCCAGATCTCGTCCGGGCTCCTCCATGAACACCATTGTCCTAGCACGACGACCCCTTCACGAGGCGGGCTCCCGGTCGTCGTAAGGTCTCGTTGGCACCTCGTCCCCGTTACGGATCCGAGCCGCCGGCGGACGGCGGCGAGGCGGTCCGGCCCGGCCGGTTGCCTGTAACGCCGGCAAGTGGCGAGAGACCGTAGAGGTGGCCGAACCGTGCCCGCGACGAGTGACCGACCCTTGGAGGGGAGCCCATGACCGCGCTTTCTCCTATGCAGGAGGAACTGTGCCAGCAGAGCCGCTGGGACTTCAGCGACCTGCGGGCGCTGTTCATCAACTGCACGCTGAAACGGTCACCCGAGCCGTCGCACACCCAGGGCCTGGCCGACCGGTCTATCGAGATCATGCGCCGCCAGGGCGTCACCGTCGAGGTCATCCGGGCGATCGACCGTGACATCGCCACCGGGGTGTGGCCTGACATGAAGGAGCACGGCTGGGAGCGTGACGACTGGCCTGAGATCTTCGAGCAGGTGAAGGCGGCCGACATCCTCGTCCTGACGTCGGCCATCTGGCTCGGCGAGAAGACGTCGGTGTGCACCCAGGTCATCGAGCGGCTGTACGGCAACTCCCACCTGCTCAACGAGGCCGGGCAGTACGCTTACTACGGCCGGATCGGCGGCTGCCTCATTACCGGCAACGAGGACGGCGTCAAGCACTGCGCCATGAACATCCTCTACTCCCTCCAGCACCTCGGCTACGTCATCCCGCCCCAGGCCGACGCCGGCTGGATCGGCGAGGCTGGCCCCGGGCCGTCCTACCTGGACCCGGGCTCGGGCGGGCCCGACAACGACTTCACGAACCGCAACACCACTTTCATGACGTGGAACCTCCTGCACCTGGCCCGGATGCTCAAGGACGCCGGCGGTATCCCGGCCCACGGCAACCAGCGCTCCGCCTGGGACGCCGGCTGCCGCTTCGACTTCGACAACCCCGAGCACCGCTGACCGCGGTCGGACCAGGAAGGCGGTCCGCCGTGGCCGGCACACCCATCCGGGCCCTGCCCCAACCGTCGCTCGAGTCGCCGGCGCTCCCGCCCGACGGGTACGAATGGCACCGGGCCCTTGCGCCGGACGAACTACCCGAGGGCCGGGTGAAGACGGTCTCCATCGGCCGGCGCTCGCTGGCTCTCACCCACTTCCGCGGCGGGTACGGCGCGCTGGACAACCGCTGCCCCCACCAGGGCGGGCCGCTCGGCGAGGGGTCCATCGAGAAGGGGTGGCTCCGCTGTCCCTGGCATGGCTACGACTACTCGCCGTGCAACGGCACCCCGCCGCCGGGGTTCAGCGACGCGCCGGCCAGCTACCCGACCGAGGTGCGGGCCGACGGCGTGTACGTGGCCCTGCCGCCGGACGAGGAGCGGCCCCGGACGGTCTCCGATGTGATGGTCGAGACGATGGTCAACTGGGGCGTCTCCCACGTCTTCGGCATGGTCGGGCACTCGAACCTGGGCCTGGCCGACGCGTTCCGGGCGGCCGAGGAGCGGGGCGACCTGCGCTTCGTGGGCATCCGCCACGAGGGGGCGGCGTCGTTCGCCGCGAGCGCGTACGGCAAGCTCACCGGCGGGCTGGCCGCGTGCTTTGGCATCGCCGGTCCCGGGTCCACCAACCTCCTCACCGGCCTCTACGACGCCAAGGTCGACCGGGCCCCCGTGCTGGCGCTCTCGGGGCAGGTGCCGTCCAAGGTCATCGGCCGTGGCGCCTTCCAGGACGTCGACCTGAACGCGGCCTTCGCGGCTGTGGCCCGCACCAGCCATTGCGTGCTCGGCGAGTCCGACCATGCCGAGCTGGTCAACCTGGCCTGCAAGACGGCGCTGCTCGAGCGCGACGTCACCCACCTGGTGTTCCCTGACGAGGTGCAGAACCGCCCGGCCGGCGACGCCAAGGCGGGAGGGCCTACCGGCCGGGTACCCGACCGGTCGATCGCGCCCCCGGCCGGCGCGCTGGCGGCGGCCGTGGCCCGGGTCAGCTCGGCCCGCCGGCCGCTGTTCATCGTCGGCAACGGCGCTCGCCACCACATGGGGCCGGTGGTCGCCCTCGCCGAGCACCTCGGGGTCCCTGTGGCCACCACGTTCAAGGCCAAGGGCCAGATCTCCGATCACCACCCCCTGGGCTGCGGCGTGCTCGGCCGCAGTGGGACGCCGATCGCCTCCTGGTTCATGAACGAGTGCGACCTCGTCGTCGCCTTTGGGGCCTCGTTCTCCAACCACACGGGCATCGCCGCCTACAAGCCGATCGTGCAGGTGGACTTCGACCCGATGGCGCTTGGCCGTTTCCACGCAGTGGAAGTACCGGTTCTGGGCGACGTCGGAGTCGCCGCGGCGATGATGGCCGAGGCGCTCCCAGGGCGGCCGGCGTGCGTGGACCAGCGCCCTGAAGTCGCCGAGCGTTGGGCCATCTGGCGGGAGGAGAAGCGCCGGCGGCGGCAGGACGACTTCGGCCGCGGCGTGAACTCGGCGGCGGTGTTCGACGCCATGAGCACATTGGTGCCCGAGGACGCGGTGCTCTGCGTCGACGTGGGGAACAACGCGTACTCGTTCGGCCGGTACTTCGAGGTGTCGGGCCGCCAGGACGTGCTGATGTCCGGCTACCTCGGTTCCATCGGCTTCGCCTTCCCCGCGGCGATGGGAGCGTGGGCGGCGGTCGGCGACCGCCGGCGGGGCAGCGACGCGCCGGCCCGGCCCGTCGTGAGCATCTCCGGCGACGGGGGTTTCGGCCAGTACGCCATGGAGATCACGACCGCCGTGAAGTACGGCATGAACATCACCCACGTGCTGCTCAACAACGGCGAACTGGGCAAGATCAGCAAGGAGCAGCGGGCGGGGGAGTGGAGCGTGTGGCAGACCGGGCTCCACAACCCCGACTTCGCCGCCTTCGCACAGCTCTGCGGCGCGGCCGGCTACCGCGTGTCAACCGCCGACCAACTGGCCGGCGCCATCGGCAACGCGCTGGCCCACCCCGGGCCGGCGCTGGTCGAGGTCATCGCCGACCCGCTGCTGGTCTGATCGTCACGGGATCGGGATCGGCGTGATCCCGACCTTGGCGATGCGGGCCGTGGCGATGCCCTGCACGCTGAAGACCGGCTGCGAGAGGGTGAGCGGCCGCACCGCGGAGAGCTTGGTCGTGCCCCCGTTCTCGACGCCGAAACCTCCCCGCTGCTGACCGTCGGCAGCGAGGATCCATCCGGCAACCACCTTGCCGCCCGCACCGGTGGACTCAGCCCGGTAGAGGCCGGCGTCGGCCGCGGCCGCCTGGCCGCTGACTGCCAACCGGCGGCCGTCGGCCAGGCTCACCGTGCCCGTCATGCCCGTGCTGGTGAGCTGCAACTGGAGGCGTCCGGCCGGCTGCTGCACGTCGACGGTGGTGCCGTCGGAGGCGCCGTTGAACCAGGCCTGGACCGTCGGCGTCGTCCCGGCCGGATCACCGGGCACGCCGTCGCAGATGTAGGCCAATGCCCGCGAGCCGTCGACCACGACGGACACGAACGCCGTCGTGCCCTGGGCGGTCCCGACGAAGCTTCGGACGGCGGCGGCGGGAGGCGAGGCGGCCGGCGGGCCCGACCGGCCGGAGCCGCAGCCGGCCATCAGGGCGACGGCCATGGCGGCCACCGCCCCCGCTCCACCCAATCGACGCGTGCTGACGTTCTTGTCCATGCCCCGTTCGTCCGCGCCGACCGCCCTCGCGTTACGGGTTGGACGCGAGTGGCCGCGGCCCCGCCGCCCGGTCAGCCGGCTGAGGACAGCGCCGCCATGATGGCGGCGTCGGTGGCCTTCAGCTCGTCGGCGGGACTGAACATCAAGAACTCGGTGCCGGCGTCGATCTCGGGCACGTGGCCGGGCGCCAGGTAGTAGGCGTCGCCGGCCTCGATGACGTCGTCGTGGTCCTCGTAGTGGACGACCATGCGGCCCGAGAACACGTACCCCCAGTGGGGGCAGGCGCAGTGGCCGCCGGGCAGGCTGGCCAGCATCCCGGCCATGGAGTGCGCCTCCTTGATCGTGACGAAGTTCACCGTGTACCCGTCGAGGTCGCTCGAGCGGTCTTCCGCGATCGGGAATTCGACGACCTTGTCGGTGGTGGTCTTCGATACCTTCGACATGCTGGTTCCCTCCAGGGGTTCGGCGGTGCTGGGTGCTGCGACCACCATCCCCCGGGGGGCCGCCGGCGACAATCGGGCGATCACCGGATCTATCGGTTCGGGCCTAGTCTCCGTCCCGTGGAGGAGGAGGTTCCCGCCAGCGTCGGCATCGCCGAACTGCTCGCCGCCCTGTCCCTCGGCATCGACCTCGGCTTCTCCCAGCCCATGGAGCACGTGCTCCGCCAGTGCCGCATCGCACTGCGCATCGCCGAGCACCTCGACGTGGACGAGGCCGGGCGGGCCGCCGTCTACTACACGGCCCTGCTCGTCAACGTCGGCTGCCACACCGACTCCTACGAACAGGCCCAGTGGTTCGGCGACGACATCGCCATGCGGGCCACCAAGTACGGCCACGAACCGATGAGCCTCGGCGACATCGCCGCCATGCTCCGCCTGCTCGGTTCAGGCGGGACGCCGCTGCACCGCGTACGGGTGGCGTTCGACTTCGCCACCTCCGGTTGGAAGGAGGTCGACGGGATGATCGCCGGCCACGCCCAGGCGGCCCGGGCCCTGGGCGAGGAGCTCGGTCTGCCCGACGACGTCCTCGCCGCCCTGGCCGCGTCGTACGAGCGCTGGGACGGGCACGGCTACCCCGGCGACTTGGCCGGGCCTGAGGTGCCCCTGGTGTCACGGATCTGCCAGCTGGCCGAGTTCATGGAGGTCGCCCACCGGTCCGGTGGCGTCGACGCCGCCGTCTCGGTCGCCCAACGCCGCTCGGGCAAGCAGTTCGACCCGTCCATGGTGGCCGTCGTGACCGCCGATGCCGAGAAGGTTCTTCATGGTCTCGACGAGATCGGCTCCTGGGACGCGGTCATCGACGCCGAGCCCGCGCTCAGCCACCGGCTCGCGCCGGCGGAGGTGGATGCCGCCCTGGCCGCCATCGGCCGGTTCGTCGATCTGAAGTCGCCGTACACGCTGGGCCACTCCGGCGCGGTGGCGGACCTCGCCGCGGGCGCGGCCGAGGCCATGGGCCTGGCCGCCGCCGAGACCCGCGCCGTGCGCCGGGCCGGCTGGGTGCTCGGGTTCGGACGGCTCGGCGTCTCGAACAGCATCTGGGACAAGCCCGGCCCGCTGTCGGCGTCGCAGTGGGAGCGGGTCCGCCTGCACCCGTACCTGACCGAGCGGATGGTGTCCCAGTCCTCGGTGCTGGCACCGGTCGGGCGGATCGCGGTCCAGGTTCGCGAGCGTCTTGACGGCTCGGGGTACCCCCGCGGGCTCTCGGGCGCGTCGATCGGGCCGCCGGCACGCATCCTCGGCGTGGCCGACGCCTACCAGGCGATGCGGGAGCGCCGGCCGCACCGCCCGGCCCTCGACCGGGAGGAGGCGGGTGGGGAACTGCGTGCCGAGGTCCAGGCCGGCCGGCTCGACGGCGACGCCGTCGACGCGGTGCTCGGCATCGCCGGCCATCGGGTGTCCCGCCGGCGCCAGGGCCCCGACGGCCTCACCCACCGCGAGGTCGAGGTGGTCCGCCTCATTTCCCGGGGCTGCTCCAACAAGCAGATCGCCCTGGCCCTGGGCATCTCGGCCAAGACGGCCGGCACCCACGTCGAGAACATCTACGCCAAGATCGGGGCGTCGAGCCGAGCGACGGCCAGCATGTACGCGGTCCAGCCTGGCCTCCTCCCGGAGTACGAAGGCGATGCCTGATCAGACCAGGTAGCGGAGGAAGAGGAACCCGTCGTCCTCGCACACCGAAGCCAGCGAGAGCGGCGATACCGAGCCGAGCTGGGCCGACGCCAGGATCCGCAGGGCGCTGCCGCCGGCCAGCCGGGGCGAGAGGGTCAGGCACACCTCGTCGAGCAGGCCGGCGGCGGCGAACTGGCCGTTCAGCGTCGGCCCGCCTTCCACCAGCACCGAACGCGCTCCCCGGTCGGCGAGGGCGGCAATGGCCCGCCCCAGGTCGACCCCATCGGTGCCGGCAAGCACGACATCGGCCACCTCCGCAGCCCGCTCCCGGTCCTCGGCGGCTGCGGCGGCGGCGGTGAGGATGATCGGCCGGGCGGCGGCGTCGGTGAAGAACGGGGAACCCCAGTCGAGACGGCAGCCCCGCGTGACCACGGCGATGGGCGGGACGTCAGGTTGACCCCGCCGGCGCCGGGCCTCGACCAGGGCCGAGGTCAGGCGGGCGGGGCCGTACCCCTCGGCCCGCATGGTGCCGGCGGCCACGAGGATGATGTCGGCCAGCGACCGCAAAGTGGCGAAGACGTGGTGGTCGGCCGGCCCGCCGAGGCCGCCCGAGAGCCCGTCCACCGCCGTGGCGCCGTCGACACTCGCGACCATGTTGAGCCGGACCCAGGGCCGGCCCGGCGCAGCCTGGCCTGGCCCGTAGACGCCGGCCAGGTCGACGTCGTCCTCGGCCGACGGGAAGAGCCGGCGCACTCAGTGACCGGCCGGGCTCGGGGACGGCCTGTTGCCTACCACGACGCTCATCGTGTCCCAGCGAGGCTCCATGGTGCCTACAGGCGAGCCAGTGCCTTCTTCAGCAAGTCGGTCATGGTCCCGTCGTCGGGGGGCTTCGGCCCTGAGTAGTCGAGGCGTAGGTTCGTGGGGCCCCGCAAGGCCTGCATGAAGGTGACCTGGCCGCCACGCATGTGCAGGGCCCTGTCGGCGATGCCTGCGACCCCGGATGCGCCTTCGGTCCTCATCGCGCTGTCGAACACGGCGTCGCCGCCCGGGGTGATGCCGAGGCTGAACATGCCCCCATCCTCAGTGGCCCAGGTGCAGACGTTCTCGGCCCGGGCCCCGGCCGCCGGCATCTGGCCGGTCGCGGCCTGGATCTCGTCCAGGGTAAGGAGGTCGCAGGGGTTCGCCTTCGTGGCGGTTGCGTCGTTGCCCATCCCACACCCCGAGAGGGCGACCCACATCGTCACGATCGCCGCCAGCACCATCGTCCGGTCGCTGCGCCCCACGAACATGTCCTCTCACCTGGAGGCGTTGCGATAGGAACGCCCGCTTGTTGCCCGACCTGCGGAGCATAGGACGTGACGGTCTCCCCGGCCCGGCGCCGGACCGGCGATGTAACGCCGGCCGGGGCGACGCGGACAGTGCCGGCAACCAAACAGCTCGGACCGACCCGCCGGGTGGGCGTCCGAGGGCTTGTTGCCGAACCCGAACCTTGGAGGTCCAATGCACCTGTTCCGACGCGCCCTCGCCCTTGCGGTGGGCGTCCTCTCCGCCCTACTCGTCGGCTTCGCGCCGTCCCCCGCCGGCGCGTCGTCGGCGGTGGGGGCCGTGTACGTGCTCAGCAACCAGGTGGGCGGGAACTCCGTGATCGAGTACACCCGGGGCGCCGGCGGCGACCTCACGCCGGCCGGCACCTACGCGACCGGCGGGACCGGCACCAGCGGCGGCCTCGGCTCCCAGGGCGCGATCATCGTCGACCGCGCCGAGCGCTACGTGTACGCCGTCAATGCCGGGAGCCAGAGCATCACCTCGTTCCGGGTCAACCCCCGGGGCGGCCTCGACCGCGTCGGCACAGTGGCGTCCGGGGGCGCCATGCCGACGAGCCTCACGACCGACGGCCGCTTCCTCTACGTCCTGAACGCCGGCAACCCCGGCAACATCACCGGCTTCTCGATCTCTGCCGGCGCTCTGACCCCGCTGGCCGGCTCGACCCGGGCGCTGAGCGGGACGGCCACCGCACCCGGCCAGGTCTCCTTCACGCCGGACGGCCGGCGCCTGGTCGTGACCGAGCGGGCCACCAACCAGATCGACGTCTACGAGGTGGGCCGGGACGGCCTGGCCTCAGGCCCGACTGTGTCGCCCAGCCCCGGCGTCACGCCCTTCGGCTTCGACTTCGACCGCCGGGGCCACGCCATCGTTTCCGAGGCCTTCGGCGGCCAGGCCGGTGCGAGCGCGGTGTCGTCGCTGGCGGTGTCGTCGAGCGGCGTCTCCGTCATCAGTGCCTCCGTACCCACCACCGAGACGGCGGCGTGCTGGGTCGTCACCACGATCGACGGCCGGTACGCCTACGCCGGCAACGCCGGCAGCAGCTCGATCAGCGGGTACGCCATCGCACCCGACGGGACGCTGACGCTCCTTACGCCGGGGGGCAAGACGGCCTCGACGGCCGCCGGCGCCACCGATCTGGCCACCAGCCGTGACAGCCGGTTCCTCTACGCCCGCATCAGCAACGGCACCGTCGGCGCATTCGCCATCGAGGCCGACGGCAGCCTCACTGCCCTCCCCGCCGCCCCCGGCCTGCCCGCCGGCGCCGCGGGGATCGCTGCTCGCTGACCCTGTCGCCCGTCGCGACAGCGCGCGCGGCGACTGGGTTCGTCCCGGCGGCCGCGGGGCCGCCGGGACGAGAGTTGGGGTGGGGGGACGCGTCGTAGAGTCACTCGCCCTATGCTCCGCATGTTCGAGGAAACAGGCAGGGCGCGCAGGCGGCGCTCCTGCCTCCAGGGTGAGGGAGGACACGTTCGTGGGGGACAGCTATCGGACCGCAGGCCGGGGCGCGGGCCGCAAGATCGGGGCGCTCTTCGCAGTCGCGGCCATGACCGCCGGTCTGTCGGCATGTGGCTTGGGGGACGACGCGACCGCGTTGGGGAAGCCCTGCAGCCTCCTCAAGGCCGATGAGATCCAGACGGCGCTCGGTCAGGCCGTCAAGGACGGGACGCAGGCGCAGAACGTGTGCGACTGGGCCACGGACGGGGGCGGCAAGTTCAGTGCCGGCATCTCTGGCGGCGGCAGCGGGCTGTTCGACAGCGCGCTGCGGACCGCAGGGGGCACCGCGGTCAGCGGCGTGGGCGACAAGGCCACCTACGCGGGCATCGGCCAGTACACCTTCATCCAGGTGCTGAAGGGCCAGACGAACCTGCGCCTCGACTACACCGGCCCGGGCGCGCCGGACGAGGCGAAGATGACCGACCTGGCCAGGAAGGCCGTCAGCCGCCTGTAGCAGCGTGAGGATGTTGTCGCCGACCACGAGCCCCTCAGGGTCCGCCCGTGGCCGGCCGACAACATCGGTATGACTCGTTTCCGGCGCCGTGCCCTGGTGGGGATCGTCCTAACCGTCGACATGCTGGCTGCTGGCGCCGGGATCGGCCGAGCGTCGGCGGCGGTGCCCGCCGACCCCTATGCGCCGGGACGCCACGTCCTCTCCTTCCCCGTCGCCGGCGCGGCCCGGACCGCAGTGGTCGTCGTGCCCGCCAACCTCACCCACGCCGTCCCCGTGGTGTTCATGTTCCACGGCCACGGTGGCACCGGAGCGGTCGCCGAGTGGATGGTCGGTCTCCAAGCCCTGTGGCCGGAGGCCGTCGTCGTCTACCCGGACGGGCTACCCGGCCACAAGGGCATCACCGACCCCGAGGGCCTGCTGCCCGGGTGGCAGACGGTGGCGGGGGAGAGCGGCGATCGCGACATCGCCTTCTACGACACCATGCTGGGCACGCTCCGGGCCAAGCTCCCGGTCGACAGTCAGCGGGTCTACGTCATGGGCCACTCGAACGGCGCCGCCTTCGCCTCCCTCCTGGTGAGCCAGCGGGGCGGCGGCATCGCGGCCAGCACGACGATCTCAGCCCAGCCATCGGCCGCGCTCCTTGCCGCCAGCCCGGCCCGGTCCATGTTCATGGTGATGGGCGTGGCCGACCCGATCGTCCCCTACGCGATCCAGAAGCTCAGCATCCCGCCGGCGGAGCGCAAGCTCGGCGCCGACCCGAGGTCGGCCACGGTGACCGGCTTCCTGCGCTCCGAGCCCGGTCGAGGTGGCCTCGAGTTGGCCACCTACGTCCATCCGGGCGGGCACGAGATCCCGGCCGAGGTCCCGCGCCTGGCCGTCGCCTTCTTCCTGCGCCACACGCTCTCCGCCGGCTGACCGGCGACGCCGCCCTCGGGGGTGGCGTCGGGGTTGTCCCTGATCCGCTCAGGGACGCCCGTTCGTAAACTCCGGACCGTGCGGACACATCGGCAGGTACGGGGGCAACGTGGCAAGGTGCTGGCGCTCGTCGCGAGCCTGGCCTTCGTCACCGCGGCATGCTCGGGTGGGGGCGGCGGGAACGCCGGCGTCGGCCTCGACAACGAGTTCCGGCCCACGCCCGGCGAGCGCGACGTGCAGTTCGTCGGCGCGGCCAAGCTCCACATGGGCGCCACCCTCGCCGTCCCCCCGACGGCCAAGGGGGCCTCGCCGGCGGTGCTCATCATCCCTGGGCCCGGCGCCACGAACCGTGACGGCCCCATCGTGGCCCGCCCCGCCGACCCGCTGTACAAGGATCTGAGCGCGGCCCTGACCGCGGCGGGCATGGTGACGATGCGCTACGACCACCGGGGCGTGGGAGACAGCCAGCTCGAGCCGGGCCAGCAGTTGAGCTGGGACGACATGGTGGGCGATGCCAAGGAGGCGCTCGGCTTCCTGAGCCAGCGCCAGGAGGTCGACCCGGCCCGCATCGCCATCGTCGGCCACGACATGGGCGGCGTCATCGCCTTGAAGTTGGCGGCTTCGGACCCGCGGGTGAAGAGCGTGGCCCTGGTGTCGACACCCGGCCGGCCGCTGGTCGACGTCTGGGCCGACGGGTACAAGTTCGCCGCCGGCTCGACGTCGTCCGATGCCTTTCGGGCCATGATCGATGGCTTGCTGACCACCGGCGCGCTCCCCCCGCGCGATTCCGTCCGTCCCGAGTTCCAGAGCGCCCTTCCTCCGGGCCAGGACGGGTTCTTCCGGGCGCTGTTCTCGGTCGACCCGGTCGTCGACGCCGCCGGCGTCAAGGTGCCGGTGCTGATGACCCTGGGCGAGCGCTCCAGCACGGTGACGGCCGTCGACGCCCAGCGGCTGGGCCAGGCATTGGCCAAGAGCGAGGTCGTGGTGGCCCCGAACGCCAGCGCCAGCCTCCAGCAGCAGCTCAAGCCCGTCGTCCGCCCGTTCGACCCGCTGGACATGGACTCGCACGGGCTTGGGCCGCCGGTGGCGGATGCGCCCCGCGAGCAGTCCAGCGTCGACCGTATCGCCTCGTTCCTCGCCTCGGCGGTAGGCGCCCGGGCCGCCTGACCTCGGTGGTCAGGCAGGTAGAGGTCAGGACAGGTAGTAGCCCTGGCTGTAGGCCGCGGTCAGGGCGACCAGGCCGAGGCCGGCGGCCGGGTAGACGAACGCCGCCAACCGGGGCCGTTCGGCCAGGAGCTCGCCGGCGACGGCGAAGCACGGGAACGCGGCGAGCAGGTAGCGGCTCATGCCGAAGAAGTTCTTGGTGCTGAGGGCCGGGACCAGGATCATCAGGAGCGCGTAGGTGCCGTAGCCGTACCCGAAGCGGCGGAACACCCTCGGGACCAGGGCCAGCGCGCCGACGGTGAGGATGGGGTGGGCGAGATAGGTGAGCGACGCGAGCAGGTTGCGGTGCGGCAGGGTGGCCAGGTCCTGGAAGAACCGCACCTTGAGCCACGTGTGCAGCCCGCTCTCCTGGCCCCACGCCGACTGCACGGTGATGAACGCGAACGGGTCGCCGAACCGCCGCCACTGGTAGAAGCAGAAGGCGCCCAGGCCGAGGACGGAGAGCAGGACGCCGGCCTCGCGCCACACGGGGCGGGCCGGCGCCATGCCCTGTCGGCCGGGCTCCCTGCTGCGCTCGTAGGCCCGAACGGCCAGAGCGACGATCAGTACTACCCCGGTGGGCCTGGCCGCGGTGGCCAGCGCGCCGACGAGCCCGGCCAGCCAGGGATGGTCATGCTCCAGAAGGACGAACGCCCCGACCAGGGTCATCACAAAGAGCGCCGTGGGGTAGACGGCGCCGTAGAGGAAGAAGGCGTACGGGTACAGGAGCAGCAGGCCAAGGGCCGAGCGGGCCTGGTGGGGGGTCATGCGCTCGCTCAGCCAACCGTGGAAGAGCCGGGTGGCGGCCGCTCCCGAGGCCACGGTGACGAGCACGCCGGCGACGTAGGCGTTGCGGACTGCGACCGCCACCGCCCGCATCATCAACGGGTAGGTGGGGAAGAAGGCGATGGTCGACTGATGGCCCGGGATGTACCCGTACCCGCCCTGGGCGATGGCCGCATACCACCCCGAGTCCCACTCGGCCCAGCCCTGGAGCCAGCGCCAACCGTGGAACGGCGGGATGACCTGGTCCCCAGGGTGGGACAGCCAGATCGACGACACGGCCGACACCACGAAGAGGGCGGCGGCGATCCCGAGGAAGACCAGCACCGCGCGGCGGCCGTCGTGCCGCGCCTCGTCCCGGTCGGCGCCGCCAGGGCCTGCAGGCTTGTGCTCGGAACGCATTCCCCGGCCTTATGACGTCGTGTTGTGAAGAGGTGTCGTGTGGTGCGGTCTGGTCTGGTGCGACGTGGTCACGCGGCGGCTCCATGCGGAGCCGCGGGAAAACGCTACCGCGCTGCGGCGGCGGCCTGGCCTCAGGGCCGCTTCACCACGCCGCAGGCGATGCGGTCGCCGGCATCACCGGTGGCCTGGGTGGTGGCGTCGACCTTGGGCGCGTAGCGGGTGGGGATGTTGCCGTAGTTGTCCGGGTTGGCGTGGATGATGACCGCCCGGCCGTCAGGGTTGAGGAGGTCGGCCAGCGTGTAGCGGTCCGTGGCGAAGCGGATGTCGCTCGTGTTGTCGCTCAGGACGAGCAGCACGGGCTGGTCGCCGGCGTGGGCCGGGTGGAGCTGGGTGCCGACGGTGAGGTGGCCGCCCGCAGTGGTGAACGCCGGCGTCCCGGCCTCGCACTTGCCCACGGCATGGATGTGGAACCCGTGGAACCCAGGCGGCAGGTCGGTCAGCTTCCCTTCGACCACCAGGTGGCCGGCGCTCTCGGTGAAGGTGACCCGGCCCACGGGCTTGCCGTCGGGGCCGGCCAGGTCGGCAACGGCCGCCGGCCGGGCGACGGTGGTGGTGGTCCCCGCCGCGGCGGTGCTCTTGGTGTCCTTATCGTCGCCGCACGCGGCCAGTAGGAGGCCGGCGAGGGCGAGGACGGCCAGGTACCTGCGCTTCATGGTCCGCTCCTCTCGTGAGGGCCGCCAAGTTAGATCGTGACGAGCCGCAACACATCGGTCGTCGGCGTCGGCTCCTCCGGGGAGCCGACCAGCACGGCCACGATGTCGCCCTTCTTGACCATCCCGGACTCGGCCGCGGCACTGACCGCGAACCAGACGATGTCATTCGTCGTCCCGTGCTGGTGGGTGACGATCGGGGTGATGCCCCAGCCCACCGAGAGCTGGCGGGCCGTCCGCACCGAGGGAGTGACGCCGAGCACCGGGATCACCGGGCGGAAGCGGGAGATGGCCCGGGCGGTCGTCCCGCTGTTGGTGCAGGCGATGATGGCCACCGCGCCGGCGTCGTTGGCGGCCCGCCAGGCCGCCGCCGAGATGGCGGCGGTGATGCGGACCGAAACTGGTGCCCCCCGGTGCTCGGCCACCTGTTGGGCGCCGAGCTCCCGGCCCCAGGTCTGGTAGTCGAACTCCCGCTCGGCCCGGGTGACGATCCGGGCCATGGTGGCGACGGCGGCCACCGGGTCGTCGCCGATGGCGGTCTCGCCCGAGAGCATCAGGGCGCTGCTCCCGTCGAGGACGGCATTGGCCACGTCGCTGACCTCGGCCCTGGTCGGTGTGGGCGCCCGGAGCATGGACTCGAGCATCTGGGTGGCCGTGATGACCGGCCGGCCGTAGGCCACCCCGGTGGCGATGATCCGCTTCTGGTAGTGGGGGACGTCCTCCAGCGCGCAGCGGATGCCGAGGTCGCCCCGGGCCACCATCACCCCGTCGGCCACGGCGATCACCTCCTCCAAGGCGTCGACGGCCTCCTGTGTCTCGATCTTGGCCACGAGCATGGGCCCGTCGGGCCCGCTGGCTTGACGGACCCGTTCCACGTCGGCCCCGGAGCGGACGAAGGAGATGGCCACCGCGTCGACATCGGCGGCACAGACCCGGTCGAGGAGCCGCAGGTCCTCCGGGGTGGGCGACTCCAGGGGGAACCGCGACGGTGGGAGGGCGACGCCGGGACGGCCCGCCAGCCGGCCACCGGAACGGACGCGTGCCATCGCCCGGTCACCGCTGACCTGCTCGACGAAGAGGCTGATCCCGCCGTCGCCGAGCGGCACCCGGTCACCCTCGCGGAGGTGGTCGGCGATGCCCGGGTAGTCGACGGCGATCCGCCGCCAATCGCTGGTCGAACCCGGGCCGGCCTGGACCAGCTCCACCGTGTCCCCCTCGACCAGGTACACCTCCTGCTCGAAGCTGGCGGTGCGGATCTTCGGGCCAGGGAGGTCGACCAGGACGCCGATGATCCGCCCGGCCTCCTCGGCCACGGCGCGGACGAGCCGGATGCGCTCGAGGGTCTCCTCCACCGGCCCGTGGGCCAGGGACAGGCGGGCCATGTTCATGCCGGCGTCGATCATCCGGCGCAGGACGTCGGCCGAGCTCGATGCCGGCCCGACCGTGGCCACGATCTTGGTGCGTCGCTCCATGGGGCCGACGATAGAGCCGCGACCGTGGGCCTCCGCTCGTAGGGTTCCGGCCATGACGGTGCACGTCGTCACCCTCAACCTGCGTAACACCGCCGACCGATGGCGGGAGCGGCGCCCGCTGCTTGTGCGCCAGCTCGTCGAGCTGGCGCCGGACGTGGTGGGGCTCCAGGAGGTGCGGATGCTCCCTGACCAGGCCGCCTGGATCCAGCGCGAGGTCGACCGGGTGAGCGGCGGCTGCCTCCGCTACACCGTGTACCGCCGGGCCAAGACGGGCCCGGCGGGGCTCTGGGAGGGGATCGGCGTGCTGGCCCGGCTGCCAGTCGTGGCCACGGCCTGGCTCGACCTCGGGGCAGTGGTCCCCGCTCCCAGGGCCGCTCGGGGCGGGGCCAAGGGCCGCGTGGCGCAGGTCGTGACCGTCCGCCCGCCCGGCGGTGGGTTGCTTGACGTCTACAACACCCACCTCGGGCTGGGGGGTGAGGGGCTCCGGGCCGCGCAGGCCCGCCGGCTCGTCGACTGGATGGGTTCCAGACCGCGCCTGCCGGCGGTGCTCCTCGGCGACTTCAACGCCCGTCCGGGCTCGCCCACGGTGTCCCTCCTCACCGACCACCTGCGGTCGGCCTTCGCCGAGGTCCACGGTCATGAGCCGGCCCGCACCGTTCCGACGCCGCTCCGTCGCGGCGCGTCCGGGCCGGGCAGCGTCTTGGATTACGTGTTCGTCAACGACCGGCTGCAGGTGGCCGCCGCCCGGCTCGTGTTCGACGAGGTCGACCGGGCCGATCCCACCCTGGCCGCCTCCGACCACTACGGCCTGTCCGTGACGCTCGGGCTCCCTACCGGGCTCCAAGGGCCGCTCGGGGCGGGACGGCCGCCGGAGTAGTGGCCGCCGGGCGCCTACCCTTGGCTCAGACGAAGACGACCGGATGAGGTGAACCACGACGGTGACGTGGTCGAGTGACGCCAGGCAGCTCGTGGCCGGTGAGCGGATCCGGGTCATCGTCTGTGACGACCACTCCGTCGTGGCCCAGGGCCTGGCCATGGTCCTCGGCGCCCAGCCCGACATTGAGGTTGTCGGGGTGGCCGGGACCATGGCTGCCGTCTGCCAGCTCGCGTCGTCGCTGCGGCCTGACGTCGTCCTCATGGACTACGGCCTGCCCGACGGTGACGGCGTCTTGGCCGCGGCCGCCATCAAGGCGGCCCAGCCGACGGTGCACATCGTGATGCTCACGTCGTTCCTCGACGAGGACGTGCTCGTTGCCGCCATCGAGGCCGGGTGTTCCGGTTACGTGACCAAGCACAAGGGTGGCGACGAGCTCACCACTGCAGTCCGGCTGGCGGCCAACGGAGAGTCGCTCGTCTCGCCCGACATGCTCGCCCGGCTGCTCCCGCGTCTGCGCCGGACGCAGCATGGACTGGGCTCCGATCTGACGTCCCGGGAGCGCGAGGTGCTCGACCTCCTCGCCGAGGGTGCCTCGAAGGAGGCGATCGCCCGCCGGCTCTTCGTGTCGACCAACACGGTGCGCAACCACATCCAGAACGTCCTGACCAAGCTGGGGGCCCACTCACGGCTCGAGGCCGTCGCCGTGGCCAGCCGCGAGGGGCTGATCCACCGGAGCTGAGGCCGACGAGCCCGGGCCGACGAGTGCCCCCGTCCTGGTCGGTTTGCGATCGGCAAGGTGGGGTAGCGGAGGTAGGGAACGCGTTCGGGTGACCGTGCCGCATCGGCACGACCTCGAGGCGTCGCGCGTTGCCCCAGACCCCGGCGACTTCTGAACGGACGAGAAAGGGCAAAAGGTTGCGACCGGCTGTGCACTTGAGCGAAGGATCATCAAGGCGTCCCCGAGCGGAGGCGGGACCGACGTCGACGGCGACGAGCCAGGACAGGATCCGACGCCGGCCATGACGCTCCTCGTCAGCTCCGGCGTGATCATGGTCACCGTCCTCGTCGTCGCCCGCGTCGCCTTCAGCGACGTGAATTGGCCGGCCGCGACGGCTCGGCGCGGGCGGATGGGCAGCCCGAGCATCGGCCTGCGTCCGGCGCCCCCGAGGGCGTCCGGCGCGGTCCACGCGGATCCGCACGAGACCACCGACCTACCTGGCCTGCGCTTCTACGCGACGAGACCGACCACGCTGTGGGCCCGACTGCGGTCGGGCGTCCTGCTCGTCGTGCTGGCGTGCGCCCTCGGCGGCCTGGTGGCGCTTGCCGGTGTCGCCGTGGCCGTGGGCGCCGGCATCGTGGTGAGCGGCTTGCGGTAGACGAGCTGGGCCGCCGTCCGGAGCCTGCTCAGCCACCTGCGGTCGGCCATCGCGACGGCGGACTAGTGCGCGTGCACCAGGGAGTTTGACGTGAGCGGCTCTTTCCGATGCACCTCGCAACGGGCCTACTGGGATCCGGTCCCGAGCCGTCCGGGCGACCAGCCGGCGACGGGACGCAAGGAGCACACTTGACGTCGACGCACAGAGGGACGCAGCGGAACGGTCCGGTAGCCCCGGTCGCCCGGCCCCTTTGCGTGCCGCTGTTCCCGGTTCCCGGCGCCGCTCGACCGTTCGGCGCGGGGCGGGAGAGAGGGCCTGGAGATGGACAACAATTTCGTATCTGAGCTGGTGGGCACGGCGATCCTGATCCTGTTGGGCAACGGTGTCGTGGCCGCTGTCCTCCTGACCAAGTCGAAGGCGCAGAACTCGGGCTGGATCGTCATCACGTTCGGGTGGGGGATGGCCGTGACCATCGGGGTCTACGCCGCCGGCCCCTTCAGCGGCGCGCACCTCAACCCGGCGGTCACGCTCGGCCTGGCGGCAACGGGTGACTTCCCGTGGAAAGAGGTCCCGATCTACCTGGCCGGCGAGTTCGCCGGTGCCATTCTCGGCGCCGTGCTGGTGTGGCTGGCCTACCTGCCCCACTGGAAGGAGACGGTCGACCCCGGCCTGAAGCTGGCCTGTTTCTCGACCGGCCCCGCTATCCGCAAGCCGCTGCAGAACGCCATCACCGAGGTGATCGGCACGGCGATGCTGCTCATCGGTGTCCTCGCCATCGGCATCAACAAGGGCGCGGCGGCCAGCGGCGTCGGCCCGTTGCTCATCGGCCTCCTCGTCCTGTCGCTCGGCCTTTCCCTCGGCGGCCCGACCGGGTACGCCATCAACCCGGCCCGTGACCTCGGCCCCCGCATCGCCCACGCCTTCCTCCCCATCGCCGGCAAGGGCGACTCGGACTGGAGCTACGCGATCGTGCCCGTCGTCGCCCCGATCATCGGCGGGATCATCGGCAGCGTGATCTTCAACCTCGTCTGGCCGAACTAAGGGGCGCGACCATCATGAAGAAGCTGATCAATGCCCCGGAGGACGTCGTCAGGGAGGAGCTGGAAGGTCTGGCCCTGGCCCATGCCGGCATGGTGCGGGTCTCGCTCGACCCGTACATGGTCGTCCGGGCCGACGCCCCTGTGCTCGGCAAAGTGGCGCTCGTGTCGGGCGGCGGCTCGGGGCACGAGCCGATGCACGGCGGGTTCGTCGGCGCGGGGATGCTCGACGCCGCGTGCCCCGGCGAGGTCTTCACCTCGCCCACGCCCGACCAGATCCTCGCGGCCACCAAGGCGGTCGACGGCGGCGCCGGCGTGCTCCACATCGTGAAGAACTACACCGGCGACATCCTGAACTTCGAGATGGCCGCCGAACTGGCACGCGAGGAGGGCATCGAGGTGGAGGCGGTGGTCGTCGCCGACGACGTGGCGGTGAGGGACAGCCTCTACACCGCCGGTCGGCGGGGTGTGGGCGCCACGGTGCTGGCCGAGAAGCTGTGCGGGGCGGCGGCGGCCGAGGGCCGGCCGCTGAAGGAGGTCGCCGACGTCTGCCGCCATGTGAACGACTTCGCCCGCAGCATGGGCATGGCGCTCACCTCCTGCGTGACCCCGTCGGCCGGGCGCCCGACCTTCGACCTCGGCGAGGACGAGATGGAGATCGGCATCGGCATCCACGGCGAGCCCGGCCGGGAGCGCATGAAGGTGGCGCCGGCCGACGACATCGTCGCCCTGCTCGCCGGGCCCGTCGTCGAGGATCTGCCCTTCCGGGCCGGCGACAGCGTGCTGGCGTTCGTCAACGGCCTGGGCGGTACGCCCCTCATCGAGCTGTACATCGTCTATCGGGAGTTGCACCGCTTCCTGGCTGGCCGAGGCATCCTCGTCGGTCGCAACCTGGTGGGCTCGTACATCACGTCGCTCGAGATGGCGGGGTGCTCCATCACGCTGCTCAAGCTCGACGACGAGCTGGCCCGCCTCTGGGACGCCCCGGTCGTGACGCCCGGCCTCCGGTGGGGGGCTTAGCTTGACCGATTCGGCGGCCGACGTCGCCCGTTGGGCCCGAGCCTTCCAGGCGGAGATCGCCGAGCACCGCGACCGGCTGACCGAGCTCGACGCGGCCATCGGCGATGCCGACCACGGTACGAACATGGACCGCGGCATGCGGGCCGTCGTGGCCAAGCTGGACGCCACGCCGGCCGGTGACGACATCGGCGCCCTGCTCAAGACGGTCGGGATGACCCTCGTGTCCACCGTCGGCGGCGCCAGCGGGCCCCTGTACGGCACCGTGTTCCTGCGGATGGCGACAGCGACGGCGGGCCGCTCCGAGCTCGACGGGGACGGCTGGGCCGCGGCGCTCGATGCCGGGGTGGAGGGGGTGCAGGCCCGGGGCAAGGCGGTCCTCGGCGACAAGACCATGGTGGACGCGCTGGTGCCGGCGGCGGCGGCATTCCGGCACGCGGTCGAGTCCGGCGCCACCGCCGGTGAGGCGTGGCATGCCGCGGCGGTGGCGGCGCGGGCGGGGGTCAAGGCGACGGTGCCGATGGTGGCCCGGAAGGGCCGGGCCAGCTACCTCGGCGAGCGCAGCGCCGGCCATCAGGACCCCGGAGCCACGTCGAGCTACCTCCTGGTCCACTGCGGGGCCGAACAGCTCGGAGGGCAGGCACACAGCGGAGCAGTACGTACGTAGAACAGCGAAGGAGAGACATGGGCAGGTACGTAGGAGCGATCGACCAGGGGACGACGAGCACCCGG
This sequence comes from Acidimicrobiia bacterium, assembly GCA_023264995.1. Lineage (GTDB taxonomy): Bacteria > Actinomycetota > Acidimicrobiia > Acidimicrobiales > AC-14 > CADCTB01. The sequence continues at coordinate 46,677 of JAHFUR010000003.1, read as the reverse complement.
TTCATGGTCTTCGACCACGCCGGCAAGGTGGTGGCCGTCGAACAGAAGGAACACGAGCAGATCTACCCGAAGCCCGGATGGGTGGAGCACGACCCGTTGGAGATCATGAACCGCGTGCACGAGGTCGTCCCAATGGCCCTGGCCAAGGCCGGCATCGACCACCACGACCTCACCGCGGTCGGGATCACCAACCAGCGGGAGACGACAGTCCTGTGGGACCGCGTGTCGGGCAAGCCCGTGCACAACGCCCTCGTCTGGCAGGACACCCGCACAGATGTGATCTGCAACATGTTGATGGCCGACGGCGGCCAGGACCGGTTCCGGGGCAAGACCGGGCTTCCCATCGCCACCTATTTTTCGGGCCCGAAGATCAAGTGGCTCCTGGACAACGTCGAAGGGATCAAGGCCAAGGCCGAGGCCGGCGACGTCCTCTTCGGCAACATCGACACCTGGCTCATCTGGAACCTGACCGGCGGCCCGGATGGCGGCGTGCACGTCACCGACGTGTCCAACGCCAGCCGCACGATGCTGATGGACCTCCGTACCCTCGACTGGGACCCGGAGATCCTCGCCATCCTCGGCATCCCCCGGGCCATGCTCCCGAGCATCCGGGCCTCGAGCGAGGTCTACGGCGAGATCCACGAGCTGGCGCTCCGGGGCATCCCCGTGGCCGGCGACCTCGGCGACCAGCAGGCCGCCTTGTTCGGCCAGACCTGCTTCTCCGTCGGCGAGGCCAAGAACACCTACGGAACGGGCAACTTCCTCCTGCTCAACACCGGTCATCACGCTGTCCAGTCCTCGAGCGGGCTCCTGACCACCCTCGGCTACAAGATCGGCGACCAGCCGGCCGTCTACTGCCTGGAAGGTTCCATCGCCATCACCGGCGCGCTGGTCCAGTGGCTGCGCGACAACCTCGGGATCATCAAGTCGGCGCCTGAGATCGAAGCCCTGGCCCGCAGCGTGGACGACAACGGCGGCTGCTACTTCGTGCCCGCCTTCTCCGGCCTCTTCGCGCCGTACTGGAAGAGCGACGCCCGAGGGGTGATCGCCGGCCTTACCCGCTACGTCACCAAGGGCCACCTGGCCCGGGCCGCGCTCGAAGCGACGGCGTGGCAGACCAAGGAGGTCGTCGACGCCATGAACGCCGACTCCGGCGTGGCCCTGACCGCGCTGAAGGTCGACGGCGGCATGGTGGGCAACGAGCTGCTCATGCAGTTCCAGTCCGACGTCCTCGGGGTGCCGGTCGTGCGGCCGACGGTGGCCGAGACCACGTCGCTTGGAGCGGCGTACGCCGCCGGCCTGGCCACCGGGTTCTGGGCCGAGGTCGAGGACCTGCGGGCCAACTGGGGCGAGGACAAGCGCTGGACGCCGGTGATGGACGCCGATCGGCGGGAGCACGACTACAAGCTCTGGAAGAAGGCCGTGACCCGCACCTTCGACTGGGTCGAGTAGCCCCCATCCGCGCCGGGGCCGGCGGCCGCACCGTCGCCGGCCCTCCCGGAGGTACGTGCATGCAGACCATCGAAACCGAGGTGCTCGTCATCGGAGGCGGCGCGACCGGGGTCGGCGTGGCCCGCGACGCGGCCCTGCGCGGCTTTGCCACCGTGCTGGTGGAGCGCAAGGACCTGGCCGAGGGGACGACCGGGCGTTACCACGGGCTCCTCCACTCGGGCGGCCGCTACGCGGTCAAGGACCCGCAGGCGGCCCGGGAGTGCGCGGCCGAGAACGGCGTGCTGCGCCGGATCGCGGCCGACTGCATCGAGGACACTGGTGGCCTCTTCGTCACCACGCCGTGGGACGACGTCGAGTTCGGCGACCGGTTCCTGGCCGGCTGTGCCGCCACGGGAGTCGGCGTTGAGGAGATCGAGGTTGGCGCCGCCCTCGTGCGGGAGCCGGCGCTCAATCCCGACATCCGCCGGGCCTTCCTGGTGGCCGACGCGTCGATGGACGCCTGGAAGCTGGCATGGGCGTGCGCACGGTCGGCCGTCGAGCACGGGGCACGCGTCCTCACCTATCACCGCGTGACCGAGGTCCTGCGCAATGGGGACGCAGTCGCCGGCGTGGTCACTGTCGACGTTCGCACGGGCGTGACGCTCACGGTCCGGGCCCAGGTGACGGTCAACGCCACCGGCGCGTGGGCCGGCCAGCTGGCGGCGCTGGCCGGTTGCCGACCGGTCGACGTCGTCCCGGGCAAGGGGATCATGATCGCCATGAACCACCGCATCGTGAACACCGTGCTCAACCGGTGCACGATGCCCTCCGACGGCGACATCATCGTCCCCATCCGGACGGTCTCGGTTGTCGGCACCACCGACTCCCCGGTCACCGATCCCGACCAGCTCGAGGTCACCCAGGCCGAGGTCGACCACATGCTGGACGAGGGGGAGAAGCTCGTGCCCGGGTTCCGCAAGGCCCGGGCGCTGCGGGTGTGGGCCGGCGCCCGCCCCCTATTCGGCGCCAAGGAGCCGGGTGACGAGAAGACCCGCGACATCACCCGGGCCCACACGCTCCTCGACCATCGCCAGCGTGACGGGCTCGACGGGTTCGTCACCATCACCGGCGGGAAGGCGACCACCTTCCGGTTGATGGCGGAGGAGACGATGGACCTGGTGGCCCGGATGGCGAGCCCGGGAACGGACCGGCCGTGCCGTACGGCCACGCTCCCCCTTCCCGACTCGGAGCCGGGCGCGTACTACGCGGTCGGCTCGCGTCTCGCCCAGCGGGAGCGCCACCTGCTCGACGACCAGCTCGTCTGTGAGTGCGAGCTCGTGTCGCGCCGGGACCTCACCGAGGCCCTCGACCGCCGGCCGACGGCGAACATCGACGACATCCGCCGGGCGCTCCGGCTGGGCATGGGCCCCTGCCAGGGCGGGTTCTGCACCTACCGGGCCACCGGGATCCTCCACCACCAGGAGCGGCTCGACCAGGCGACGGCCAACCGGGCCCTGCTCGACTTCCTCCAGGAGCGGTGGAAGGGCCTGGCCCCCATCCTCTACGGGGACCAGCTCCGCCAGGCCCGCCTCGACGACTGGCTGTACCAGGGCCTCCTGGATGTCGAGCACCTCCCGGCGGCGGCCGGCGCGCCGTGAGCGACGACGGCGAGATCGTGGTCGTCGGGGCCGGCATGGCCGGCCTGGTGGCTGCCCTGCGGCTGGCCGAGGCCGGGCGCCGGGCTCGCATCCTGGCCAAGGGCTTCGGCGCCACGCACCTCAGCGGGGCCACCATCGACGTCCTGGGCTACACGCCGGCGCCGGTGATGTCGCCGGCCGGCGCTCTCCCGGCATTTGTGGCCGAGCACCCCGACCACCCGTACGCCCGGGTCGGCGCCGGGGTGGTCGAGGAGGCGGTGGGCTGGCTCAAGGGCCATTTGACCGACCCCCGGTACGTCGGCGACCTCGGCCGCAACTTCCTCCTGCCCACGGCGGCGGGCGTGTGCAAGCCGGCGGCGGTCGCGCCGCAGACCATGGCCGCCGGCGACCTCCGGGGCGGCGGTCCCTACGCGATCGTCGGCCTTCCCGGGCTCAAGGACTTCTACCCGTCCCTCGTGGCCGGGAACCTGGCCCTCGCCACCACGCCGGCCGGGACGGCCGTGGGTGCCCGGGCCGTCGAGGTCGACCTCTCGCCCGGGGGCCGGGTCGACGCCGGCCCCCTTGGGTACGCCCGCCGGTTCGAGGACCCCCGGTTCCGGGCCGACTTCGCCGCCGCCTTACAGGGCCGCCTGGCCGCCGACGAGGTGCTCGGCGTCCCCGCCGTCCTCGGCCTGGCCGGCGCCGAGCAGGCCTGGGAGGAGCTCGAGGCCCGGGTCGAGCGGCCGATCTTCGAGATACCGACGCTCCCGCCGTCGGTCCCCGGCCTCCGCATGTTCACCGTGCTCATGGCTGCCGCCCGCCGGGCCGGGGCCCGGGTCGTGATCGGTGCCGAGGTGGTGGGGGTGGAGACCGACGGGTACCGGGTGCGCGGTGTCTGGTCGGGCACGGCCAACGGCCGGCGGTTCTACCCGACCGCCGCCCTGGTCCTCGCCACCGGGGGCTGGGCCGCGGGCGGGCTGGTGATGGACAGCCACCGTGTGGTGCGCGAGCCGGTGCTGGGCCTGCCGGTGACCGGAGCCGACGACGGCGCCGCCCGCTTCCTGCCCGGCTATCTCGACCATCACCCCCTGGCCACCGCCGGCATCGCCGTCGACCGATGGCTCCGGCCCGTCGACGCCCGCGGCGCGGTGCTCTACGACAACGTGCGGGTGGCGGGCGCCACCCTGGCCGGCGCCGAGCCGTGGAAGGAGAAGTCGGGCGACGGCATCAGCGTGGCCACCGGCTACCACGCGGCGATGTCGGTCCTGACCGAGGAGGGCTGATGGAAGACCCCGTCCGGGCGTCGCTCGACCATTGCGTGAAATGCACGATCTGCGAGACGGCGTGCCCGGTGGCCCAGGTGACCCCGCTGTTCCCCGGGCCGAAGTACGAAGGTCCGCAGGCCGAGCGGTTCCGCCAGCCCGGCGCCTCGGCCGACCACTCCGTCGACTACTGCTCCGGCTGCGGGATCTGCTCCCAGGTCTGCCCGCACGGTGTGAAGATCGCCGAGATCAACTCGCGGGCCCGGGCGGCGTACAAGGCGGAGGTGGGCGCGCCGCTGCGGGACCGCGTCCTGGCCCGGCCCGGGGTCACCGGCCCGATGGGGTCGCCGGTGGCGCCCGTCGTCAACCGGGTCATGGCCAACGGCCCGGCCCGGTGGGTGTTGGAGCGGGCGGTCGGGCTCCACCATTCGGCCCCGGTCCCGCCCTATGCGCCCCGCAGCTTCCAGCGCTGGGCACGCAGCCACCGCCGCGGCGCCGGGGTCCACCCCGACGGCCGCTCGGTCGTCTACTTCCACGGGTGCAGCACCAACTGGTTCGAGCCCGACCTCGGGCGCATGGTGGTCGCCGTGCTCGAGCGCAACGGCGTCCAGGTCCGTGTCCCCGACCAGGGCTGCTGCGGGCTGCCGCTGCAGTCCAACGGCCTGTTCGAGCCGGCCCGGCGCACCCTGCGCCATCTGGCTCACGACCTGGCCGCCGGCGGCGGGGACGAACCCGTTGTCGCCAGTTCGAGCAGCTGCGGCCTGATGCTCAAACGCGAGGGCCGGGAGATCCTCGGCCTGGCCGACGAGGACCTGCGGGCCATGGGGGAGCGCACCTACGACATCTGCGAGTTCCTGCTCGACCTCCACGACCAGGGCGCGCTCGACACCGACTTCCGGCGCCTTCCCCTCCGTGTCCTCTACCACGCGCCCTGCCAGCAACGGGGCCACGCCATGGGCACGCCGGCGCTCGACCTGTTGCGGCTCGTCCCCGGCATGGAGGTCGTCGAGAGCGCCGGCGGCTGCTGCGGCATCGCCGGCACGTACGGCCTCAAGAAGGAGAAGTACGGCATCGCCATGGCCGTCGGCGAGCCGTTGTTCGAGCAGGTGCGGACCGGCAACCCCGACGTCGTGGCCTGCGACGGGGAGACCTGCAGGTGGCAGATCACCGCGGCGTCGGACCACTCGTCTGTGCACCCCGTCGCCCTGCTCTTCTGGGCGTACGGTCTCGAGCTCTGAACCCTTCGATGGTCGGGATCGTCCTCGTGTCGCACAGCGCGGAGCTGGCCGAGGCTGTGGCCGCGCTGGCCCGGGAGATGGGCGGGCCCGACATCGTCATCGAGGTGGCGGGGGGCACCCGCCTGGCCGCCGACGCGCTGGGGACCGACGCCTTGCTGGTCATGGCCGCGATCGAAGCGAGCCTCGGGTTGGGCGGCGTGCTCGTGCTCATGGACCTGGGGAGCGCGCTGCTCAGCGCCGAGACCGCCCTGGAGATGCTCGGCCCCGACATCGCTGCCCAGGTCGTGCTCTCGGACGCGCCGTTCGTGGAGGGGGCGGTGAGCGCGGCCGTCGCTGCTCGCGCCGGTTTGAGCTTGGCCGAGGTGGCGGCCGAGGCCCGGGCCGGCCTGGCCGGCAAGCGCGCCCACCTGGGGACGCCGGCCGCCGAGCCGGGCCGGGGGGCCCCACCGCCGGCGTGGCCCGCCGCGGACGACGAGGCGACCGTCGTCGTTGGCAACCCGCTCGGGCTTCATGCCCGCCCGGCGGCCCGCATCGTGGCCACGGCCGGCCGGTACGACGCCGAGGTGACGATCACCAACGTGACGGCCGGCCGGGGCCCGGCCAGCGGGCGCAGCATCAATGCCGTGTCCACTCTCGGCGCCCGCGTGGGCCACGAGCTGCACATCATGGCCCGGGGCCCCGAAGCGGCGGCCGTCGTGGCCGCGCTCGTGGCCCTCGCCGGCGACGGCCTCGGTTTCGGCGACGGCGAAGCGCCCATCGCTCCGACACCGGGCCCCGGCCTCGTCGCCGGGGCCACCTACAGCGGCCTGCCCGCCTCCCCGGGCATCGCCTCGGGGCTCGCACGCCATCTCCGGCCCGTGGTCCCACCCGTCCCCGTCGGTCCGGGAGCCGGTCCCGCCGCAGAATGGGACGCGCTCTGGCGGGCGTTGGTGGCGACCCGGCACGACCTGGGCCGGGCGAGGACTGCCCTGGCCGCGGTTGTCGGCGAGGACAGGGCCGCCATCCTCGACGCCCACCTCCTGTACCTCGACGACGAAGCCCTGCTCGGTCCCGCCCGCCAGGCTGTGCTGACCGCCGGCGTGAACGGGGCGCAGGCGTGGCACGAGGCGGTGATGTCGATGGCCGGCGCCTACCGCAGCCTCGACGACCCGTACCTCCAGGGCCGGGCGGCAGACGTCGTCGACGTGGGCAACCGCGTCCTGGTCCACTTGTTGGGCCCCGGCCGGGCCGGGGAGCGGGTCACCGAAGCGGGCATCGTCGTCGTGACCGAGCTTTCTCCCGGCGACCTGGCCGGGCTCGACCCCGCCTTCGTTGTCGGCCTGGCCGCGGCCACGGGCGGCCCGCTCGGCCACGGTGCCCTGGTGGCCCGGGCCCTCGGGATCCCCGCGGTCGTCGGCCTCGGCGCCGGCGTGCTGACTATCGCCGAGGGGGCGCCGCTCGTGCTCGACGGCGATACGGGGGCGCTCTTCGTCGACCCGACTCCCGAGGTCGGAGCCCTCCTCGCCGCCCGGGGGGCCGACGCCCGGCGCCGGCAGGCGGGGGCCCGAGCCGCGGCCGGGGCGGTGGCGGTGACCCGGGACGGCCTCCGGGTCCTGGTCGAGGCCAACGCAGGGTCGGCGCACGAGGCGGCGGCGATCGTGGCCAGTGGCGCCGACGGCGTCGGCCTGCTCCGGACTGAGTTCCTCTTCCTCGACCGGGACACCGCGCCCGACGAGGACGAGCAGTACCGGGCCTACCTCGAACTGGCTGTCGGGCTCGAGGGGCGCCCGCTCGTGGTGCGGACCCTCGACGCCGGCGCCGACAAGCCCGTCGCCTGGCTCCCCGCCGACGGGCGCCACGAGGCCAACCCGGCCCTCGGCCTGCGGGGCCTCCGCCTGGGGCTGGCCCGTCCCGAGTTGCTGGCGACCCAGATCCGGGCTGTCCTGCGGGTGGCGGTGGACCACCCGGTCCGGATCATGTTCCCGATGGTGACCACGGTCGACGAGGTCCGCCGGTCGCGGGCCCTCATCGCCGAGGCCATGGCGGCGATGGCCGACGAGGGCCGGGCCGTCCCGGCCCGGATGAAGGTCGGGATCATGGTGGAGGTGCCGGCCGCGGCCCTGGCCGCCGCCCACCTGGCGGGCGAGGTCGACTTCCTTTCCATCGGCACCAACGACCTCACCCAGTACGCCATGGCGGCCGACCGCACCAACGCCGCGGTGGCCGGGCTCGGCGACGCCCTCGACCCGGCCGTGCTCGGGCTCGTCCACATGGTCGCCGTCGCCGGCGCCGACGTCGGGGCCAGGGTGGGCGTGTGCGGCGCCCTGGCCGCCGACGTGCTCGCCGTGCCCGTCCTGGTCGGCCTCGGCATCACCGAGCTTTCCGTGCCGCCGGCGGCCGTGGCCGGCGTCAAGCAGGCCGTCCGGGAGGTCGACTCGGGCCGGGCCTTAGTGCTGGCCCAGGAAGCGCTGACCCTCGGCACGGCAGCCGAGGTGCGCCGGCTCCTGGCCGCCGGCGCTACCCGGTGAGGCCCCGGAAGGCGCGGGCGACGGCCCGCACCGGGCTGAAGGCTCCCTGGCGGTCGCCCACGACCTCGACCGGCACGCCGTAGGCCGACAGCGCGTCGAGCACGCCGGCGTCGCGCCGGACCGAGCCGTCGAAGACGCAGAGCCGATGGGGGTAGGCGAACTCGGCGCGGTACCCGTGCTGGCCGGGCACGACCTTGCCCCAGAGCGACACTTGGCCCACCACCATGCGGCTGAGGCCGAACAGCATCTGGCCCCGGAGATCCTCCAGGGTACGGGCCGCGTACAGGCCGCACGTGCACCCCTCGGCCGGCGCCGGGTGGGGCTCGGTGCTGAACCCGCTGACCAGCCGGTAGCGCCAGTCCGACCGGTCGACGTCGTCGAAGCGGCACCGGGCCTGGAGGGCCTGGCCGGGGGCCCACGGCTGGTGGCGACCGGTCAGCGAGCGCAGCCGCCCGTCGCCCACGCCGAGGCGCCAGTAGCGCCAGGCCACGATCGGTGTGACGGAATCGGGAACGGTGAAATCAAGCACCCGGCTAGGCCGTTCTCACCGGCTCCCGCTCCGGTGCGGGCGCCGGCTCCACCGCCGGCCTCCGGACCGGGTCTTCCGCCGGTTCCACGACGATCGCTGGCTCTTCCCTACCGATTCTCATTCGTTCCTCTCCGGGCATGCACTTCGGCCGATGGTACCGGTGCCATCGCCGGCGTTGGCAAGCGCGAACGTCAACAATTCGGGATTTTGGTCGGTACCATCGGCAGGAGGAGGCTGCGGGCCGAGCCGGGAGCGACGGCTGGCAGCTCTCCGAAGGGAGGTCGACGGTGTCGTCACGACGATGGGCCCGAGCGGCCCCGCGAGCGTGGGGTACATCCCGAGCCGCGCTCTCGGTCGAGCGCCATCGGGTGCCACCTCCGAGGCCGGCGGCCGGCGCAGTCCATCGGCAGGCCGAGGTCGCCCGGTCCGAGGTCCTGGCCAGCTTCGCCCACGCGGCCAACCTGTCGGTGCCCGACCTCGGCCGCCTGCTCCCCCTTCTCGCCGAGCGGGTCAGCCAGCTGATCGGCGACATGTGCGCCATCAGTCTCGTTTCCGACGATGGTGAGTGGCTCGAGCTGGCCGCCCTCCAGGGCCGTGACCCGGACAGGACGGCGCTGGCCGCCCGGGTGCTGGCGTCCTCCCGTCAGCGGGTCGACGAGGGGACCGACGCCGTGGTGGTCCGGACGGGCGAGACCTTCTTCCGGCCGGCGGCGGAGCTGCGCGCCCTGGTCAAGACTGAGTACCGCCGGCTCCTGGACGACCTCGACGTCTGCGGCATGGTCACCGCGCCGCTCCTCGTCCGGGGGCGGGTGATCGGCACCACCACGGTGGTTAGGACGCTCCCCAGCCCGCCGTACACCGAGGCCGACCGGATCCTCCTGGAGGACCTGGCCGACCAGGCCGCGCTGGCCATCGACAACGCCACCCTCTACGCCGCCAGCCTGCGCACCGAGCGGTTCCTCCGGGACAACGAGGAGAGCCTCCGGGCCGCGGTGGCGGCGGCCAAGGCCCGTACCGCGCAGCAGGAGCACCTGGCCGCCCTCGGCCAGCTGGCGGCCGGCGTGGCCCACGATTTCAACAACGTGGTGACCGTGATCAGCCTGTCGGCCCAGCTCCTCGAAGGCCAGGCCGGCCTCGACCAGGCTGGCCGCGACCAGGTCGGCCACCTCCGGAGGGAGGCCGAGCGGGCGGCGGCCATGGTCTGGCAGTTCCTCGACTTTGCCCATCAGGGCCCGCTCCGCCTGGTGGCGGTCGACCTCGACGATTTCTTCCAGGACCTCGTGCCCGCCCTGCAGCGCAGCCAACCACCCTGGGCCCCGATCTGCTTCGAGACCGACGGCCGCGGGCATCGGGTCATGGCCGATCCCGGTCGGCTCGAGCAGATCGTGCGCAACCTCGTCACCAATGCCACCGACGCCAGCCCGGCGGGCGGTGACGTCGACATCACCCTGGGCCTCGCCCGCCGGCCCGGGTCGGGGCCGACGCCCTGGGCTCGCATCGCCGTGTCGGACAGGGGGGCGGGGATCGCCCCCGACGTCCTCCCCCGCATCTTCGAGCCGTTCTTCTCCACCAAGCCAGTTGGTCGGGGCACCGGCCTGGGGTTGGCCCAGGTCCAGGGCCTGGTCAACCAGCACGACGGCCTCGTCGAGGTGGCGAGCTCTCCGGACGCCGGGACGACGGTGACGGTCTGGATCCCGGCGGTCGCCGGCGGGCTGCACCACGCGCCCGACTTCTCGCCGCCGCGAGGCCCTATCTCGCGCCTCCCAGTCGACACCGAGAGGAGAGCCAGATGACCGAGATGACGACCACCAACCCCGCGACCATGACGGCACGCCGGCGGATGGGAGGCGCGGCCCTGATCGGCGCCCCTGCCTTCCTGCTGGCCGGGGCCCTCATCCATCCGCGCGAGGTCACCGATGCCGGCGACCAGCTCAAGATCGTGGCCGCGTCGCTGAACCGCTGGTACGTCGCCCACCTGCTGTACGTGGCGGCCACCGCCCTGCTCGTCCCCGCCGTCCTGAGCCTCGGCCGCCGGCTCCGCGCCGAGGCGCCCCGTCTCGAGCTGTGGGGCACGGGGCTGGCCGTCGTCGGGCTGTTCTGCACGGCGGCGCTCGTCGCCGCTGAGGGGTTCGGTGGCTGGCAGCTGGCCCAGGTCTCGGACCGGGCCGCGGCCACCCAGGCCTTCGACCACCTCACCCACAGCGCCGGCATCGTCGTCCCCTTCGGGATCCTCGGGCTCACGCTCTCCGCCGGCCTGATCGTGCTCGCAGTGGGCCTCCACCGGACGGCGACGGCGCCGGCCTGGGCGGCGTGGGCCCTGGGGGCCGGGTCCGTCCTGCTGGCGATCGGCGAGGCGGCGGCGCTGCAGCCGGCGTTCCTCGCCGGCATCGTCGTCCTCTTCGGCGCACTCGCCGCGGTCGGCTGGGCTGACCTAGGGTTGAGCCCGGCCCCGGCGCTCGGCGCCCGGACCACGTCCCGCTTCGCCACCAACGGGTAGGAGGCCACACATGCCTTCGGAGTCCATCGAGATCCTCGCGCCCTGCGAGAAGGTGTGGGACATGGTGGCCGATGTCACTCGCATCGGGGAATGGAGCCCCGAAGCCGTCTCCGCCGAGTGGATCGGCGGCGCCGACCACGCGGTTGTCGGCGCCCGGTTCAAGGGCCGCAACAAGCGGCGAGGCGCGTGGTCGTCGAAGTGCACCGTGACCGAGGCCACGCCAGGGAAGGCGTTCGCTTTCAGCGTGGGGCGGGGCGAGACCACCTGGCGCTACGACCTGGCACCGGCTGACGGCGGGTGCCAGGTCACCGAGTCCTTCGAGATCGTCCGGGTGCCCGGTCCCTTCGGGCGCTGGTCCACCAAGCTCGGGACGGGCGTCACCTGGCCCGAGCGCGAGCACGACCTCATCCTTGGGATGCGGGAGACCCTGCGCCGGATGAAGGCCACCGCCGAGTCGTAGGCGTACGCTCCTCGCCGGGGTGCTGGCGAGGGACGAAGGGTTGGGATGGTCGGTGTCGCTCCGTTCGTAGGGCGGGAGGCGGAGCGGCGCGCCATCGCCAAGGCGCTGGGGCAGGCCCGGGCCGGCGCCGGCGCCGTCCTGGTCCTCACCGGCGCCGCCGGTATCGGCAAGACCCGCCTGGCCGACGAGGTGGCGACGGCGGCGCCCGCGCCCTACCTGGTCATCTGGGCGACGTGCGGGCCGGCCGGGACCATGCCGGCCTACTGGCCGTGGACCCAGGCCCTGGGTGACCTGCTCCGAGGCCACGACGACCTGCGCCGGCGGGCCGAGCGGGAGTGGCCGGCCGCCGTCCGCCTGGCCGACGCCCGGCACCGGCCCGAGCCCCCGGCCGGCGCCGCCGACCGGGAACAGGCCCGGGCCGAGCTGTACGAGGACGTCGTCGCCCTGCTCACCGCGGCGGCCGCCGAGCAACCCCTCCTGGTCGTCCTCGACGACCTGCACAACGGGGACCCGTCGTCGTGGCTCCTCGTGGCCCACCTCGCCCCCCGCCTCCGGGCGCTGCCGGTCGTCATCCTCGCCACCTGGCGTACGGGCGAGGTACGGCCGTCGGGCGCGACCGCCACCGACCTGCTCCGCCGGGGCCAGGTCGTGGCCCTGGCCCCCCTCGGCGTGGAGCCGTTGGCCGCGCTGTTGGCGGGCGTGGCCGGCCGGGAGATCGACCCGTCGCTGGCCGCCGCCGTCCACCGGCGGACGAGTGGCAACCCGCTGCTGGCCCAGGAGGTGCTGCTGGCGCTGGACGCCCACGGCGGGCGGGCCGACGCCGCGGCGGTCGCCGCCATCGTTCCCGAGTCGACGCGTGCGCTCGTGGGCGAGCGGCTCCTGGACCTCGGCCCCGAGACGCGGGCCGCCCTTTCCGCCGCCGCGGTCGTCGGGACGACCTTCCGGCTCGACGTCCTGGCCGAGGCGCTCGGCCAGGACGACCTTTCGCTGCTCGACGCGCTCGGGCCGGCGGCCGGGGCCGGGGTCGTGACGTCGCTCGGGCCGGTCACCGGGACCTTCTCCAACGCTCTGGTGCGCGACGTCGTCCTGGAGCTCGATGCGCCGGCGTCGCGGGCGCGCCTCAACGATCGGGTGGGCGAGGCGTTGGAGCGGCTTCGGGCCGACGGCCGGGCCGTCGAGCCGGTCGACCTGGCCCGTCACTTCCTGGCCGCCGGGCCGTCGGCCGCGTCCCGGGCCGCGGTGTACGCCACGGAGGCGGGACGGCGGGCCATGGCCATGCTGGCCTACGAGGAGGCGGTCACGTGGTTCACCCACGCCGCCCACCTGACGGCTGCCGCGGGTGGCGCCGCCGGCCGGGCCGAGCTGCTCCTGGCCCTGGGTGACGCCCAGGAGGCCAGCGGGGACCGGGCCGGGTCCCGCAGCACCTACCTCGACGCCGCCGGGGCGGCCCGGGCCGCCGGCCGGGCCGACCTCCTGGCCTCTGCCGCTCTCGGCATGAGCGGCACGGTCGGGTTCGAGGTCACCATGCTCGACCGCCAGCAGATCGACCTGCTCGGCGAGGCCCTTGACGGGCTGGCCTCCGACGAACTGGCCCGGCGGGCGTCAGTGATGGCCCGGCTGGCCGTCGCGGTGTCCTTTCTCGACGGCGTCGACCGGCGGGCCCGGCTGACCGAGGAGGCGGTGGAACTGGCGCGGGCGTCCGGCGACGGGGCTGCCCTGGTCCAGGCCCTGGCGGCCCGCTGCGACGCCATCTCCGGGCCGGAGCACGCCAGCGCCCGGTTGGCCCTCGCCGCGGAGATCGTCGACCTGGCCGCCCGCCTCCGAGACCCGCGCCTGGAGCTGCTCGGCCGGCGCCTGTCGGTGGTCGCGCTCATGGAACAGGGCGACTTCGACGCCACCGACCGGGAGATCCAGGCGTTCGCCACGACGGCGGCCGCCCTGCGCCGGCCCGTGTACAGCTGGTACGTCCCACTGTGGCGGTCGATGCGGGCGGCGATGGACGGCCGGCTCGACGAGGCGTGGGCCGCCCTCGCCGACGCGCAGGCCATGGGGCGCGAGTCCGACAGCGAGAACGCGGTGATGCTCACCACCACCCTGCGCTGGCACCTGCTGTCCGAGGTCGGCGATGCCGACGCGGTGGCCGAGCTGCTGGCCGGCTCGGGCCTGGAAACCTTCCCTGGGGTCTGGCCGCTGGTTACCCGGTCGTTGTGCGCGGCCCAGACGGGCCGGCCCGGCCCGGCCCGCGCCCTCCTCGACAGTGCCGCCGCTCGGCTGCCCGGGGCCGAGCGCGACTCCGAGTGGCTCCCGATGGTCTGCCAGGTGTCGGAGATCGTCGGGATCATCGGGCCCCACCCGGCGGCCGAGTGGGCCTACGACACCCTGCTCCCCCATCGCCGCCTCTTCGCGGTGGAGGGCATCGGTGCCGCGGTGCGGGGCCCGGTCGAGCGGGCCCTGGGCACGCTGGCCGCGGCCCTCGGTCGACCCGAGGACGCCGCGGCCCACTTCGAGGCGGCGGTCCGCTCGTGCGAGCGGATCGGGGCCACCCTGCTCGTGGCCCGGATCCGGCTCGTTGCCGGCGCCGGCCTCCACGACCGGGCCCAGCTCATCGAGGCCGGCCGGCTGTACCGAGACCTGGGGGTGGACCGGCTGATCGCCGAGGTCGACGGGCTGCTCGATGGTGCGGCCGATACTGGCGCTGGCGCCACCGCGCCGGAGCCGGGGGGCGCCAACGTCTTCCGCCGGGAAGGAGAAGTCTGGCGCCTGGTGCACGCCGGCCGGGAGGTCCGGCTCCGGGACTCGAAGGGCCTGCGCGACCTGGCTCGCCTCCTGGCCGAGCCGGGCCGGCCCTTCCCGGCCGTCGAGCTGGCCGGAGCGATTGGCCCGGCACGCGCCAATGTCGCCGCCGACGGCCTCTACGAACCGGGCGACCTCGGGGAGCTCATCGACGCCACGGCCCGCGACGCCTACCGGCGCCGGCTGGCCGACCTCGACGAGGAGATCGACGACGCCGACCGCGCCGCCGACACGGCCCGGTCGTCCCGAGCCATCGCCGAGAAGGACGCGCTCGTGGCCCAGCTCTCGGCCGCCTACGGGCTCGGGGGCCGGCCCCGGCGAGCCGGCGACCCGGCCGAGCGGGCTCGCCAGACGGTGACGGCCCGGGTGCGCGACGCCATCAGCCGGGTCGAGGCGGTCCACCCCGACCTGGGCCGCCACCTCCGCCGGTCGGTGCGCACGGGCCGGACCTGCGCCTACGAGCCCGACAGCCCGATCGAATGGTCGTCCTGACCCATCGGCGCCGGCGCAGCCAGGCCGGCGAAGGTGACGACGTAGTCGATACGGATGAGCAGGGACGCCCGGCCGGCGCCGGCGGCTCGGCGGAAGGTCAGCCGCAGGTCACGAGACCAGGGCGACGATGTCCCCGACGGCCTGCACGACCAGGAGGACCAGGATGCCCCCTCCGAGGACGGTGTACCCCCAGCGCCAGCGGTGGTTGGCCCGCCAGAAGCGGCGCATCGAGAACACGATGGCCGTACCCGAGACCGCTCCGATGACCAGCCCGAGCACCGGGCCGACGCCGCCGCTGAGGTCGATGACCGGCTTGAGGAGGGGCAGCAGCACGTAGGTGAGCAGGCAGCGGACCGAGGAGATCAGCAGCGAGGTGCCGAACACCTTCTCGGCCGTGCGGCCCGGGTCGTTCCCCGGGGGCAGGCGGAGGAGGCGGCGCATGAAGGCGTCGAGGGGCGAGATGTCGCTGCCTCGGGTGACGGCGGGTGAGCTCACGGCCACCGACGCTACGTGGCCGGTGGGCGGATCCGCACGTCGGGGCGGCGTGCCCGTGACCAGCGCCGATCTGCGAGGCTTCCGGGCATGAGCACCGTGCCCCTCGTCCCCCGCCAGGTCCTGTTCGGCAACCCGGAGCGGATCGGCCCCCGCATCTCCCCGGACGGCACCCGCATGGGCTGGATCGCTCCGGACGCCGGCGTGCTCAACGTGTGGGTCGGCCAGGTCGGGGCCCCGTTGGAGGCGGCCACGGCCGTGACCGCCGACCGCGACCGGGGGATCCGGTCGTTCTTCTGGGCCCACGACAACCGGCACCTTCTCTACGTGCAGGACGTGGGGGGCGACGAGGACTGGCACCTGTTCGGCGTCGACCTCGAAACCGGCG
Source organism: Acidimicrobiia bacterium (assembly GCA_023264995.1). GTDB lineage: Bacteria > Actinomycetota > Acidimicrobiia > Acidimicrobiales > AC-14 > CADCTB01. The sequence goes on along the minus strand of JAHFUR010000003.1, from coordinate 30,951 downwards.
CCACCCGTGACCTGACGCCGTTCGACGGGGTCCAGGCCCGGGTGGAGGAGAGCGACAAGCACTTTCCCGACACCATCCTGGTCGGCCTCAACCGCGACAATCCCGAGCTCCATGACGTCTACCGCCTCGACCTCCCCAGCGGGGAACTGGTGAAGGTGGTGGAGAACCCCGGGTTCATCGGCTTCCTCGTCGACGCCGATTTCAAGGTCCGGGCCGGCGTGGCCCCTTTGCCCGATGGCGGGATGGTCGTGATGGTGCGCGACACAGTGCAGGACGAGTGGCGCCCCCTGCTCCAGTACGGCCAGGACGACTCCCTCACCACCGAGCCGGTGGCGTTCACTCAGGACGGCACTGCCCTGTGGGTCATCTCCTCGGTGGGGGCCAACGCCGGCCGGCTGGTCAGGCTCGACATCGCCACCGGCGCGACGACGGTGATCGCCGAGGACCCCCAGTACGACGTCGCCGGTGTCCGCCTCCACCCCGACACCCGGGAGCCGCAGGCCGTCACGTTCGTGAAGGAGCGGACGACCTACCAGATCCTCGACCCGGCGGTCGAGGCCGACTTCGCCGCGCTGGCCGCCGTCGACCCGGGCGACCTGAGCCTGGTCGGCCAGGACGACGCCGACGGCACCTGGCTGGCCGCCTACGTGAACGACGACGGCCCGGTGCGCTACTACGTCTACCGCCGGGGCTCGAAGGAGGCGACGTTCCTCTTCGAGCACCAACCGGCCCTGGCCCAGTACCAGCTGGCCAAGATGGAGCCGTTCGCCTACCAAGCCCGCGACGGCCTCACCATCCACGGCTACCTCACCTTCCCGCCGGGCGAGGCCCGGGAGGCCCTGCCGACCGTGCTGAACGTGCACGGCGGCCCCTGGGCGCGCGACGGGTGGGGCTTCGACTCCCAGGCCCAGTGGCTGGCCAACCGTGGCTACCTGTGCGTGCAGGTCAACTTCCGGGGCTCCACCGGCTACGGGAAGGACTTCGTGAACGCCGGCGACAAGGAGTGGGGCGCCAAGATGCACGACGACCTGCTCGACGCGGTCGACTGGGTGGTCGACCACGGCCACGCCGACCGGTCGCGGGTGGCCATCTACGGCGGCTCCTATGGCGGCTACGCGGCCCTGGCCGGCGCCGCCTTCACGCCCGACGTGTTCGCCTGCGCCGTCGACATCGTCGGCCCGTCGAACCTCAAGACCCTCATCGAGTCCATCCCGCCCTACTGGGCGCCGATGATCGCCCAGTTCCACACCCGGGTGGGCAACCCCGAGACCGAAGAGGCGTTCATGTGGGAGCGCTCGCCCCTCTCCAAGGCCGGCGACATCCGCATCCCCCTCCTCATCGCCCAGGGGGCGAATGACCCCCGGGTCAAGCAGGCCGAGGCCGAGCAGATCGTGGCCGCCCTGGTCGAGAAGGGCATCGACCACGAGTACATGCTCTTCCCCGACGAGGGCCACGGGTTCGCCAAGCCGGAGAACCGGCTGAGGTTCTTCGCCGCCGCCGAACGCTTCCTGGCCAAGCACCTGGGTGGCCGGTTCGAGGAGTGAGCGTGCGGGGTCAGGTGCGCGATCGCCAGCCCGCCGATGTCGCGGGCTCGTCGCTACTCCGCCGCCGGCGAAGCAGGCCCACCGCGCTGACGACCACCCACGCCTGGGCCACGGTGAGCCCCAGCCGCTGGAGGAGGCCCGACCGGTCGACCAGGGCACTGGCCAGCAGGCAGGCGCCGGCGCCGGCGCCGATCACCACCCCCATCGGGCGCCGGCGCCCCACCACCACCGGGATGGCCGCCAGGCTGACGTAGCCCACGGCCGCCGCCGCACCATGGGCGCCGTCGTGACCGCCGCCGAGGGGGAGAAGGGCGACGGCGAAGGCCGTGGCACCGTTGACGATGGGCAGCGGCCAACCGGGGCTGGCCCCCCGCTCCCAGGGCCGCTCGGGCCCCGGCCGGAGGGCAAGCCCGTAGAGGGCCATGCCCGCGCCCAGGGCCAGGAGGCCGGCGGTCATCGCCGGGCGGGTGGGGGTACCGAGCGCGGCCAGCTTGCTGATGGCATCCCGGGTGGGGTCGTACCGGCCGGCGATGGCACCCAGGCCGGCCCATGCGCCCACGAAGGCCAGCGGTCCGAGCACGCCGCCGGCGGCGGCGGCCCGGCTGGCCCTAGCCAGTGACCAGGCTGGCCAGAGCCCACACGGCAGCCACGAAGCCGATGCCGATCATGACGGCGCTGCGCCCGACCGGGGCGCGGGTCAGCTCACCCTTCTTGGCCTCCTTGGGCGGGCGGACCAGGGCCATGCCGTTCCCGAAGACGAGGGCGCCGCCCAGGGCCAGGACCAGGTAGGGCAGGAGGTCGTTGCCGAGGAACACGCCGAAAAACTACCCCGGGAGCCTCAAGTTCCCGGTGGCACCAGACGACAGGATGCGTGGCTCCACACCGACGGCGGAGCGACCGGGCCTCCCAAAGGCCGTTCCCGCGCTACTCGCCAGGCGCAGAACCCCCGGTCCTCCGCCGTCGGTGCGCCTCACCGGCGGAGGGCGCCGGTCGTCGCCCGCTCAGTCGACCTTGCGTTCCCGGTAGTTGTCCAGGGCCCGCTTGTGCCCCTTGGCCCCGGAGCCGATCAGGCCGCCGTTGCGGACCTCCTTCACCGCGTCCTCGAGGTCCTTGAGCAGGTCGTAGAGGTCGTCCTCCGGACCGGCCGCGTCGACCCGGTCGAGGGCGGCGTGGATCTTGTCGAGGTGCCGCCGAACCTGCCCGTACTCGTCGTCGAGCTTCTTACGAGCCTCCTCTAAACCTTCAGCCACCGCGTCGCCTCCTGCATCGAGTAGTCAGCCGAAGCTACCTCAGGGCTAGCGGGTCGACGCCGGCGCCGGGTCGTGCACCATGCGGCTGTTCACGACGAAAGCACCGAAGGGCAGCGCCGAGGCCACGATGACGATCAGCGTCTGGGCGCCGGTCCACCCCTGCTCCTCGCGGACCCGAAGCGTCAGGAAAAGGTAGGCCAGGAAGGCGATCCCGTGGATGGGCCCCATGACCGGCACCAGGTCGGGGCCGTGGATGACCCGCTTGACCACGACCAGCACCAGCAGGATGAGGTACGTGACGGCTTCGATCATGGCGACAGTGCGGAACTTTTGAGTCATCGGGGGCGAGTATGGGCCACCGGGCCCCGCCCGGTCATATCAGGCGGTCCCCCAGGTCACGACAACGCGGCCGAGACAGCGTGGAGGGCCAGGCCGGCGATGGCGCCGACCACCGTGCCGTTGACCCGGACGTACTGGAGGTCCGGGCCCAGCAGGAGCTCCAGGCGTGATGCAGTCTCCGCCGCGTCCCAGCGGGCGATCGTCCCGCTGATGAACCCGGCGATGTCACCGTCGAAGTGGTCGGCCAGGTACGCCACACCGCGGTCGAGGGCCGTCTGGACCGTCGCAGCCAGCTCGCTGTCGGCCTGCAACCGGCGGCCGCCGGCGGCGATTGCCGCCGCCAGTTGCCGGCGGAGCTGGGAACTCGGGTCGCACGCCTCGGCCCGGAGCGCCACCTTGGCGTCGGCCCACGACGACGCCACCCACTCGCGGACCTGAGGCTGGGCCAGGAGGTCGTGCTTGAACTGCTCACCGCGCTCGAGAAGGTCCATCGACGTTTCGAGCTCGGCGGCCAGCAGGCGCAGCCGGGTGTCGAACTGCCGGCGCAGGTCGTGGCCTCGGTCGCCGGCCATGTCCTGGAGCACGGCGCGCGCGCCGTCGAGCAGCCGGTCGAAGATGCGGTCCTCGACCGCACCCGGTAGCCACCAGGGCGACCGGGCGCCGAGCTGGGCCCGCAGCTCCGCGCCGTGGGCGCCGAGGTACCGGTCGGCCCCGACCAGGACCGCGTCGAGGAGCTCGTCGTGGCGGCCGTCCTGGGTGAGGAACCGCAACGCGCGGCCGGCGAGGGGGGCCAGGGCCACGGCTTCCACCCGGGCCCGCACCACGTCCTCGATGACCCGGTGCACGTCGTCGTCGCGAAGGAGGTCGGCGCCGGCCACGGCGGCGTCGGCCACCTCGGCGGCCACCCGGGCCGCATGGTCGTCGTCGGCCAGCCAACGGCCGAGCCGCCCGACCACGTCCGCGGCCCGGGCCCGCTCAACGAGCACCTCCGGCGTGAGGAAGCTCTCCTGCATGAAGGCGGCAAGGGTGGCCCCGAACTGGTCCTTGCGCTCCACGACGATGGCGGTGTGGGGGATCGGCAGCCCGAGCGGCCGGCGGAACAGGGCCGTGACCGCGAACCAGTCGGCCAGGCCGCCGACCATCGAGGCCGCCGCCGTAGCCTCCAGGTAGCCGGCCCACGTGCCGTTCCCGCCCCAGATCGCGGTGGCGAGGAAGATCGCGCTCACCGCGGCGAGCAGGCCTGTGGCCCGGCGCTTGGTGACCCGGAGCTGGTGGCGCCTCGACTCCTCCGACGCCGCGCGCACGCCGACATCCTGACCGACCGACCGCCGCCGGCGGTCGTTCTCTCTAGTTGATGGTCTCGGTGTACCGGCGCCAGCGCTCGCGGAGGGTGGCCGGGCGGGGGAGCGGCGCCGGCGCCGGCGCATCGAGCACGTCGTCGAAGCCTTCGGCGTCTCGGGTGGGGACGGCCACCTCGGCGGCCCGCAGCGCCCGTTCCGCCGACTCGGCCCGGGCCAGGCGTTCGGCGGCGACGGCCTCGGCCACCTCGGCCCGCCGGCGCCACCCCTCCAACTCCGCCCGGAGACGGTCGATCTCCTCCTGGTCAGCCATCCGCCTCAATGGTCGCGCATGCCGGCGGCCTCCGGCGGGCCACCGGCGAAGGTGGCCTCGAGGCCCCGGGCATCGCCCTCCTCGTCGGCCAGGACGGTGATGTCGACGTAGCCATGGCCGGCCAGGTCGCCGGCCAGGGCGGCGGCCTGGTCGCCGCCCAGCTCCAGGACGATGGCGCCGCCGGGCCGCAGGAAGCGCGGCGCGCCGGCGAGAGCGCGGCGGAGGATGTCGCAACCGTCCGGCCCGCCGTCGTACGCCAGCTTCGCCTCGTGGGCCAGGGTGTCGCGGGGCAGCAACGGCAACGCCGGCGTGGGGACATACGGCGGCACCCCCGCCACCACGTCGACCCGCCCGGCCAGCGCCGCCGGGAGCGGCGCGAAGAGGTCGCCGAGGTAGGCCTCGACGCCGTTCGCCCGCGCGCAGGCCACCGCCCGGGGGTCGGCGTCCGACGCCACCACCCGGGCATCCGGGCGGTGCCAGGCCATGGTCCGGGCGATGGCGCCGGAGCCGGTGCACAGGTCGACGCCGACCCCTCCTGGCGGGAGGAGGTCGACGGCCCGCCGGGCCAGGGGCTCGCTCTGCCACCGGGGCACGTACACGCCGGCGTCGACCTGCACCGCGATCCCGCAGAAGACCGTCTGACCGGTGATCCAGGCCAGGGGCTCGCCGGTGAGCCGGCGCCGGACCATGAAGGCGAGCCGTTCGGCGTCGTCGCCGGCGGCGGCGAGCAGCTCGGCGGCCTCCTCCCGAGCGGCGACGAACCCGGCGGTCGAGAGCTGGGCGACGAGCGCCTCGAGGCTCGGCTGTCGCACCGACGCATTGGACCACACGCGCTGCGGGCCGTTGCGGGAAGAATCTTCCCGGTGGGTGTCGATCGGCGTGGTCGCCGTTCGTAGACATGGTGAGGACCGGCACCGTGCCGGTGCGTGACCCGAGGGAGATTCCGATGACCCAGTACCTGCTGTCGGTGTACATGGTCGAGGGCGCCGCCGCCCCGTCCGAGGAGGACATGGCCCAGGCCATGAAGGACGTCGACGTGCTGAACGCGGAGATCCAGGCCGCCGGGGTCTGGGTGTTCGCCGGCGGCCTCCACCCGGCCGACACCGCCACCGTGGTCAAGGCGGTCAATGGCGACGTGCTCACCACCGACGGGCCCTTCGCCGAGACCAAGGAGCAGCTCGGCGGGTTCTGGATCATCGAAGCGCCCGACCTCGACGCCGCCCTGGCCTGGGCGGCCCGGGCCACGGTGGCGTGTCAGAGCCCCGTCGAGGTCCGGCCCTTCCAGGGGGTCCCGGAGGCCTAGCGCCAGTGCCCCCGCCTGCGCCCACCGATGCCACCGCGGTCGACGCCACCTTCCGGCGGGAGTTCGGCCGGGCCGTCGCCACCCTGGTCCGCCTCCTCGGCGACATCGATCTCGCCGAGGAGGCGGTGCAGGACGCGTTCGCCGTGGCCGTCGAGCGCTGGCCGGTGACGGGCGTCCCCCCGAACCCAGGGGGCTGGATCGTGACAACGGCCCGGAACCGGGCGATCGACCGCCATCGCCGGGAGTCGACGCGCGGCGACCGCCAGGCCGAAGCCACCCGGCTTTCCCGACGCGACGAGCCCCCGGAGGAGGTTGGGCCCGTGACCGACGACCGGCTCCGGCTGATCTTCACCTGCTGCCACCCGGCGCTGGCCCCCGCGGCCCAGGTGGCCCTGACCCTCCGCCTCCTCGGCGGCCTCGAGACCGGCGAGATCGCCCGGGCCTTCCTCGTGCCGGAGGCCACCATGGCCCAGCGCTTGGTACGGGCCAAGCGCAAGATCAAGGCCGCCGGCATCCCTTATCGGGTGCCGCGCGATGCCGAGCTCCCCGACCGGCTCCTCCCCGTGCTGGCCGTCGTGTACCTGGTCTTCAACGAGGGCTACGCCGCCAGCTCGGGCGCCGAGCTGGTGCGGGCCGACCTGTGCGCCGAGGCCATCCGCCTGGCCCGCCTGCTGGCCGACCTCATGCCCGACGAGCCCGAGGTTGTCGGGCTGCTCGCCCTGCTGCTGCTCACTGAGGCCCGCCGCCCGGCCCGGGCGACGGGCGACGGGTCGCTTGTCCTCCTGGCCGACCAGGACCGAGCCCTGTGGGACCGTGCGCTGATCGGCGAGGGCCAGGCCCTGGTGCGGGCCTGCCTCCGGCGGGGCCGGCCCGGGCCCTACCAGATCCAAGCGGCCATCAACGCGGTGCACAGCGACGCGCCGGCGGCTGCGGCCACCGACTGGTCGCAGATCGTCGCCCTGTACGACCAGCTCCTGGCCGTGTCGCCGACGCCGGTCGTCGCCCTCAACCGGGCCGTCGCCGTCGCCGAGGTGCGGGGGCCGGCAGTGGGGCTCGTCGAGGTCGAGGCCCTCCACCTCGACGGCTACCACCTGTTCCACGCCACCCGCGCCGACCTTCTCCGCCGGCTCGGCCGCAGTGCAGAGGCGGCGCAGGCCTACGCCAGGGCCGCGGCCCTGGCGACCAACGAGGCCGAGCGTCGGTTCCTGGAGGCTCGCCGGCGGTCGCTGCGGCCTGGCTGACGGCTGGGGTCAGCCCTTGGCGAACGTCGCCGCCGTCGCCGTGTCGAACTCGACCCCGACGACCGGCTCGTCACCGACGACCCACGCGTCGTGACCGGGCTGGATGTTGTACACGTCGCCTGGAGCCACGTCGGCCTCGGAGCCGTCGCTGTGGACGACGTGCAGCCGCCCGCTCAGCATGATGCCGAGATGGTGTGTCCGGCAGTCGTCGGAGCCGACGATCGGCTTGATGGACTCGGACCAGCGCCAGCCGGGCTGGAGGGTCAGGCGGCCCACGGTGGCCCCGCCGACTGCGACGACCTCGATCTTGGTGTTCGGAGGCGTCCTGGTCTCGTCCGGCGGATCGAAGTTCCTGATCTCTACGCCTGCCATGTGCTCTCCTCGGTTGTCACGGTGCCGCCAGCTTCCAGGGCCCGGCTCAGATCGCCGGGCTCGCCGCGCACCATCGGCACTGGCGTTCGACGTAGACGATCGTGCCACCGATGTGCTGGTCGTGCCCGCCGGTCATCTCGTGGCGGCCCCGCCGGCACTGGAAACGGTGCCAGCGGTCGCGGCCCGGCTGGTCTGAGTAGGACCACGGCAATGAGAGGTAGGTCAGGAACGGTCCCCGCTCCCGCCGGCGCCGGGGCGGTTCGGCGGGCGGGCCGCCCGCCGCCGGGCCCTCCAGCCGACGGTCGGCGTCGTTGGCCAGACCGAAGCGTGGGGCGCGCCCGAAGAGGTGCCGCTCCGGCGTCCGGTCCGACCAGGGCTCGAGGGTCTCGGCCATCGAGGCCACGTTCGCATCACCGTCCCGCCGCTGCAATGGATGATCGGCGCACCTACCGCCCGGCGAGCTGCACCTCGGGTCGCCCGTCTGCATACATGACAGGGAGGATGTGACCGTGATGCCGGCGCCCCACGGCGGCGGCTCAGCTCTCGACCAGGGCTCGCGTTGCCGTTCGCGACCCAGAGACAGTGCTGCCTCAGCCCGGGCCCACGCGCTCCAGCGGTTCGTTCGCCAGTTCGGCCATCCGGGCGAGGCCGTGTTCGGCATGCTCGGCCAGCCGGCCGGCGACGGCCTGCACGGCCGGGTCGAGGCGTTGGGAGGGTTCGATGCGCGCCGGGTTCAAGGCACAGCCGTTTGCCCAGGCGGCGATGTCGTCCTCGGCGCCGAAGGTACGGGCGGCGATGGTCCCGCGCACCTGCATCCGCGCCCAGCTGGCCGGGCTGTCGGGCAGGGTGTTGGGCGGGCACAGCCGGTTCCGCTCCCGGTCGTCGTCGCGGGTCGCTTCCACGTACCCGGCCAGGGCCGCGCCGAAGCACGGGAACCCGGCACGGATCGTCTGAAGTCGTACCTTGTCGGGGCCCCAGAGGGGGACCAGGGGTGGGTACCGCAACCCGGAGGCGGCGCAGTGCACGACGAGCGAGCCTGGCCCCAGAGGGACTGAGCCCTGGTCGAGGACGATCTCGCGTCGGGTGACGTGCTTGATGTGCCCCAGACGAACGACGTGCTCGATGGTGCGGAGCAGATCGAGCTCCCATGTCGCCAGCGTGGGGGTCTTGGCCATCGTGGGAATGACGTCCTTGTCGATCCGGAGCATCACACCCGCGGCTTCGAGACGCAGGAACAGGTCGTCGAGCGACCTAGCTGAGGCAGCCGCCTCCATGGTGTCGGCCGCCAGCCTGAGCCCCACGACCGGGTCGGGTTGGACGACGGCGCGATTGAGCATCCACGGGTCGCGGGGGCGTACCCAGACGATCCGGTCCGGTGCGACTCCGTTGACCAACAGCCACACGATCCCGTCGGTCGCGGTCTTGCCGGAGCCGACGATCACGTAGGTCCTCGGGGTCCCGGTCAACCGGGCGAGCTCGTTGATGGCTGCGACCTGGACGTCGTCAGCGACCTTGAACGGCGCCGGCGTCGTGGCGGGGATCGTCGGCGACAGGTAGGTGGCGTCGACGACGCGGCGGCGCACGTCCACCTCCACGGTCTCTCCCGAGACAAGGGATGTCACCAAGTGGGACGCGCCGCGGGCGGTGTACTCGCTTGCTCCGAGAAAGGTGACCCGCCCCGTCCCGAGGAGGCGGCGGTGGAGGATGTCGTCGTAGTACGCCTGGACACCCGACCGACGCGCCCGTTCATGGAGCCCTGCCTCCGGCCCGCGCAGCTGCACGGCGCCGCTCCCGAGGACCGTCGACGCCACGCCGTAGAACGACGACGCCTGGTGCAGCTGGACGAACGGGTAGGCGTCGAGCCAGTGCCCGCCAGCCGCGTGGCGGCGGTCGACCAGCGTGACGTGCACGTCGGCGTGATCGACCAGCGCGTCCGTGAAGGCCATACCCATGGCCCCCGCACCCACCACGAGGTAGTCAGTCTCCAACGACGTTGTCACCGGCAGAACGTCTGCATGCCCCCGGCGGGCTCCTGGTGCGTGCTCACCCGGCAAGCGTCGCGCACCCGGGGTTCCACCTGATGTCGCAATCCATTTCGGGCCTCGACCAGTAGTAGGGGGTATGGGCGACCGGGGAACTCGCTGGGCGCTGGTCGTGGTGGTGGCTGTACTCACCTCGGCCTGCGGGGGCAGCGGCGAGACCACCTCGACCGCAGGAGCGCAGGCGACGACCACGGCGGCCGGCCCTGCGCCTACTGCCGCCGCTGCAACCACGCTCCCGCGTACCACCGCCGTGGCGACCGCGAGCAACACTCGCTTCGGGACCATCCTGGTCGACCCAACTGGCCGCTCTCTGTACTTCTTCGACGGCGACAGCGCCGGCGATGACTACGGCTACAGCGCCGCCACGAGCGGCTGCACCGGGGCGTGCCTCCAGACCTGGCCCGCCCTGCTGTTCACGGGCGCGGGCGTACCGGTTGGTGGGGCGGGCGTCGCAGCCGTGGCCACGTTTGAGCGACCGGACGGCACCAAGCAGGTCACCGTGTCAGGCAAGCCGCTCTACCGCTACGCCGGCGACTTCCAGGCCGGCGAGGTGAACGGGGACGGCATTGGTGGGGTCTGGCACGTGGCTAAGCCCTGACGGGAACACGTTCGCGGCAGCACCGGCCGGGGGACCGGCCACCCCGAGTTGCCGTTGCCAGCCGGACACACGTCGCGAAAGCTCGCTCGTAGCGCCGATGTAGAGCAAGTGCACCATTCAGCCGGCCGGGCCGTGGGCCGATGTTGGCGCCATGGAGTGCACCGAGGCGGCGACCGCGCTCCGGAGGCGTACCCCGCGGCGGCCTAGAACCCTCTGGGTCGTTGTCCTGACCCTCGCCGCCGCCCTGGCCCAGGTGGTGGGCGTGCCCACGCCGCCGGCGGCGGCGTCGGACGCCAAGATCGAGGCCGGCCTGCTCGCCCTCCCCGACGGCCAGGCCGTCGACTTCTGGGTGACCTTCGGGGCCAAGGCGGACGTCGGCACGGCCGGCCCGGGGCTGGCCTGGGCCGACCGCGGCCGGGCGGTCGTCGACGGGCTTCAGCGCACGTCGACCACCAGCCAAGCCGGCGTCGCCCGCCTGCTCGCGGCGCGGGGCGTACGGTTCGAGAGCTACTGGATCGCCAATACGGGCAAGGTCCACGGGCCGAAGGGCCTGATGCGGGAGCTGGCCGCCCGGTCCGACGTGGCCAAGGTCGAAGCCGACCGCCCCCTGTCGATCCCCGAGCCGGCGCCGGCCGCCAGCATCGCGTCCGCCGGGGTCGAGTGGAACATCGCCGCCATCAACGCGCCGGCGGTGTGGAGCGACCTGGAGGTCACCGGCCGGGGCATCGTCGTCGCCAATCTGGACACGGGGGTGCAGTTCGACCACCCGGCGCTGGTCAACCAGTACCGGGGCAACCGCGGCGACGGGACCTTCGACCATAACTACAACTGGTTCGACCCCTCGAGCGTCTGCGGGTCGCCGTCCCTCGCGCCCTGCGACAACACCGAGCACGGCACCCACACCATGGGGACCATGGTCGGCGGGGCCGTCGACGACCAGAACGCCGTCGGCGTGGCACCCGGCGCCCGCTGGATCGCAGCAAAGGGATGCGAATCGAACGTGTGCTCACGGTCGGCCCTCCTGGCCGGCGGGCAGTGGCTGCTGGCCCCGACCGACCTGAACGGGAGGAACCCGCGCCCCGACCTCCGGCCGAATATCGTCAACAACTCCTGGGCCGGGCCGGGCGGGGACACCTGGTACCGCGATGTTGTCGCCGCCTGGGTGGCGGCCGGCATCTTCCCGGTATTCGCCAATGGCAACGCAGGGCCCGCATGTGGCTCGGCAGGATCCCCCGGCGACTACGCGGAGAGCTACGCGGTCGGTGCCTCCGATCGTTCCGGCGCCATCACCTCGTTCTCGAGCCGGGGCTCGGGCGCCGGCCCGATGAAGCCCGACATCACGGCACCGGGCGCGAGCGTGCGGAGCGCGGTCCCGGGCGGCGGCTATGACACGCTCAGCGGGACCTCGATGGCGGCACCCCACGTCGCTGGCACGGTGGCCCTGATGTGGTCGGCTGTCCCGGCGCTGATCGGCGATGTGGTCGCCACCCGGTCAGTCCTGGACGCCTCCGCTGTCGATGTGGCCGACCTGACGTGCGGCGGCACCGCGGCCGACAACGGCGTATGGGGCGAAGGCCGTCTCGACGCCCTGGCTGCGGTGCTCCGCTCGCCACGCGGCCCTACCGGCATATTGTCCGGCACCGTCGTCGACCTGGCGACCGGGCTCCCCGTGACCGGTGCGCGGGTCCGATCGGTCGATGCCGGCACGTTCACACGGAACGTCACCACGAGCTCGACGGGGGCCTTCACGGAGCGCGTCGCCACTGGGCCCGTCCAGATCCAGGTCAGCGCGTACGGGTACGCCAGCGCATCGTCCCAGGTCAACGTGGTGGCAGACCGGACGACCGTCGTGGGTTTCTCGCTGGCGCCTCTGCCCCGCCACTCGGTGAGCGGGAGGATCCTCGACAATGTCGGGGCGCCCACGGCCGCCTCGGTGTCCATCGTCGGCGCCCCCGTCCCGCCTGTCGTCACTGATGCCACCGGCCTCTTCCGGTTCGCGTCCATCCCCGACGGCGACTGGGTCATCTCGGCGTCGGGACGCTTCTGCCTCGGCACAGCGACGACAACCGTCCACCTCGGCGCCGACACCACCGTCGAGCTCTCGTTAGGGTTCCGGCGCGACGCCTTTGGCTACTTCTGTCAGCCGGTTCCTTCCGCCTACGTGGAAGCCGATGCGATCCTGCCGCTGACCGGCGACGACGCGGTTGCCGGTGTCACGCTGCCGTTCCCGATCAGCTATTACGGGAAGACCTACCGCACCGCCGGCGTCGCCACCAATGGCGTGGTGGGGCTGACCGATGCCATTGTCACCCACGCCAACCGCGCCATCCCCGACGTCGAGGCTCCGAACGCAACCATCTACGTGTTCTGGGACGACCTCGTGGTGGACGGCCTCTCGAGCGTGCGGACCGCGACGCTGGGCGTCGAACCGGAGCGGCGGTTCGTCATCGAGTGGCGCAACGTCCGCTTCGCCAGCGGGACGGCCGCCCGGTTTGACTTCGAGGTGATCCTCGAACAGCACGGCGGGATCGTGCTCCAGTACCGCCGGCTGAGCGACGACCCGTTGGTGAGAGGCGCGTCAGCCACGATCGGCATCGAGAACGAATCGGGCCTCGTCGGGCGGGCCTACTCCTTCAACGAGGTCGCGCTGTTCGGGCCGGCGATGGCGTTGCGTTTCGAGACCCCGCGCTCGATCGGCAACACCGCGCCCGATGCGGCCGACGACAAAGGGGCGACCGTCGCCACCCACAACGTCCGGCTGCCGGTCCTCGCCAACGACAGCGACCTCAACGGGGACCCGCTCCAGGTCACAAGCGTCTCTCAGGGCCGAGGCATGGCCAGCGTGCTCCCGGGGAACGTCGTCAGCTACACACCAGGCACCGGCTTCACCGGCACCGACGTGCTGACCTACGAGATCACCGACGGTCGGGGGGGCGCGGACCGGGCGACGATCACGGTCACCGTGGCCCCACTGGCGGTTGACGACACGGCGTCCACGGTCGAGGACACACCCGTGGATATCCGGGTGCTGGCCAACGACCTCAATCCCCAGGGCGGCACCCTGGCCATCTACGGCGTGTACGGCCCGCCGGGCGGGTCGGCACAGGAGGAGGCCCCCGGAGTCGTCCGGTATATCCCATATGCCAACCTCTACGGCTCCCAGACCATCGAGTACGCCGTGACCGACGGATTGGGTGGCCTCGACATCGGCGCCATCACCATCACGATCTCCCCGGTGGACGACCCTCCGTACGCCGGCGACGACCGCGCCGAGGTCGCCCAGGGCAGCGTCACGACCGTTCCCGTCCTGGCCAACGACTACGAGTTCGACGGCGAGATGCTCCAGGTGGTCGCGGTGTCGGACCCGCCCCACGGCACGGCGGCCGTCAACCCTGACGGGACGATCACCTACCGGCCCGACGCCGGCTACGCCGGGCCCGACGCCTTTACCTACGACGTCAGCGACGGGCACACGGCGGTCCGGGCGGCCGTCACGATGACCGTACAGGCCCCGATCACGACGACGACCACGACCACGCTGCCCCCGACGACGACCACGACGACGCGGCCACCCGGCACGGCGACCATGCGGGCTCCCTACGCGCTGTGGACGCAGACCTCACCCGCCCCTCTGGACGGCCTGGGGACGTGGATCGGCACCCTGAATGACCCGGCGGCGACGGCCGGCCAGCTTGGCCCGGAGTACCTGGACGCGATCAGCTTCGGCTTCGAGGGAAGCCCGGTGCGGGGCATCGTCGGCCTCACCACCGGGTCGGCAGGCAAGACGGCCGTCGTCGCCATCAGCGGGGCCGGCGTCGCTACCCAGGCCACCACCGTCCCGTTCAACTGGATGGCGAACCACTTCTACTACCTCCTCGTGCTGCAGTCCCAGCCGGGAGTGTGGTCCGCCGCGGTCTATGACCTCGCCGCCAGCACGTGGACGCCGATCGGCAGCATCGTCGTGCCGGCGGGCTGGGGAAAGCTGTCACCGACGGTCCTCGTGGCCACCGGATGGACGGGGCGCACGGGGGCCACCTGCTCCGCCTACCCGAGATCGATGATCGCCCTGTACGCCCCGACGGCCTTCCGGGCCGGCGGCACGACGGATGCCGTCTTCGTCACGGCCGGCGCGTTCGACGGCACCTGCCGTTCCGACTACGGCGTCATCGCTCCCGGCTGGTACGTCCTCCTCGCCGGCACGCCGTGACCGCCCGATCTCGATCTCGATCCCAATCCCCGATCCCGATCGTGGCGGCGCCATATCGACGGATCGGGGGGTGCGGTGCCCGCCGCGACGGTGTGACCGAACACGCGCCTTCTTGCCGTTCGTGGCCTCAAGGGCAGGAGGGTGCCCGATCTCCTTATCGCCGCTGCCGGGGAGGCGTCCGCGCTGACCGCTCAACGTCCGTCAGGAGGCCTCCCTGGTCGCCCGGTCAGCGGCACGCTCCGCGTGCCCATGGTCGTGCGCCCGTGGGCCCAATAGTCAGCTCTTGTTCAGCTCCTCGGCGAGCATCACGATGATGCCGCTGGGGCCGCGCACATAGGTGAGCTTGTAGACGTCTTGGTAGGTGGCCACGCCGCGCAGCGGGTGGCAGCCGTGCCTGGCGGCGATCTCGAGGGCCTCGCCGATGTCGTCGACCGAGAAGGCGACGCGGTGCATGCCGATCTCGTTGGGCTGTGTGGGCTCCGTCTCGATGGCGTCGGGGTGGATGTACTCGAAGAGCTCGAGGCGACCAGTGCCGTCGGGCGTCTGGAGCATGGCGATGTTGGCGTGGTTGCCGTCGAGGCCGACGGCGGTGTCCGCCCATTCTCCACTGACCGTGTCCCGGCCCAGGACGGTCAGCCCGAGGTCGGTGAAGAAGGCGATCGTCGCGTCCAGGTCGCGGACGGCGATGCCGACGTTCTCGAACTTGATGGGCATGCGCGTTGCACGTTACCGAGCCGCGGGCGATCTAGCCCGGCCGACGCTTCCTCAAGTGATGCGATCACCGAGGATCCGGCTCCCGGCCCAGCCTCGACAGCCGGCTCTGATGCCGCTGCGTCAGGAGCCGACCATCGAGAATTGGAAGTAGCAGGAGCCGGACGTCGCCATGCAGGTGACCTTGACGCTGCTGCTGGTCTGGAACGGCTGGGGCAGCGGGATCGCCAGCCGGCCGTCGGTGACGACGAGCAGGGGATCGGCGCCGGCGGAAGCTGAGGTGAAGGAGATCTGCACGAGCTGGCTCGCCCAGACCGTGGCGGTCGACATCTTCATGGCGTAGCGGGCATCGGTGAAGGTGTAGTTGTCGCCGGCGAGCAGGCTCTGGACCGGGATCCCGTAGCTGTGACCGGCGGCGGGCGTGGAAGGGACGACCGCCAGCGGGGCACTTGTACCGCCGATGTTCACCGTTCCACCGACGCTCACCGTTCCACCGACGCTCACCGTTCCACCGACGGTGACGGGCCCGCCGACATTGACGGTGCCGGTCACGGGGACCGGGTTGGCGGCGGTATTGGTGACGGTGACCGTCCCGGTTGGCGGCGCAGCGCCGACCGGGGCCAGGGGGAGCACCACCGAGACGGCTGCGGCGGCCAACGCCGCACCGATCCAGAGCGACTTCTTTCCCACGTGCGTGTCCTTTCGTATGGTCACTGCCCAGAGGGGCGTGGCTGCCGCTGTGATACCACGGCCGACGATCAGTGCCAGGCCGTCAGCTGGACGCCTGATCAGCTTCGCCACCCAACGCTGCGGCTTCGGGCGGGCCAGGGTGAGGGTCGATGAGCCGGCGGCCAGTCGGGCGGCGGACTAGTTGCAGCGGGTCAGGTCAAAGGACTCGAGGATCTCCATCATCTCCCTGGCAGACTTCATCAACGTCCCCTCCGGTGGGTGTCTCGATGGCGTGGAGACCTCGAGCCAACCCGCCGGGCAGCACGGTTGCGCGGATGCGAACACGACTTGCGCTGTCCGCCCACCAGGGTTCCTGGTGTCCGTCAGCCGGGGGTGGAGTGTCCGCCTGCCGGGAGTATGAGGTGTTCGTTGTCATCTGGCGGCACGGTGCAATAGGAGCGATGGAGAGGCTCGGCGAATCGCTCCGCGAATCGGGCAAGCTACGTGGCATGAGCGGCACATCCGAACCTCTTGCTCCAAGCCTCGACCAACGAGTGATCACGGCGACGACAGGTGCCCTCGAGCTGTTCGGGATCTACCTCGGCGACCGGCTGGGGCTCTACCGAGCGCTGCGCTCGGGCCCGGCGACGGTCCAAGAGCTCGCCGAGCGGGCCGACATCGCGCCCAGGTACGCGCAGGAGTGGCTCGAGCAGCAGGCGGTGGCCGGTGTCCTCACCGTCGACGACGTCTCCGCCGACGCACAGGCTCGGCGGTACGACTTGCCGGGCGACCACGCCGGCGTTGTGTGCGATCCCACGGCGCTTGACTACGTTGCCCCCCTCGCCCGGCTCGTCGTCGGCATTGCTTCGGCCCTAGATGAGGTGGCGGCGGCCTACCGCAGCGGTGAGGGCGTGCCGTTCGCAAGCTATGGAGCCGACCTACGAGGGGGCCAGGGCGCGATCAATCGCCCCGTGTTCTCCTCCGCTCTCGTCGACGAGTGGTTGCCCGCGCTCGGGCCGATCGTGGAGCGCCTCACCACCGGAGGCCGCGTCGCCGACGTGGCGTGCGGGCTGGGCTGGTCCACGATGGCCGTAGCGCGCGCCTTCCCGCACGCCGATGTCCTGGGCATCGACAATGACGCCGCGTCGATCCAGGAGGCCCTTGCCGTCGCCGACAAGGAAGGCCTGCAGGTTCGCTTCGAATGCACGGATGCGTCCTCGCTCACCCGCGCCGGGCCGTTTGACGTGGTGCTCCTCCTCGAAGCGCTCCACGACCTGGCCCGTCCCGTCGACGTGTTGGCCTCGATCCGATCCGCCCTGGCCGACGGCGGCGCGCTGTTGCTGGCGGATGAGGCCGTGGCCCCTACGTTCACCGCACCGGGGGACGAGCTCGAGCGGATGATGTATGGCTGGAGCATCACGCATTGCCTGCCGGCGTCCATGGCCGAGCAACCCTCGGCCGCCATCGGCACCGTTCTCCGGGAGCAGACGGTCCGAGAGCTGGCCCAGGAGGCGGGGTTTCGGTCGGTGGCCGTACTCGACGTCGACGGCGGCTTCTTCCGGCTGTATGCCGTTCGGCCCTGACCCTGGGTACCAGATTCACGCTCAGCAGCCGAGAGGTCCCGCTTCGCGTAAGGGAGCGACGTCCTGGGGTCCCCCGAGAGGAACGACGTCCGGGGTCGTAGAGGATCCGGCTGCGGGTCCCGCAGCCGGATCGGCTTGCGGCCTGCTGGTCGGGCCGACCTCGAGAGCTTGGTTAGGACGAGAAGAGGGCATCGAGAAGGTTCTGCTCCTCGATAAAGCCCCACACCTCAGCGATCCGGCCATCCGGGGCAAACCGGAAGGTGTGCGCGCCGCGACTCTCGACTCGGTGCGTCCCACGTCTCGCCACGAGATCAACGACTGCCACCACCATGGCCTCATTTCCCATCACATAGCGGACATCGATCGTCCAGCCGTCCAACGGCTGCATCCGATCGCCGATGACTTGGAACACCTCGTCGTAGCCTTCGTACCGCCCGGATACAGCACTAGCGCCCGGCACATGCCACACCACGTCGGGCACGGCGAAATCGGCGCGGGACGAGTCATCGTCAGCCGGTCCGGCGGCATAGAACCGACGGACAAGATCCACGTTCTCCTTGGTGCCCATGTCGCAAGTATGGCTCCGACGATTTGGAGTCGCTGGCTCCGTACACGGCCATCGTCGCCGCCCGACAGTGGGTCGCGACGACGACCGGCGGTGCCCGGATCGGCGCGGAGGTCGTCCCGTCACGTCCGAATGCTGGCCCGCCAGGTCCGCCTCGACGACCCCTCGATCACCAAGGTCCGGGCCTTGGACCTGGCGCAAGGCAATCAGTCGATCGTGCCTTGGGCAACGACCCACTCAGTGGGCTGGCTGGTGACGGCGGCGATGTGGTCGAAGTTGCCGTCGTAGTGCAGACGGTCCGCGCGGTCGCCTCCCCGGCGGCGGCGATAAGGAGATCGGGCACCTTCCTGCCCTTGAGGCCACGAACGGCAAGAAGGCGCTGCACCTGCCGGGCCCGGGCGAAGTGGCTGGGCTCGATCTCCACGAGCCCGAACGCCGCCACCGCGGCCATGAGCTGGTCCCAGTCCGAACCGAGTGCGGGGCGGAGAACCCGATCTCGAGGTCAGTCATTGGCGAGCGGGCGACCCGGCGGCGTCGAGGGCATCGATGCGAGACCGCACGACCGGGTGACGAAGCCGGGTGAGGACGCTCGTGTCGAGGAGGTAGGTCACCGCCAGGACTCGGCTCGAACATGCGGGCGCGTCGGGCAAGTCGGCATCCTGGGAGGAGTGTCACATCGGCCGATATGCCGACGGCAAAGCTCGTCGAACACTGGGCCGTGATCGACCAGCTCAGCATGCTGACCCAGCTCGGCTTCATCCCCCGATGGGCGGTGCTCCTTCGTAACGGGGATGCCCTGGGCCGGCACCTGAAGGGCCAATGCGTGCGTGTCATCAATGCCGGGTTGGGTCCCTAGAGAGGCGTACCACGGCGACGACCGGGATCCCGCAGGAGGAACGTCCTGCGGGCCGTCCCCGGGAACGCGGATCAAGCGGGCGCGCAGATGATGTACACCCGAAGGGTCACGGGGCCCGGGTCGGAGTCGACCGGGTTGATCGCCGTTGCACGCCAGACGGTCCATGTGGAACCGTCCTCGGGCACAAGCGGCGCGTCAACTGTCCCGGTGCGGGGCCCTGAGCCAGTCAACCGAGCGTCCCCATGGTTGGTTTGGGCGAAGTTCGCGCCGCCACCGACGGCCTGCTCACCCGGCTGGCAGGCCACGTTGCCCTGGTTCGCCAGCGTCGACTGACCGTCGGCGAGCACGTGGTCAAGACGGCGGATGATCGTGGGGCCGACGCCACCGGTCACTCCTTTCGGCCCTTGCGGGCCCTGGAGGCCTTGCGGGCCCTGGGCCCCGGGCATGCCCGCAGGGCCCTGGATGTCCCAGTCGAGGGGACTCTCGGTCAGCAGGCAGGTATTGGTCGCATCCACGACCCGGACGACTCCGCCCAGCTTCGTGACGCATGAGTGCACCTTGGCGGTCCCGCCCCCGTGGGCATCGGCGACGGTGGCCGATGCTGCGACGACGAAACCGCAGATCAGCACAGCCTGCGCGGACTTGAGGACGACTGAACTGCTCTTTGCGCGTGACACCTGTTCCTCCCTGGCCCGCTGCTCGTTGCCGCGGCCGCCAACAGCGAGACGCGCCTCGCCATCTCGGTGATACATCGCGTTGGTTCTTCCCGGGCCTCGCTCTCGGCTGGTGGAGCAAGCGTTCCCCCAATGCAGCCGGCGACGCGCCTGTGGACGCTGCCGTTGCCGAGCGGTGTGGCCAGGCAGCCGTACCGCTCAGGGATCCTCCTGCGGGACGACCCCCAGAACGGGAATGGGCGAGGCGGCAGCCCTCATCGCTAGTTGTTGTCGAATTCGGCGGACGGGTCGCCGAGCACGTCTCGGCGGTCCATGTGGGCGACCTTGCCTCGGTTGGCCACGTGGCTGATGCCGATCCCTGCCCAGCCCGCCCCATCAACGACCGAACGGTCCAGGTAGGGCGAGGGGTCGACGGCCGTACCTTTGACGTGCTGGCTGCCCGGAGCCCCGCCGATGGCGGCGTTGTGCTCGGGGTCGCGGTAGCCGGACAGGACGACGAGCGGCCCACCGATCGCCTCGCGGGTGCGTTCGCAGGAACGGATCGTCTCGCGGTGTATCCGGAGGCGGCCGTTCCCGTGCGACCGAAACTCGTCCATGTGGAAGTGGGCAGAGAGCAGGCCGCCAGCGTCCACCACCTTCTGCACGGCACGGGCCGTCTCCGGCCCCGCGTCACCGTCAACCGCGATGTCGTCCCAGGCGAAGGACTGCTGGAAGCCGCGCACGCCGTCCTCGTAGCCCCAGGCCTCGATCTGGCCGACGGGATCGGGGTGCTCGGCGCCGCTGTGCTCGGCCTCGTTGCTATTGATTGCACTCGCGACCCGCCCGTCGAGCGCCGCCCATGTCTGAGGCCCGACGATGCCGCATTTCTTGAGGCCGTTGGCGTGCTGGAAGGCATTCACCGCCGCCTCGGTACGGGCGCCGAACCGGCCGTTGGTCGTCCCCACGTCGACGCCGTGCTCCCGGAGCTTGTCCTGCAGCTCACGGACGGCGTCACTCGGCTCCACGCCGCGGCGGAGCACTGGGTGGTTGGTCATCGTTCCCCTTCCTTCAGCGTCCAGCCCGGGGGGACGATACCGGCGGACGGGATTGCCGCGTCGTGCACCCCCGGTCGTCGTTCCACCTGCGGGGCCGCTGGCGAGCGATCCTGTGGCGGCATGTCCGCCATCGGCCCCAAACCTCGGGCGCGGGCGGTGTCGCCTCGACCGGATGTTCTAGAGCCCGGCTTGTGGCTGGCGGTGCCCCCTACCGGCCCGTTCCTGCGACGCGCCAGCCCCGCGACCTCTTCGTCATGGGCGTACCGATCGCGGCCCGATGTCGGAACAAGTGTTCGGGTGCGGCGACGACAGCAGTAAGACCGCCTACGCCCAGACCGGCACCTCGGGGACGCGAGGCGCGCTTCCGGCGGCGTCCTCTGGGACGCGGGTTAGGGGCGGTCGCGGCTTACCGTTCGTCCCCCGATTCGTTTCCATACTGGGCGGTATCAAGCGTCGTTGCTCTCTCGCAGCGCCGCTCATCGACTATCGGCAACGGGACTGCTCAAGACCCGCATGTATAGCGGGAAGCACTTATACGCCCCGGCCTCTCTACCAAAATCGAAACATGCATGACTGCGAATCGTCCTGGACCGAATGCCGCAACGCCCGATAACCTGTGGGCGGTAGCGAGGTGCAGCGACTAGCTTAACTAACTAGTCGTCCTCGCCATAATCGCGCCTGAAATACTCAATAATCTGTTCAGACGTCGTCCATGGCACCGTAAACGACTCCATCCAGTCATACTCCGGCAACGGCCCCGAGAGGAACAGCGTACCCTTCAGGGCCAAGGTATAGCGGCCAAGTATTTCACGGAGCAGTCCGGTAGCGTGCTCGACGGCCGGAGAGTCCAGCGGCCATTCACCCCGCGCCCGGAGCTTCGCTCGATGGGCGATGCTCTTGTTAACGTACTTAGTAATGGAAGTTGCTGCGTCACGTAAGAGTGAGGCATCTTTCTCCGCCGCTAGAGCTATGTCATGTTCCGAAGGACATACTCCCACGCTAATCGAGGCGTGGCCCTGGCAGACTGCTGCATATAGCGGTGCGGCGAGCAATGCGGCTGGGTCTTCGGCCACCTCGCGTAACAAACGGCCGATCGATATCGAGTCGCTTCTTACCTCTGATTGACGACGGACGCCGACGGCGGCCGCCTGCAGATATAGACCGTCGATCCAGCCAATGAAGTCGTCGACGTGTGCGCCCGCCAACGATGTGTTGTCTCGAGCCAGCTCGTGCAGTTGCCGCCATCTGATCTCGTCGAACCAGAGTTCAAAGAGGTCTTCGCCTACGTCATCGATCCAGCGTTGCCATTTCAACAGCCGCTGGGCGCTCATGCCTCGGACCCTCCGCGACCAGGGAGGGGCCGATCATCAGTGCAGTGGAACCCGTGTGAGGCGGCGCCACCGAAGAGCGGGCATGGTCCAGTGTTCTGGGCAAGGTTCCGCCGTGAGCCACGCACCTCAGCGTACGAATGCCTGACGGACCGCTCACAAGTCATTGGGACGCCTTGACGAGTGCGCCGTCGAGACGACGGTGAAGCATCGAGGCGATAGTCAGCATATCCAGCGCCTCCGTCTGCTCGACTGCCCACCGAACACGAGGAGCGTGAGCAGTCGGATTCCGGAACGTACCGAACAATCCCTTGCATAGCATCGCTAGTCCGGCATGTTCGCTGCGTTCCCATTGGGTGCAGAGCGTATTGAATCCGATGATCGGATCTCCGCCGCTCATAGAGAACGCTGCATCCATCAACTGGCTGCCGTCAAGATTCAGTCCGCTCAAGACCCGAATCTTGTCCGCAACGCTCTTAGCTGCTTCCAGCACTGCGTGAAAGTAGTTCTGTTGCAGCAGTTCAACCCGACAGAAGGCTAGAACATCTGGATGGACATCCCGGCGGCTCAACTCGCCAACCAATGCGTTCGCTCGTTGCTTGGCCTCAGCGAGGGTGCTGGCGGCTACGGTACGTGTGACTTTTCCGTCATCCCGGATCTGGTAGCCGAAGAGGATGAGTCGATCGTTGAGTCGCTCCCGGTGCCCTTCGAACTGCTCGACCGACTCGAAGCGAACTGGCTGCATAACCTCGCTGACGAGTCGGATCAGCGGCCGACCGTCGCCTTGACGATTCTGAGCCCTTACCACAGCGTTGAAGAGCCGCTTCCACTTCGTGCCAGTCGCCTCCTCGCTGGTTTCGCTAACCCTCAGCGGTGCAATCAGCTGACTGATTCGACTTCCGATCACAGCCTCGGCGAGCTCACGAGCGACGGCTTCGATGAGCGCCGCCGGAAACGACGAGGGGGTGACCGTCGCAGTAGAGCTCACGGGCGTTTCTCCTTTCCAATTCCACCTTGCCGTCGAGCGACGCCAGAACTGCCTTCTCAACGCTGGCCCGAGCCTCCCTTCGCTCCCAGCCTCGGCGGCTTGGTCAGCGAGGAGATCCGAACACTCGTTCGACAACGTGACGGTACACCTGCCGTGGCCGGAGGATCCGGATATTTGACGTGCTCCGGCGTCCGCGCAAAGGAAGCAAGCGCCGTACAAGCGTCGGGCAGCCGACGCTCGTGTAGCGAGAGCCCGAGGAAGCACGACGACGGCGGCTGGACGGAACGTCCTGACGGACTGGCGACTTCGGCGCTCGACGGACGATGGACCGCAGACGATACTCCCATGCTTCTATGGCTCTTTGAGTACCTCGCCCGATCGGCCTTGCTTAGTTGGTGGCACGGGCTCGGGTAGAAATACCGGCTCCTTCGGCGCACCACCTGCTGTTCTTCGCCTCCTAGGTGCGATGGAGCCAGTGAGCTGGGTTCAAGCACTGCACAAGGGCAAGGGCTGCCTCGACGTTCTCCGAGCTTCAGCCGTTCGGCTCCGCCCGCTCGACAGCCAGCATTATGTAGGACGCGTGGCCCAAGTCGAGAAGCAACATGATCGAGGCGCCGGGCTTGCGCCCAAGTCGACAGGCCACACCACCCCTGCGGATGGCCCCACTTATGGGATGGCACGACCTCGTCCCGCGCGCGGAAACCGCTTCCAGCCGGCCGCACATGTCAACCGGGTCGAATTGTGACACCACCTCGATCCTCCTCCCGTATTCTGGAGGAGTGCCGATCACAGAGATCACCCGTCTCGCGCTAGCCGACGAGTTCACTGTCCGTGGCATAAACTGGTCTGGGCGCTTTGAAGAGCCGGACTTCCTCAGCCGATTGTATGACATGGAGAACATGCCCTCAACGGATAAGCGATTTCCGACTGCATATCGAGACGTGTGGCAGCATAGAGTGAACAACGATGATTGGGAGAACGACTGGATCTTCTATGATGACAGATTCAGTCTTTTGAGGTGCGACGACGAAACCTTCCTTCGCTTTCTTGCCGAGACGGTACACCCAGCGCTGCGGCGTGAGCGTAGGGAGGTGGACGAGTTGGTAGCAATATATAATGACCATCTCCGGCACGATGGTTACGAGATTACTGAAGTAACCCAGATTTCAGGCCGACCCGTCTTCGCTGGTCGGAGTCGGCTCTCAGTACCCGGCGTGCTCCGACAGGTGGAGCGCGCGGCCGGACCCGGTGACCACGATTATCTCACGCAACAGATCACCCGCATGGAAGGGAGCATCGAGTCCGACCCCGAACTGGCCATTGGCACGGCGAAGGAGTTGATCGAGACTTCATGCATCACAGTCCTAATCGCCCTTGGTGTCGAGGTCAACAAGAAATGGGATTTGCCGCGGTTAGTGAAGGAGACGGCAAAGGAACTTCAGCTGACGCCAGATGGCGTGAAGGCAGACGCCGCCGCAGCAGATACGATTCGGCGTGTGCTCGGAAACCTGGCCAGCATTGTCGCCGGGATTGCGGAGTTGAGAAATGCATACGGCACAGGGCACGGAAAGGCAGTTGGTCGAGGCGGCCTTGGCCCTCGACACGCGCGACTGGCTGTCGGCGCTGCTGCGACGCTCGCCGTCTTTATCTTTGAGACATACGAGCGACGAAGCGCATGAACAGTCAACAGCCGTGACGCCAGCCGGCAACGCATTGGCTTGGAAGGTCGTCACCAAGGGAAAGCGTCAACGACGGCCGCCGTCCGGGTCGTGAGAGAGAGAAGAGGGTATTTAGGCCGCACTCGCGACGGAACAGGGGAACCGATCTGGCGACTCGTAGGACAAAAGCGGAGGCCGGCAGACGCCAACGGTCCACGAATTACAAATGGCATCGACTAAAGGCCTCGTCCACCTATCGCCTAACCGTGGGCAGCACGCTCGAACGATTGCTGCCACAGCCGTCGACACTAAATGCCACAATGTCCACTCACAAGGATAAGTAGTAGCGTCGGAGTTCGCGTGTGTACTCCTTGTCCAGCCACCGCGCCATTCCCGGCCATCGACCGCCGACAAGGGCATGGAAGCCGTCCTCCTGCAAGCGGTGGGAGACCACCTTCACTCCTACCGCGTCGGCTGCTCTCCGCGGTCCAGCCCGCCACCAGTGGAAGAGTTCGAGGAATTCGTAGCTCCCTATGAAGTTCGCAGTGAGGTGCTCGTCGATGGCCTCCGCTACGTCCGACACCATTTGGAACCACTCTTTGAGCCGGTCGGCTCGGACCTGAATCATGGAATCTCGCGCATACATGATAAGTGGAGTGGGCGCATTCTCGTCGGCTCCACCGAGCCGGTGCGCAACTCGATTTCGTGCCATTCTTAGGCGCTCTAAACCGGGTATTCGCGATGAAGCGGGGAGCACGGCCGAGAGGTACCCGGCCCTTACAGGCTTGACCATCCACCCCTGAGGCCAGGGACCTCGGTGATTCTTGGAGCTGTCGAAGGCAACCGAGAATCAAGGAGGCCCCTGGTGGGATTCGAGAGTAGCGAGAGCGCGGTCGCCGTACTGGGCCTGGAGGGTTTCGTGCTGCTGGCCGCCGTCGAAGTCGACGGCGAGCTGCACCAGCTGGTGGAGACCAGGGCCGGCATCGTCGGCTGTTCGGTCTGTGGGGGGCGGGCGCTGTCCAAGGGCCGGAGACGGACGAAGGTCCGGGACCTGTCCTGCGGGGGCCGGCCGGTGGTGGTCGTGTGGGTCAAGCGCCTGTGGCGCTGCGGTGATGCCGACTGCGATGTCAGGGGCTGGAGCGAGTCGAGCCCGCTGATCGCCCCGAGGGCGTCGCTGACCGAGCGGGCCCGGGCCGAGGCGTGCCGGAGGGTGGGCCGGGACAACCACGCCGTGGCCCAGGTGGCCCGCTCCCTTGGCGTCGGCTGGGCCACGGTCATGAACGCGGTCCGCGACTACGGCACGCCTCTTGTCGAGGACCCGGGCCGCATCGGCGCCGTGAGCGCCTTGGGCCTGGACGAGACGGCTTGGCAACGGGCCAACGCCACCCGACACACCAGCTTCGTCACCGGCTTCGTCGACATCGTCGCCGGCCGTCTGCTCGACATCGTCGCTGGTCGCAGCGCCCGAGTGGTCGAGGACTGGTTGGAGAAGCGCTCCGAGAACTGGCTGGCCGGCGTGGCCGTCAAGCTGGCCCACGCCGCCCTGGTCGTTGACCCATTTCACGTGGTGCGCCTGGCCAACCTGGCCGTCGACGACGTGCGCCGACGAGTGCAACGCGACGAGCTCGGCCACCGTGGGCGCAAGGGTGACCCGCTCTACGGCATCCGCCGGCTGCTGCTGCGGGCCGACGAGCGCCTCAGCGAGGTCGCCAGGGCCCGGATGGAGGCCGGCCTGGCCGCCGGTGACCCCGACGACGAGCTCTACGTCACCTGGCAGGCCAAGGAGGCCCTGCGATGGATGTACGCCGCCAGGACCATGGTGGTGGCCGAACTGCGTTTCGATGCCTTCGTGACCGCGGCGAAGTCGTCGGTGGTCCCCGAGCTGCACCGCCTGGCCAAGACGATGACGAAGTGGCGGACGGAGATCCTCGCCCATCACAGCACCGGCGCATCGAACGGTCCGACCGAAGCGGTGAACTTGCTCATCAAGAAGGTGCTGCGCGTCGCCCATGGGTTCCGCAACCTGGACAACTACAGGCTGCGGCTGCTTCTCCACTGCGGCGTGAAATGGCAGACTCCTCAGGCAACGAGAATCAGAGGCCGTGCTCCCCGGTTGGTCGCGTAGAGCCAAACCGGGTATTCGCGGTCTCGAACTAGGGTAGGCACTGAGCCGAAACGCCGTTCGTAAGCGGCCAGACGGGCATGCCAAGTTCCCTTGACGAATGGTTCAAGGTCAGGTACTTGCTGTCGCTGCAGCTTTAGCAGGACTATGCCATCGAGCGGTTTCGGCCAACCTGGTATCCCAATCGGATCCGAAAGAACTGCTGCACGTACGACCCCACTCGTGTAGGTTTCGAGCGCACTCGCGAGAGCTAACACGGCGTTTGCACGAGTCCACGTGGCATGAGCCTTGACGTGTTGTTCATAGCGACCAAGGGTCCAGTTAAACCGACGGATGTCCGGGCCAGTGAGTCTCAGGGTTTCGACTGTGTACTCGTCAGCTTCATGAAGTTTCGCTTCTCGTCCAAGTATCTGGATAAGAGGTATGCTTGACCAGTAGAGCGCATTAACTTCAGTGAACCGTTCACGAAACGCAACATGGCTAAGAGAGGCGACGGACGGACAAGTCTCTCGCGCGAAGCTAGTCATCGGTCCTCAAATGTACCTAGGTTCTTGCATGCTGCTGAAGAAGCTGCCTCGGACACAGTCTAAGGGCCGCCCACGTTATTCGGTATTCGATCGACGCCAATGGGGCTGCGTTCAGTCTGCTCACAGCTTCTTGCGCGCCCCACACTGCGCTTCGATGGGGCACCGTCAACCCCATAATCGGGCGTCCTCGAAGGCGAGCCCTGTCCCAGAACGCCGGCAGAGCGACGGCGGAACGCCGAGGATGAACGTCATAGTGCCGGGTGCACCACTAGTCAGGACGTGGCGCTTCAGGGCAGGACTCAGTCGAGAGCGGGACCTGTTGACAGGCGGCGGAGAGTCGTGACGAGCCAGGCCTCATAGGTGTCGAGGTCCCAACCCATCATCCGGGTCGTGAGCAGATAGGTCTCGGGGGAAGAGACGACGCTCGCGGTGTCGATGATCCATTCCAGGTCGCAACCAGTTGGCAGGAGACCGTCGCCGGCCATCCGTGTCCAGACCATGCGCTGGCCGTACCGCATCCCCTCGCGACCCTGCTGCCAGAACTCGGCGATCAGCGGCTCGACGGCGGCAGCCTGTTGGGCCACGGCGAACAGGGCGCCGGTGCGCTCCAGGATCTGGCGGTTGGCGGACGCCGTGGCCCTGATCCGTTCTTCCAGGGTCGGCGCGCTGAACGACAGCTCCATCCAGTCCCGGCCCAGCACGTCGACCGGCGCCGTGTCGCCGACGACGGCCACATCGACGACCCGTTTGAACAGCAGGGCCTTGGAGCCGAAGCGGACATAGACCGTGCGCTCGCCCACGTCGGCCGCCTCGGCCACGTCGGTCAGGGTGGTGGCGGCGTAGCCCCGCTCGAGAAACAGTCGGGCGGCGGCGGCCAGAACCCGGCCCTCGGTTCGAGCGACCTGGCGCTGTCCACGAGGCACCCCAGGTGAGGCCTTGACACTCTTCGACATTGTATGCAGTATAGCAGCAGCAATGCAGGATGACTGCAAAGGAGCGCGGAGCATGACCGAGTTGACGCAAGCGCCGGTGTTGGCCGGGGTCCACCACCTCAAGTTGCCCGTGCGCGACCTGGCTCGGTCACGGGACTGGTACGAGAGCCGGCTGGGTTATCAGGTGGCCATGGAGTTCGTGGAGGGCGGCGAGCTCATGGGCTACTCGCTTCTCCACCCCAATGGTGGTCCGGGCTTGGGCCTGCGCCTTGACCCGGCGCGGGCCGAGGCGGCGGCCGGCTTCGACTACTTCGCCATCGGCGTCCCCGACAGGGCCTCGATCGAGGACCTCGCCGACCGGCTCAGCGCCCTGGGCGAGACCCATGCCGGCGTGCACTTCGCCACCATCGGGTGGATTCTCCCCATGCTCCACGACCCCGACGGCCACGAGGTCCGCTTCTACACCGTCGAGCACCACACCGAGCTCGACACCGCGGCCATGGCGACCGTGCACGATCCCCGTGAGACCTCTGATCGGCGAGCGCTGGAACACGACGCGGCGAGCGGCTCGTGACCTCCTCCCGCAGCGCCCATGCCGTTCGATGGCCGTTCTGGTTCTTCGTGCCGGGCGAGCTGGGCCGGCTGATCATGATCGTGAACACCGCCCGGCAACACCCGGATCGACAATCGAGGCCGATCGGCGACGCTGGCCACGTTCGCCGGATGAGCGAGCGCTCGGGACCTTGGGAGCAGCCGACTCAACCGCGTGGACTTCGGCGCGTCACGCCGACGATGCATGCCATCAGATCGAGCGCGGACGGTCACACGTAGCGGTAGGCGTAGAGAGAACCTCGACCTTGCCCCGTCGCCGGTGAGCCGGTAGTGGTGGGAGGGCGAGATGCGCTGCGGTCGACCACCGCCCGCCAGACCTTCGACCGCCACGCCGCCTACGTCGTGGTCGCCTTCGTCGCCGGCGGCCGATCTACCCTGGTAGCCATGTCGGAGGAGAGCTCCAGCCAGACGCCCCTGCTCGACGCGTGGCGGGCCGAGGTGGGCGACGATGCCGTGGCGGCTGCGGTCGAGGCTGCCCGCGCCCAGATCGCTGACGGCTCGCTTCGGGGCTTCTCCGACAAGGCTGAGCTGCTGGATTACCTCCAGCGCTCGCACCGCCGCTCCGCGTGACCTGGCGGGTCTTCCTTACGGACTCGTCCCAGCCGGATCTCGACAGGCTCACGCCGGCGGATCGCGCCGCTCACTGACGAACTGTTCGCCTGGGTGCCGGACGGGCCGCCTCGGACCATCGGCCAAGTCGTGGCCGGCGTCCAGCTGTTCGAGGATCAGCTGCCGTCGGGATTAGTGTCACCTACTTCGTCGACGAGCAGGTTCCCTACGTGGGCATCGTTCGCATCCGGCTTCGCTGATCTCCCCGCGGCGCAGGTCGCCTACAACGGCGCCTGGCGATGGCTGTCCTGAGCGCCTCCGATCGACTCGGTCGGGAATTGCCGCCTGGGTGCATCCTCGGAGTCTCCTGTTGACCATGGCCGCCATTGCCTTCGTGTTGACGCCAGTTCGGGGAGGACTCCGTAGTAGTTGTCAGCTCCGCGTGCCGATAGTGGGGAGAGTTTTCACGTGCCGCTGACATAGCGCCGGAGCCGCGGGGTGCGGTTCCAGTCCAGGGCGGAGCCCGTCCGAACAACAATCGAGATCCGATAAACGGGCGCCTATTGCGGCGGGCTCGCCATGACGCTGGACCAGAAGTCGTCGACAACCGCCTGGTCGGTCGGTATGCCCCACGTGTCGGTGATCCGACCGTCCGGCCCGAAGTGGAAGATCTCCGCCTCGGTCCAGACCGTCTCCTTGCCCTCATGCTGGGCGTGCACCTCGGCGATGACGACGGCGTGGACTTCGTCGGCGAAGACCTGCCGTACGATCTGGCGCAGCATGCCGCCGAGCTGTCGCTCCACCGAGAAGAACTGGTCGCGGCCAACGAAGTCCTGGCCGAACCGGCTGCTCCCCTGGCCGTGGTACACGAGGTCCGGGTGGAAGAGATCCTCGATCTCGGCCCTCGCGCTTTCGCTGAACTCAATCGACTTCCCCCGGATCTCGTAGCCCCGGCGGACTCGTGCGACGTTGGGGTGTTCAGGCATGATCGCCTCCTGACGACGGCTACGACCCACGATCGTAGGCCGGCCCGCCGCGCGGGACACGGCCCCGGCGATCAATGTGGAGGGTCGCCGGCCCGGTTCAGATGGCCACGCGGACCCCGGGATCACGAGGGCCACGCCAGGACGGCCGACACCGGACGGATCGCTGAGCTGAGCTGGCCTTGGCAGCCGCTCAAGCCCGACGGCGACCTCTGGCGTAACAACATGCCTGGCAATCGATTGGTATCCGCGCTGTGCCGGTCGACAGCCCGAGGTGTCCCAGGGAGACAACCGCGGCCGCCCGACTGGGGCGCCCTGAACGCCTAGTACACGTGAGGCACGGGGGCGGGAGCGACAGGTCGTGCTAGGACGCGACGTGGTACGTCCCATAAGCGGAACCGCTTGCAGGGCAGGCTATGCCCGTGTCTCGACCGAGGAACAGGACCTCACCTCCCAACGAGATGCCTTGGCCGCCCTCGGCGTCGGCACCGAACGTACCTACGTGGACCAAGGGCTAACCGGGACCAACCGGGTGAACCGCCCTGGGTTTCGCGGACACTCCTGACCTTGGGAACGAGGATGGAGCATGGGATCAACGACAGAGCAGTCCCCGTCGCAGCGCAGGTACCCGCCTGAGCTGAAGGAACGGGCGG
>JAHFUR010000077.1 GCA_023264995.1 Acidimicrobiia bacterium | reverse complement strand
TGGTGGTGATGATCCCCGCCGTCCTGGCCGGCGAGGACCAGTCGGCGGCGGCCGAGGCCCTCGAGCACCGGATCCGCCTGGTCGTCGAACATCCCGAAGCCGCCCCGGCGCCGGCGGCGGCGGCGCCGGCCGGGCCCGCCGGCGCCGCGCCGGCGGTGGCGCCGGCCGCCCGGCCCGATGACCGGGCCGGTGAGACGCTCCTCGTGCCGGTGAGCCGGCTCGACGAGCTGGTGCGCCTGGTCGGCGAGTCGGCCTCGGCCAACCTTCGGCTCGGCCGGCTCCTGTCCGAGCGCTTGGCCGTGAACCCGGGAACGCTGGCCGAGTTCCGGGATCTGTCCCGGACGCTCAACGACCTCCAGGAGCGCACGATGCGGGCCCGCATGGTGCCGGTGGCCACCATCACCGAGCCGCTCCGCCGGGCTGTCCGGGACCTTGCGAGGTCGCTGGGCAAGCAGGTCCGGTGGGAGGACCGGGGTACCGACACCGAGCTGGACCGCAGCGTCTTGCAGCAGCTCGCCGACCCCCTCCTCCACCTGGTCCGCAACGCCGTCGATCACGGCCTCGAGTCACCCGCCGAGCGGGCGGCGGCAGGGAAGCCGCCGGTGGCGTCGCTGGTCCTGCAGGCGATGCAGCTCGGGTCGGAGGTGATCCTCGACGTGACCGACGACGGGCGCGGCATCGACGTGCAGGTGGTGCGGGACCGGGCGGCGGCGATGGGCACCGACACGTCGACGATGGACGATGCCGCCGCCATCATGCTGGTGTTCACCTCCGGCTTCTCGACAGCGTCCGTCATCTCCGATGTCTCCGGTCGAGGGGTTGGGCTGGACGCGGTCCGCGTCGGGGTCGAGGCCGTACGCGGCCGGGTCGAGGTGCACTCGACGCCTGGTCAAGGCACCCGGTTCCGGTTCGTCGTGCCCATCACCCTGGCCGTGCTGTCCTGCCTGCTGGTGGAGGTGGGCCGCGAGCGCTACGCCATCCCCATGCATTCGGTGGTCGTCGCTCAGGCGGCTGACGCCCTCGCCCGCGCCCACGTCGACGGGCGGCCCATGGTCTGGGTCGGCGACGCTGCCCTCCCCGTCTCCGGCCTCGGCCGCACGCTCTGGGGCCCATCTCGGCCCGATGGGGGCGAAGTCGTCGTCGTCGTGAGCTCGACCCGGCGTCATGCCTTCCTCGTCGACCGCCTCCTCGGCCAGCGCGACGTGGTGGTGAAGGGGGTGAGCCGCCTGGTGCCGCGGCTCGACCTCCTGGCGGGAGCCAGCGTGGAGCCCGACGGCTCGATCCTGCTGGTGCTCGACGCCGCCGGCCTGGTGGAGCAGGCCCGGACGGACCGCACGCCAACCATCGACGTCGCCCCGGCCGCAGCGCCCGCCACCAGCCCGGCGGTGGCCGGCACGCCGGTCAGCTCCGCGGTCTCCGTGCTCGTCGTGGACGACGCCGCCATCATCCGCCACCTCGAACGCTCGATCCTCGAGCGGGCGGGCTACCTGGTCCGTACGGCCAACGATGGTGTCGAGGCGCTGGCCCGACTGGCGGAGGAGCGCTGCGACCTGGTCATCACCGACCTCGAGATGCCCCGGATGGACGGGTTTGCCCTCACCAAGGCTATTCGGGCCGACACCCGCTTCTCGAACACACCGGTGCTGATCATCACCTCTCGGGCCAGCGACGAGAGCCGCGAGCGCGGGCTCGAAGCCGGCGCCGACAGTTACATCGTCAAGGCCGCCTTTGACGAGACGGCCCTCCTCGGCGCCGTCTCGCGGCTCGTCGGCCGGAGCACGTGAGCGGCGCCGGACGCGGGGCGTCCGACCGCCTGGCGGCCCGGGACGCCCGCATGGTCCGCGTCCTGGTGGTGACCGACACGGCGGCCCGCCGGGCCGAGGTGGGCCGGGGCCTCGAGGCCGACGGCGACATCACCGTCACCGGACAGGCGCGGAACGCCCTCGAGGCCGTCGCCGAGGTGCAACGACTCCAGCCCGATGTCGTCATCATCGACCTGCCGGCCGCGGTCCGCCTGCATGCAGTCGAGCAGATCATGGGCCAAGCCCCCATCCCCATCCTCGTCATGGAACGGGAGGAGGCATCGGCGGCGAGCGCCACAGACCTGATCCGTGCCGGCGCGCTCGGCGCCATTGCCGGCCCCGGGCGGTGGACCCCGGCGGTGGAGGCCGACGTCCGGCGCCACGTCAGGTTGGTCCGGGGCGTGACCGTCGTCCGCCACCCCCGCGGCCGGAACTCGACCGCCGCGCCGGTCGACCGGCTGCCGGCAGACGCCGAGGGGGGCCCCTCGGGCCGCCTGGTCGCCATTGCCGCGTCCACGGGGGGGCCGGCGGCGTTGGCCACCGTCCTCGCCGGCATGACCGGAGTGGCGGCACCGGTGCTCGTCGTCCAGCACATCCACG
The DNA here is from genome assembly GCA_023264995.1 of Acidimicrobiia bacterium. Classification (GTDB taxonomy): domain Bacteria; phylum Actinomycetota; class Acidimicrobiia; order Acidimicrobiales; family AC-14; genus CADCTB01. The sequence continues at coordinate 1,318 of JAHFUR010000077.1, read as the reverse complement.
TCGACTTCGTCGACGGTCTCATCGAGTGGATGGCCCGGGTCGCACCCGTCCCGGTCCAGTTGGCCACCGACGGCGAGGTGGTCAAGGCCGGCGTGGTCTACGTCGGCCCGGGGAACCTGCACCTGAAGATCGGCCCCGGTTCGCGGATCGTGCTCGACCCCGACCCGCCGTCGCGCCACCGCCCATCGGCCGATCAGCTGTTCTTCTCGGTGGCCCGCCACCTCGGCCCGGCGGCGGTGGGCGTCGTGCTGACCGGGATGGGGGAGGACGGCGCCGCCGGGCTCCTCGCCATGCGCCAGCGGGGCGGGCTGACCATCGCCCAGGACGAAGGCTCCAGCGCCGTCTTCGGCATGCCTCGCGCCGCCCACCTGTCCGGCGCGGCGAGCATGCTGCTCCCGCTGCCGGAGATTGCTGCCGCAGTGGTGGCGGCCACGGTCGGGCGCCGGCCATGAGGTCGTCGGAGGTGCCGGCCGACACTCTTGCCGAGGTCAGCCGGCTTCTCGCCCGCCGGTTGGGCCTGCGGGTGAACGCCGCCGTCACCGGTCGCCTGTCGCGGTCGGTCGCCGAGGAGGCCGAGGCCCAGGGCCTGGACCTCCCGTCCTTCCGCAGCCGCGTCGAGTCCGACCCCCTGGTGTTCCAGGGCCTGGTCGACCGGGTCACGGTGCAGGAGACCAGCTTCTTCCGCGACGCGGGCCAGCTCGAAGCCTTCCGGGCCCACGTCCTGGCCGACCTGGCGTCGCCCGTACGCATCTGGAGCGCGGGCTGCAGCAACGGGCAGGAGCCGTACTCGCTGGCCATGCTGTTGGCCGAGCACGGCGTGGCCGAGTGGCAGGTGACGGCCACCGACGTCTCGACCCGGGCCCTCGACCGTGCGTCCCAGGGCAGGTACTCGGCCAAGGAGATGGAGACGGTCTCGGCTGCCCGGCGGGCCCGGTTCTTCCGGCCTGTGGGCGTCGAATGGGAGGTCGCCGCCGAGCTGCGTGACAGGGTGCGCGTCCAGCACCACAACGTGGCCACCGAGCCCCCGCCCTTCCAGCCGGGCCAGGTGGACGTCGTCTTCTTCCGCAACGTCCTGATCTACCTGGGCTACGACTCGATGGCGTCGACCCTTGCCCGCCTGGCCCTCTGGCTGCGCCCACCGGGTTGGCTGTTCCTCGGCTACTCCGAGTCGCTCCTGCAGATCAGCGACGCGTTCGAGCTGGTGCGGCTGGGCGACGGGTTCGCCTACCGCCTTCCGGTCGCGGACCGCCCGCCGGCCGACGGGCGCCCGGCACCTGCGCCCCGGGCCCGTCGCTCGGCCCCGCGCCCGGCCGGCGAT
>JAHFUR010000025.1 GCA_023264995.1 Acidimicrobiia bacterium | reverse complement strand
GACTTCGCCGCCGCCGTCCACGCCCTCCTGGAGGCCCGACATGCCCACTGACATCCTGACGCGGACCGCCCCGCCGGCCCGGGGCACGCGCCCCCGTCCCCCGGCGCCGGCCGGGAAGCCCGCGGGCCGGGGCCGGCCGGCCCGTGCCGCCCGGACCGGGCCGCCGGAGCCCGACTCCGGATGGATGCTGCTGGCCGCCATCGTGGCCATGCTGTGCACCATCGGGCTGATGATGGTGCTGTCGGCGTCGTCGGTCGAGGCGCTGCGCAGCTACGGCGGGGCGTGGGTGTTCTTCGAGCGCCAGATGATGTGGGTGGGCATCGGCTCCGTGGCCCTGCTCGGGGCGTCGGTCCTCGACTACCACCACTGGCGGCGCGCCGTCCTCCCGGTCCTCGGCGGGTCGTTCGTCCTGCTGCTCTTCGTGCTGGTGCCCGGTGTCGGCATCACGGCCGGCGGGTCGTCGCGGTGGCTGGGCACGGCGTCCTTCCGCATCCAACCGTCGGAGTTCGCCAAGCTGGGCATCCTCCTGTTCGGCGCCGAGCTGCTGGCCCGCCGGGCCGACCTGGTGCGGGACTGGCGCCATGTCATGCGGCCGCTGCTGCTGACCACCGGGCTGGTCGCCGGCCTGGTGCTGCTCCAGCCGGACATGGGCACCGCCCTGCTGATGATCTTCATCGCCTTCGTCTTGATGTTCGTCGGCGGCATCCCACTCCTCCCCATGACCGGCCTGAGCGTGGCGGCGGCGGTTGCCGCGGTGGGCCTGGCCAAGGTCGAGGGGTACCGGTGGGAACGGGTCTCGTCGTTCCGCAACCCCTTCGGCGACTTCGCCAACTCGGGCTACCAGGTGGCGCAGTCCCTCGTCGCCCTGGGCACCGGCCATGTCGGTGGCGTCGGGCTGGGCGCCAGCCGGGCCAAGTGGGGGTACCTGCCCAACGCCCACACCGACTTCATCTTCGCCATCGTGGGCGAGGAGCTGGGTCTCATCGGCACGTTCGCCGTCGTCGGCCTGTTCGTGGTGTTCGCCGTGCTGGGCGTGCGGACCGCCCTCCGGGCGCCGGACCGCTTCGGCGCCCTCCTGGCCGCCGGCGTGACCGCCTGGGTCTGTGGCCAGGCGGTCGTCAACATGGGCGCGGTGACCAGCCTGCTGCCCGTGACGGGCGTGCCGCTGCCGTTCGTGTCCTTCGGCGGCTCGTCGCTCGTCGTCACCATGGTCGCCACCGGCATCCTGCTCAACGTCGCCCGCCAGGTCCGTCCCGCCGCCACCGCGCGCGCGTGAGCGCGGGTGGCACCTGGGTGCTGATCGCCGGCGGAGGGACGGCGGGGCACGTGGTCCCCGGCCTGGCCGTGGCGCGCGCCCTGGTGGCCCGGGGCCACGACCCGGCCACCATCGGTTGGGTCGGTGGCCGGCGGGGTACCGAGGGCGCCATGGTGACCGAGGCCGGGTTCGCCATCACCCTGCTACCCGGCCGGGGGATCCAGCGCCGGCTCACCGCCGAGAACCTGGGGGCGGCGTGGGGCCTGGCCCGGGCCGGCGCCGAGGCCATGTCGCTGGTCCGCGTCCGACGGCCGGCGCTGGTGCTGGCCATGGGCGGGTGGGCCAGCGTGGCCTGCGCCCTGGCCGCCGTGGCCCAGCGGGTGCCGGTGGTCGTGGCCGAGCAGAACGCGGTGCCGGGGGCGGCCAACCGCCTGGTCGGGCGCTTCGCCAAGGCCTGCGCGGTGCCGTTCCCCGGAACTCCACTGCCGCGGGCGGTGGTGACCGGGAACCCGGTGCGGTCGGCGATCCTCGCCGTGGACCGCAGCCCGGCCGGGCGAGCGGCGGCCCGCGCCGCCCTGGGCCTGCCCGAGGGCCGGCGGGTCGTCTGCGTCTTCGGCGGCTCGCTCGGGGCGTTGCGGCTCAACACCGCGGTCCTCGGTGCCCTCGAGACCTGGGCCGACCGGGAGGACCTGGCGGTGCGCCACGTCATCGGCGAGCGCGACTGGTCGTTGGTGACCGGCCAGGCCGGCGAGGGAGCCGCCGGCGGCGTCTTCTACCAGCCGGTGCGCTACGACGACCAGCGCGAGCTGTCGCTGGCCGCCGCCGACCTGGCCGTGTCCCGGGCCGGCGGCAACACCGTGGCCGAGCTGGCCGCGGTCGGGCTGCCGTCGGTGCTGGTGCCTCTGCCCGGCGCCCCGGGCGACCACCAGACGGCCAACGCCCGACCGCTGGCGGGTGCGGGCGCGGCGGTCCTCGTCGCCGACGCCGAGCTCACCGCGGCACGCCTAGTCCGTGAGGTTGACGGGTTGCTGGGCGACCCCTCCCGGCTCGACGCCATGGAGGCCGCCGCCGCCGGGGTCGCCCGCCGCGACGCGGCCGAAGCGGTCGCCACCCTGGTTGAGGAGCACGCCCGTGGCTGAGCCGGTCGACCTGTCGTCGCCCCTGCGCGTCCACGTGGTCGGTGTGGGGGGCGCAGGCATGAGCGCCATCGCCGAGGTCCTGGCCACCATGGGCCACCAGGTGTCAGGCAGCGACGCCGCCGGGTCGGCGGTGCTCCACCGGCTGCGGGCCGCCGGCGTCGACGCCCAGGTGGGCCACGACGCGGGCCACGTCGCCGCGGGGCTGGACGCTGTCGCCGTCTCGACCGCCATCGGCCCCGACAACCCCGAGGTGCTCGCCGCTCGCCGGCTGGGCATCCCTGTGCTGCGCCGCGCCGACGTGCTCAGCGCCCTGACCCGGCTGCGCCGGACGATCGGCGTGGCGGGGACCCACGGGAAGACCACCACCTCGGCCCTGCTGGCGTGCGCCCTGACCGCGGCCGGGACCGACCCGTCGTTCGTGGTCGGCGGGGAGATCGCCGCGTTCGGCACGGGGGCCCGGTGGGGGAGCGGGGAGTGGCTCGTGGTCGAAGCCGATGAGAGCGACGGGACCTTCCTCGACCTCGACGTCGAGATCGCCGTGGTCACCAGCGTCGAGCCCGACCACCTCGAGCACTACGGCAGCTTCGAGCACCTGGTCGACGCGTTCGCCCTGTTCCTGTCCGGCGCCGGCGGCGGCCGGTTGGTGTGCGCCGACGACCCGCAGGCCGCGGCGCTGGCCGCAGCCTGCGGGGCGACGACGTACGGGTTCGCCGCCGGCGCCGACCTGGAGATCGCCGGGTACGAGCCGGCGGGCGGCGGGACTTCGTTCACGCTGGTTGGCTCGGACCCGGGCCCGAGCGGCCCCCTGAGCGGGGTGCGCGGCCCGAGCGGCCCCCTGAGCGGGGTGCGCGGCCCGGTCCGCGTGCCAATGCCCGGTCGCCACAATGCCCGCAACGCCACGGCCGCCCTTGGCGCCGCGCTCCTGGCCGGCGCCCCGTTCGCCGCCGCGGCCGCCGGCGTGGCCGGCTTCGCCGGCGTGGGCCGGCGCTCGCAGCGGCGGGGCGAACGCGCCGGCGTGACCTTCGTCGACGACTACGCCCACCTCCCCGGCGAGGTGGCGCCCGCCCTGGCCGCGGCCCGCGAGGGCGAGTGGGGCCGGGTCGTGTGCGTCTTCCAGCCCCACCGCTACAGCCGGACCGAGGCCCTCTGGGCCGACTTCGCCGACGCCTTCACCGACGCCGACGTGGTGGTCATCACCGACATCTACGCCGCGGGCGAGCCGGCCCGGCCGGGGGTGTCAGGCCGCCTGGTGGCCGACGCCGTCCGCGACGCCCATCCCGCGGCGCGGGTGGAATGGGCTCCCGACCGGGCCAGCGTCGTCGCCTTCCTGCGGGCAGAGCTGCGGCCCGGCGACCTGTGCCTCACCCTGGGCGCCGGCGACCTGACCACCCTCGCCGACGAGCTGTTGGAGGAGGCGACGTGAAGCCGCACTGGTTCATGGGCACGGCATGACGCCGCACCGGCTCACGGGCACGGCATGAAGCCGCACCGGCTCATGGGCACGGCATGAAGCCGCACCACGAGGTCCTGCGGGCCGCGTACGCGGTGCTGGGCGACCGAGCGCAGCGCCATGTGCCCCTTGGGCCGCTGACCACCTACGGCGTCGGCGGTAAGGCCGCGCTGTTCCTCGGCGGCTGCGGGCCGGACGACCTGGCCCTGGCTCGCCGGGCGGTGGCGGCCAGCGGCGTCCCGGTGCTGGTGCTGGGCCGGGGCTCGAACGTCCTGGTGGCCGACCGAGGTTTCCCCGGCCTGGTGATCACCCTGGGCGAGGCCTTCGCCGCCATCCACCTCGACGAGCCGGGCGACCTGGGTCAGCCGGCCGCCGCCCGCGCCGGCGGGGCGGTGAGCTTCCCGGTGCTGGCCCGGCGGACCGCCGCGGTCGGCTTCCGTGGCCTGGAGTGGGCCGTGGGTGTGCCCGGGTCGGTGGGCGGCGCGGTACGGATGAACGCCGGCGGGCACGGCTCCGACGTGGCCGCGTCGTTGGTGCGGGCCTGGGTCTTCGACCTGGCCGGGAGCGACGGTGACGGCGGCATGGAGATGGCCGCGGCCGACCTTGGCCTGGGCTACCGGAGCTCCTCACTGGGGCCGCTGCACATCGTCGTGGCCGCCGAGCTGGCCGTCACGGCCGGGCGCCGTGAGGACGCCGAGCGCGAGGTGGCCGCCGTCGTGCACTGGCGGCGCGAGCACCAGCCCGGGGGCTCGAACGCCGGCTCCGTCTTTGCCAACCCCGAGGGGGATTCGGCCGGGCGGCTCATCGACGCGGCCGGGCTGCGGGGCTTCCGGCGGGGGTCCGCGACTGTCTCGCCCAAGCATGCCAACTTCGTACAGGTGGACGAGGGTGGGTCGGCCGACGATGTCCACGCCCTCATCGAAGAGGTGCGGATGACCGTGAAAGACCGCTTTGGCATCGAACTGCAGCTCGAAAATCGGCTCGTCGGGTTCGAACCCTTACCTTTGAGTGAAGGATGAGCATGGATCCTCGCATTCATCGACGTCGAGTAGAGGTTCGTCGAGAGGAGGGACGCCGCCGGTTCCGGGTCCTCATCGGCGTCACCGCGGTGACGGCCGTGGGGCTGGCCGGGTGGGCGGCGACGGGCTCGTCGCTCCTCGACCTTGACCAGATGGTGATTGAAGGGGCGGTGCACAGCGGGCCGGACGACATCCGCTTCGCATCGGGCCTGCACCGGGGTGAGCGCATGCTCGACGTCGATGACAGCGTTGTCGTTCGGGGCGTGGGGACGCTGCCCTGGGTCCAGTCGGCGATGGTGTCCAAGCGCTGGCCGGGCACCGTCCGCATCCGGGTGGTCGAGCGCCAGCCCGTCGCCTTCACCGTCTCCCAGGCCGGCAACGCCGCCCTGGTCGACCTCAGCGGACGGATCCTGGCGTGGGTCGACGTCCCGCCCCCTGGCCTGGGCGCGCTCGCCGGGCTCCCGCCCGCCGGCCCGCCCGGCTCGACGCTCGGCGCCGAGGGGACGGCCGCCCTGGCCGTGGCCGTGGCCCTCCCGGCCGAGCTCCGGGCCCGGGCCGCCGGCGTCTCACCCGCCGGCGGGGGCAGAGGTGAAGTGGACATCCACCTGCGCACCGACGGCCCCGACGCCGACGGCATCGTACGTCTCGGCCCGCCCGACGACCTCGACCGCAAGTTCACTGCTGTCCGGGCGGTACTGGCCCAGGTCGACCTCCGGAACCTCGCCGTCATCGATGTGCGCCGCCCGGATAGTCCCGTGTTGACGCGCCGTGAAGTCCCCAGTAAAGTTTCGACCCCAAGGGTAGGTTGACATAACTCTCAACCTCAAGTCGACGTAGAGGTGGGTGCGAGTCCGTGGCTGTCAGTGGAGTTGCAGGTACCGCAGGGCGATCCCTGGCTAACAGGAAGATCGGCACAGCCCCGGCGAAGGCTCGTCCCAAGAACGTCAAACCGTCAGGAGGGCCGATGATCGGCGCACCACAGAACTATCTGGCTGTCATCAAGGTGGTCGGTATCGGGGGCGGCGGCGTCAACGCCGTCAACCGGATGATCGACGCCGGGTTGCGGGGCGTCGAGTTCATCGCCGTCAACACCGATGCGCAGGCCTTGCTCATGAGCGATGCCGACGTGAAGCTCGACATCGGTCGGGAGCTGACTCGGGGCCTCGGCGCCGGCAGCGACCCCGATGTCGGCGCCGCCGCGGCCGAGGCGCACCGTGACGAGATCGAGGAAGTGCTCAAGGGCGCCGACATGGTCTTCATCACGGCGGGCAAGGGCGGTGGCACCGGCACCGGCGGTGCGCCCGTCGTGGCCGAGATCGCCAAGGGCCTGGGCGCCCTCACCGTCGGCGTGGTCACTCGCCCGTTCGCCTTCGAAGGTCGCCGGCGCTCGGTCCAGGCCGAGGCGGGCATCGCCAAGCTGAAGGAGAAGGTCGACACTCTCATCGTCATCCCCAACGACCGGCTGCTCTCTGTCTCCAATGACAAGACGTCGGCGCTGAACGCCTTCAAGATGGCCGATGAGGTCCTCCTGCAGGGTGTCCAGGGCATCACCGACCTGATCAACACGCCGGGCCTCATCAACACCGACTTCGCCGACGTGAAGATGATCATGACCAACGCCGGCTCGGCGCTCATGGGCATCGGCTACGCGTCGGGCGAGGGCCGGGCCCTCAATGCGGCCCGGGCCGCCATTGCCAGCCCGCTGCTCGAGGCGTCGATCGAGGGCGCCCGTGGCATCCTCCTCAACATCTCCGGCGGCAGCGACCTCGGCCTCTTCGAGGTCAACGAGGCGGCCGAGATCATCCACGAGGTGGCCCACCCCGATGCCAACATCATCGCCGGCATGGTCATCGACGACGCCATGGGTGACGAGGTGCGGGTCACCGTCATCGCCGCCGGCTTCGACCGTTGGGACGAGGGCCGCGACCGCGTGCGCGAGGAGCCGGTGGCCAAGCCGGCCCCCGGCGCCGGCACCAGCAGGGGGCCGATCCTCGGCCTCGGCAGCCGGCGGGAGCGCGAGCGTGAGCCCGAGCGCAGCCGGGACGACATCTTCGGCCCGGCCGACGACGACCTCGACCTCGGGTCCGACGACGACGACTTCGACGTCCCCTCGTTCCTGAAGTGAGCCTGATCCTTCGATGAGGCCCGGGGGCGCCGCCCTCCTGCCCCAGCTCGTGCTGTCGTCCGCCTCGGTCGCGTTCACGGGCCGGGCCGCGGGCGACATGGGCCACGGCGCGGCTGTGGCCGGCACCGCTGTGGCCGACGTCGCCGAACGGCGCCGCGGCGTCGTCGACCTGCCGTGGACGTGGCTCCGCCAGGTCCACGGCGCGAGCGTGGTGCGCGTCGCCGGCCCCGGCCACCAGGCCGGGGCGGTGGCCGACGCCGCGGTCACCGCCGGCGCCGGCTGCGCGCTCGCCGTCCTGACGGCGGACTGCGCGCCGGTGGCGCTGGCCAGCGCCGAGGGCGTGATCGGCATGGCCCACGCCGGCTGGCGGGGCCTCGTCGCCGGCGTGCTCGAAGCCACCGTGAGCGAGATGCGGGCCCTGGGGGCGACGGAGATCGAAGCGGTCATCGGCCCGTGCATCCGGCCCGGTTGCTACGAGTTCGGCATCGACGACCTCGATGTCGTCGCCGGCCGCATGGGAGCCGCCGTCCGGGCCACGACCACCGCCGGCCGCCCTGCGCTCGACCTCCCCGCCGCCGTGCGGGCCGCGTTGGCCGCCGCCGGCGTGGGCCCGGCCGCGGTGGCCGACGTCGGTGTGTGCACCGCCTGCTCGGCGGACCACTTCTCGTGGCGGGCGCGTCGCGAGCCCCAGCGCCAAGCGGCGGTGATCTGGCGATGATCGACGCCATGCAGGTGGCCGACCGGTTGGCCGAGGTGCGCCAGCGCATTGCCGCCACCGGCCGGTTGCCCGACGAGGTTGCCGTGGTCGCGGTCACAAAGGGTTTCGGTGTCGACGCGGTGGAGGCCGCCGCCGCCGCCGGGTTGGCCGATGTCGGGGAGAACTACGCCCAGGAGCTGGCCGACAAGTGGCAGGCGTCGCCCGGCCAGGGCCGGCGGTGGCATTTCCTCGGCCATGTCCAGCGCAACAAGGTGAGGTCCATCGCCGCCGCCGTGCACCTGTGGCAGGGCGTCGACCGGGTGGCGGCGGGGGAGGAGATCGCCCGCCGGGCGCCGGGGGCCAAGGTGCTCGTCCAGGTGCGCATCGACGAAGGGGAGGGCACCCTGCCCAGCGGCCCCCCGGGCGGGCCGGCGCCCTCTCTGGACCGGAACGGGTGCGCCCCGGACGATGTCGCCGAGCTGGTCGAGCGCCTCGACGGTCTGGGGCTCGACGTGCGTGGCCTCATGGCCGTCGGGCCTCCGGGCGCGCCCGAGCGGGCTCGCCCCGGCTTCCGGCGAGTCACTGAACTGGCGGACCAGTTGGGCCTGGTGGAGCGCTCGATGGGCATGACGAACGACCTCGATGTGGCGGTCGAGGAGGGGTCGACGATGGTACGGGTCGGGCGCGGGCTTTTCGGGGCGCGGCCCGTCGCGCCGACGTTGCGGCGATAGGCTCAGGAAGCCAAGGAGGCGACGGGTATGGCATCAATCTGGCGAAGGACCATGGTCTATTTGGGCTTGGTCGATGACGAGGAATACGAGGAGTACGAGCCCTACGACGAGCCCCACCCGCAGGCCCAGACCCAGGCGCCGCCGTTGCGCCGTGGGACGCGGATGATGGCCGAACCGCCCGACAACATGTACGACCCGGAGCCGACGGGCGTGCGCACGCTGCCCCGCGACGATGGCAGTGAACCTCGGAGCCTCGCTGATTCGCGGAGCATCGAACCCAGGAACCTCGGAGGGAGCGGCATGGGGAACAGCATGGGCGGGAGCGGCGCGGTCACGGTGCAGCCACGGCCGTCGGTGGTGCGGCCGTTCACGCAGCCCCAGTCGGCCAAGGTCCATGTCACCGTGCCGGTAGGGTTCAACGACGCGCAGGAGATCGGAGACAAGCTGAAGGCCAACCAGCCAGTGATCGTGAACCTCCAGGGGATCGACCGCGAGCTTTCCCGCCGCTTGATCGACTTCTCCTCCGGCCTCACCTACGGCTTGGGCGGGGCCATGGAGCGGGTGGCCGACCAGGTGTTCCTGCTCACGCCGTCCAACGTCGAGGTGTCCCCGGAAGAGAAGCGTCGCCTGCAAGAGCGCGGCTTGTACCGCTCCTGACGTGATCCAGACTCTCCTCTGCAGGCTCCTGCAGGCCTACATGATCGTGATGTTCGCCCGGATCATCCTCTCGTGGTTCCCAGTGAACCCGGGCTCCGGGTTGGCGTCGGTGTACGGGTTCCTCTATTCCATCACCGAGCCGGTGCTGGCGCCGATCCGCCGGGTGATCCCGCCGATGGGGATGGGTGGCATGGGGCTCGATCTGTCGCCCCTCGTGGTGTTCTTCGGGATCACGATTCTGCAAGGCATCATCTGTTAGTACCGTTGCCGGGTTGGGCGGTGGAGCGCAGCGTTTAGGATGCGCCCGGTCGTACTAGAGAGATTGGGATGGTGACGTGTTGGTTCTGGTGAGCTTCGTGCTCGTCCTGGCTGCTGCAGTGACGCTTGTCGTCGGGCTCCTGCAGTCGGGACTGACTCTCATCTACCTGTCGATCGGCTGTAGCGTGCTGGCCGGCGTCGTGCTCGCCGTGGCTGTGCTGCGCGGTCGGCCCGAGCCCAAGGCGGCGCCGGTCGGGCGCCCCTTCTCGGCGCCGGCATCGGCACCACCCGTGCCCGCCTCCGTCGGGTCGTTCGGGGCCGAGCCGGCCACCACCAGCACCTACCCGTCGGCCAGCGTGCCGGCGCCCCCGCCCACGTTCACGCCGCCGGCTACGGCGTCGGCGTCGGCGCAGGTGCCAGTGGCGTCGGACAGCGCGGCCAACAAGGCCGCCGGCACCGCCCTGCTCGGCCGGTTGCGGGGCCGGTCCGCCGGCAGCGCGGACGGGCCTGCGGCCGACGATGACGGCCCGGTCACCATGGCCATGCCCGCCGTCGGGGGCGACGACGATGACGACTTCCCCATCGCCGGCTACGACCAGCAGCGGGCCACCGACCTGCTCCGCCAGTTGGGCCCGCTCGACCGCAGCCAGCTCGAGGCGGTGCGCGACCGGGAGACGGCCGGCAAGAACCGCTTCACCATCCTGAGCCGGGTCGACACCCTGCTGGCGGCCAAGGCCGAGCCGGCGTGGGCGGTCGACGACGACGACTGGGGCTCCGACGACGGCGATGAGCCGGTCGTGGCCCAGGATGACGAGGACGACGAGGAGGCCGACGACGAGCTCGAGGTCGCCGACGCCTTTGCCGACGAGGACGACGACGACGAGGACGCCGAGCTCGACGACGATGTCGACGAGCTGGTGGCACCGGCCGGCGACTTCCCGATCAGTGGCTACGACACGCTGACCGTCGGCCAGATCCTGCCCCGCCTGAGCGACCTCGACGCCGGCGAGCTGGCCCAGGTCCGCGCTCGCGAACAGCAGGGCCGGGCCCGCGGCACCATCCTCGACCGGGTCGACCGCCTGGCTGCCCGGTCAAGCCGGGCCATGCCGATGCCCGCCGCGGCCCCGGCCCGGCCCGCCCCGGCGCGCAAGGCGGCGAGCACCAAGGCGCCGGCAGCCAAGGCCCCCGCGGCCCGGAAGACCGCGGCCCGCAAGGTCGCGCCGGCGGCGCCGGCCACCACGCCGATGAAGGAAGCCGTCAAGAAGGCGGCCGCGGCCCGCAAGGCCCCGGCCCGCAAGGCGGCCGCCCCAGCGGCCGAGCCCACGCCGATGAAGGCGGCAGTGAAGAAGGCCCGGGCGGCCAAGCGGCCCTAGCCCGCGGCGCGGCCCGCCCGCCGGCCTTCCGGGCCTAGCGGGCGGCCCGCAGGTCCATCCGCAACGGCTCACCGTCGATGTCGAGCGCGACGGCCGCGTCGCCGGCTGGGCCGGCGACGATCTCGACGGCCAGGACCTGGGCCGAGATCCACGCCCGGTGCACCTCCACGGCGGCCAGCACGCGGGGCCCGGCCTCCAGGGTCAGGGCGATGCGGTCCGACAGGGCCAGGCCGCGCCCCTTGCGCAGGTCGTTGACCCCCCGGGCGATCTCGCGGGCCACGCCTTCCATGCGCAGGTCGTCGTCGAGCTCCAGGTCGAGGGCGACGGCCCACCCTGACTCCTGGGCCAGGGCGAAATCCTCGTGGCGGGTGGCCCGGACCTCGACGTCGTCGGGGCCGAGCCGCTCGCCGGCGATCTCGACCCACCCGTCGCGCTCCAGGGCCCGGCGGACCTCCGAGCCGTCCGCTCCGGCCAGCGCCGCCTTCACCTCGTTGACCCGGGCACCCATGCGGGGGCCGAGGGCGCGGAAGTTGGGCACCACGGTCCACGTCATGAGATCGGACAGGGTCTCCACGTCCTCCAGGTCGCGCACGTTCAGCTCGGCCTTGATCTCGGCCTTGACCTCGTCGGACAACCCGGTGCCGGGGTGCAGCAGCAGGGCTCGGCGCAGCGGCTGGCGGGTGCGGACGCCGGCGTCGGTGCGAGCGGCCCGGCCCAGGCCGACGATGCGGCGGGCGGCCTCCATCTCCGCGCCCAGGGCGAGATCGGGGGGCCCGACCACCTTCGGCCAGTCGGAGAGGTGGACGGATGCCGCGCCGGTGAGGATCCGGTACATCTCGTCGGAGAGGAACGGGCACAGGGGCGCCAGTAGCTGCGAGGTGACGACCAGGCACCGGTAGAGGACGGCGTGGGCGCCGCCGTCGGTGAGCTGGTCGGGGCCGCCCCAGAACCGGGGCCGCGACCGGCGGACGTACCAGTTCGACATGTCGTCGACGAACGTGGCGATGGCCGTGGCCGCCCCCAGCGCGTCGAACGCCTCGAGATCCTCGGTGACCTGGCTGATCGTGCCCCGGAGCTGGGAGAGGATCCACCGGTCCATGACGTGGTTGGTGGCCCAGTCGCCGGGCTGCCACTCGTCGAGGTCGGCGTAGGTGGCGAAGAACGAGAACACGTTCCAGAGGGTCAGGAGCGTCTTGCGGGTCGACTCCCGGATGCCGTCCTCGTAGACCCGCCGGCTGGTCCACGGCGAGCCGGCGGAGAAGAAGTACCAGCGGAGGGCGTCGGCGCCGAAGGACTCGAAGATCTGCCACGGGTCGATCACGTTGCCCTTGGACTTCGACATCTTGGCGCCGTCCTGGTCGACGACGTGGGCCAGGCACACCACGTTGCGGTACGGCGTGCGGTCGAAGACCAGCGTGTTGACCGCCAGGAGGGAGTAGAACCAGCCGCGCGTCTGGTCGATGGCCTCGCAGATGAAGTCGGCCGGGAACGCGCTCTCGAACTGCGGTGTGTCGCCGAAGGGGTAGTGGTGCTGGGCCGACGGCATGGAGCCGGAGTCGAACCAGGCGTCGAGGACCGGTGTGACCCGGTGGGCCGTCCCCGTGCACCCCTCGGTCGAGCAGGGCAGGACGATCTCGTCGACCGCCGGCCGGTGCAGGTCGAGGTGGCTCTGGTCCACGCCCGAGCGGGCCGACAGTTCCTCGACCGACCCGATGCAGGTGACGTGGCCCTCGCCGCAGCGCCACACCGGCAGCGGGGTGCCCCAGTAGCGGTCCCGCGACAGGGCCCAGTCGACGTTGTTGTGCAGCCAGTCGCCGAACCGCCCGTGCTTGATGTGCTCGGGGTGCCAGTTGATGCGCTCGTTCTCCCGCAGCAGGTCGGCCTGGCGGTCCGACGTGCGGACGAACCACGACGTCTTGGCCCAGTAGATCAGCGGCGTGCCGCAGCGCCAGCAGTGGGGGTAGGAGTGGGTGTAGCCCTCGGAGAGCACCAGCAGCCCGCGCTGGTGCAGGTCGTGGACGATCTCGAGGTCGGTGTCCTTGACGCCCCGCCCGGCCCACGGTGTGACGCGGTCGTCGAACGTGCCGTCGGGCCCGACCGGGTTGAGCACCGGCAGCCCCTCGGCCTTGGCCACCTCCATGTCGTCGTTGCCGAACGCCGGCGCCAGGTGGACGATGCCGGAGCCCTCCTCCGTGCTCACGAAGTCGGCGCCGACCACCCGCAGGGCAGTGCTGTTCGGGGAGTCAGCGTCGATGGGCAGGAACTCGTAGGGCCGGCTGTAGCGGACGCCGATCAGGTCGCGGCCGAAGAACCGCTCGACGATCGTGGCCCCCTCGGCCACCCGGGCCACCGACATGACCATGTCCCGGCCGCCCTCGGCGGCCCGCACCCGGGCGTACTCGATGTCGGGCCCGACGGCGGCGGCCACGTTGGAGATGAGCGTCCAGGGCGTGGTGGTCCACACCAGCAGGTCGACCTCGCCGCCGACCACCGGGAACCGCACGTAGGCGGCGGGGTCGACGACGTCGCGGTACACGCCGGGCTGGCCCAGCTCGTGGGAGGAGAGGGCCGTCCCGCAGCGGGAGCAGTAGGGGCTGACCCGGTGGCCCTCGTAGAGCAACCCCTTGTCCCAGAGCTGGCGGACCAGCCACCACACCGACTCCACGTAGGAGTTGTCCAAGGTGCGATAGGCGTCGTCGGTGTCGATCCACACGCCGGAGCGCTCGGTGAGGGCCTCCCAGTCCTGCACGTAGCGCTCGACGGACTGCCGGCACCGGGCGTTGAACTCGGCGATGCCGAAGGCCTCGATCTGGTGCTTGTTGGTGAGGCCCAGCTCCTTCTCGACCTCGATCTCCACCGGCAGGCCGTGGCAGTCCCAGCCGCCCTTTCGGGGCACCTCGTGGCCCCGCATGGTCTGGAAGCGAGGGAAGAGGTCCTTGAAGGCCCGGGCCCACACGTGGTGCAGCCCCGGCTTGCCGTTGGCCGTCGGCGGGCCCTCGTAGAAGATCCATGGCGGCGCTCCCTTGCGCAGGGCCTTGACCTGCTCGGCCAGCGAGCCCTCCCGCCACCGGGCCAGCACCCTGTGCTCCAGGGCCACCAGGTCCAGTTGGGCGTCGACGGGTCCAAAAGCCATGGTCAACAGTAAGCCAGGGCGCTCCCGCGCCCCCGTCCATTCGTTCTGGCTGCACCTGCGTGCCTATTGGACCGTCAGTGCCGCCAGATCGATCCGGGCTGACCGGCGCCGGCCAGGCAGGCACTAGGGTCGATGCTATGCCCACGTCGCACATCGGCGATCTCTACCGCGCCGAGGGTGACGATGCAGTCGTCCTGGCCGTGCACGTCCAGCCGGGCGCCGGCCGGTCCGCGGTCGTCGGCCGGCACGGGGCGGCGCTCAAGGTGCGGGTGGCGGCCGTGCCCGAGGGCGGGCGGGCCAACGAGGCCTGCGCCGACCTGCTGGCGGAGACGTTCGGGCTGAAGCGGGCCCAGGTGGAGCTGGCCGGCGGCGCCGGCAGCCGGGCCAAGCAGTTCAAGCTCACCGGTCTCGACCTCGACGGGTTCCGGACCCAGCTCGAGCGGGTGTCGGCCGGCGGCGCCCGCCCCGGCGCCAGCGCCACGACCGGCCCGGAGCCCCGGCAGCCCCGCCCAGGAGTCTGATCCGGACTAGGATCACATCCCAATCTCGCTCCAGGAGCGGTTGTGATGCCGAGAACCACGAAAGCAGTACCCGCTGAGCAGTCAACGAAGGCTGAGCCGTCAACCAAGGCGGCGGCGAAGGACGGCGGTCACGCGCCCGCCGTCGACCGGTTCCTGGCCGAGCAGCGGGCCGAGCTGGTCACCGAGCGGGCCAACTACGTCGAGGCGGCCGAGTCGCTGCGCCTCGAGGCCGAGATGCTGGCTGAGGACATGGAGCCGGGCGATATCCAGTTCGACGAGGAGTCCGGCGAGGGCGACACCCTCAACGTCGAGCGCGAGCGCGACCTGGCCCTCAGCGCCCAGGCCCGGGCCGCCGTCGACGAGATCGACCATGCCCTGGCCAAGATGGACGCCGGCACCTACGGCGTGTGCGAGCGCTGCGGGAACCCCATCCCCAAGGCCCGGCTCAAGGCCCTCCCCTATGCGGCCCTGTGCGTGGCCTGCAAGAGCGGAGGGCTGTCGCGTCGCTGACACCGCCGGCCGGCCCCGCGAGCAAGGCGGGCCGGCCCCTGCCGAGCCGGCGCGCCCCGACCCCCGGCGCCGCACCGGCCTGGTCGCGGCAGTGGCGGGCGCGGTCCTGGTGCTCGACGCCCTCACCAAGCAATGGGCCATGTCGGCCCTGGCCGACGGGCCGGTGCGCATCGTCGGACCGGTCCGGTTCGCTCTCGTCCACAACAAGGCGGCGGCCTTCGGCCTGGGCGGGGCGTTCGTGCCCTTCCTGGCCGTCGGTGCCCTGGTCCTGGTGGTCGTGATGGTCACCGTCGGGTCGGCCAGCGCCAAGGTCCCCACGGCCATCGCCCTCGGCCTGGTGCTCGGCGGTGCGTTTGGCAACGTCGTCGACCGGGTGTTCCGCTCGCCCGGGTTCCTTCGCGGCGCGGTCGTGGACTTCGTCGACTTCCGGTTCTGGCCCGTGTTCAACCTGGCCGACGCGGCGATCACGGTCGGGTGCATCCTGCTGCTGTTGGCCAGCCGGGCGCGGGAGTGAGCGCCGCCCCCGAGGCGCAGCGCCTGCCCATCCCGCCGACCCTCGACGGCGAGCGCCTCGACCGGGTGCTCTGCCTGATCTGGGACCTGCCCCGCTCCGAGGCCACCGAGCTGATCGCCTCGGGCGCGGTCCAGCTCGACGGCTTGCCCATGGTGACCCGCGCCCGGCGGGTGGTCGCCGGCCAGGAGCTGGCCGTCGTGCTGCCTGGGGCCAAGGCCGCCACCGCCCTGGCCGGCGAGGCCGGTGGCGACGACCTGGCTCTGGCCCACGTCGACGACCACGTGATCGTGGTCGACAAGCCCGCCGGCCTCGTCGTCCACCCTGGGGCCGGGCGGTCCACCGGTACGCTGGCCCAGGCCCTGCTCGGCCGGTTCCCCGACATCGCCGGCACTGGCGACCCGGCCCGGCCCGGCATCGTCCACCGCCTCGACAAGGGGACGTCAGGCCTGCTCGTCGTGGCCCGCTCGCCGTTGGCGTACGAGTCCCTCGTCGCCCAGCTGGCCGCCCGCACCGTCGACCGGCGGTACCTGGCCCTGGCCGTCGGCGACTTCGAGACCGACGCCGGCGTGGTCGACGCCCCGGTCGGCCGGCGGGCAAACGACCGTACCCGTATGGCCGTCGTGGCCGGCGGTCGCCCGGCCCGCACCCACTACCGGGTGCTGGCCCGCTTCGCCGAGCCGGCCGCCCTCACCCTGGTCGAGTGCAAGCTCGAGACGGGCCGGACCCACCAGGTGCGCGTCCACCTGGCCGCCATCGGCCATCCTGTGGTGGGCGACAGCCGCTACGGCGGCGGCCGCCCCAGCGTGCCGGTCGGCCGCCCGTTCCTGCACGCCGCCCAATTGGCGTTCGACCACCCGGCGACGGGGGAGCGCTGCCAGTTCGAGTCCCCACTGCCCGCCGACCTGGAGGCCGTGCTTGTACCCCTACAGTGACACCCGGGCCGAGCCCGTCCAGGCCGGCGACGACCGAGACGAGCGGGCCGCCCGGCGGACATTGCGCTTCCTGGCCGTGGCCCTCTTCATCGCCGTCCTGGCGGTCACGGTCTTCGCCAGCCTGGTCGCCGTCCACAACAACGACGTGAAGCCGACCGCCGCCACCCCGCCGGTCTCGGTCGAGACGGTGACCACGCTGCCGGCGCCGGTGGCCGTCGGCCCCGCGGCAGGGACCGAGCTGACCGGCTACGTCTCGGCCCGCAAGGCCGCGCTCGCCTCCGTGGCCGACGACCGGGTGGCGGTGGTGTCCCTGGCCAAGTACTCCACCCCGGCGCAGGCCAAGGCCCTCGCCGGCACGGCGACGGTCATGGCCCTGCTGGTCGCCCCGCCGGGGATCGCTCCGGCGGTTGTCGCCGGCGACCTGGCCGAGTGGTCGAAGACCCAGACGGCGGCCACGGCGGCCGAGCGTGACGAGATCAAGAAGCTGATCCCCACCGTCACCGACGCCGGGTTCAAGGCGTTCTACACCGCCGAGGTGGCCCGCCTCGACAAGGCCGTCAAGGGCTTCGCCCCCGATTCCACCCTGGTCTTCGGCTTCGTCGTCCGGGCGCCGGCGGCGGCGCTGAAGGCGCTGGCCGCCCGGCCCGAGGTCCGACTGGTCGACGTGGCCGGCACGGCGTCGCCGGGCGCCGACGCGCTCTACCGGGGCCTGCGGCCCGAAGAAGTGGCGACGGCCAACGACCCGGCCATGCGCCCGGGCTGACCTAGCGCCCCTTCACGCCCTGCTGGCGGAAGGCACCCTCGATCCGCAGGTCGGAACCGCCGTCGACCTTGGCCAGCACGCACACCCGGTAGGTGTGCTCGCCCTTCTTGAGCTTCTTGCGGGCGTGGACCCGTACGGTTGCCGTGGTGGTCTGGCCCGGCTCGGCGCTGACCCGGGGCGGGGCCACCTCCACCTGCAGGTCACCGGAGGGGTCGTCGGTGCTGAGCGCGGCCGAGACGGCCACGTTGCCCCGGTTCTCGAGGTCGAACGTGTAGGACGCGCCCATCGGGTCGTAGGCCACCATCGGGTGGAGCGTGCCCACCGCGTCGACGAACGGCCCGACCTCCACCGTGCCCTGGCCCTCGACCGAGCCGGCGGCGGCGCGGGCCACGATGTCGACCCTGTGGGGGCCGGCCGTGGGGTGCGGGCCGAGCCGGGGCTTGAAGTACACGGCCACCACCACCTCCTCGCCCGGGGTGACCGAGCACGACTCGGGGTGCACCCACGACCAGTCACGGTCGCCCTGCGGGAGCTCCACTGCCACCTCGCAGGCATCCGGGCCGCTGTTGGTGAGGTGGACCTTCATGCTGCCCAGGTGCCCCGGGTCGACGGTGAGCGCCGGCGGGACCAACTCCATGGCAATCCCCATGCCGCGCACCGTAGTGATGCCGCGACGATTGCGACGTGAAGGAACGCCCCGCTCAGCCGGAGATGGTTTGGCCCACCCGCAGGTCGGCGGGCTCCTCGACGAAGTCGGCGACGGGCGCCGCCACGGGGCCCTGTCTCCCGCTTCGCGGGCCGCTCGGGCCCTGGCCCCGTGACCGGGACACCATGTCGGCCAGGGTGAAGGAGTCGAGGTGCTGGCGCATGTGCTCGCCGACGTCGGCCCACACCGACAGGAGGACGCACTGGCCCTCGTGGCTGCAGGCCCCGTTCTGGTGGGGCTCGCCGAAGTCGCCGGCCACGATGGGGCCGTCGACCGCGCTGACGATCTGGCTCAGGGTCAGTTCGGCGGGAGGGCGGGCCAGCACGTAGCCCCCGCCGACGCCCCGCTTCGAGCGGACCAGGCCGGCGCCCTTGAGGGCGAGGAGGATCTGCTCCAGGTAGGGCTGGGGCAGGCCGGTGCGCTCGGCGATGTCGCGCACCGACGTGGGCCGGGCCCCGTCGGCGTGCAGGGCCAAGGAAAGCAGCGCCCGGCTCGCGTAGTCGCCTCTCGTGGACACCTTCACGGCCACCACTGTACGGCGGCTGCGGCGGCTGCGGGTGGAGGCGGTCTAGTTTGAGCGGCCGATGGGGGACAGCGACCAGCCAACCCTGCCGGACTACGGCGGTGCCTGCATCGACCAGGTGGTCGCCGCCGCCACCCGGAGCGGCCGCTACGCCCCACCCGCACCGCTGCCGGCGTGGCTGCCGCAGCCCGCGGTCGGCGCCAACCAGGTCGTCCTCCTCGTGCTCGACGGCCTGGGCTGGGCCCAGCTCAAGGAGCGGCCCGGGCTGGCCCCGACCATGAACGCCATGGCCGGCGGCCCGATCACCACCGTGGCGCCGTCCACCACCGCGGTCGCCCTCACCACCATCACCGTCGGTGCCCCGCCGGCGACCCACGGGATCGTCGGGTACCGGATGAGGGTCGAGGGTCACCGGGTCCTCAACGTCCTGCGCTGGAAGACCGGCGACGGGGACGCCCGCAGCGAGATCCCACCGGAGGGCTTCCAGCCCCTCGCTCCCTTCGCCGGGGTCAAGCCGCCGGTCGTCACCCGGGCCGACGTGGCCGAGTCGGGCTTCACCCGGGCCCACATGGCCGGGGGCCGCCTCTACGGCTGGCGCATGCCCTCCACCATCGTCGCCACCGTGGCCGCGCTGTTGCGCGACGGCGAGCGGTTCGTCTACGCCTACTACGACGGTGTCGACAAGGTGGCCCACGAGTTCGGGTTCGGGCCCACCTACGACGCCGAGGTGGTGGCTGCCGACCGCCTGGTCCACGACCTGATCGGCGTGCTCCCGGCCGGCGCTGCGCTCGTGGTCGTGTCCGACCATGGCCAGGTCGACGTCGGTGACCGCGTTGTCACCCTGCACCCCGAGGTGGCCGACCTGACCGACCTGCTCTCGGGGGAGGGCCGTTTCCGGTGGCTCCACGCCCGGCCCGGGGCCCTCGACCGGCTGACGGCCGCCGCCCACCGCCACTACGACGGCGTGGCGTGGGTGCGGGCCCGGGCCGAGGCCGTCGCCGAGGGCTGGTTCGGTGGGCCGCTGGCGCCCCATGTCGCCGAGCGCCTGGGCGACGTGGCGATCGTGGCCCGGGACGCCATCGCCCTTCTCGACCCCGCCGACCCGGGGGAGCAGTGGATGCGCTGCCGGCACGGGTCGTTGACGCCGGCCGAGATGCTGGTCCCCCTGCTGGCCAGCCGGGGCTGAACTGGGGGAGGATCGCACGATGGCCGACCAGAAACCTGCCGTCCCCGACCCGCCTGCGCCCGTGATCGTGGCGCCCGAGCCGGCCGAGGAGGTCACTGAGTCGGTCGCGTCGCCGGCCAAGGTGCTCCGCATCGGGTCGATGACCAAGGAGCTGCTCGAGGAGGTGCGCCGGGCCCCGCTGGACGACGCCGGCCGCACCCGCCTCCGCGAGATCTACGAGACCTCCGTCCGGGAGCTGGCCGAGGGGTTGTCGGGTGACCTCCGTGACGAGCTGGCCCGCCTCAGCTCACCGTTCTCCACCGACACGCCGAGCGACTCCGAGCTCCGCGTCGCCCAGGCCCAGCTGGTGGGCTGGCTCGAGGGCCTGTTCCACGGCATCCAGGCCGCCCTCTTCTCCCAGCAGATGGCTGCCCAGGCCCAGCTCCAGCAGATGCGCCGGCCGGGCCTCCCCCCGGGCGGCGCCGAGCCCGGCGACAGCGCGTCGGCTCGCCCAGGCACCTACCTGTAGCGAACTGGTGACCGACCTGGGGGCGCCGCCCGGCGCGGGCGTCACCAGTTGGCGCCGGCGTCAGGTCCAGGCGTCGAGGGTGCGGGTGGCGACCTCCAGGAGCGTGCTGGCCTCCCGCAGCTCGGAGAACGACTTCTCGAGCTGGGGGATGTTCGGGCCCCGTGCCCCTTCGACACAGTCGTCGGTGCCGGTACCGATGGCATCGAGGGCCGTCCGCAGGGCGACGTCGGCGCCGGCGTCAGGCACCGGCAGGCCCTTGCGGGCCTCGCCCAGGCTGTCGCGCAGCTGGGTGCAGGTGCCCAGGATGTTGGGCCGCTGGAGCGACGACAGGGTCGTGCGCGCCGTGGCCAGGTCGGCCTTGAGGGCGGTCATGGCCGCGCCGTGCCTGGCCGTCCACCCGGCTTTGGTGGACGGGGCGGCCGACGACCCGTCGCCGCACGCCCCCAGCACGAGCGCCGCCATCCCCGTCAGGACCACCCACGCCCTCCGCATCGGGCGCATGGTATGCCGGGCCTCGGGTCAGGCGCCGGCCTCGCGGTGGTCGTGGCAGGCCCGGTCGGCCAGGCGCAGCCGGCCGCCATGGTCGTGGGCCCGGTGGGCGGCGCTGACGATCAGCGGGACGGCGTCGCGTTGCAGGCTCACGACCTGGCCCAGGTCGAGGACGACGTCGAGGTTCCCCTGGGCGTCGATGAGGTCGGCCAGGACGGCCGACACCCGGGCCCAGTCGTCGGCCGCCGCCTGTCCCTGCACGCTGACGATGACGGTCCCGCCCGCCCGGCTGATGCTAAGACGCGACGTCGGGTGCTCGGCACCCGGCGCTCGCTCGCTACCTGCTGCCGTGGGGAGCTCCCTTCGTTCGTCCGCCACACGAGAACCGACGAAACGCTGACGAGATGATCGGCGCGTGCGCCCCGGCACTTGAGCGATTTTCTCCCGGCCGGCCGGCGATGCCCCACAATCGGGCCGTGGACGCCCCCGACCGCCTCTTCGTCTATGGCACCCTGATGCCCGGCCACGGCCTGTGGCCGGCGCTGGCGCCGTTCGCGGCCCGGTGGGAGCCGGCCGTCGTACCCGGCCGGCTGTGGGACACCGGGCGGGGGTACCCGGCCGTCCGGTTCGCCGCCGCCGCCGGCACCGTGCCGGGCGTGCTCGTCCACCTGGTTGCCGACCGGGCCGAGGAGGCGGTTGAGGTGCTCGACGAGATCGAGGAGGAGGGCACCCTCTACCGGCGGGTCACGGTGGTCACCTCGGGCGGGCCGGCGATCGCCTATGAGTGGCTGGGGCCGGTCGACGGCCTGCAACCGCTACCCGGCGGCTGGCCCCCGCCGGCGGGCTGATCGCGCCGGCCGGGCACGCTACTCCCGGACGAGGAACTCGACGGTGAGCCGTACCGGGCCCTCCACCGATACCGCGTGGGGCACTCCCGGCGGGATCGGCTGGGCGTCGCCGGCGTCGAGCCGGGCCGCCAGCGGCGGGTCGGTCTCTATGACGATCGACGCCGACCCCTCGATCACCCGGAGGAGCCCCCATGTGCCCTCGGGCACGCGGTGGGCGTTGCGGAGCCCGGCCGGCACGGTGGCGGCATCGAACGGCCCGGCCGTCCGGGACACGCGGAGCCCCGCGGGGAGCTCGGCGCGGTCGCACAGGGGGCAGTCCAGCTCGGTGCCGGCCCGGCCCGCCCGCCCGTCCTCGCTGCGCACCCAGCTGCGCACCTGGAAGGGTGGCCGGTGGCGGACGTGCTGACCGTGCAGGCACGACAGCTCGGCGACCCACTCGCCGCCGTCGTCCTGGTGGAACCCCGTGATGGTGCGCCGCAACGCAACCCACGGTAGTCACGTCCTGGGGGCCGCCCGCGTATGGTGCCGCCATGTGGCATGACATGTTCCACCTCGACGTCTCCGTCCTCGAGAAGCTGCTCCGCCCGGTCCTGATCTACGCCTTCCTGGCCGTCGCCCTGCGCCTGGCGGGCAAGCGCGAGCTGGCCCAGCTCAACTCGCTGGACTTCGTGGTGCTGCTGGCCGTCGCCAACGCCGTGCAGAACGGGATCATCGGGGCCGACAACACGGTGACCGGCGGAGTGCTGGGTGCCACCGCGCTCTTCGTGCTGAACGGCACCCTGGCCGTCATCCTCTTCCGGAGCCCGAGGTTGCGCCGGCTGACCGAGGGCACGCCCCGGGTGCTGATCTCGATGGGCCAGGTCGACCACGACGCGCTGCGCAAGGAGCGGCTGACGATCGACCAGCTCATGGCGGCCATCGCCACCCAGGGCGCCGGCGGCCTCGACGACGTGGAGGAGGCCGTCCTCGAGCCCAACGGCACGATCATCACCCGGTTGAAGGAGATGGACCGGGACGCGATGCGGTTCATGGACCTGAGCCGCCAGCTCACCGAGCTGACGGCCATGGTGGCCCGCCTGGCGGCGGCGCCAGGCGGGCCCGTACCGTCGAGCTAGAAGGTGCCCGCGGCCTCGACCGCCCCATAGACCTCGACGCGGGGCGGCCCGGTCACGCCGGCCGCCATGGTGATGGTCTCCACGTCGGCGTTGCCCTCGAAGAAGGCCTGGAACTGCTCGGGCGACTCCCACTCGTCGAGCACGACCAGCTCGCCGTCGCCGGCCATGAAGCGGTGGTGGATGGCGCCCACACCCTTGGCGTACTCGGTGACCGAGTCCAGCAGGGCCGCATGCTCGGCCAGCACGGCCATGGTCTTGTCCATGTCCGGCACGCTGAAGTGGGCGATGACGATGACACTCACAGGAGGACCCCCTCTGGCCGGGCGACGGGCGCCACCCGCGTGAGCGGAATGTAGCGCCGCGTCAGCGCCGAGTGCCGGGCAGGCTCGGCGCCGGCGTGACGCACCGGGGCGGGAGCGGGAGCCCGTTGGCCCCGAAGGCCAGCGGCTCCCACCAGGTGCGGGCCCGGCCCTGGTTGGGGTTGCCCTTCTCCCACCGGTCGGCCATGTAGAGCCACACCGTCTCGTCGGCCAGCCGGAGCTTGGCCACCTCCGCCGGCTGCCCGCCGCACGACGTCGTCGACAGCGTCGGGGCGACGGTCCATGGCCCCAGCGGCGACGGTGCCGACGCCAGCCCGGTGCCGGCAGGGCAGTACGGGCAGGCCGGGTCGGAGTAGACCAGGAAGAACCGCCCGTCGCGCTCAAAGAGTGACGGCGCCTCGACCACGCCGAGGGGCAGGGTCACGAAGGCGCCGGTACCCGAAGTCAGCTCGGGGTTGAGCCGCTCGACGGCGATGGCCGCTGGTAGGCCCTTCTCGATGAGGGTGTAGGCCAGCCAGCCCCGCCCGGCGGAGTCGACGAACAGGTCGTGGTCGCCCCGGCCGGGCACCGCCCGCCCGCCGAGCGCCAAGGTCGGCTGGGCCGTCTCCAACCACGGCCCGGCCGGCGAGCCGGCGACGAGCACGCGGTAGCCCGCGGCCGAGTCGTAGGTGTTCACCCACATGACCCACTGCCCCGACGCGGCGCGGGCGACGTGGGGCCGGAAGCACCCGAACCGCGGCGGCGCACAGCGCTGCTGCCACAGTGGGGTGGGGGCGACGGCCTGGCCCCGGGGCGACCAGTCGACCAGGTTGGTGGACGAGAAGGCCAGGATCCCGCACCATTTCGTCCCGGCCCGCCCCAGGGCGAACCCGCACTGGTACGACGTGCCGTACATCCAGAAGGTGGCCCCGTCCTGGACGATGCTGCCGTCGTGGGCATCGACGGCCGGCGGCGGCCCGACTGCGGTGGGGAGGGCCTGGCCGAACAGCGGTGGGGGAGGTGGGGGGCCGGCGCACCCGGAGAGGAGGAGGGCCAGCCCGGCGAC
The DNA here is from genome assembly GCA_023264995.1 of Acidimicrobiia bacterium. GTDB lineage: Bacteria > Actinomycetota > Acidimicrobiia > Acidimicrobiales > AC-14 > CADCTB01. The sequence goes on along the minus strand of JAHFUR010000025.1, from coordinate 35,611 downwards.
CACGCACGCCCACCGAACGAGCAAACGACCTTCCTCCGCCGGCGGCCGCCGGCCCGCCTGGTAGCCCATCCCGGTCGGAGCGCACGATAGCGTTGCGCCGTGGGGTTCCTCGATAAAGCGAAGAAGCTGGCCGAGCAGGCCAAGGAAGTTGCCGAGCAGGCCCGGGAGGCGGCCGAGGGCGCCCTCGGCGACGCCCGGGCGCGCGCCTCTGGCGGCGGGGGCAGTGGCGGCGGCGGTGGTGGTGGCGGGCCGTCGGGGGCACCGACGGCCGACCCGGTCATGGGCACGCCGTACCAGCCCGGCATGCTGGGCCGCCCGGGCTGGCGGGAGGAAGGCCTCACCGACCCGGCCGCGGTGCTGCCCATCGCCGACCGGGACCGGGCCGGCGTGCCCCACACCACTCGGAGCGAGATCGTCGAGGAGCCCTTCGGTATGGGCCGGCGTTGGACGGCGGGGGACCGGGCCGTCGGCCTGTTCTACCGGCTCTACCCCGACCAGCGCGAGTGGGCGCCGCCGGCCGGCGCTGCCCCCATGGCGGCGGTCGAGGGCGCGTGGGAGGCGGCCTTGCCCGACGGCCGGGCTCTCGTCCTCTTCGCCGCCGGCCCGCAGCAGGTGGTGCTCGAGACCAGAGGGCTCGACAGCGCTGCGGGTGCCGCGCTGGCCGGCGCCGTCGCCGCCCAGCTCGCCGCCGGCTGACACCGGTCAGACCAGGCCGGCCCGCCGGGCGACGAGGGCCTCGTAGGTGGCTGGCCCCTGCTGCATAGCCCAGAAGGCGTGCACCAACGGCACGTAGCCGGCGTGCACCAGGGCGTCGTACGGCACTGTGCCCCGGGCCCGGGCCGTGCGCCGGCCGGTTGCCGCGTAGCGGGCTTCGCGCTGGACGTGCCCGTCCAGCGCGTCGAGACCGTCGGCGCCGTCGAGGATGGGCAGGAACCAGGTGGCCCACGAGAAGTCGCTGCGCTCGGTGGGCACGCCGTAGAGCCGGCGGTTCGTGCGCCGGACGAAGGCGGCCAGCGCCCGGTCGGCGCCGGCGCCGCTGCGCTCCTGCCATCGCAGCAGGGACCGGGCCAGGCGGGTGGCCCGGGCCCGGAGCTTCCGGTCGGTGACCGGCGCCAGCCCGATGACGCCGGCCCGGTACCGGAAGCCCAGGAAGTCCCACGGCCCGCCGGCCGGGGCCATGGCCGACTTGGCCTCGTTGACCTCCAGGCCCCGCTCGGCCAGGCGGGCCCGGACCAGCCGGGCCAGGCCGGGCAGGTCGTCGGGCGGGGCCAGGACGACGATGTCGTCGCTGTAGCGGGCGTAGGTGGCGCCGGTGCCGGCCACCTCGGTGTCGAGCTCGCGCAGGTACAGAGTGGCCAGCAGGGGTGCCAGGGGCGTCCCGGCCATCACGCCCTTGCGACCGCCGGCGACCACCTCCCCGCCGCTCTGGACGCGGCCGTCGAGGAGGGCGGCGTCGAGCAGCGCCCGCAGCGGCCCGCCGGCGAACGGGCCCGGCAGGCGGGCCAGCAGGTCGACGACGTCGATGGAGTTGAAATAGTCCCGTACGTCGAACCGGAGGGCGGCCTTGGCGGCCAGGCCGTCGTCGGCCAGGAGGCCCCGGAAGGTGGCCCGGGCCCCGCCGCCGGGCAGGAACGACCGGCACCACGGCGACGCCGCCTCGGCCGCCGCCGGCTGCACGAGGCGGTTGACGGTGCGGAAGAGCAGTTCGTCGGCCGGCGGGTACTGGAACACCCGCTTCTTGCGCCCGTCGAGCTTGTTCAGCCACCCCTCGACCGGAGGCGCCGGCTGGTGGCGACCGGCGAGCACGTCGGCGCCGATGCGGAGGTGGGTGCCGGAGACAAGTAGCCGGTCGTAGGCGTCGAGACGCTCCCGCCGGCGGGGGCACCGGGCCCGGAAGGCCTCGACCGCATCGACCCACGGGGCGTCGGTGCCGAGCCCCTCGAGCGGCGAGCTGGGGGCCTGAGCATCGAGCGGCGAGCTGGGGGCCTGAGCATCGAGCGGCGAGCGGGAGGGAGGTCGCTTTGAAGCGGCATAGCCGCACTCGGAGGTACGCATGACATCCGCCTCCAGGGATCGATCAAACATCGCGACGGCCATGCGCTGCTCCGCCCGGAGGCGCCCGAAGGCATCCCTCCCGCTCGCGCCGGGGACGTTACCGCGCCGCGGGCCTACGCCGGCGTCTTCGCCGCCCCGGCCCGGGAGGCCCGCCGGCTGCTGGCGACGGCCAGGCACATGGCCACGCCGGCGCCGAAGACCACGCCCCCCAGGATCCCGAAGGCCACGTCGCTCGACCGGTAGCCGCCCGGCGTGGTGGCGGCCATGTCGACGACACTGCTGGCGATGTCCTGGGTGGAGTTGTCCAGGTTGCCGTTGCGGGTGTCCGACCAGGCCACGACGCTCCAGTCCTTGCCCGACGCCACGGCCAGGGGGACCTGCACGAAGAACTGGGGCCCGGCCGTGCCCAGGGTCCGGTCGTTGGGCACGTCGCTCACCCGGAGGTTCTTCGACCAGGTGGCCCCGCCGTCCAGCGACGACGTGATGTAGGCGGCGTCGAACTTGCCCACGTCGGTGGTGAGGCCGAGGAAGGGGGCGGTGGCCGTGGGGGCGACCGTGGGCGCCGGGAACGGGTCGTTGCGGAAGTCGTACCAGGCCACGTCGATCCGGCCCCCGGGCACCAGGGAGATCTTCGGGTAGAACTGGCCGATCCGGGCGCCCTTGGGGTCGTCGTTGAGCTGGCGGGGCTCGCTCCACTTCGCCCCGTCGGCCGACTTCGAGAAGAAGATGTCGAGGTCCTGGTTCCGGTTGTCGTGCCAGACCAGGAAGAACTCCTTGCGGTCGCTGTCGTAGGCGAAGACGGGCTCGCTGGCATCGCGCGCCCCGGCGACCTCGGTGTCCTTCCAGGTCTTGCCGCCGTCCTCGGAGACCGACGCCACGATCGTGGTGAGGCGGGGCTCGGGCACGCCGGCGCCGGCCGCCGGGGCGTTCAGCCGGTAGAAGGCGAACAGCTTGCCGTCACGCACGATCAGCCGGGGCGCCTCGAACCCGGTGGCCTTGTCCATGAGCATGACCGGGGCGGCAAAGGTGGCACCGCCGTCGTCAGAGGTGGCCAGGAACGGGCGGACGGGCCGGGACGGGGCACCGGCCGGCGTCTGGAAGGCCCGCCGCCACGTGACGTAGACCCGCTGCTCGTTGGCCGGGTCGATGGCGATGTGGGCCTGCCAGTTGAGCTCGGTGAGGTCGTCCGTGCCCGCCGGCGCGGTGTAGGCCGCCGTGGTCTTCCAGCTGATGCCGCCGTCGGTCGAGCGGCCAAGGAGCACGCTGCGGGCCCCGCCGGCCTTGGGGTCCTGGGCGTGGAACAGGTAGAAGATCGTGCCCTTGGAGTCCTGGGCCAGCTCGGTGCGGACGTTCTTGGGGTTGCCCGCACCCAGGCCGCCGTCGGTGAACGGGGCCAGCTTGGGGCCCTCGGACTGCTTCCAGGTCGCGCCCCGGTTCGACGAGATGTAGAAGCGGTCCTCGCCCGCCTGCAGCTCGACGTCGGCCAGGTAGACGGTGTCGGGGTCCTTCCGGTCGACGAGCAGGCTGGGCGCCTCGTGGGTGCGCGACAGTCGCGGCTCGTCGGTGACCACCGTCGACCGCCCCACTACGACCGACGTCGTGCCCGACGAGCACCCGGCGGCCACCCCGCCGGCCAGGATGCTCGCCACGACCAGACGCAGCGCGCGACGCGCGTTCATCATCTCAGTGCCCCCCACGGACGGACCAGTTTCGAGCCGTACGGCCCGGTCCGCAGCGTACTGTGCCCCCTGACCACGGGCACCTGTCGGGAACGCCCCATACGGAGGGCGGCCCGGTGCCGAACAATGGGGGCATGGACCGTCGACCGCCGCGCCGCTCGTCGGCGCCGGCGTTCGCACTGGCCGCCTTCCTCCTCGTCGCCGGCAGTGCCCACTTCGTGGTCCCCCGCTCCTACCAGCGGATCGTGCCCCGCCTTCTGGCCGACCCGGCGTTCTGGGTCCGGTGGAGCGGGGTGGCCGAGATCATCTGCGCCGGCCTGGTGGCCTTTCCTCGCACCCGCCGGCCCGCCGCCATCGCCACGGCCGGGCTGTTCGTCGCCGTCTTCCCGGCCAACGTGCAGATGGCGCTCGACGGTGGCCTTCCCGGAGCCTCGTTCCCCCTCGGCTCAGCCGCGGTGGCGTGGGCCCGCCTACCCCTCCAGATCCCCCTGGTCGTGTGGGCGTGGCGAGTGGCCAGGTCAGCGGCGGGACAGCAACTCGTGCCCTCACGTTGATCTTGCCATGACCTCGGTGTAACCGGCCGGCGGTTTGATGAGGTCGTGAGGTTCGCCGTCTCCGACGCACACCGCCACCTCGGCGCCCTGCCGGCGTGGCCCTTCTACGGGGGCCCCGAAGTGCAGCCCGCCACCCGGCAGCAGGCGACGGTCGCCGGCCTCCTCCGCGACCTCGACGTCGAGGGCACGGAGCGGGCGGTCGTGCTCCCCAACTACGGCGTGCCCGACCCCGACGCCGCCTTCGCCCTCAACGAGCTGTGCCTCGAGGCTGCGGCGGCTGACGACCGGGTGCGCTGCGCATTGTGGGTGTCACCCCGTCCCGACGACGAAGCTCGCACCGAGAAGGCACTGGCCCTCGCCGGCGAGGCCGGCGTGGTTGCGCTCAAGCTCAGCTTCCTCCTGGGCGGCTCACCCACCGACCCCGCCTGTCGGCCCGGGCTCGACCGCATCTTTGCCACGGCCACCGAGCGGGACCTGGTCGTGCACGTCCACACGTCGCCGGGCGGGGCGTCGGACATCGACCAGGTCGGCAACCTGGTGGATTGGTACGGCGACCGGGTGGCCATCCACCTGGTGCACATGGGCGGCGGCGCCAGCGGGCACATCAAGCTGATCGGGGGCCGCTTCTTCGACTGGGTGGAAGCGGGAAAGCGGGTGTACACGGACGCGTCGTGGGCCATCGGGTTCGCCCCCCGCTGGCTGGTGGCCGAGATCGAGCGGCGAGGCATCGGCCACGACCGGATCCTCTTCGCCAGCGACGAGCCGTGGAGCGACCGTGAGGGGGAGCTGGCCCGCATGGTGGCGGCCGTGGGCGACGGCGAGCTCGGGCGGCATGTGTTCCAAAGCAACTTCGAGACCCTGTACGGAAAGGACTGAAACCATGATGGAACTCACCGACGCCGAGAAGGTCAGCCTCGACGAGATCCCCCACCCGTCGCTGCCCCAGGGCAGCAACCTCTATGGCGGCACCAAGATCTTCCCCGACTACCAGGCCGAGCCGGGCCAGTCGTACTTCACCCTGGTCCACGGCATCGCCCATGAATCATCGGTGAGCTTCGTGGCCATCCTCCAGGCCACGAGAGCGCTGCGCAAAGGCTTCGAGTCGGCCATCTACTTCTACGGCCCCGGGTCCATGAACTGCATGGCCACCCGCGGCTTCCCGACCACGGGGAACTCGGCGTTCCCCGGCGAGCACAACATCAACAGCCAGCTGGCCACGTTCATGCAGGAAGGCGGCAAGGTCTACTGCTGCCGGTTCGGGCTCTCCCTGCACGGGCTGCGCGAGGAGGACCTGATGGAGGGCGTCATCCCCGCCCACCCCCTCGACGTCCAGGACGCCTTGATCCACTACGCCCGCAAGGGCGCCATCATCAACTCGACCTACATGTTCTAGTGACCATCTTCACCACCCGGGTCGACGTCGCCGTCCGCGGGGTCAGAGTCGACGCGCCGGTCCGCCGGCGCGCCGGCGCCGGCCCCAGCGACGACGGGCACGTCATCCTCGCCGGCCAGGCCGCGGCGCTGCCGATAGACCTCAGCAGCCCGTTCACCGTCGCCGGCGGCCGGCTGTACCTCGACGGTGCCGACCTCGGCCTCGAGGTGGAGGCCGTCGACCGTCCCGCGTTCTACGACCTGAAGACGGCCGACGGCATCCCGTACCACCACCTGGCCCGGCTCCACGGCCGCGATGTCCTGGCCACCACCGTCATCCAGACCTGCGTGCGCTACGACCCCGAGGACCGGTGCCGCTTCTGCGCCGTCGAGGAGTCGCTCACCGCGGGGGCCACGACGCGGGTGAAGACGCCGGCACAGTTGGCCGAGGTGGCCGAGGCCGCGGTGCGGCTCGACGGCGTGACGCAGATGCTCATGACGACGGGCACCACGGCCACCGCCGACCGGGGGGCCCGCTACCTGGCCCGCTGCGTACGGGCCGTGCTGGCCGCGGTGCCGGGCCTGCCCATCCAGGTGCAGTGTGAGCCGCCGGCTGACCCGAGGGCCCTCGCCGACCTGCGCGACGCCGGCGTCACCGCCATCGGTATCCACGTCGAGAGCCTCGACGACGCGGTCCGCCGGCGTTGGATGCCGGGCAAGGCCACCGTCACCTTGGCGGAGTACGACGCGGCCTGGACCGAGGCGGTGCGCCTGTTCGGTCCCAACCGGGTGTCGACCTACCTCCTCGTCGGCTTGGGCGAGGATCCCGACGAGCTGGTCGCCGGTGCCCGGCGGCTGATCGAGATGGGCGTCTACCCCTTCGTCGTCCCGGTTCGCCCGCTCCACGGCACGCTGGCCGAGGCCGACGGGCTCCGGCCCCCGCCCGCCGAGCTGGTGGGCCGGGTCACGTTGGAGGTGGCGGCCGAGTTGCAGGCCGCGGGCATGTTCGGGCGCGACCAGGGCGCCGGCTGCGCGGCGTGCGGGGCGTGCAGCGCCCTGGCGGCGGCCGGCGCATGACCGGTACCGACGTGGCCGACATCCTGACCCTCCTGGGCGACACCGCCACCCTCGCCCGCCGGCCGCCGTTCCTCATCGGCCAAGCCGATGCTGGCGAGGTCTCCGAGTACCGGCGCATCCGGCTCTCGGTGTTCGTCGCCGAGCAGGGGATGTTCCGGGGTGACGACCTCGACGACCTCGACCTCGACGCCCGCACGATCGTTCTTGTCGCCCGTGACCGTGACGGTCGGGTGCTCGGCGGCGTGCGGGTCGCCCCGGTCGGGCCGCCCCCGGAGGTGGGCTGGTGGACAGGGAGCCGGTTGGCCGTACGGACCGACGCCCGCGGCTTCGCCGCCGTCGGCCACGCCCTTGTTCGCGCCGCCTGCGCCCGGGCCGAGCGGGAGGGGGCACTGCGCTTCGATGCCACCGTGCAGCCGGCCCGGGAGCGGCTGTTCCACCGGCTGGGCTGGGACACCGTGCGGGGTGTGAGCGCTGCTGGACGCCCGCACGTGCTGATGCGCTGGCCCATCCACCGCATCCAGGCGCTCGTCACGACGGCCAAGGGCGACATCGCCCGCCTCCTCGACGGCCTCCGGCCTGGTGGCGACGGCTTCGTGGGCGATGACGGCGTGCCTGTGCCCGGGTCCGATCTCGTCGCCACCTGCGACGCCATCGTCCCCTCGATGGTCGAGCGCGACCCGTTCTGGGCCGGGTGGTGCGCGGTGCTCGTCACTGTCAACGACCTGGCGGCCATGGGCGCCGCCCCGGTCGGGGTCCTCGACGCGGTCGCCGGCAGGACGCTCTCCCAAGTGAGCCGGGTGCTCGGCGGTATCCGCGCCGCGACCGACGCCTACGGTGTCCCCGTGCTGGGTGGCCACACCCAGATCGGTGTGCCCCCGTCGCTGTACGCCTCCGGTCTCGGTCGCACGGCGCATCCCGTGCCCGCCGGCGGCGGTCGACCCGGCGACGCGGTCACCCTCACCGTCGACCTCGGCGGGGACTGGCGGACCGGGTACACCGGGCTCCAGTGGGACTCGACGACCACCCGCCAACCCCCCGAGCTGGCCGCCATGGTCGGTGCAGTCGCCCACGCCCGGCCAGCCGCGGCCAAGGACGTGAGCATGGCGGGCATCGTGGGCACCCTGGCCATGTTGGCCGAGGCCAGCGGCTGTGGGGCCGAGCTCGATGTCGCCCGCGTGCCCCGGCCGGCCGGCGTCGCCACGGGCGACTGGCTCACCTGCTTCCCCGGCTTCGGGATGCTCACCGCCGGCCGGCCGGGCGCCCCGTCGATCGACGCGGGGCCGGCCACCTCGGCGGTCTGCGGTCGGCTGGTCCCCGGTCAGGGCGTGACCCTGGTCTGGCCCGACGGTGAGCGCACCGTCGCCGTCGCCGGCCCGGCCACGGGGCTCGGTGCGGCGTGAAGGCGATGGCGGTGGCCGACAACTTCGGCCGCGACCTGTCAGCGGCGTTCGCCCGCATCGAGTCCGTCCTCGACCACGCCCGGGCAACCGGCGTCGACCTCGTCGTCTTCCCCGAGGCCACCCTCGGCGGGTACCTGGCCCATCTCGGCCCCGGCGGCCCGCCCGACCTCCCGCCGGCCTTCGGTCCCGCCGGCCCGGAGATCGCCGCCCTGGCCCGCTTGGCCGGCGACGTGGTGGTATGCGCCGGCTACTGCGAGGGCGACGGGGCGGCCCGGTACAACGCCGCCGTGTGCGTGTCGGGCGACGGCGTGCTCGGTCACCATCGCAAGGTCCACCACCCCTTGGCCGAGGGGGCCAGCTACGACGCCGGCGACCGCTTCACGGCGTTCGACACCCCGGTCGGCCGCCTGGGGATGATGATTTGCTACGACAAGGCCTTCCCCGAGGCGGCCCGCACCCTGGCGCTCGACGGCGCCGAGATCGTGGCGTGCCTGTCGGCCTGGCCGGCGAGCCGGACCGACCCTGCGCCAGTGCTGGCCGAGGACCGGTGGGCCCGGCGTTTTGACCTTTTCGACCAGGTCCGGGCGCTGGAGAACCAGGTCGTGTGGGTCTCGGCCAACCAGTCAGGTGTCTTCGGCACGATGCAGTTCGTGGGCCGGGCCAAGGTCGTCGGCCCGGGTGGGGAGGTCCTCGCGGCCACCGGGACCTCGGCCGGGCTGGCCGTCGCCGACGTGGACGTGCCGGCCTCGCTGGCCGCCGCCCGACGGGTGATGTGCCACCTGCATGACCGCCGGCCGGACGCCTATGACATGGCGGTCGCCGTCCGGTGACCACGACCGCCCCGGTCGCCGTCCGGTGACCACGACCGCCGTCGTGGGCGGGGGCCTGGGCGGTCTGGCCGCCGCGCTGTTCCTCGCTCGCCGGGGCCACTCCGTCACCCTCCTCGAGCGCGACCCGGCCCCGCCCCCCGCCACGGTGGACGCCGTCCCGGGGTGGGCTCGGCGGGGGACGCCGCAGGCCGGTCAGTCGCACGCCTTCGTGGCCCTGTGCCGCCAGCTTCTCGCCGCCGAGGCCCCCGACGTGCTCGCCGCAGTCCGGGATGCCGGCGCCGAGGAGATCGACCTGTGCGCCGCCCCTCCGGCCACGCTGACCACCCCGCCGGCGCCCGATCCCGACCTGGTCGTGCTGGCCGTGCGCCGCTCGGTCTTCGAGTGGGCCCTCCGCCGGGTCGTACAGGCCGAACCGGGCGTCACACTTCGGGCCGGCGTGGCCGTCACGGGGCTCGTCTGCGTGGACGGTCCGGTCCCTGTCGTGCGGGGCGTGCACCTCGACGACGGCTCGGCCGTGACGGCCGAGACGGTGGTCGATGCCGGTGGTCGCCGATCGATGGTGCCGAGCTGGTTGGCCGAGTGCGGGGCGTCGGTGCCCGACGAGGTCGTCGTTCCGTGCGGGATCGCCTACTGCTCCCGGTTCTTCCGCCGCCGGTCCGGTGCCTCGCCGGCGCCCCTGAACCGGGGTTACGTGGCCGGCGGCTCCTTTGACCGGTACTCGTGCCTCGCGTTCCCGGCCGACAATGGCACCTTCTCGGTGACGTTCGGCATCCTGCCCGAGGACAGAGACATGCGGGCCCTGCATGACGGAGCGGCGTTCCTCGCCGCGGCCCGAGCGGTCCCGGTCGTTTCCGAGTGGCTCGACCCCGACGACGCCGAGCCCATCTCGAGCGTGGCCACGATGCGGGGGCTGGAGAACCGGTTCCGCTCTCTCGTCGAGCGCGGGCGGCCCGTCGCCCTCGGTGTGCTCGCCGCCGGCGACTCGGCGTGCATCACCAACCCGGCGCACACCCGGGGGTCGACCCTCGCCATAGCCTCCGCCCTGGCCGTGGCTCGGGCCGTCGACGCGCATGACGACGCCGAGAGCCGGGCTCTCGCCGTCGATGCCGAGCTACGCCGGTCCGGCGAACCCTGGTTCTGGGACTCCGTCGACCAGGATGCAAGCCGCCTGTCCCGGTGGCGGCCGGACGAAGCTGTCCGGTCCGGCGGCCGGACCACGGTGAGCAACGCTGAGGCCAACCTCGGGGCCCAGCGCGACCCCGTCGTCTGGCACGCCTTCACTCGCGCACAGCAGTTGCTGGAGCTGCCAAGCGCGGTGCTGGACGACCCCGACATCGTTGCCCGGACGCGGGCTGTCGTCGCCGGCGACTGGCGTCCTCCCGCCCTGCCCGCGCCGTCGCACGACGACCTCGTTGCCATCGCCGGCGGCGCCGTCCCGGCACCAGCGCTCGGCCGTACCGGTTGAACCGGGCGTGGCTCTCATCCGCGTCGCCGCGGCCGCCGCCCACTTCGGTCGCGACATCGACGCCTGCCTGGCCCGCATCGAGGCCCTGGTGGCCGACGCGGCCGAGCGGGGCGCCCACCTCGTCGTCCTTCCCGATGCCGCCCTGGGCGGGTACCTCGCCGGCTTCGCACCGAGCGACGCCGCCGACCGACCTGACGCCATTGACCCGGACGGGCCGGAGGTGAAGCGCCTGGTGGAGCTGGCCGGCAGCCGGGTGGTCTGCGCCGGCTACTGCGAGCGCGACGGCGACGTCCGCTTCAACGCCGCCGTGTGCGTGTCCGGCGACGGGGTGCTGGGACGCCACCGCAAGGTCCACCAGCCCGCCGGGGAACCGGCCGTCTACGGCGCCGGCGACAGGTTCGCCGCGTTCGACACCCCCCTCGGGCGCATGGGCATGCTGATCGACTACGACAAGACGTTCCCCGAGGCGGCCCGCACTCTGGCCCTCGACGGAGCGACGATGCTGGCGTTCCTGTCGGCCTGGCCGGCGAGCCTCACCAACCAGGCCCCCCGCCTGGTCACCGACCGCCAGACCCGCCTCTTCGACCTGTACGACTGCGCCCGGGCCGCCGAGAACCAGGTGGTCGTGGTGTCGTCCAACCAAACGGGTACGTACGGCCGGCTGCGTTTCCTGGGCCGGGCCAAGGTTGTCGGTCCCGGTGGCGACATCCTGGCCCGGACCTCGGCAAAGGCCGGGTTGGCCGTAGCCGACATCGACCTCGACCACGACTTGTCCCGGGCACGGCGGGTGCTCCATCACCTGGCTGACCGCCGGCCGGCGGCGTACGGGTGCGGCTGAGCGGCGTGCGCATCTCATTCGTCACCTACTCCACCCGGCCCCGTGGCTCGGTTGTGCACACCCTGGCCCTGGCCGAGGCGCTGGCCGCCCAAGGTGAGGACGTGACCGTGTGGGCCCTGGGTCGTGATGGGGACGACGGCGTCTTCCGGCCCGTCGACCCGGCGGTCCGGGTGCGGGTCGTGCCGGCGCCGGCCCGGGAGGACGACTTCGGCCGGCGGGTCACCGGGTCGATCCGGGCGCTGGCCGACGCTGTTGAGGTTTCCTCCGCCGACGTGGTCCACGCCCAGGACTGCATCGCGGCCAACGCCGTCCCCCGCTGCGTCCGTACCGTCCACCACCTCGATACGTTCACCACTCCCGAGCTCGTGGCCTGCCACGACCGGGCCATCCGCCGGCCCATCGCCCATGTCTGCGTCTCCCGGGCTGTCGCCGCCGAGCTGGTGGCGGGCTGGGGTTACCGGGCGACGGTCATCCCCAACGGCGTGGACTTCGACCGCTTCGCGCGCGCGACGACCGATGTCGCGGGCCGGGCGGCGTGGGCCGAGCGCATCGGCCGGCCCTACGTGCTGGCGGTGGGCGGTATCGAGCCCCGGAAGGGCACCCTGGACCTGGTCGAGACCTGGGCCCGGTTGCAGTCGACCCACCCCGAGCCGGTCCTGGTCATCGCCGGCGGCGAAACGCTGTTCGACCACCGCCCCTACCGGGCCGAGGTCGAGCGCCGGTGTGCGGAGCTGGGCGTCGAGCCGATCGTGCTCGGTCCTGTCGCCTACGACAGCCTGCCGGCGCTGGTAGCCGGGGCGGCGGTGTTCGCGTTCCCGTCCACCAGGGAGGGTTTCGGCATGGCGGCCATGGAGGCCCTGGCCGCCGGCGTCCCCGTCGTCATGCGCGACCTGCCTGTTCTCGGCGACATCTTCTACGGCGCCGCCCGCTTCGCTTCAAGCCCCGAGGGCTTCGCCGCCCAGGTCGCCGCCGCGCTCGACGAGCCGGCGCCGGCGCTGGCGGCCCGGGGCCGAGCCCTGGCCGCCCGCCACACATGGGAGGCGGCGGCCACCGCTCACCGGGCCTTCTACGCTCGCGTCCTCGAACAGGGCCAGGCGCGTGCCGGGTAGGGCTCGTCCTCGTCCTCCGGGCCAGGGACTACCGCAGCAGCGGTACCTGAAGCCCAACGATGGTCACGGGTCGATGCGGGAGATGGTGCTGTCGCCCTGGTTGGCCACCCACATGACGCCGTTGACCGCCACGAACGAGGACGGGTAGGAGCCGACGCGGACCGTGCGGCGGGCCGACATGGAGGCGACGTCGACCACCGACACGGTGTTGTCGGTCACGTTGGCCACCCACAGCGTCCCGCCGGTGAGGGCGACGGCCTTGGCGTCCTTGCCCACGGCGGCCATGCCCGACACCTTCCCGGTCGTGGGGTCGACGCGGAACACCGTCGTGATCTTGCACTCGTCCTGCACCCACACCGCGGTGTCGTCGGCGGCCACGTAGTCCGGGCAGCCGCCGGTGGCCGCGTCGCCGGTGACGGCCAGGCGCACCGGGTCGACCTTGGCCAGGGTGTTGTTGGCCGGGTCGCTCACCCACAGGGTGCCCGAGCCGAACGCCAGGTTCGTCGGCCGTCCCCGGACAGGGACCGGCGTGACCTGCTGGGTACCCGGGTCGACCCGCAGCACCACGCCGCTCTCGGGCAGTGTCACCCACACCGCACCGCCGGCGAAGAGGACATCCTGCGGCTTGCCGCTCAGGGTGACGGTGCCGACCACGGCGTTGGTGGCGGGGTCGATGCGGGCGAGGGTCGACTCCTCCTGGTCGGTGACCCACACCAGGCCCGCCCCGAAGGTGACCCGCCGGGTATCGCCGGTCTTGCCCACGCGCAGGGCCTGGGTGACGCTGTTCGTGGCCGGGTCGAACCGGCTGACGCCGTTGGGGCCGGCCAGCCAGATGGCGCCCGCGCCCTGGGCCATGCTCATCACCGAGTCCTGCACCTCGTACGTCGGCACCTCGGGGATGGGTCTCGGCGGGACCTTGTCACCGCCCCGTGAGAGCACGACGGCGGCGGCCACGATGATGGCGACAACCGCCGCCCCGGCGCCGGCCACCAGGCGCCCCCGCCCCGGTTTGGCCTCGACGGCCACGGTCGGGACGACCGAGGGTGGCGGCGCCACCGTCCGCGGTCGTGCCGGCGGGGCGACCGGCGCGACCGGTGCAGCGGCGACCGCCGGCTGGCCGGCCGCGGCCGCGTCGAGGGCCGCACCCAGCGCCACCGCGTGCTTGGGGTGGACGTCGACCGCCACCGGCCGGCCCATCTCCGCGGCCACCAGTTGGCCGACGAGAGGGATGCGCGACGACCCGCCGACGAGCAGCACGGCCTTGACCTGCTCGGGCTCCACGCCTCCCGAGCGCAACGTACGGCTCAGGACCGACGTCGTCTCGGCGATGGTGGGCCGCACCATGTCCTCGAACTCCGAGCGGGTCAGGCGGATCTGGGTCTGCAGCGACGGGAGGACCACCGGGATCGACACCTCGGTGTCCTCCGACAGGCCCTCCTTGGCCGCCACGCACTCGGCCCGCAGGCGGGCCAGGGCGGCCAGCGCCGCCGGGTCGGCCGGGTCCAGGTCGGCCACGGCCGGCCCGGCGAAGGAGACCACGTGGGCCAGGACGGCCTCGTCGAAGTCGATGCCGCCCAGCCGCTCGATGCCCTCGGCTGTGCCGAGCAGCTCGAAGCCGGTGGCGGTACGACGCAGGGCGGCGGCGTCGAAGGTGCCCCCGCCCAGGTCGTAGATGGCCACCACCTCGCCCGGCTCCATCCGTTCGGTCGACGCGTAGTGCACGGCCGCGGCCTCGGGCTCGGTGAGCAGGCCGGCGTCGCCCAGGCCGGCAGTGCGCACCGCCTGGCGGAGGAGGTCCACCTTGTACCGGCCCCAGTTGGCCGGGTGGGTGACGGTGACGGCGTCGGGAGGGCCGCCCTCCTGGGCCGTCACCAGTTCGACCAGGTGGCGCAGGAGCTGCACGCTCAGGGCGTCGGCCGACCAGGGCGACCCGCCGAGGAGGAGCGGGGTGGTGTCACCGAAGCGCCGCTTGAACTCGCGAGCAAGCCGGCCCGGTTCCTGGAGGCCGCGGCGCGCCGCCGCGTCGCCCACCAGGAAGGTGCCGTCCTCTCGAAGGAAGAGCACGGAGGGGACCGTCGACGTGCTGTGGGCCAGGGCCACCATCTCGGCTCGGCCGTTACGGGCGATGGCGGCGCCGGAGAACGTCGTACCGAGGTCGATGCCTAGTGCATATCCTCGGCCAACATTGTCCACGGCGCGGGGATTGTACCGAACGGCCCGGCCGGGCCAGTCTGTGCCCGTGGGGTCTTCTGCCGACGTGCTCGGCCTCCTGTCCGAGGTGGCCGACCTGGCCGTCGCTGCCGGCCGTGCCGACCTGGCCGAGCGCATCGGGGCGCAGTCCGCCCGCCTCGCCGCGCCCGAGGTGTGCGTCGTCGTGGCCGGCGAGTTCAAGGCCGGGAAGAGCTCGCTGGTCAACGCCCTGGTCGGTGCCGACGTCTGCCCCGTCGACGACGACGTGGCCACGTCGGTCCCCACGCTGGTCCGCTACGCCCCGGGGCCGGCCGTGCACGCCCGGCGGGCCGAGAACGGCCACGACGGCGCGGAGGCCATCGACCGGGTGGCGGCCTACGTCACCGAGCAGGGGAACCCCGACAACCGCGAGGAGGTCCGCATCGTCGAGGTCGGGCTGCCGGCGCCGGTCCTGCGGGGCGGGCTCGTCCTCGTCGACACGCCGGGCGTGGGCGGGCTGCGCTCGACCTACGCCGCGGCCACCATGACGGCGCTGACCATGGCCCATGCCGTCCTGTTCGTGTCCGACGCGTCGCAGGAGTACACCCGCCCCGAGCTCGACTTCCTTGCCGCGGCCCGCCAGGCCTGCCCGGAGGTCGTCGCCGTCCTCAGCAAGGTCGACGTGGTCCCGGCGTGGCGGCGGATCCTCGCGCTCGACGAGGGCTGGCTGGCCGAGGCCGGGGTGAGCGGAGCCCCGGTCCCGACGTCATCCGCGCTGCAACGGCAGGGCGACCTCCTCGACCGGGCCGACCTGCGGACCGAATCGGGGATGGCCGCCCTGGTCGCCCGCCTCGACGACGTGGCCGACCGCTACGGCCGGGTGCTGGCCGCCGGCGCTCTGGCTGACGCCGGCGCCGTCCTTGGCCAGCTGGCCGGGCCGCTGCGGGCTGAGCACGACGCGCTCGCCGACCCGGTCGCGACCATCGAGGAGCGGGCCCGGGCCGTCGAGCGGGCTCGGGCCCTCACCTCCGATGCCGACTGGGCGGCCGTCCTCGACGACGGGATGGTCGACGCCGAGACCCACGTGGAGCGGGAGCTGGCCCGGCGTTCGAAAGCCGTACTGGCCGAGGCCGAGCAGACGGTGCGGACCACCGACCCGGCCTCGCATTGGGACGAGTTCGGCGCCACCCTGGCCCGCCGGGTCAGCGAGGAGGTGTCGGCGGTCACGGTGGAGCTGAGCGCCATGGCCACGGACCTGGCCGCCCGCCTGGCCGACGAGTTCGCGGCTCACGAAGCCGCCATCGCCCCGCTGGTCATCGCGCCGGCGCCGCCGGCGCTCGATGGGGAGGCCCCGCCCACCCTCCTCCCGGCCGGCACGCCGTGGCGGGGGGTGCTGGTCCAGGCTGGGTGGGGCGGGCTGGAGGCACTGGGGGTGATGGGGAGCATCCTCACCTTCACCTCCATCAGCCTGTTCAACCCGTTCTCCTTGGTCATCGGCGCCCTCATCGGCGGTAAGTCCCTGCGCGACGCCCGCCGGCGCGAGGTCGAGCGCCGGCGGGAGCAGGCGACGGAGTCGGTGGCCCAGTACGTCCACGACGCGGTGCAGGCCGCCGACCGCGAGCTCAAGTCCACCACCCGCCGCATCCGCCGTGACCTGGGTACGACCTACCAGCGCCGGGCCGACGCCCTGTTGCGGTCGGCGCAGGACGCACTGGCCGCCGCCGAGCGCACGATCGGTGCCGACGGCGCGGACCGGGAGGGCCGCCGCCGGGAGCTGGCCGACCGGCTGGGCCGACTTGAAACGCTGGCCCGCCGGGCCGACAACCTGGCGGCCGGCGGGTGAGCGGGCCCGACGGGTTCGTCGGCCAGGTGGCCGCCCTGGTCCGGACCGCCGGCGAGATCTACGCCGGCACCGCCGGTCAGGCCCGGGTGGACGAGGTGGCGGCCCGCCTGGCCGGGCCGCTCCGGGTGGCCATCGCCGGCAAGGTCAAGGCCGGTAAGTCGACCCTCCTCAATGCCCTGGTCGGCGAGGAGCTGGCGCCGACCGACGCCGGGGAGTGCACCCGCGTGCCGTGGTGGTTCCGCGACGGGCTCACCTATCGGGCGACCCTCCACCCCGCCACCGGGCCGGCCCAGGCCGCCCGCTTCACCCGCACCGACGGCGCCCTCGACATCGACCTGGGCGACCTGGCCGCCGCCGACCTCGACCACATCGACGTCGAGTGGCCCAGCCGTGCCCTGCGGTCGGTCACCCTCATCGACACCCCGGGCATCGCCTCGGCCACGCCCAGCCTGACCGAGGCCGCCGAGCGCTTCTTCGCACCCGACGACGAGCGCACCGGCCCCGCCGACGCGGTCATCTACCTAATGCGCCACCTCCACGCCGCCGACGTCGGCTTCCTCGAGTCCTTCACCGACGACGCCTACGCCGGGGCCACGCCGGTGAACACCATCGCCGTCCTTTCCCGGGCCGACGAGCTGGGCGTCGGCCGCCTCGACGCCATGGAGTCGGCCGGCCGGGTGGCCGAGCGCTACCGCCAGGACCGCCGCCTGAGCCGGCTGTGCCAGACCGTCGTCCCGGTCGCCGGGCTCCTGGCCCAGGCCGCCGTCACCCTGCGGGAGGACGAGCTCCGCCTCTTCCGCCAGCTCGCCGACCTGCCGGGCACCGAGCTGGAGGAGCTGCTCCTTTCGGTCGACCGGTTCGCGGTGCGGCCGGGGCCGGCGCCGGCGGCCGATCGGGCCCAGCTGCTGCGCCGGTTCGGCATCTTCGGCACCCGCACTGCGGTGGCCATCGTGCGCGACGGCCGGGGCGCGACCGCCGCCGACCTGGCCGATGCGCTCCTTGCCGTCAGCGGGGTGGAGGAGCTCCGCGCGCTCCTGGGTGCTCAGTTCGCTGGCCGGAGCGACCTGCTGAAGGGCCGGGCCGCCCTCCTGGCCCTGGCCGACCTGGCCCGCACCGTCCCGGTGGCCCGGAGCGAGGCCCTGGAGGCCGATGTCGAGCGGATCCAAGCCGGGGCCCACGAGCTGGCCGAGATGCGCCTGTTGAACGCCCTACGGGCCGGAGAGGTGGCGCTGCCGGGCACCCAGGGCGACGAGGCCGCCCGCCTGCTGGGCGCCGGCGGGGCCGACGTGCGGGCCCGGTTGGGCCTGGGCCCGTCGGCGGAGGACGCCGAGGTCGACGCCGCCCTGGCCGGCGCCCTCGACCGGTGGCAGCGCCGGGCCGAGAACCCCATCGCCATCGGGCCGGCGGTGGAGGCGGCCCGGGTGCTCGTCCGGACCTGCGAGGCCCTGGTCGCCGCCGGTCGTCAGCCGGCGCCCGGCCCGGTTCGGTAGAATGACACCTCTGTAACTCGTCCACAGGCTCGTCCACAGGATGAAGGGGTTCGCCGGTGGGGGATTTCGCCCATCTTCACGTCCACACCGAGTACTCCATGCTCGACGGGGCGGCGCGGATCGACGAGGTCGTGGCCGCCGCGGTGGCCGACGGCCAGCCGGCCATCGGGATCACCGACCACGGCAACATGTACGGCGTCCTCGACTTCTACAGCGCGGCCCGCAAGGCCGGCATCAACCCGGTCATCGGCACCGAGGCCTATATGGCCGCCGAGAGCCGGTTCGAGCGGCCGGTCCGGCGCGGCCGGGTCGACGACACCGGGGGCGAGGGCGGCGAAGGCGAGAAGCTCTACTACCACCTGACCCTGCTGGCCGAGAGCAACGCCGGCTACAAGAACCTGATGAAACTGTCCTCCTCGGCATACCTCGAGGGTTATTATTATAAACCGCGCGTAGATTGGGAGCTGCTCGAGCGCCACCACGAGGGCGTCATCGCCACGACCGGCTGCCTGGGTGGCGTCGTCAACCAGGCCCTCCTGCGCGACGACATCCCTCTGGCCACCAAGCTCGCCTCGCGCCTGAGCGACATCTTCGGCCCCGGCGGCCTTTTCGTGGAGATCCAGGACCACGGGCTGGCCGAGCAGCACCGCACCAACCGCCACCTCATCGAGATCGCCCGCGACCTCCACCTCCCCCTGCTGGCCACCAACGACAGCCACTACGTCCACCGGGAAGACGCCGTGGCCCACGACGCCCTGCTGTGCGTCCAGACCGGCGCCCTGGTCGACGACCCCAAGCGGTTCAAGTTCGAGGGTGAGGAGCACTACCTCAAGACCGCGGCCGAGATGCGGGCCCTCTTCAGCGAGGTCCCCGAGGCGTGCGACAACACCCTGCTGATCGCCGAGCGGGCCAACGTCGAGATCGAGTTCGGCAAGGTCGAGCTGCCCGACTTCCCCCTGCCGGCGCCCTTCACCTCCGACGACGAGTACCTCCGCCATCTCGCCTTCGAGGGCGGTCGGCACCGCTACGGCGACCCCGTGCCCGGCGACGTGTCCGAGCGCCTGGTCCGGGAGCTCGGCGTCATCGCCGAGATGGGCTTTTCCAGCTACTTCCTGATCGTCTGGGACCTCATGCGCTACGCCCGCGAGCGGGGCATCCGCGTGGGACCGGGCCGCGGCTCGGCGGCCGGGTCCTGCGCCGCCTACTGCCTGCGCATCACCGACCTCGACCCGCTGGCCTACGACCTCCTCTTCGAGGCCTTCCTGAACACCGGCCGGCGGGAGATGCCCGACATCGACATGGACTTCGACGAGCGCTACCGGGCGGAGATGATCCGTTACGCGGCCGAGAAGTACGGGACCGACCACGTCGCCCAGATCGTCACGTTCTCCACCATCAAGGCCCGGGCCGCGGTGCGCGACGGGTCGCGCGTCCTCGGTTACCCCTACGCGGTCGGCGACCGCATCGCCAAGCTGATGCCGGCGCTCATCATGGGACGCGACACGCCCCTGGCCGCCTGCCTCGAACCGACGCCGGGCTACGACGAGGGCTACAAGATGGCCGCCGAGCTACGGGCCCTCTACGAGACCGACCCTGACGCCAAGAAGGTCGTCGACGTCGCCCGCGGCCTCGAGGGCCTGCGCCGCCAGGACGGCATCCACGCCGCCGCAGTGGTCATCACCCGGGAGCCGCTCACCGAGTACCTGCCCGTCCAGCGCAAGCCTGGGCCCGACGGCGACCTCACCAACGCCCCGATCGTCACCCAGTACGAGATGCACGGCGTGGCCGACCTCGGCCTGCTCAAGATGGACTTCCTGGGCCTGCGCAACCTTTCGGTGATCGAGAAGGCGCTCGACCTCATCCTGGCGACCACCGGCAGCCGGCCCGACATCGACCACGTCCCTCTCGACGACGAGAAGACCTTCGAGATGTTGCGCCGGGGCGACTCGGTGGGGGTGTTCCAGCTCGAAGGCGGGCCGATGCGCGCCCTGATGCGCTCCCTGGCCCCCACCTGCTTCGAGGACATCGGCGCCCTCGTCGCCCTCTACCGCCCGGGCCCCATGGCGGCGAACATGCACAACGACTTCGCCGACCGCAAGAACGGGCGCAAGCCCGTCACCGGCCCCCACCCGGAGTTCTGCGAGGTGCTGGCCGACACCTTCGGGCTCATGATCTACCAGGAGGGCCTCCTGCGGGTGGCCGAGCGCTTCGCCGGCTATTCCGCCTACGAGGGCGACGTGCTCCGGAAGGCGTGCGGGAAGAAGATCCGCTCGCTCATGGCGACCGAGCGGGAGAAGTTCGTCGCCGCCTGTGAACGCAACGGCTACGGCGCCGCGCTCGGCGTCACCATCTTCGACATCATCGAGCCGTTCGCCGACTACGCCTTCCGCAAGTCCCACGCCTTCTGCTACGGCAAGGTGGCCTACCAGACCGCCTGGCTCAAGGCCAACCACCCGGTGGAGTACCTGGCCGCTCTCCTGACGTCGGTGAAGGACGACAAGGACAAGACGGCCGTCTACCTGGCCGAGTGCCGCACCATGGGCGTCGAGGTCATGGTGCCCGACATCAACCGGTCCATGTCCGACTTTGTCGCCGTGGAGAAGAGAATCCCGTTCGGGCTGTCGGCCATCCGCAACGTGGGCGAGGGCCTGGTCGCCCAGATCGTCTCCGAGCGCGAGGTCAACGGCGCCTTCGCCGACTTCTACGACTTCTGCCTGCGGGTCAGCCCCATGGTGCTGAACAAGCGCTCGGTGGAATCGCTCATCAAGGCCGGTGCCTTCGACTCCGTCGGCCACCCCCGCCGCGGCCTGCTGATGGTCTTCGAGCAGGTCATCGACCGCACCCTGGCCCGCCGGCGCGAGCGCGACCTGGGCATCCAGTCCCTGTTCGGCGACCTGGCCGATGGACCGGGGTCCGTTCTCGACGAACGCATGCCCATCCCCGACCTCGAGTTCGACCCCACCGAGCGGCTGGCCCACGAGAAGGAGATGCTGGGCCTGTACGTGAGCAGCCACCCGCTGTTCGGTGTGGAGGCGGCCCTCCGCCGGCATACCGACTGCACCATCAACGACCTCCGTGAGCTGCGCGACGGCGAGATGCGCTGGGTCGGCGGAGTTGTCACCTCGCTCTCGCGGAAGTACACGAAGAAGGGCGACCTCATGGCCACGTTCGTACTGGAAGACCTCCAGTCGGCCATCGAGGTCTTTGTGTTCCCCCGGACCATGCTCGACTTCGGCGCCCTGCTGTCCGACGACGCCGTGGTGTGCGTCAAGGGCCGGATCGACTTGCGGGAGGAGCCGGCCAAGATCATCTGCATGGAGCTCAAGCGGCCTGACCTGAGCCCCGACCACAGCCGCCCCGTGCGGATCAAGCTGGACTCCTCGGCCCTCACCGGCAGCGGTCTGGCCCGCCTCAAGGAGGTGCTTCGCGGGCACCCCGGGAGCCAACCCGTGTTTGTCCATCTAGACTCAACCATCCTCCGTCTTCCGGACGAGTTCCGGGTGGACGCAGGGAACGGGCTGGTCGCCGAATTGCGCGAGCTGCTCGGACCGAATGGACTACTGGGCTAGCAGGCACCGATCAGGGGGAGCGCGGCGACCCGTGGCATTAACAGCAGAGACCAAAGATTGCACCGGCCTGAGCGACTCAGAGCTGTCGGAGATGGCCGACATCTGCGCGGACGGGCCGGCAGGCTACGACGTCGGGATCCTGTCCAAGCAGGTGGAGGAGTGGGTGCTCGTCACCCAGGTGCGTGACGGGGTCAAGCTCAGCGCCTTCTCCTTCTGCACGCTCGAGCGGATCGGGGGCACGCCCTCGGTCATCATCGGCATGGCGTCGGTGAAGCGGAGCCCTCGCCGTGATGCGGTCCTGCGCTGTCTGGTCGGCGAGCAGCTGCGCCGGGCCGTCCTGGCCTTCCCCGACGAGGACGTCCTGGTCGGCACCCGCCTCCTCGACCCCGCTGCCTTTGCCGCCTTCGAGGGCTTGGAGGACATCGTGCCCCGGCCGGGCCACAAGGCCTCGGGTGAGGAACGGGCGTGGGGCCGCCGCCTGGCCAAGCGCTTCGGCGCCGAGGGCCGGGTCGACGACCGCACCTTCCTCATCACCGGCACCGGTGACACCCAGCCGGCGCTCGACCACGAGTGCGTCGACCCGGCCACCCTCGACCCGGCCGTGACCGCGTTCTTCGCCGATCTCGACCGCCCACGGGGCGATGCGCTGATCGGCTTCGGCTGGGCCATGGCCGAGTACCTGGCCGCCCGCGCCGCCAAGTAGCCGCCATCCCGCCTGTCGCTGAGCTTGGCGGAGCTGTGGTTGGTCGACATCGCGGCCGACGTGGTGCTGGTGTACCGCCGGTCGACGGCCCGGACGACCGATTTCGACGTGGCGAGCGAGATTGCCCGCGGGCAGTGCGTGACGACGCCGTTGCTGCCCGGCTTCGCCCTCGACCTGGACGGGCTGTTCGACCGCTAGCGGCTGGGGAGGAGGGCGGCCACCTGCTTGGTGCAGTGGCCGTCGGTCGGCCCGGCCACGACGACGAGGAGGCGGCCCGGCCGGTAGCCCAGGATGCGGGTGAGCTCGCGGGGTGACGAGCGCCGCCGGCGCAGCCGCACCAGGTCGGCGGCGAGGCGGCGGTCCCCGAGGGGCAGCTGGTGGATAGCGCCCTGCCATCCGAACCGGCACTCGTAGCCCGCCGCCCCGGCCATCACGATGGGCCCTTCGGAGGGCTCGACGAGGGCCAGGGAGGGCCGGTCGCCCACCAGGGTCCAGTAGGGCACGCTCACGCCAGCGAACCCCAGGAGCGGCCCGTGGGCCGGGTGGCGGAGGGCCTGCAGGTACCGCTCGGCCCGACGGACGGACAGGCTGCCGACCCGCTCGGGGGCCCGGGCCAAGGCCACCGCTTCGGGCCGGACCGTGTCGGGCGGGTCGAGCGACTCCCCGATCGGCGCCGACGTCACGTCGAACGCTTCGAGTTGCTCACCACTCCCAGTGGGGTAGATGGCTCGGACGAAAGCGCCGGAATCGAGATCAATACCGACACATCCATCGGGCTGCGTGGCGAGAACCAGCATTCGCAACTCGGCGCCGGCGATCGCGACCCGGTATCGCACCTCGGTTCGCATGAGGAAATCGTGCACCCTTGGCCACCCAAAGTGGTGGATGGTCGGAAATGCCGAGCCAGAACTGACCGGCCCGGCGCCGTGCTGCCATGCTCAAGCCATGGGGGAGGCAGTGCGCGCCGTGGTGTTCGACATCGGCGGCGTGCTCCTCGAGTGGGACCCGCGGCTGGTGTACGGAGAGCTGGTCGCAGACTCAGGCGAGCTGGCGTGGTTCCTCTCGGAGGTGTGCACCCCGGAGTGGAACAGCACCCTGGACGCCGGCCTACCCTTCGACGTGGCCTGCGCCGAGCTGGTGGCGCGGTACCCGGCATATACGGCATTGGTGGAGGCGTGGAGGCGGCAGGACGACATGATTGCCGGCGAGATCACCGGCACCGCGGCCCTGGTGGGCGCCCTCCGCGATCTCGGCATGCCGCTGTACCTGCTGACCAATATGCCCGCCGATGTCTACGCGGCCCGGCGCCGGCGATATGCGGTCCTGCGCCAGTTCGACGGCGCCGTCGTCTCGGGTGAAGAGGGGGTGCTGAAGCCCTCGGCGGAGATCTTCGCCCGGCTCGTGGCCCGGTTCGACCTGGTCCCGGCCGAGACGCTGTTCGTCGACGATGCCCAGGCCAACGTGCGGGGGGCCGAAGCAGCCGGGTTGCGGGCCCACCGTTTCGTCGGAGCGCCGGCGCTGGCGGCGTGGCTGCGGAGCCAGGGGCTGGACGTCTAGAGGCTCGACAGGATCAGCTCGACGAACACGCTCACGCCCGAGGGCACCATGTGGGTACCGTCATCGCCGAAGAGCTGGGGCCGGGCCGCACCCTGCTTGTGCCAGTCGACGAGGACGGCGTTCGGCCAGCGGGTCACCCCCTCGGCCATCATGGCGTTGTTGGGCCCCTCCCAGGGGCGGGGCACCTTCACGTTGACGACGACGACCCGTTGTGCCCCCCGCAGGACGTCCATGATCTCGTCGAACTGGGACGCAGTGACGGGGCCGTTGTTCCCGAGCTGGAGGATGACCTCCTGGCCCAGCCGGCCGCTGTCGCGTAGGCCCTTGGCGACGGCGAGCAGCTCCTTGAACTGGCGGGCCACCTCGGCGTCGATCGACGCGTCGGGGAGGCGCCGTTCGAGCTCGGCCTTGGCCTCGAGCAGGACCGAGTCGCCGAGCCCGCTCACGTGCCATTGGGGGAGCGACGTGGCCGGCGGGGGGAGCGCCGGGACCGGCAGGGGCACCGTGCTCGACGTGGTGGACGGGGGATCCGGCGTCGTCGGGAGCGGGGCCACGCCCGGAGGCGTCGCCACCGCCAGCGCCGACGGCGTGGTCGTCGTCGTCGCCTTGGCCACCAGGGTCGTGGCCGTCGTCAGTGTCGGCGCGGGGGACGCCGCCTCGGCCGCGTTCACGACGAGGACGCTGGGCGGCGACGGGGCGGGGCGGGCGACGACAAGGGTGACACCCACCGTGGCCAGGGCCATGCCGAGCACGGCGGCACGGACCGCGACCCAGGCCCGGGCCGGGGGAGCGAACGGGCCGCGGCGGCGGAGGTCGGCCCACAGCCGGCCGAGCGCCCCGTTCCGCACGGGCGACTCGACGAGGTGGTACGACGCCGCGGCCAGCGAGACGGTGATGGCGGCGCGGAGGGCGAGGAGGGCGTTCCCCGAGACCGGCACGTCGTAGTAGGCCCTGGTCAGCATGATGACCGGCCAGTAGAAGAGGTAGATGCCGTAGGAGCGCTTGCCCAGCCAGACCAGGGGCCGGGCCGCGAGCACCCGGCTGATCAACGGGGTCGACGGGTGGGCCAGCACGGCCACCAGCACGGTGGCCAGGGCGGCCACGGCGAGGAAGCCGCCTCGGTACAGCTGCTCGGAGAACTGGTTGAGGTTGCCCACGCACCAGCCCAACCCGGCGAAGGCGGCCAGGCCGGCGGTGCCGAGGAGCAGCCGGCCGGCTCGTCGTGGTGCCACCTTCAACGTCGCCGGCTTCCAGAGGCAGGCGAGGGCCGCGCCCATCAGGATGGCCGCGGCCCGGGTGTCGGTGCCGTAGTAGACCCGGGAGGGGTCGGTTCCGGGCGCGTACAGATAGGCCATGAGGCCGGCGGAGGCCACCGCCGCGACCACGATGGGCCAGACCAGCTTCCGGGCCGTCCGGCAGATGCCGAGCCCCATCCACAGGAGGAGTGGCCACACCAGGTAGAACTGCTCCTCGACGGCGAGGCTCCAGAGGTGCTGGAGCAGGGGCGGGCGCCCGGTGGCCTCGAAGTAGGACTGGTGCTGGAAGATGAGGCGCCAGTTGCTGACGTAGGCCAGGGCGGCCCGCACGTCGCCCCGGAGCCTGCCTGCCTGGTCGGGTGCCCGGAACGGCACGATCACCCAGACAGCCAGGAGCAGGACCACCAGTGCCGGGAGCAGGCGGAGCGCCCGGCGCTTCCAGAACTGGACGACGTCGAGCCATTCGTCCCGCCGCCACTCGGCCAGGAGCAAGGCGGTGATGAGGAAGCCGCTGACGACGAAGAAGACGTCGACGCCGAGGAACCCGCCGGGCGCCCACCGGACGTCGGCGTGGTAGGCGAAGACGGCCGCGACGGCGAGGGCCCGGAGGCCGTCGACGGCTGGGAGGTGGGGGAGACGCGGCCGGTCGCCGACGGGCACGGCGGAATCGTACGCTGTTCCATGGAGTTCACAGAAATGCTGCGGAAGCGCCGGATGGTACGCAGTTTCGGTGACGGCGACGTGGCCCCGCCTGTCGTCGAGCGGCTCCTCGCCGCCGGCCTCCGGGGCCCGTCCGCCGGCTTCACCCAGGGCGTGGACCTCCTGGCGCTGCAGGGGCCGGAGGAGACCGGGCGGTATTGGGACGCCGCTCTTCCCGCGGGGAAGCGGGCCGGCTTCCCGTGGCCCGGCCTGCTCCGGGCCCCGCTGCTCGTGGTGGTGCTGTCCTCGGAGGAGGCCTACCGCCGGCGCTACGCCGAGGCCGACAAGGCCCGGTCGTCATCGGCGCTCGGGGTGCCGTGGTGGCACGTCGACGCCGCCTTCGCCGCCCTCCTGCTCCAGCTGGCGGCGGCCGACGCCGGCCTCGGCGCACTTTTCTTCGAGACCCACGGCGTGCCCGCGCTCCGCGCCGCCTTCGGCATCCCGTCGGCGTTCAGCCCGGTCGGGACGGTGGCCATCGGCCACCCGGCCCCGGACCGCCCGTCGTCCTCGGTCACTGCCCGCCGCCGGCGCGGCCCGGAGGAGGCCGTCCATCGCGGGCGCTGGTGAGGCTCAGGGTCGGCCCAGGGCGGCCAGGAGCCGCTCGGGCGACTCGAGGCTCACTCGCAGCATCCGTAGCCGTACCGGGACGCCCAGGACCCGTGCCCGGGCCGCCGGCTCGATGGCGATGGTCACCAGGCCGCGTGCTGCGCCGTTGACCAGCCACCGGCCCCGCCCGCCGTGCACGCCGATCCCGCCGACGAACCCGGAGTACGGCGTGGCCGACACCACCGCGCCGAGGGGGATCTCGGCCCGGAACATCCAGCCCATCCGGGCCCGGAGGCACCCGTCGGCGATCTCGACCCCGGAGTGGCGGGGGCCGGCGCCGAGCACCGTCAGCAGGGGCCGGAACAGGCCATAGCGGATCGGGAACGACGAGGTCGAGGCCATCGACCGATTGTCGCGCCACCATGGAGGGAGTGGCCCCGACGATCTGCCCCCATGGCCTGGCCCCGGCGACCTGCCAGATCTGCCGGGTCCTCGAGCCTACGGTGCTGCCGGCACCGGGCCCCGGCCGGCGCCCGGGCCGGGGAGGCGCCGGCCTGACGGCGAACCTCGCCGGGCTGGCCGTGCTCGTCGTCGTGGGCTTCGTGGTCTTCGGGTGGGTGCTGGCGGCCTTCTTCGCGGTCCTCCGCATCCTCGAGCTGGTGGCCGTGGCCGCCGTCGCCGGCTGGGCCGGCTTCAAGCTGGGTGTCAGGCGGGGCCGGCGCCAGACCTGACTCCCGGACGGGCGGGCGCGGCGCCAGCCTCAGCCGCCCAATTGCGCCAGCAGGCTGCCGACATCGGCGACGGGCACCTGGCAGGCGTAGTCGCGGCAGACGTAGGCCAGCCCGTCCTTGCGGTCCTCGAAGAGGGGCGACGGGTAGGGCTGGCCCCACGCCAGCACGGCGTTGGGGAGGTAGCGGGCCTGCACGGCCCGGACCAGGTCGGGGAGGTCGCCCACGATCGCCACCTCGGTGACGCCGGCCGTGGAGAGGTCGACGGCGGCCACGGTGCGGCTGAACGCGGTCGGGTGCTGGGTGACGAGGCCGGCGAGCAGGGCCAGGATGTCCTCCCCCCGCTGCGTGTAGTAGCCCTCGCCGACCAGCGCGCCGAGGCGGAGGAGGGCCAGCGCCGCGTTGGCGTTGGCCGACGGCACGGCATTGTCGATGAGGTCCTTGCTCCGGGTGATGAGCGCCTCGGCGTCGGCGCCATTGGTGAACAGGCCGCCGGCGCCGTCGTCCCAGAACAGCTCCAGCATGGCGTCGGCCGCGGTCCGGGCCTCGGCGGTCCAGCGGGCCTCGCCGGTGGCCTCGCCAAGACGGGTGAAGGCGTCGACCACGGCGGCGTAGTCGGCGGCGAAGCCCAGGTGCCGGCCGGGCCGGCCGCCCTGCCAGGCCCGCAGCCAGCGGCCATCGGGCCGGCGCAGGTTGGCCAGCAGGAACTCGGCGCCGGCCCGGGCGTCGTCGAGCCAGTCGGCACGACCAAGGGCGGCACCGGCCTGGGCCAGGGCGGCGAGGAACAGGCCGTTCCACTCGGTGAGGACCTTGTCGTCCAGCCCGGGCCGCACCCGGGCCGTGCGCGCCTGGAAGAGGGCCCGGCGGGCCTCCTCGACCGCCGGCGGGCGGGCCAGCTCGCCGCCGAGGGGCCGGCGGAGGATGTTCTTCCCCTCGAAGTTGCCCGCCGGCGTGACGCCCCACCAGGCGATGGCCTCGTCGGCCCGGTCGCCCAGGAGGCCCCGCAGCTCGGCCTCGGACCAGACGTAGAACTTGCCCTCGACGCCCTCGGAGTCGGCGTCCTCGGAGGAGTAGAACCCGCCGTCGGGATGGCGAAGGTCGCGACGGACGTAGTCGACGGTCTCGGACAGGACCTGGCGGTACCGGTCCTCCCCGGTCACCTGCCAGGCGTGGAGGTACTCGGCCACCAGGAGGGCCTGGTCGGTCAGCATCTTCTCGAAGTGGGGGACCAGCCACTCCACGTCGGTGGAGTAGCGGGCGAACCCGCCGCCGAGGTGGTCGTAGATGCCGCCGGCGGCCATGGCGTCGAGGGTGAAGGTGGCCAAGGCCAGGGTGTCGTCGCTGCCGTCGCGAGCGTGGGCGCGCAGCAGCAGCTCGATCAGGTCGGGCTGGGGGAACTTGGGCGCCGGCCCGAACCCGCCCCACGCATTGTCGAACCGGGCCCGCAAGGTGTCCCGGCCGGCGGCGAGGAGCTCGGGGCCCGGGAGGGGACCGCCCGAAGCCGTGATCTGCGAGGCCCGGCCGAGGGCGGCGGTGAGCTCGTCGGCCTGCTGCACGGCGTCGTCCCGGCGCTCGTCCCAGACGTGGGCCATGGCCTGGCACACCTCGGTGAAGCTGGGGAGGCCGTGGCGGGGCGTCTTCGGGTAGTAGGTGCCGCCGAAGTACGGCCGGCCGTCGGGGGTCAGGAAGACGGTCATGGGCCAGCCGCCATGGCCGCTCAGGGCCTGGACCGCCTCCATGTAGATGGCGTCGACGTCGGGCCGCTCCTCGCGGTCGACCTTCACGTTGACGAACAGGTCGTTCATCACCGCCGCCGTCGCCTCGTCCTCGAAGGACTCGTGGGCCATGACGTGGCACCAGTGGCACGCGGCATAGCCCACCGACAGCAGGATGGGCTTGTCCTCGGCCTTGGCCCGGGCAAACGCCTCGTCGCCCCAGGGGTACCAGTCGACCGGGTTGTCCTTGTGCTGCTGCAGGTAGGGGCTGGATTCTTCCGCGAGGCGGTTCATGGTCCGAGAGCGTAGAGACTGGTCGCGATGGTGCGTGACCTGCTCGACGTCCTGCTCGCTGTCGCGGTGGGTGGCATGTTCGTCTCTGCCGTCACGCGCCTGCGCCGGGGGCAGGCCCGCCCTCGCCTGTGCGCCGGCTGCGGCCGGGCGGTGGCGCGGGTCTATGCCACCTGCCCCGGCTGCGGACGGACGGTCTAGACCGGCTCTCGGTCCTCCGTCTCCCCGGGCATCGGGGTCGACGGGGTGTGCGGCATGGTCTCGGGCTTGGTGGCATCGGTGTTCGGCTGGGCGGTGGCCCAGTGGTCCATGCCGCTCCCCGACGGTTGGGCGCCGGCGCTCGTCATGGTCGGGCCCTTGTCGGGGTTGTCGGCCTGGCTAGGCGCCCGGTCGTCGCGGTCCCGTTCCGTGTTCGACATGGGTGTCGCTCCTTTTGTCGATGGACAGCTGGTACCTACCCCGGTCCGGGGCAGGGCCAACCGGGGCGCGTCAGGATGGGCACACCATGGCCGCGCCCGATGAGCCCGACCCCGCCTCGTTCCGGGCCCAGGCCCGGGCCTGGCTGGCCACCCACGCCGGCCCCTACCGGCCCTCGGCGAGCCCCGACCTCCCTTCGGTCGTCTTCGCCGATGCGGGTGACCCGACCTGGGTTGATCGGGGCCGGGCCTGGCAGGCCGAGCTCAGGGCGGGCGGATGGGCCGGTCTCGGCTGGCCGGAGGCCTACGGGGGTCGCGACCTGCCCCTCGCCCTCCGAGCGGTGTGGGCCGAGGAGCTGAGCGTCGCCGGCATGCCGCCGCCCATCAACCTGCTGGGGGAGACCGTCGTCGGGCCGACGGTGCTGGACCATGGCACTGAAGTCCAGAAGCGCCGGTTCCTGGCCCCCATCCTCGAGGCCGACGAGCTGTGGTGCCAGCTCTTCACCGAGCCCGGTGCGGGGTCCGACCTGGCGGCGGTGACGACGACGGCTCGCCGGGACGGCGACGGTTGGGTCCTCGACGGCCACAAGACCTGGACCTCGGGCGCCCATTACGCCGACTTCGCCATCCTGCTGGCCCGTACCGACTGGGATGCGCCCAAGCACCGGGGTTGCACGTTCTTCCTGGTCGACATGCGCCAGCCGGGTATCTCCGTCGCGCCGGTGCGCCAGATGACCGGCGGCTCAGCCTTCAGCGACGTCGTCCTGGCCGGCGCCCGCACCCCCGACGGGCTCCGGCTCGGCGACGAAGGGGCGGGATGGGCGGTGGCGACGACCGCCCTCAGGCACGAACGGCTGCACCTCGGGCTGGGCCTGGCCCGGGCCGGCGGGAGCGTGGAACGGCTGCTGGCCGAGATCCGGCCTCGGGGGCTGGCCGACGACCCGGTGGTCCGCCAGCTCGCTGCCCGCCTCGTGACCGAGGCCCGGTGCGCCCGGCACCTGGGCTGGCGCATGCTCTCGTTGGCCGACGCCGGCGCCGGGCCCGGGCCGGAGGCGGCGCTGGCCAAGCTGGCCGCCGGTCGGGTCTCCCGGCGGTGGGACGAACTGGCTGACGCCGTCCGGGGTGCCGGCGCCATGGTCCGCGACGAGTACACGCCGGCTCAGCTCTGGGCGCCGGCCACCCGGATCGCCGGGGGTACCGACGAGATCCTCAAGAACGTCATTGCCGAGCGGGTGCTCGGCCTGCCCGCCGAGCCCAGGACGGACGCCAGCATGCCGTTCCGGGATGTGACGAGGAGCGACCGACCTACTTGACCATCCATGGGGCCGGGGCACGGAACTCCTCGGCCTCGGTGATGGCGGCCCAGGCCTTCGGGTTGGCGGCCTGCCAGGACCAGAACGACACGCCCTGGGCGCCGTTGGCCTGGCCGACCCGCATGAACCGCCACAGCTCCTCGGGCGGGGGCACGCCGGCCCGGCCCCCCTCCGGGCCCCCGTCGTAGGCCTGGCCCACCGGGAACACGGGCTTGCCGAACGGGGCCAGGTCGCGCAGGGCGCCGGCCACGTCGGTGTCGGGCTGGCGGTTGAGCCAGTAGACCATGGGGGCGATGGCGTCGAAGGACGCCACCACCTCGGCGTAGGGGTAGTTCTGGGCCGGCGACGGCCGAGGGACGGTGGCGATGAGGGGGAACGACGAGCCCACCGCGTCGCGCAGGGCCTTCCCGTAGGCGGCGGCGGCCTGGGGGGAGATGCTCGTCCCTTCACTGCGGGTCTCGATGTCGGCCGAGAAGCCGTCGAGGCGCTGCTTGGTGGGCGTGCGGTGGTCGATGGCGGCCTTGGCCCGGGCGACGTCGTCGGGCCAGGAGATGAGCCGAGGGAAGTCCCACCCGTAGACGAGCAGGTTGGCGGCGTGGGCGGCGGGGAGGAGCCGGTCGAGGAAGGGCGCAGCGTAGAAGCCGTCCCAGCTCGAACCGGTGCGGACGTAGAGGTGGCTCAGGCCGGCGGCCCTGGCCTTGGCCACGATGGCGGCGACGTCGCCCCCTTCGGTCTTGTCGGGCTCGTAGATCCACATGCCTTTGCCGTAGGGCAGGAGGTCGGTGACCGGGAGCCGCCGGGCGACCGTCGCCTCGGCGTGGGGGATCAGGCCCAGCGTCGACCCGACGAAGCGGCCGACGGCCGCTGGCGCCTCCAACGGAGTGACCCCGGCCGCGGCGCTGACGCTCACCACCAGCAGGATGGCGACGGTGACCAGGTTGGCGCTGGCCAGGGTCCGCTCCTGGGCCCGCGTCCACGGGCGCAGCCGTGACCGCGCGGGACGGGCCCGCGGTGCCGCCTCGGCCTCGGCACGGCCGGCCAGGCCGGCGACCATCGGCCGAGGTTCGGGCAGTGGTCGGTCTTGCAGCTCCAGCATGGCAACCCCCGAGAACCCCGCCGGCGCGCCCTCCCACGCTCCGTGGTGTGTTCGCGCGCCCTGGGTGGCTCCCCCTCAGGGGTAGGAAGTTCGCCGTCATCGGCGAGTGTCCCTGCTTGACACGGCAAGAATCCTGTTTCGAGAAGGGAAGTCACGGGTATACCAGCGGCCCGGTACGCTCGGCGGACGTGCGGGGCGCAGCGACTGCATCGGCCGCCCAGCGCATCGCCGTCGCCGGTCTGGCGGGCGTGGCATGCGGGCTGGCGGCGGCCCGGTCGACCGCCTGGCATGTCGCGCTCCTCGCCGGGTGGGACGGCTTGGCTCTCGTGTTCACGGCCGGCGTGTGGGCTGGCGTGGCGCGTTTGTCGCCGGCCCAGGCCGCTGTCGTGGCCCGGCGCGAGGACCCCAATCGGGCGGCGGCGGACCTGCTCCTCCTGGCGGCCAGCGTGGCCAGCCTGCTCGGGACGGGCTTCACCCTCGTCGAGGCAGCCAACGCCAACGGGACCGAAAAGGGCGTGCTGGTGGCCCTGGCCACGGCCAGCGTGGCCCTCTCGTGGTTCGTGGTCCACACCGTCTTCATGCTCAGGTACGCCCGGCTCTACTACGCCGGCGGGGCCGGCGGCATCGTCTTCCCCGGGGACGAGGAGCCTGCGTACCGGGATTTCGCCTACCTGGCGCTGACCATCGGCATGACGTTCCAGGTGTCAGACACGGAGCTGACCGCATCGGCGGTGCGGGCCACCGCGCTGCACCAGGCGCTCCTGTCGTACCTGTTCAGCGTCTGTATCGTCGGCCTCACCATCAACGTGGTGGCCGGGCTGTTCAAGTAGGGGCACGCCGGTCGCCCGCCAGACTGTCTGAAATCTTGCCGCCGCAAGCCGCACTGCCGGAACGCTGCGGTCGGGGAAACGGTGTCCCGGTCCGCTGCTCCACGGCCGAATGATCACGCCCGGCTTGGCAGCTCAGGCGCCTACTTGAACTTACGCCCGGCCGAGCGCTGTGCACCGGGTTGCCGCACGCGTGGTCTCGGGGAGCGTCGAGCATCACCTTCCATGGCTGTCCATATGGGACACGCCGCGGAGGCGCCGTCGGCTTCAATCCGAGATCAGACTCGTTGAATCCCGATGGGTTTCGGCAACTGGTCGGCAAGATGCCGGAGGTCTTCGACGTCCGACGTGAGGACTGTGGCCTGACGCCTGGAAGCGACGATGGCGAGATGGGCGTCGACCACATCGGACGTCAAGGCCTTGCCCGCGAGAGCGCCGACCTCATGGGAGTCATCCGGGGCGAACCCGACGATGTCGCAACCCCGCAGCATGCGCCGAAGCTGTACCTGCCGCGGCGAGCGGCTGACCTGGGCGACGACAGGTGCAGTCGTCCGCGGGATGAGCCCGAGCTCCAAACGAGCCCGATGATCTGCCCAGACGTCGCGGTCGTTGCGCTCGGCGGCCACGAACACGCCGGCGTCGTAGACAAAGCTCACGCCGGTCGCGCCTGGGAAGCGGCGGCGACATCACTCGCGACCCGACGGCGAGCAGCATCCAGCTCCTCTGCGGTGAGGGGGCCATGTTCCTGCTCCCACTCCGAGACTGCGCGCAGGCCGTCTCGGAGAAGAAGCGACCGGCGGGCCGCCTCGGTCATCCAGGCCGAGACGCTGACCCCCTCCTCGGTAGCGGCGGCCAGGACTTGCTCGTGCACACCGGCGTCAACGGTGATCGCCAGCTTCGGCGAGGGTCTCCCACGAGGCATGCTCATACTCTACTACTACCGTAGTAGTGTTTGGCGAGGCCGCAGGCGAGTCAGCTGGGTGTCCACCGCCCGGCGATACGGGGCGGTGAGAGAGCCACTTGGGAGCCGTTGTTCGGGGACAGTGCCGACCGATCGACATCAGCATCATCCGGACAGCGTCCGGACCGCTAGAGTGGTGGCATGAGTGAGGCAGCGCCGGCCGACCACCGCCGGCACCGTATCGAGGTGCGCGTCAGCCCAGAACAGGACGCCCTGATCCGCGAGGCCGCCGACCTCGAGGGGACAACCATCACCGCCTTCGTCATGGACACGACCATTACCCGGGCCCGGCGTGTGCTGCGCCAACATCAGGACGTGGTTCTGTCCAACGAGACATTCGACCGCTTCATCGCCGAGCTGGACCGCCCGCCCGAGCCCGTGGCTGAGCTCACTGAGCTGTTTCGCTCGAACCCGAAGCTCCCCGGGGATTGATCCGGCAAGGTCTTCGGCTCGAACGCCTCGGCCCCCAGCACGACATCACCGCCTTCACCTCGGGCCAAGACACTCTCGACGGCTGGATCCGCCGCCATGGTCTGGCGGCTCAGGACATGGACTCGGCACGAACGTTCGTCCTCGTCGGACACGACGGTGTCATCGGCTACCTCAGCCTCACCATGGGTTCCGTTCGACGTGCGGACGCGCCGGCGAGACTGGTCCGGGCGATGCCCGCGTATCCCGTCGGTATGGTCCTGCTCGCCCGCCTCGCCGTCCACCGCCTGCACCAGGGCGAGGGTCACGGCGCGCTCCTGCTTGCCGAGGCCCTCCGCAAGGCGGTTGCCGCCGGGGAGGCTGCTGCGGCCCGGCTGGTGGTCGTCGACGCCATCGACGACGAGGCCGCCACCTTCTACGCTCATCACGGGTTCGTCGCCGCGCCCGAACATCCCATGCGCCTCTACCGGAGGATGAAGGACATCCGCGCCAGTCTCACCGCCGGTCGATAGCACACGCGTGCCCATCAGCCGGCGTTCGGGGACGGTGTGAGGCTGGGTGGACAGCCGTGCATAGAGGGCGCGTCCGGCCGTACGGATACAGCGCCACGTCGCCTTCAGCCAACCGCAGGACGTCCAAGGCTGTGTGCGGTATCGCCTGGGATCGACGCCGGCTACGACTCGGTCATCGACGGGCGGTCTCCGGTACAAGGCAGCGTGCACCTTCGCCTTGTAGACTCAAGCCATGAGACAGACAGGGGAGCTCCGGGTGTCCCAGCGTGGCCAGATGAGCCTGCCGGCCTCGACGAGGCGCCGGTGGGGTCTCGACGAGGGTGGCGAGGTCGGGTACCTCGATCTCGGGGATGCGGTCCTGCTCATCCCGGGGGGAGTTGCCACCTTGCGGCGACATCTGCTGGATGCGGTCACCGGGGAGGACTGGGCGAACGCCAGAGCCGGGTTCGGCGACGACGACCTCGCCACGGAGTGACGCTTCTCCTCGACGACCAGCTCCTGGGCATCGTCCTCCGGGGCGACGAGGTCCCGGCGCCGCTGAGCTCGGACCCCACCATCGCCACGACCGGATACTGGTATGTCCGCCTCTGCCAGGCCGTTCTGGGCGTCGCCGACAGGACCGGAACGCTCTCAGGCCCGTTCATGGCACTGGCGAGCGGTCGCCGTGAACAGGCGATCGCCGCTGCCCTGGAGCTGCCCGAGGAGATCGGCCTCGTCAGCTTGCGCGAGCTCGGGCCTGTGATCGGTCGTCTTCGGGCTCGGCATCAGCTGAACATCCTCAGTGTCGAGGCCCTCGCCGCAGCGGTGTACCTAAACGCCACGGTGGCTCTGTCGGTGAGCTCGCCTCGCCTCGAGGATGCGATGCGCGCCGAGGGCGTGTCGTTCCAAATCGTGGCCTCGATGCCCTGACCTGCCAGCGAGCGCCCGGGACCCGGCGATCAGGGGCGCGATGGTTGGGCGGACGTCGGCGTGCTTATGGGGCAGGCGGAGTGTGGCCGACGAGGTCTGGCCACGTCGGCAGGTGCTCGGCATCGAACACCTCGACGATCGGCGCTGCAATGACCCGCCCGATCTGGAGCGCCAACTGCTTCGCAGTGGGTTCGAAACTCGGAT
>JAHFUR010000064.1 GCA_023264995.1 Acidimicrobiia bacterium | reverse complement strand
GACATGAGCTTGTGGAGAGCCGGATGCGGTGGAAGTCGCACGTCCGGTTCGGAGGACGGGCCGAGGAGACGGACCGGCTGAAAGGCCAGCACCGCGCCTCGGTCCGATCCGACCATACCTGTGTTGCACTGCTCATCGCCAAGGGCGCACAGCAGTACGAGGTCATGGAACACCTTGGCCACACCAACATCCAGACGACCATTAACACCTACGGGCACCTGTTCCCGAACGTCCGCGAGCGCATCCGCGTGGCCCTCGAGGACACCTGGGACGAGGGTCACCGCTCAGCCGGCTGAGATTCCCGCGGCCTCCCCGCGGCCTGGGCCTTCGGCGCCCCGGCGTCGCGTTCCGGGACACCCCCTCTGGCCTGCGGGTTTCTTGTGGAGCTGAGGGGATTTGAACCCCTGACCCCTTGCATGCCATGCAAGTGCTCTGCCAGCTGAGCTACAGCCCCGCCGGCAACAAAGGTAGCAGCGTCGGCGGGGGCGATGGAAAGCGATGGCACGACCGGCCGGTCCCGTTACGATCCCGGGATGGCCGAGGCCTATGACGTCCAGGACATCGAACGCAAGTGGCAGGCCCGGTGGCGGGAGGAGGGCACCTACCAGGTCGAGGCCGATGACCCGCGCCCGCCCTTCTACTCACTCTGCATGTACCCGTACCCCAGCGGGGCGGCCCACCAGGGCCACGTGCGGAACTACACCTTCGGCGACCTGATCGTCCGCCACCGCACGATGCACGGCTTTGCCGTGCTGACCCCGATGGGGTTTGACTCCTTCGGCCTGCCGGCGGAGAACGCGGCCATCAAGACGGGGGTCCACCCCCGGCCCTTCACCGACGCCCGGATCGTCGAGCTGAAGGAGTCCATCGAGCGGCTGGGCGCGGTCTACGACTGGCGGCGCGAGGTCCGTAGCCACGACCCGGAGTACATCCGCTGGACGCAGTGGATCTTCCTGCGCTTCCTGAAGGCCGGGCTGGCCTACCGCAAGCAGGCGCCGGTGAACTGGTGCCCGGGCTGCCAGACCGTGCTGGCCAACGAGCAGGTGCTGGCCGACGGCACCTGCGACCGGTCGGGCGACGTGGTCGTCAAGCGCAACCTGGAGCAGTGGTTCTTCAAGATCACCGACTACGCCGACCAGTTGCTGGACGACCTGGCGACGCTCGACTGGCCCGAGCGGGTCAAGGTCATGCAGCGCAACTGGATCGGCCGTTCCGAGGGCGCAGAGTTCGACCTGCCGATCGTCGGCGGCACCCGCATCCGTGTCTTCACCACCCGGCCCGACACGTCGTTCGGGATGACCTACGTCGTGCTGGCGCCCGAGCACCCCCAGGTCGACGAGCTCACGACCCTGGCCCAACGCCCGGCGGTCGAGGCGTTCGTGGCCGAAGTGTCGACCCACTCCGAGGTCGAGCGCCAGTCGGCCGAGGGTCCGATCAACAAGCGGGGGGTGTTCACCGGCTCCTTCGCCGTCAACCCCTTCAACGGCAAGGAGGTGCCGGTCTACCTGGCCGACTACGTGCTCACCGGCTACGGGACCGGCGCCATCATGGCCGTGCCCGGCGAGGACCAGCGCGACTGGGACTTCGCCAAGGCCTACGACCTGCCCATCATCCGCACCGTGCAGCCGCCCGAGGACTGGGGCGACTCGGCCTACACGGGCGACGGCCCGGCTATCAATAGCCAGTGGCTGGACGGCCTGGAGAAGGCCGAGGCCGTGGCCAAGGCCACCGACTGGCTGGAGGCCGAGGGCATCGGCGAGCGCAAGGTCAACTTCCGCCTGCGCGACTGGCTGCTCAGCCGCCAGCGGTTCTGGGGCTGCCCGATCCCGGTCGTCTACTGCCCCGAGCACGGGGCGGTGCCGGTGCCCGACGACCAGTTGCCCGTCCTGGCGCCCGACGACGTGGAGTTCCGGCCCACCGGAGAGTCGCCCCTGCGCTTCCACGAGGGCTTCCTGCGCACGACCTGTCCCACCTGCGGCCAGCCGGCCACCCGTGAGACCGACACCATGGACACCTTCGTCGACTCGTCATGGTACTACCTGCGCTTCGCCGACCCGAAGAACGCCGAGGCCCCGTTCGACCCGGCCATCGTGGCCAAGTGGCTGCCGGTCGATCAGTACATCGGCGGCATCGAGCACGCCATCCTGCACCTGATGTACGCCCGCTTCTTCACCAAGGCCCTGGCCGACCTGGGCGTGGCGCCGAAGGAGCTGCGGGAGCCGTTCGCCCGGCTGTTCACCCAGGGCATGATCCGCATGGGCGGGTCGAAGATGTCGAAGTCCAAGGGCAACCTGGTGGCGCCGGCCAAGTACTTCGACACCGTCGGCGCCGACGCCCTGCGCCTGTTCCACCTGTTCGTGGGCCCGCCGGCCGACGATGTGGACTGGAGCGAGCAGACCGACGAGGTGATCGACGGCTGCGCCCGGTTCCTGAACCGGGTGTGGCGCCTGGCCACCGGCGAGGTGGCCACCGTCGAGGGCGCCGTGGCGCCGGCGGGCGACCTGGAGCGGGCCACCCACGCCCTGGTGGCCAAGGTGTCCGACGACTACGACCGGTGGTCGTACAACACGGCCGTGGCCGCGTGCATGGAGTTCACCAACCTGCTCTACAAGCACGTCCAGGCCGGCGGGGGCGGGTCGGTGGGGCCGGCGGTCGACACGCTTCTGCTCCTGATGGCCCCGATGGCGCCCCACGCCACCGCCGAGCTGTGGGAGCGCCGCCACCCCGGCGGCCACGTCCACACCCAGGCGTGGCCCACCTTCGACCCGGCGCTGGCGTCGGCGCTGACCGAGACGATGATCGTGCAGGTCAACGGCAAGGTGCGCGACCGCATCGAGGTCGACGCCGGCATCGACGCGGCCGAGATGGAGCGGCTGGCGCTGGCGTCGGCGAAGGTCCAGGCTGCCCTCGACGGGGCGCCGCCGCGCAAGGTCATCGCCCGCCCGCCGAAGCTGGTCAACATCGTCCGGTAGCCGGCGAACTGGTGACACAAACGCCGGCCACCACCACCAGATCCGTCACCAGTTCGGCGGGGGAGGGGTCAGCGCAGGTGGCAGGGCAGGCCGGCGCCGGCCTCGGGGAGCGGCGTGCCGCTCTGGCGGCCGTCGGTGATGCTCACCCGGCTCCCGTCGGCCCGGACGGCGACGCTGGGGTCGCAGGCGGCGAGGATCTGCAGGACGTCGCGGGCCATGGTGGCCAGCTCCTCGCACGTGCCGTCGTCGGGGGCCGACAGGCCGATGAGGTACCGCCGCCCGGTGGTGGGGTCCACGATCAGGGCGGCCTCCACGCAGGCGAGGTAGGGCACCCATCCCGGCTTGGTGAAGATCAGGGCGTCCGGCCCGAGGGCCTCGGCCACCCCGGGGGCGATGAACCCTTCGGCGCCGGCCAACGCGTCCTGCAGGCCGGCGATGTCGTCGGGGCTGAGGTCGAAGCGCTCGCCGGCGGGGATCTCGGCGTCGAGCATGACCCGCCGGGTGGCGTCGAGCAGGTCGAAGAGCGTCGAGCAGTTGCCGCTGCCGCACGCCTCGTTGTACTCGCCCTCCCGCTCGGCCACGGTGACCTCGCGGTCGCCCTCGGTGAGCACCATCTCGGGCGAGTACAGCACCTGCTCGCCGGCGCCGTAGGCCTCCTGGATGGTGGTCCCCAAGAAGCCGTGGTCGGGCAGGAACTGCTGGTTGAGCCGGTCGACGCCGGCGATGCGCACCAGCTCGCTGTAGTCCTCGTTCGAGGAGTAGCGCAGGGCGGCGTCGTAGTAGTCGTGGATGGTGAAGCCGCCGTCGACCACGGCGTTCCCGGTGAAGCCGAGGCTCCGGGCCAGGTCCAGGGCGCCCAGGGCGGCCAGCAGCTTGATCGAGGATGCCGGGAAGAAGTCGTCGGCGAAGGCGCCGCCGCCGGCCTCGTAGAAGGCGTAGGCCGGGGAGCTCCCCCCACCGAAGATCTGGACGGCCAGGACGTTGCCCCCGTCGGGGATCTGCAGGCCCCCGCCGTCGAGGGTCACGTCGTCGAGCGAGGCCTGGACGCGGGCGGCCCACGCCACCGGGTCGGCCACGACGGGCGCCGCCTCGGGTGGCGGCGGGCTGCACGCGGCCAACAGAGCCAGCAGGACGGCGAGAGCCATGCCGGTCAGGCGCGTGTTCCCGCTGGCCCTCCGCACCCATCGAGTCTGCCACCGCCGGGCCGCCCCGAGGAACACTCGCGGATCCGCTATAGCGACAGAACAGGTGTTGGCTTACACTTGCCCTCGTCGCCCGGATCCTGCGGGACCCTCGACGGGGGCGCGGTGCAGCGTTGGGGGTCCCGGTTGACACAGCAGAGAGGTCCGCGCGGTCGTGACTGAGGTCCGGCTGCCGCCGCCCATCACCACCGCCCGCTCGTCGGGCGAGGAACCCTCCGTCCTGCGCGGCCTCCTCCGCACGGCCCGCCCGCACCAGTGGGTCAAGAACCTGCTGGTCTTCGCCGCGCCCGGGGCCGCCGGCATGCTGACGCACCTGCCGGTCCTGCTCAAGGCGGCGACGGCGTTCTGGGTCTTCTGCCTGGCCGCCAGCGGCACGTACTTCCTGAACGACTCGGTCGACCGGGAGGCCGACCGGCGCCATCCGGTCAACCGCCACCGCCCGGTCGCGGCCGGCGTCGTCTCTCCCCGCCTGGCGTTGGGGGCCGCCGTCGGCCTTCTCCTCAGCGCCCTGGTGCTCGGCGCCGTCGCCCTCGGGCCGGCGGCGGCGGGGTGCGTGGCCGCCTACGTGGCCATCAACATCGCCTACAACCTGCACCTGCGCCACGAGCCCGTGCTCGACCTGGCCGCGGTGGCCTCAGGGTTCGTCCTGCGGGCCATCGCCGGCGGGCTGGCCACTGGCATCCACCTGTCGGAGTGGTTCCTGGTGGTCACCTCGTTCGCATCGCTCTTCATCGTGGCCGGCAAGCGTGAGGGCGCACCCGTCATGGACCTCGACGCCGAGCTGGAGGCCGAGCTGGCCGCTGTCGGGCTCCCGGCCCGCCGGTCGCGGCCGGTCTACCCCGCCGGCTACCTCCGGTACGTGCGGGCCCTCTCGTCGGGGGTGGCCATGGCGGCCTACTGCCTCTGGGCCTTCGACAAGGCGGCCCGGGGCGACGGCCATGCCGCCTGGCTCCAGCTCACGATCGTGCCGTTCGTGCTGGCCATGCTGCGCTACGCCCTGCTGGTCGAGCAGGACGGGGTGGAGGTGCCCGAGGACGTGCTCCTGGGCGACGGCACCATCGTCGCCCTCGGCGTGATCTGGGCCGGCCTCTTCGCCCTCGGTGTCTATGGCGCGTGAGCTGCTGGCCGGGTGGGGGCGCACCGCCCCCACGTCGGCCGACGTGTGCCGCCCACCGAGCAACGCCGCCGCCCTCGCCGCCCTGGCTGCGGCGCCGGCCCGGGGCGTGATCGCCCGGGGGATGGGCCGCAGCTACGGGGACGCGGCGCAGAACGCCGGCGGCATGGTCATCTCCACCGCCGCCCTCAGCGGCATCGGGTGGGCCGACGAGGCCTCCGGCCTGGTCCGAGCCGCCGGCGGGGCCAGCCTCGGTGACGTCCTCGGGTTCCTGGTGCCCCAGGGCTGGGTGCTGCCGGTGGTGCCAGGAACGCGCCACGTGAGCGTCGGCGGGGCGGTGGCCGGCGACGTCCACGGCAAGAACCACGAGGTCGACGGCAGTTTCGCCGGCCACGTCGTCGCCCTCACGCTGGCCACGCCGGGGGGTGCCCGCCGGGTCACGCCCGGTGACGACCCCGACCTGTTCTGGGCCACCGCCGGCGGGCTCGGGCTCACCGGCCTGGTGCTTGAGGCCACCCTCCGGGCCGTCCGGGTCGAGTCGGCGTCGGTGCGCGTGGTCACCCGGCGGGCCGGCGGCATCGATGGCGTCATGGCGGCGCTCGATGCCGGCCACGGCCGCCACCGGTACGCAGTGGCGTGGCTCGACGGGCTGGCCCGCGGGGCGGCCCTGGGCCGGGGGCTGGTCAGCTGGGGCGACCACGCCGGCGTGGCCGACCTGCCGGCAGCCAGGCGGGCCGAGCCCCTGGCCCTCGGGCCGGCCCGGTCCGTGGCCGTCCCGGCCTGGTGGCCCGGGTCGCCGATGCCGGTCCCGGCGGTGGCGGCGTTGAACGAACTGCGGTTCTGCCGCGGGCCTGACGTCGAGACCACCTCCGTGGAGCCGCTCGACCGGTTCCTCTTCCCGCTCGATGCCGTCGACGGGTGGAACCGGCTGTACGGCCGGGCCGGCTTCGTGCAGTACCAGTTCGTGGTCCCCTTCTCGGCCGGCGACGTGGTCGCCCGTTCGCTCGACCGGCTGCGGGCGGTCGGGTGCCCGCCGTTGCTGGCCGTGCTCAAGCGGTTGGGCACCGCCGATGCGGGGCCCCTGTCGTTCCCGATGCCGGGCTGGACGCTGGCCGTTGACTTCCCGGCCAGCCTGGCCGGCCTGGCCAGCGTGCTCGACGAGCTCGACGAGCTCGTTGCCGGCGCCGGCGGTCGGGTCTACCTGGCCAAGGACGCCCGGATGCGGCCGGAGCTCCTGGCCGTGATGTACCCCGAGCTCGACCGGTGGCGGGCGCGGCAGCGGGCCGTCGACCCCGGTGGCGTGCTGCGCTCGGATCTCAGCCGGCGTCTCGGACTGCTCGGTACGATCGCGGGAGCCGGATGAATGACGCCCAGGGGTCGCCGCAGACGGTCGTGGTGTTCGGGGGGACCTCGGAGATCGCCGGCGCCCTGCTCCGCCGCCTGGCGGCGCGGCGGGCCCGCACGGTCGTCCTGGCCGGTCGGGATGCGGCGCGGTTGGAAGCGGCGGCTGCCGAACTGCGGGCCGCCGGCGTGACCCTCGTCGAGACGCTGCCCTTCGAAGCGGCCGACACGGCGGGCCACCAGGCCCTGGTCGACGGCGTCTTCGATCGTCACCGCGACATCGACCTGGCGCTCATCGCCTTCGGCGAGCTGGGGGACCAGGCCGCGCTCGAAGCCGACCCGGAGGCCGCGGCCGGGCTGGCCCGGGTGAACTACGTGGCTGCCGTCTCGGTGGGCCTGGCCGTCGCCGCCCGGATGCGGGCCCAGGGCCATGGCAACCTGGTGGCCCTGTCGTCGGTGGCCGCTGAGCGGCCCCGCCGGTCGAACTTCGTCTACGGGTCGACCAAGGCCGGGATGGACGCCTTCTTCCGGGGCCTGGGGGACTCCCTGCGGGGCTCGGGGGCGCGGGTCGTCGTCGTCCGCCCTGGCTTCGTCCACACCCGCATGACGGCCGGGCTCCCGCCGGCGCCGTTCGCCACCACGCCCGACGCCGTCGCCGCGGGCATCGTGCGGGCCCTGGAGACCGGAGCGGCGACGGTGTGGGTACCCTCGATCCTCAAATGGGTGATGACCGTGCTGCGCCACCTACCCGGCCCCGTGTTCCGGAAGCTGGGGGAGCGGTGACTCCGTCACCGACGTTGACTGCGGGCGGAGCCCGGTGACCGATCTTCTTGTTGCTCCCGAGGAGGTCGCCGGCCCCGGCCCGGAGCCCACGCCCACGCCGGCGCCGGCCCGCCGGCGCTTCCGGCGGCTCCGCCGCCTGCTGCGCACCAGGACGGTGCGGGTCATCCTCGTGCTGGGGGTGGTCGGTGCCCTGGTCCTGGGCCGCTCGGTCTCCCTCGCCCTCACCGCCCCCGGCACTGACAGCGTCGCCGCCCGGCTGGCCATCTGGGCCCGTGACCACCGGGCCGGCGCCCTGGTGAACCTGGGCGAACGGCTCTCGTACAAGCCGCCGAAGGTCGGCGGGGCGCCCGCCGAGGCCATCGGCAAAGCGGCCGCCGGGACGCGTGACGCGGTAGCGCCGCCGGCCACCCCGCCGGCCGCCGCCCTCGTCGAGGTGGGAGGCCACCCGATGCCGCCGGGCACGGAGCCGGGCCCGGCGAAGGCGCCGCCCACCACCGTCGTTGTCGCCGCGGCCGCGGCGCCCGCCCCCCCGCCCCCGCCGCCGGCACCGAAGGGCCTGCCGGCGCCTGACGACATCGCACCGATCGCCGGCACTCCCATCGCCGACGAGGGGGTGTGGCAGACCCTCCAGAGCGCGGGCGACGTGCCCCTCGTGCGGGCCGCCTACCTGCGGGCCGACTCGGTCTACACGTCGTACCTCTCGGCCGTGGCCTGGCTCGACACCAAGATGCTCGGGTTCAACCTGGCGCCCGGCGCCTCCGACCCGGGCGGCGGGCCGTGGCCCGTCGGCGCGTCCCTCCCGGTCGGCGAGCGGCGCGACGTCGTGGCCGCCTTCAACTCGGCGTTCCGCATGGTCGACTCCCGGGGCGGGTTCTACCTGGGCGGGAAGACCGTCGGCACCATGCGCGACGGGGCGGCCACCATCGTCTTCTACAACGACGGGTCGGTGCAGGTCGGCGCCTGGAACCGGTCGGTGAAGATGACGCCCGAGGTGCTCGGCGCCCGCCAGAACCTCGACCTCATCGTCGAGGACGGCCAGGTGAACCGGCTGATCAACGACAACTCGGGCAACCGCTGGGGCGCGACCATCGGCAACGAGCTGTACGTCTGGCGGTCCGGGGTCGGCATCACCGCCACCGGCGCCCTGATCTACGCGTCGGGCCCCCGCCTATCGGCCGAGACCCTGGCCAACCTGCTCGTGCGGGCCGGCGCCATCCGGGCCATGGAGCTCGACATCAACCCGTCATGGACGATCTTCGTCCACTACGACCCGGGTGGCGGCACGGCCAACAAGCTCCAGTCGGGCATGCAGCGCCCGGCCACCATCTACGACACGGTCAGCTCCCGGGACTTCATCGTCGCCCGCCTGCGCTAATCCCAGGAACCGGTGACGGATCCGGGGCCTCTGGCCCACGGACCGGTCACCGGTC
Source organism: Acidimicrobiia bacterium (assembly GCA_023264995.1). Classification (GTDB taxonomy): domain Bacteria; phylum Actinomycetota; class Acidimicrobiia; order Acidimicrobiales; family AC-14; genus CADCTB01. The sequence goes on along the minus strand of JAHFUR010000064.1, from coordinate 6,647 downwards.
CGTGGAGCCCGCCGGCGCTGACAGCTGGCTACCATCGCCCGGGTGACGGAGCCGTGGGAGCAGCGCTTCCGGGCCGCGTCCGTCGGGTTCCCGCACTGGGCCCGCCACGCACCGGAACGGATGGTCCTGACGTCCAACGAGAGCGGGGCGTGGCAGGTCTACGCGTGGGACCGGGCCACCGGCCTGCGCCGGCAGGTGACCGACGACCCCATCGGCGTGGCCGGCGGCGCCCCGACGCCCGACGGTGCCGGGCGTGTGGTTCCACGACGTGACGGGCGACGAGGTGGGCCACTGGCTGGTGGCGCCCTTCGAGGGCGGCGACCCCCGGCCGCTGGCGCCCGGCGTACCCGACGCCTGGACCACCGGGCTCTGCCTGGGCGACGGCCTGGTCGTGGTCGGGACCGCCGAGGACGACGGCTACTCGGTCCACATCGTGGAGGGCGACGGCCCGGCCCGGCAGATCCATCACCACGCCGAGCTGGTCGACGTGGCCGGCCTCTCCCGCGACTCGTCGCTGGTGGCCCTCCAGCATGCCGAGCACGGCGACAGCATGCACCTGGCCGTGCGGGTGGTCGACGCCCGCACCGGCGCCGCCGTGGGCGACCAGTGGGACGGCGAGGGCCTGGGCCTCGGCGTGGCCGGTTGGTCCCCGCTGGCCGGCGACCAGCGGCTGGCCCTCAGCCACGAGGGTGACGGCCTCCAGCGCCCCGCCGTCTGGGACGTGGCCGCCGGCACCCGGCGCGACTACCCCCTCGACCTGCCCGGCGACGTCGAGGTCGAGGACTGGTGGCCCGACGGGTCGGCGCTCCTGCTGGTCCATGAGCACGAGGGCCGCAGCCGCCTGCACCGCCTCGACCTGGGCACGGGCGCGGTCGAGGCCATCGACCACCCACCGGGCACCGTCTCGGGCGCCGGCGTGCGCCCCGACGGCCAAGTGTGGTTCCGCCACGCCAGCGGGGCCGAGCCGCCCACGGTCCGCACCGTCGCCGGCGCCGAGGTCCTGGCCCCGCCGGGGGAGCGGCCGCCGGCGGGCCGGCCGTTCCGGTCGTGGTCGTTCTCCAACCCCGAGGGCCAGCGGGTCCACGGGTTCGTGGCCACGCCGGCGGGAGCCGGCCCCTACCCCGTGGTGATGCTCGTCCACGGCGGCCCGACCTGGGCCTACTCGGACACGTTCATGGCCGACGTGCAGGCCTTCGTCGACCACGGGCTGGCCGTCGCCATGGTCAACTACCGGGGCTCGACCGGCTACGGCACGGCGTTCCGAGACGCCCTCATCGGCAACCCCGGCTTCCCCGAGGTGGCCGATGTGGTGGCCGGCCTCGACGCCCTGGTGGCCGAGGGCCTGGTCGACCCGGCCCGGGCCGCCATCGCCGGCGGCTCGTGGGGCGGCTACATCACCCTCCTGGCCCTGGGCCTGCACCCCGAGCGCTGGGCCGTGGCCACGGCCGCGGTCCCGGTGGCCGACTACGTGACCGCCTTCGCCGACGAGGCCCCCGCCCTCCAGTCCTTCGACCGCACCCTCTTCGGGGGCGGCCCCGACGAGGTGGGCGACCTGTACGTGGAGCGGTCGCCGCTGACCTACGTCGACCGGGTGACCGCGCCGGTGCTGGTCATCGCCGGCGACAACGACAGCCGGTGCCCCCTCCAGCAGGTCCTGAACTACGTGGAGGCGCTACAGGCCCGGGGGGCAACGGTCGAGCTGTACCGCTTCGACGCCGGCCACGGCTCGATGGTGATCGACGAGCGGGTCCGCCAGATGCAGGCCGAGCTCGACTTCCTGCTGCCCCGCCTACTCGCCCTGTAGGAAGCGCTCCACCTCGGCGGCCAGCTCGTCGCCGGTGGGGAGGGTGCCCCAGCCGGCCTCGGTGGCCTCGGCCTGGCCCTCGGCCTGGGTGGTGGCGGCCGCGCCCTCCGCCCCGCCCTCGGCGTCGACCTGGGCTTCGAGCTGGCGGACCAGGGCGGCGTGCTGGAGGCTGTTGGCGGTCACGTCGTTGAGGTGCTCTCGGGTGGCCTCGGCCGCGGCGGTCAGCTCGGGGGTCTCGACCCGGATGCCGGCGACGGTGCGGAGGCCGTCGAGGAGCTGGACGCTGGCCGGCGGGTAGGGCATCGAGGCCGCGTAGTGGGGGACCCGTGCCCAGATGGCGATGGTGGGGATGCCCAGGTCGCCGAGCCGGCGCTCGACGGCCGCCACCACCCCGGCCGGCACCTCGACCAGCCCTGACACCACGCCGAGGGTGTTGGCCAGCTCGGCGTTGCTGGCCGTGGCCGCCAGCCGGCTCGTGCGGGTGTGGGGCACGCCGGCGGGGAACGCCCCCAGGCCCACGGCCAGCCGGACGCCGAAGCGGACCGCCAGCTCGCCGATGGCGCCGGCGAAGGCCCGCCACTCGTGGTCGGGCTCGGGGCCCACGAGGATGAGCATGTCCCGGCCCTCCGGGTCGTGCGCGGAGCGAAGCTCGAGCGTCGGCCACACCAGGTCGGTGTAGACGCCGTCGAGCATGTGCGACACCGGCCGACGCGAGCGGTGGTCGAGGAGCCGGTCGACGTCGAAGGAGGCCACGACCTCGGTCTCGAGCACCTCGAGCATGGCGCCCACCGCGCCGAGGCCTCCGTGGCCGGCATCGATCCAGCCCTCCGGGGCCATCACCAGCACCGGGCTGTCCAGCTCGGGCTCCGACCGCAGCTCGTACAGGTCTGAGGCCACGTCCATACCCCTCACGGTAGCGGGGTCAGGGAGGAATTCGGTGGGGCGCCAGGTGGTTGACTGGTCCCGATGGCCGACGTCACCGATGCAACCTTCCAGCGCGACGTGCTCGATCGCTCCGCGACCGTCCCCGTCGTGGTCGACCTGTGGGCCGAATGGTGCGGCCCGTGCCGCACGCTCGGGCCGGTCCTCGAACGGGTGGTGGCTGAGACCGAGGGCCGGGTGGCGCTGGCCAAGGTCGACATCGACCGCAACCCGGGCGTCGCCGGCACCTTCCAGGTCCAGTCCATCCCGGCCGTCTTCGCCATCTCCGGCGCCAAGGTGGTCGACTCCTTCATCGGTGCGCTGCCCGAGGCCCAGGTGCGGGAGTTCGTCGCCCGGTTGGCGCCGGCGGCCACCGAAGCCGACCTGTTGGCGGCCAAGGGAGACGAGGTGTCGCTGCGGGCGGCCCTGGACCTCCAGCACGACCACCCGGCGGCCGTCGTGGCCCTGGCCGAGCTGTTGGCCGAGCGCGACGAGGGGGAGGAGGCCCTGGCGCTGCTGGCCCGGGTGCCCGAGACGGCCGAGACCCGCCGGGTGGCGGCCCGCGCCCGCCTGGGCCAGGGCGGTGGGGCCGGCGACCTCGACGGCCGCCTCAATGGGCTCCTCGACCGGGTGAAGGACGACGAGGCGGCCCGGCGCGAGTACGTCGACCTCTTGGAGATGCTGGGCTCCGACGATCCCCGGACCCCGGGGTACCGCCGGGCCCTGGCGTCGCGGCTGTACTGAGGCAGGACGCCGGCATGCGACTGCGGCGCCACGGCGACCACTGGCTGCTCGTCGGCGGCCCAGTGCCGCCCGGGTCGGCGGCCATCACCCTGGGGTCGGTGGTGTCGGTGCGCCGGCGGTACGCGGAGGACGCCCGCCTGCTGCGTCACGAGGCGGAGCACGTCCGCCAGTGGCGGGAGCTGGGCATGGTCGGGTTCCTGCGCCCGTACCTGGGCGCCTACCTGCACTGGCGCCGGCAGGGGTTCGGCCACCAGGCCGCGTACCGCCTGATCCCCCTGGAGGTGGAGGCCGAGGCGGCGGCCGATGCGTGGGCCGCAGGCCCTGGCGGAGGGCCGTCGCAGCCTCTACGCTGAACCTGGCTCGGCGGCTTCCCCCTGTGAACGGTCCTTCCCGTTTGGGGGTGCGCGCCCGGTGGCCGACCTGCTGCAACCCATGGCCGCGAGGTCGTGGCCCGACCGCGTCGCCGCGCTCCGGAACCTCCGATGGTCCCGCCCGGTGGCGGCGGCGGCCGGCGCGCTGGTCGCGGTCGGGATCCTGGTCGTGGTGGGGCTGGCGTTCCTGCGCTCGTCGGCACCGGCGCCGACGCTCACCCTGCCCCGGGCCGAGCCCGGCTCGGCACCGGCCGACGGAGCCTCGCCGGCCGGCGCCGGCGGCGCCACCACGCTCCCATCGGTGCCTCCGGTCACCGTCGTCGTCCACGTCGCCGGCCAGGTGGCCAACCCGGGCGTCTACGCCGTGGCGTCAGGGGCACGGGTGGCCGACGCGGTCATCGCGGCCGGCGGGGCCGCCGGTGAGGCCGACCTGGAGCAGGTCAACCTGGCCGCCCGGGTGGCCGACGGCGAGCGGATCTATGTCCCGAAGAAGGGGGAGCCGGCGCCGCCCGTCGTCGGGGCATCGACTGCCGGCGGCGGGCCGAAGGCCGGTGCCCCGGCCAGCCTCGTCGACCTGAACACGGCGACGGCGGAGCAGCTCGAGGCGCTGCCGGGGGTCGGCCCGGCCACCAGCAAGGCCATCCTCACGTACCGGACGAGCCACGGCCGGTTCCGGTCGGTCACCGAGCTGCTCGAGGTGCCGGGCATCGGCCCGGCCAAGCTCGAAGCCCTCCGCCCCCTGGTCCGGGTCTGATGGGCGATGCCGGCGCCGTCGTCCTCGCCCTGGCCGCCTGCGCCGGCGCCTGGGCCGCCCGGCCCGTTCCCCTCGTGCCGGCCTTGGTCCTGGCCGCCCTGGCCCTCGGCCTGCGCCGGCCGGCGCTGCTGGTGCTGGCCGTGGCCCTGGCCGCCTCGGCGCTGGGCAGCCGGTCGTGGTCCGGGCTCCGACCGCCAGCGGTGGGCACCTGGTCGGGCGTGGTGACCCTCGTCGGAGACCCGGCGGAGGTGGCCGGCGCCCTGCGGGTCGACGTGCGCATCGGCGGCAAGCGGGTCGAGGCGTGGGCCCGGGGGCCGGCGGCCCGGGCCCTGCGCGACCGCTTGTCGGGGGAGCGGGTGCAGCTACGCGGCGAGCTCCAGCCGGTGCCGCCCGACGCCCGCCGGCGGCTGGCCCGCCGGCATGTGGCGGCGCGGATGACCGTGGCCGGGGCGTCGCTGTCCTCCACCGGCGGCGTCGCCAGCCGGCTGGCCAACGGCCTGCGCCGTACCCTGCTCCGGGGCGCCGAGGTCCTTCCCCCCGACCGGCGGTCCCTGTTCGCCGGCTTCGTCCTGGGCGACGACCGGGAGCAGCGGCCGGAGGTCACCGACGACTTCCGGGCGTCGGGCCTGTCCCACCTGCTGGTCGTGTCCGGGCAGAACGTGGCCTTCGTCCTCGCCCTCCTCGGGCCGTTCCTCAACCGGCTGCGCCTGGGGGGCCGGCTGGCCGGCGGCGTGGCCGCCCTGGTGTTCTTCGGGATGTTGACCCGGTGGGAGCCGTCGGTCCTGAGGGCCATCGCCATGGCCGGCATCGCCTTGCTGGCCGCGGCGCTGGGCCGGCCGGCGTCGAGCCTGCGTACCCTGTCGCTGGCGGTGACCGGCCTGGTCCTCGTCGACCCGATGCTGGTCGGCTCGCTCGGGTTCCTGCTCTCGGTCGGGGCCTGCGCCGGCATCGCCCTGTGCAGCACCCGGCTGGCGGCATGGCTCCCCGGGCCGCGACCGGTGGCGGCGGCGATGGGGGTCACGCTGGCGGCCCAGCTCGGCGTGCTCCCGTTCCTGCTCCCGGTCTTCGGTGGCCTGCCTGTTGCCGCCCTGCCCGCCAACCTGGTCGGGGCGCCGGCTGCCGGGCCGGTGATGATGTGGGGGATGTCGGCCGGCGTGGTGGCCGGATGGGCGGGCGACGGGGTCGCCCGGGTGGTGCACCTGCCGACCGACCTGATGATCCGTTGGGTCGCAGGCGTGGCCCATTGGGGGGCGGCGCTCCCGCTCGGCCAGCTCCGGCTCGCCCACGTGATGGCGCTGGCCGCCGTGGCCGGCGCCGGCCTCGTCGCCCGCCGGTCCGGGCGACGGCGGGGGGTGGCCGCCTGCGCCGTCGTGGCCGGCGCCGTGCTCCTCGCGCCGGCCTACGCCGTCGCCCGCCCGGCGGGGGTGGAGGACCGCCAGGTCGTGGCCGGCGCCCATCTGTGGCGCAACCGGGGCGCCAGCGTGCTGGTCATCGACGACCTCCGGGCCTCGCCCGAGGCCTTGCTGTCGTCGCTCCACCGGGCCGATCTCCGCCGGCTCGACGTGCTCGTCGTCAGCCGCCCGGGCGTGGCCGCGGCGGCCGATGTCGGGCCGCTCGTCCGCCGGTTCCCTCCCCGTTTGCTCCTGGGCCCGCCCGGGAACCGCCTGAGCAGCCCGGTGGTCGTCCCGCCCGCCGGGAGCCAGGTCGCCGCCGGCGGCCTCACCGTCCGGGTCGACGAGACCTCGCCGCGCCTGGTCGTCTCCGTCGGCCGGCCCCCGTGACGGGCCGGCGGCGCCGGTTCAGCAGTTGGCCTGGACCTTGAGCTGGCGGAGGGTGGGGTCGTCGACGATCGCCAGCAGCTGGCGGAGCGCGGCGCACTGCTCGGGGGTGGCCTCGATGCTCCCGGGCGGGAGGTCAGTTGCCGGGGCCACCGCCGGCCCGCCGGCCGCACCCGTGCCGGCCCCGGCGCCGGCGGTGCTGCCGGCGGGAGCGACCGGGCCGCCGGCGGGTGTGATGGGGCCGCTGGCGGGATCGAGCGGGCCGGCAGCCGCGG
>JAHFUR010000063.1 GCA_023264995.1 Acidimicrobiia bacterium | reverse complement strand
TGCAGAAGCAGCTCACCGACGTGACCGCCTCCCGGGAGACGGTGTTCAAGGGCGAGACCCTGCGGGGCGTGCTGCTCACCTCCTACGGCTTCAGCGTCCTGGGTGACAAGGCCGACCAGGCGGCCACGGTCATCTACCTGGGGGTGGTCCTGCTGGTGGCCCTGTCCATCGCCGGTTTCGTCCACGCCATGGTCACCCCCCGCAGCGAGGCCTTCGCCGCCCCCGAGCCCGAGGGCGCCGGCGCCGAGGCCCCCCGCCACCGGTCCGGCCGGGCCCTCAAGGTCTGACCCGCCATCCCATCGCCCACCGAGCGCACGAGGCCCCGCACCAGCGGGGCCTCGTCGCGTGGGGTGGGACGGACGGCGCCGGGGCTGACGGCGCCGGCGCCGGGCAGGTGGCTATGCGACCTTGTGCGACGTCCGGCGGCGGAACGGCTTCGGCCGGGGGGCCTCGGCGGAGGCGGTCGGCTCGAGCATGACGTCCTCACCGATGACCCATCCGTCGCCGGCGTCCTCGTCGGTGAGGTGCTCGATGATGGCGTCGGCGGCCCCCACGGTGAGGTTGCAGTGCCAGTAGGGACGAGGGTCGTCGCGCCCGGCGGTCGCCCGCAAGGCCGCCCACAGGACGTGACCCACGAAGTCGGTGGGCACCAGGCTGCCGTGGTCCCAGGCGGCGTGGCCGTCGAACACCAGCGGTACCGACCAGCTGGTGAGCCGGAGCGGCTCGCGGAAGGCGATCCCCCCCTTGGGACTGGGACGGAACGGCACCCCCAGCCGGCGGGTCAGGTTCTCGGCCAGGTCCTCCATGCGGTCTGTCTTGGTAGCCATGGCGTACATATCGACCGACCCCTCGAAGAGCATTAGCGATCCGGGAGGAATCATCGTCGCCCAAAGTTGTTGAGACTTAAACAACACCGTCGTGCGAGGAGCATGGAGCATGCCTGCAGTCACAGTCGACGATCTCTTGACACTGCCGAAGCTGGTGGTGGCCGACCACCCGTCGGTCCGCCCGGTCCGCTCGGTGAGCACGGCGCCGGCCGGCTTCGAGGGCGAAGGGTTCCCCGTGCGCCGGGCCTTCGCCGGCGTGGCCATGGCCGACCTCGACCCGTTCATCCACATGGACCAGATGGGGGAGGTCGAGTACGCGCCGGGTGAGGCCAGAGGCACGTCCTGGCACCCGCACCGGGGTTTCGAGACGGTCACGTACATGATCGACGGGACCATGGAGCACCAGGACTCCAACGGCGGCGGCGGCGTCATCACCAACGGGGACACCCAGTGGATGACCGCCGGCGGGGGGATCCTCCACATCGAGCGCCCGCCGGAGCCGCTGGTCGCCAGCGGCGGTCTCTTCCACGGGCTCCAGCTCTGGGTCAACCTCCCGGCCAAGGACAAGATGATCCAGCCCCGCTACCAGGACATCCGCGGTTCGTCGGTCGCCCTCCTCAGCTCCCCCGACGGCGGTGCCCTGGTCCGTCTCATCGCCGGCGACCTGGGCGGGCACCGCGGCCCCGGGTCCACGTACACGCCGATCACCATCGTCCACGCCACGGTGCAGCCCGGGGCTGAGGTCGACCTCCCGTGGCGGCCCGGCGACAACGCCCTCGTCTACGTGCTGTCCGGCGCGGGCTCGGTGGGGGCCGAGCGCCGCCCAGTGCGCATGGGCCAGCTCGCCGTCCTCGGCGCCGGCGACACCATCCGGGTCACCGCCGACCGGGCCCAGGACAGCCGCACGCCGGCGCTCGACGTGTACGTGATGGGCGGCCGGCCGATCCGCGAGCCCGTCGCCCACTACGGGCCGTTCGTCATGAACACCAAGGCCGAGCTGATCGCCGCCTTCGAGGACTTCCAGGCCGGCCGGTTGGGGACCATCCCGGCGGCGTAGCGGGCGCCAATACCTGCCGGCGGCCCCGACCTATGGCGGCGCCAGCAGGCCGGCGCCGGCCATGTGGTCCTGTAGCTGGCCCGTGCCACCCTCGACGATGACCTGGCCCCGGGCCATCACGTAACCGCGATCGGCCACGCCAAGGGCCAGGTGCGGGTGCTGCTCGACGAGGAGGACGCCGGCCCCGTCCTCGTCGGCGAGCCGGCGGACGGTGCGCAGCAGGTCGTGGACGACCTGGGGGGCCAGGCCGAGGCTCAGCTCGTCGACGAGGAGCAGCTTCGGACGGGCGGCCAGGGCCAGGGCCAGGGCCAGCATGCGCTGCTCGCCGCCCGAAAGGAGGCCGGCGGGCCGGTGCAGGAGCGGGCGGAGGGCGGGAAGGCGGTCGAGCACCCCGCCGGTGCCGGCCCCGGCGCCCGGACCCCGGACCAGCCGGAGGTGCTCGGCCACGGACAGGCCGGCGAAGGGGGCCTGGGCCTGGCGGGCGCACGCCAGGCCCAACCGGGCCAGGCGGTGGGGGCGCGCCCTGGTTTCGCCGAGCACGGTGACCGTGCCCGCCCAGCGGGGGACCACGCCGGCCAGGGCCAGCATCGTGGTGGTCTTGCCCGCCCCGTTGAGACCGAGGAGGGCGACGACCTCGCCGGCGGCGACGGTGAGGTCGACGCCCCGCACGACGGCCACGCCGCCATAGCCGGCGGTGAGGCCCCGGGCGTCGAGGAGGGGCGGGCCCGGCGCCGGCGCCGCCGCCCGGTTCCCGGCCGCCGGGGCCGACGCCGGCGCACCGAGGTAGGCGGCCACCACCCGGGGGTCGACGCGGACGTCGGCCGGCGGTCCCTCGGCGATGACCCGGCCGGCCTCGAGCACGGTCACCCGGTCGCAGACGTCGAGCACGAGGCCCATGTCATGGTCGACCAGGAGCACCGCCGTCCCGTCGGCGGCGATGGCCCGTAGCCGCTTGGCCAGCGTCGCCCGGCCGGCGCCGTCGAGGCCGGCCGCCGGTTCGTCGAGGAGGAGGACGGACGGGTGGCCGGCGAGGGCCCGGTCGAGGGCCAGCGTGCTCCGCTCCGATGCGCTGAGCTCGGCGGGCAGCCGGGTGTCGCCGGCGGCGTGCCCAGGGGCGCCGGCCACCCGCAGGTTCTCGTCAACGGTCAGGTCCTCGAACAGCTCCTGGGCCTGGAAGGTGCGGGCCAGGCCGAGGCGGGCCCGCCGGTGGGGGCCATGTCGTTCGATGGCGACGCCGGCCAGGGCGATGCGCCCCCCGGCGGCCGGCACGAACCCGGAGATGGCATCGAGGGCGGTGGTCTTGCCCGCCCCGTTCGGGCCGATGAGGCCGGTCACGGCCCCGGCGGCGAGCACGAGGTCGAGGCCGTCGACGACGTCGTGCTGGCCGATGCGGACGTGAAGCCCGGCGATCTCGAGGGCGGCGGTCACCGCCGGCGCCCGCCGGTAATGCCGCCGGGGGCGAGGACGGTCACGACCATGAGGCCGAGCCCGCTGCACAGCAACTGGTAGCGGCCGAGGTCGAGAAGGGTGAACGCCAGCCCATTGGGCACGAGCAACCCGCCGACGAGGGCGCCGGCGATGCCGGCGATGCCGCCCAGGTAGGCGACCGCGAGGTAGGCAAGGGACACGAAGGCCCCGAACGACCCGGCCGACAGCTGACCCTGTTGGTAGCCGAGGAGGGCCCCGGCCATCCCGGCCAGGAAGGCGGACAGGGCGAAGGCCTGCAACCGGGTGGCGGCGACGTCGACCCCGACCGCGGCGGCGGCCCGCTCGTTGGCCCGGACGGCGAGGAGCCGCCGCCCGGGGCCGCCCGCCCGGAAGCGAGCCAGCGCGACGGCGGTCGCCACCAGGACGGCGAGTACCAGCAGGCCGAAGCCGGCGCCGGCGGGGTCGAGCCGCCACCCCAGCACCGCCGGCGCCGGCACCCGGGACCCGCCGAAGCCGCCGGCGAAGGTCGGGTTCTTGAACACGACCTCTTCCACCACCACGGCCCCGGCCAGGGTCACGACGGCCAGGCTCACCCCCCTGGCCCGCAGGGCGGGCAGGCCGACGGCCAGGCCGGCGCCGGCGGCGATGGCTGCGGCCAGCAGCGGGGCGATCGGGAAGGGGATGCCGACGCCGCTGGCCAGGCGACTGAGCGAGAACCCGGCGACGCCGGCGAAGGCCATCTGGGCCAGGGAGATCTGCCCGGACCAGCCGGTGAGGACCACGATCGACAGGCAGACGAGGGCGCCGATCAGGCTGGTCACCAGCGCCATCCGGTCCTGGCCGTGCAGGGCGACCATCCCGGCGGTGCCGGCCACCGTCCCCAACACGGCGGACAGGCCGACGCGCCGGGGGCGGGCCGCCCGGGGCAGCCGGCTCCCCCCGGTCGTACCCCTGGCCAGCCGGCCGCCGGCGCCCAGGGCGAGGGCGACGAGGATGACGGTCAGGGGCAGGGCCTCGCGGATGCCCGAGCGGGGGATCCACTGGTAGTCGTCCTGGAGCAGCAGGATCAGCGACTGGGCCATCCCAAGCCCCAAGGCGGCGCCGACAGTGGCCCCGAACGACGTGAGCCGGCCCACGAGGGCGGCGGCCAGCGCCGGCACGACCAGGAGGCTGGTGGTGACCGGGTCGAGCCCGGTCACGGGGGCGACGAGGATCCCGCCGACCCCCGCCAGCACGGCGGCTGCCACCCAGTTGGCGGCGGCGACGACGTCGGGCGACCAGCCCATCAGGGCGACGCCGGCACTGTCGTCGGCCGCGGCCCGGCTGGCCAGCCCGAACCGGGTGAAGCGGTAGACGGCCCACAGCACGGTGGCCGCAGCCACGACGAGGGCGGCCAGCAGCAGGCGGTCGGCGGGCACGTCGGACCCGAGGGCCCGGACCGGCCCGGCCGGCAGGACCGCGGCCACCGGCCGCCCGCTGGCGCCGAAGCGCAGCACGATCAGGGCCTGGAGGGTGGCCATGAGGCCGACCGACGCCACCAGGCCGGCCAGCGCCGGCCCGCCCCGCAGCGGCCGGAACACGAGGAGGTAGGTCACCAGCCCCAGCCCGGCGGCCATGGCGACGCTCGCGACGAAGGCGACGGCGAAAGGGATCTGGTTCCCGAGGTGCACCCGCCCCACCGGCAGGACCAGGTCGCCGGCGGCCCGCAGCTCGACGAAGACGTAGGTGACGTACGCGGCCACCGCGCCGTGGGCCACGTGGACCACGCCCGACACCCGGTGCACCAGCACCAGTCCGAGCCCGAGGCTGGCGTAGACGGCGCCGGCGCCCAGCCCGAGGAGCAGGAACCCGATGGTGCGGTCGATCGGCCGAACCGTACCGCCCGAACGGGGCCGGGCGGGCAGACTGTCGCCGTGAAGCGCTCCGTGGCCGTCGCCCTGGTGCTGGTGGCCGCGCTCATGGCCTCGGCGTGCGCCGGCGGCGGGGGGAAGGGCAAGGGCGACGGCGCCATCGTCCTCGGCATGATCAACCAGGAGGACGCGCCGATCGGTTCGTTCCCGGAGGCTCGGGAGGCGGCCCAGGCCGCCGTCGCCCACGTGAACGAGGACCTCGGGGGGGTGAACGGCCGACCGCTGCGCCTGGAGGTGTGCAAAACGACGGGGACGCCCGAATCCTCCGCGGCGTGCGCCAACTCGCTGCTGGCCAAACGGCCGGTGGCCGTGCTGGGCGGCGTCGACCTCGGGGCGGCGGCATCGCTGCCGGTCTTCGAGAAGGCCGGCATCCCCTACATCGGCGGGGCGCCGGCGCTCGGGGAGGAGCTGACGTCGCCGGCGGCGTGGATGCTGGCCGGCGGGGTGGTGGCCGATCTGCTCGGTGAGGCCGACTACGCCCTGGGCACCCTCAAGATCAAGAAGGTGGGCGCGCTGTACGTCGACCTGCCGGGGGTGCTCACCACGGTCATCGGCGCGGCTGAGATCGTGCTGCGGGCCAAGGGCGTCAACGACGTCAAGCTGGTGGCGGCCAAGGCCGACGCCGCCGACTTCGCCCCGTCGCTCAAGGCCGCCACTGCCGGGAACCCCGACGCCCTGCTCGTCCTCTTCCCGGCCCAGAGCTGTGCCCGGATTATGGCCGCGGCCCGCTCCATCGGTGTGAAGGCCCGACTCTTCTTCCCGAGCGCCTGCGCGTCCCAGGCCGTCGTCGACGCTGCCGGGCCGGCGGCCGAGAACGCCACCTTCGCCAGCGGCTACCTGCCCTTCGACGACCCGTCGCCCGAGGTGGCCACCTGGAAGGCCGAGGCCAAGGTGAGCAAGCCCAGCGCCCTGTCGCAGGCCGGGTTCAGCGTGGCCATGAACGCCTACGACCTGCTCAAGGACGGCACGGGCACGCCGGCCGCGCTCACCGCCAAGCTGGCGGCCACGGTCGACCACCCGGGCTACATGGGCCATCCCTACACCTGTGACCACAAGCAGGTGTCGCTGATGGCCGCGGTCTGCAACTCCCACGTGCGCCTGCTCCAGTACAAGGGCGGGCGCTTCGTGGACCTCACCGGGGCGTGGACGAGCGGCGCCGACCTGGTGAAGCTCTTCGGTTAGCGGCCCTCCTCGAGCCGGCGCAGCCGGGCTTCGAGGGCCTCGACCTGCTGGCGGAGGATGGCGACTTCGGCCTCCAGGCCGACGGCGCCGGCGATCCGGCGCTGGATGCGCGGCGACTGGGCCGCCCGTTGGAGGACGGCGTCGAGCGGCACGAGGCGTTGGACGCCGTGAGGGCCGTCGACCAGCCGCGACGGCACCTGGCTGCTGCGGTACCAGGCCCGCAGCGCCGAGTTGGACACGCCGGCCACCCGCTCGGCCTCGCTCAGCGTCACCCACCGGCCCTCGGGCCCGGACGGGTCACGCTCGGAGCTCCAGTCCTCCAGGGCTTTGTCCCAGTCCAGCTCGTCGCTCACCACACCACCATAACTCAAACAGGGGTCGAAACAGGGTATTGACAGGGGCGCGAGACTCGGGACCATGTTCGAGCGATTCACCGATCGGGCTCGGCGGGTGGTGGTGCTGGCCCAGGACGAAGCCCGGCTCCTGCGCCACAACTACATCGGCACCGAGCACATCCTGTTGGGGCTGGTCCAGGAGGGCGAAGGGGTGGCGGCCAAGGTCCTCGACCGGCTCGGCATCTCCCTCGACGCCGTCCGTTCCAAGGTGGAGGACTTCATCGGCGAGGGCGGCCCCGGCGCGCCCGAGGGCCATATCCCCTTCACCCCCCGGTCCAAGAAGGTGCTGGAGCTGTCCCTGCGGGAGGCCCTGCAGCTCGGCCACAACTACATCGGCACCGAGCACATCCTCCTGGGCCTGATCCGGGAGGGCAAGGGCGTGGGCGCCGAGGTGCTGGTGAGCTTGGGCGCCGAGCTGTCGGCGGTGCGCCAGGAGGTCGTCCAGCAGCTCTCGGGGTACCGGGTCTCCCCGGGTGGCGCCCGCTGGTCGGGGCCCCTCGGCCCGCGGCCCCGGGAGACGCCGGCGGCGGCCAAGGCCGGCGTCGAGGCCCGCCGCCTGGCCGGGGCGGCGGCGGTCGGGTCGCAGCACTACCTGCTCGGCCTGCTCCACGATCAGGCCAGCTTGGCCGCCAAGGCCCTGCTCGACCTCGGCGTGACCCGGGAGGCGGTCGAGGCCAAGCTGGCCGAGCTGGAGCCGGCGGGCACGTCGGACGAGACGCCCGAGCAGGCCGGCGCCCGGCGCATCAACCTCCGGGTCGAGGGCCAGTCGCTGACCCTGGAGGTCGACGACCCGGACCTGGCCGCCGCCCTGGCCCAGGCCATGGCCGGCCGCACGGTACGGGTCGTCAGGGGCACCGACCCCGAGGCCGAGGCGGCCGGCTTCCCCAACCTGTGGGTGGCGGTGTCCCGCACGGTGGACGAGCTCACCCGCCGGCTGACGACGATGGCCGGCGTCCGCCCGACCGTGGCCAACCCGGCCGCCTACTGGCGGCCCCCGGAGATCGGCCCGGGACCGCACGCCGCCCGCTACTGGATGGTCAACATGGCCACGGGGCCGGCGGGGTACCTGGAGGTCGGCCCCGGCGGCGACCGTGAGGCCGTCCGGGCCTGGCTGGCCGACTGGCTGCGGCACTGGCGCGGCCTCGGCCTGCCTCGCCCCGGCGGGGCCGGCCCGCCCGGGACCGACTGCGCCGTGCTGTGGATGACGGTCGTCGCCGCCGGCGACAGCTTCGCCATTGGCGGCTACGGGTCCGGTCCTGACGGGCCGGCGGGCTCCACGCCGGCGCCCCTCGATGAGGTGGCCAAGGCCGCCATCGACGACCTCTCGATGGCGGTGTAGGAAGGCGCGTCCACACAAGAACCCGGCGAGCGGTACCCTCCGAACGTCTACAGCGGTTGGTGTCGAGGTAGGAGTCGATCGTTGACAGGAGACGGATGCGTCGCATAGTGTCGCAATTCGTGGTAGCGGGTGGCTGAGACACCCGCGGTTACCGAGTTGCGCGGGTTCGGCGATCTGCTCCGGGCGAGGCGAGATGCCCTGGGTCGAACGGCGGCAGATTTGGCCCGTGCCACCTCGGTGCCGCGGACCTACATTCATGACTTCGAGGCGGGCCGGCGCTGGCCGAACCGCGCCTGGGTCGAGCGCCTCAGCGCCCTCGACGATGCCGGCACGTCCCTGCTCGAACGGTACGACAGCATCACCGCGCAGCGGAGCGCGTCGCTCAAGCGGCCGTTGGGTGCCAGCGCCAAGGAATTGCTCGACGCCCTTCAGGGCGGGCTCCCCGTGGACGACGGGAAGGACTGCGACCCGCTCGTACTGTCGCCGGGCACCCGCTTGCGAGATGCCACGACGTTCCAGGCCTTCAGCGGGTGGACCGAGTGCCTCGAGGTGGCCCTCGAGCTGCTTTCCACCGTGGGAGCCGAGGAGCCGAAGGCCGTGGAACCCGGACAACCCGGGCCCTTGGGCGAGCTAGAGGACGATTGTTTCCTCGGCACGCTGATGATCGACAGCCCGTCGGTCGAGCGTTCACCGCTGCCGTGGGTCTCCGTCCTTCGCGCCGCGCTCGACAACAAATGGGCCGTCGTGCACCTGCTCGCGCCGGAGGACGACCCCGGCCGCCGGCTCGACCGGGTGCGTGCCCTGCTGTCGCTCGTCGACCGGGAGGGGGCGTACCACCCCATGGTGCACCCCGGCCGGTCGACCGACGCCGACGGCGGTGTGCACCAGACGATGGAGGCCATTGTGGCTCCGGGCCACGGCGTACTGCAGCTTTACCCGGCCGCTGAGTCGGCCAGCTTCTTCCCGTGGAGGGACGAGTTCGCACCGGTCTGCCGGCAGATCGCCCTGGCCACTTACACCGTGCAGGCCGCATCGGTCCCCGTGGTCACGGTCTACGGCACCGGCCACCCGACCGATCTCCCCGTTGACGACAACGCGACCGAGGACGACCGCTTTCGGGAGGAGCTCCGTCAGCTGCCGCCCAAGATCGCGTTCGACGCGGCACAGACGACCGCAGTTTCCGCCGGCCGACGGGTCCTCCTGAAACCCGGCTTTCTGCTGGCCTGCATGCCCCCGCAGTCCACCGTCGACTTCTCGCGGCGGGTGAAGCTCCGAGCGGCCAAGGTCGGGATGGCTGAGTACATCCCTCTCATCGAGGTTCTCAGCAACAACCGCCGGCAGCGCCGGCAGGCCCTGCGCCAGTTCCCCAGTCGGGATATCTGCACGCTGCAGCCGATCCGCGACTACCTCGACCCGAGCAAGGGCGTCATCCAGCAGTACGACCCGTTCAGCCGGGAGATCACCTTCGCCGACCGCCTGGCCCACGTGCGTGGGGTCGTCGAGCTTCTGGAGACGTCACAGCACTACGAGGTGGCTCTGGTCGACACCCCCGAGCTGTTCCCCGTGCCGGTCGGTCCGGGGTACTGGATGGCCACTGAGAGCGCCCTCTTCTTCGTCCGGCACAGCGACGACGGGTCCGGCACCCGGTACGTGATCATTCGCGACCAGGCGGTGATCGAGGCCTGCTTCCAGCTCTTCGACGAGTGCTGGGATTCCCTCGCTGAGAGCCAGCGCTCCCGCAAGGCGGTCATCGCCACGCTGAAAGCCATGATCGCCGACGGGGAAGAGGCCCATCGCCAGATGGCCCCCGTCAGCTGAACGCAAGGCGGTCTCGCCAGTCCCGGCCGGGTTGACCGGCACGCTCGCCCGTCGTGAACGCCATGGATCGCAGGTGTCGCACCGATCCTGGATGTGACAAGAACGATCCCCTCGACACATGGTCCGTAACGCCGTACTCTAAGTACGTGGACGTGAGCGACCGCCGGCGAGCAGGGAGTGCGGACGGGCGCGCACGTCCACCGCCTTAGGGGCGGCGAACGTGGTCCCTTCAACCCTCGGTGCGGGTAACACCGGGGGCCCAAAACGGGGGCCGCGCGTTGCCGCAGCACCCGCTCTTGCCAACGGGGATTCTATAGCAACGCGCGACCTCCTGACACAGGAGGTCCTGCATGGACTCTGCAACACGGTCAGGTCCCTCGGCCGTCGCCAAGTGGCGGTCTCGCCTTTCCAAACCCGTCGTCTTTGCCGTCATCGTGGTGCTCTCGAGCACCGCCGAAATGGCATGGGCTATGGCCGAGGGGTGTGGTTGTGGGTAGAAACCACTAAAAGCGTATCACAGATGAGGGGCCGGGCGCAACGTCCCGGCCCCTCACGCGTTCAGTCCGAGGCCAGGTCGGCGGCGCCGTCGAGGCTGAGCGCCCGCCCGGCCTCGAGCGCCCGGGCCACACCTTCTTCCCCCATCGACGTTGTCGCCGCGGCGAGGATGGCCGTACGGACCGGTGCGTCGTCGCCGGCGCCGGCGCCCATCTGGCCCCACAGGGCGTCGACCGCCCCGACCAGGCGCACGGCCCGTTGGTGGCGGCCCTCGGCGTCGATCAGCGAGGCCAGATGGAGCACCTCGCTGGCCGCCCGGCGGAGGTCGCCGAGGCGCCGGAAGCCGTCGAGGGCGGCAACGTGGTGCTTCCGGGCGTCGTCGGCCCGGCCTTGCCGGCCGGCGATGCGGCCCTGACTGGCGGTGGTCATCGAGAGGCCCCGTGTGTCGCCTACCGCGAGTTGGATGCGCCGGCATTGGTCCCGCCACTCCTGGGCCTCGTCGAGGCGGTCCATCTCCTCGGCGGCGAGGGCGAGGTTGCTCAGGGCGATGGCGTGGTTGAACCCGTCGCCGGCGTCGGCGAAGAGGCGGGCGGCCTCCAGCCACAGCTGGCAGGCGCGGTCGAGGTCGCCGCGCCGTCGCCACACGACTCCCTGCCCCATGAGGGCCGTTCCCCTGGTCCGTACCTCCTCCGGGGCGCAGAGGTCGAGGGCGTGGGTGAAGGCGGTATCGGCGTCGGGGAGCCGGCCCAACTGCTCGGCCAGTGCCCCCCGATTGAGCCACGCCAGGGCAGCGACGTCGGCCCGACCGAGCTGCTCCGCGAGGGACAGGCCCTCGGCCAGCAGCTCGGTGCTCCGGTCGAACGACCCGGTGACCCAGGCCAGCGCCCCGGCGCCGACCAGGGCCGAGGCCCGGTCCGCCGACGGCGCCGGGCAGGCCGTCAGCGACCGGGACAGCCAGGCCTGGCCGGCGGGTATGTCATGGATGAGGAAGAAACGCCACAGCGCGGCGGCCAGCGCCAGCGCGTCGGCTGGGCTCTTATTGATGGCCCACTCGAAGGCCACGACGAGGTTCGGGTAGTCGGCGACCAGGGCGGCCAAGCTGCCGACCTGGTCCTTCCCGGTCAGCGCCCGACCCAGGTCCTCGGCCGCCTCGACGCAATAACGGAGGTGGCGCCGGCGGGCGACGTCGGTGGCACCGGTCCCAGTCTCGGCCAACCGGTCGGCGGCGAAGGCCCGCATGGTCTCGAGCAGGTCGAAGCGCGGCCCGCCCGGGGCATCCGGTCGGGCCTCGACCAGGCTCTTGCGCACGAGGCGGTCGAGGATGTCCCACGCTTCGAGGCCGTCGTCCAACCCGGAGATCACGGCCGCGGCCGGGGCGGTGCAGCCACCGGCGCAGACCGAGAGCGCGGCGAACATCGCCCTCTCGTCGGGGTCGAGGCGCTCCCAGCTGCTGGTGATCGCCTCGTCGAGCGTCCGGAGGTGCCCCGCGGTGTCGCCTCGCCCGGTACGGGCGGCCCGCAGCCCCACGCCGGCGGCCAGATGGGCGGCGTCGGTGGTACGCAACGCGCCGGCGGCCAGGACGATGGCCAGCGGGATGCCGTCGAGGCGCCGGCAGGCGTCGGCCACGTCGGCGCTGTTGGCCTCGGTGAGCCGGAAGTCCGACCTGGCCATGTGGGCCCGGGACACGAACAGCTCCACCGCGGGGCTGGTCTGGATGGCGCGGAGCGAGAGGTCGGTCCTGGAGTTGGGCAGTTGGAGCGGGGGGACGGGGCGGACACGCTCGCGCTCGATGCCGAGCGGTTCCCGGCTGGTGACGAGAACGGCAAGCCCGGGTGCGCCGTCGATCAGCCGGTCGACGTACGGCGCCGCGCCCAGCACGTGCTCGAAGTTGTCCAGTACGAGAAGCGCCGGACGGCGCAGGAACGTGCACAGCCGGTCGAGGAGGTCGGCGTCGTCGGTGACGGGGAGGCCCAGGTGCCGGCAGATCTGGACCGGTACCTGGTCAGCGCTCGTCGCCTCGCGGAGCGGGACCCACCACGCCCCCCCGACCAGGCGCGGCCCGATCCGCGACGCCAGCTCGAGGGCCAGTCTGGTCTTGCCGATCCCGGGCGGGCCCACCAGCGCGACGCATCCGGGGCCGCCCGCCAGCTCGGCCAGGAGCTCGGCGACCTGGTGGTCGCGCCCCACCAGCACGCCGGGCGCGGTTGGGAGGCGGGAGCGGGTGGCGCCGGCGGCCCGTGACGGCTCGGGGCCCGCCGCCGGCCCGCCCTGGATCTGGGCCAGCCGGGCCTGGAGGGGCGCCGTCGCCCGGCGCGTGCCCTGTTCGAGCTTGGCGACGTAGGTGACGTCGTACCCGAGCGCCTCGGCCAGCTCCTGCTGGGTCATGCGCCGGGCATGGCGCCAGGCCTGTAGCCATCGCCCGAACTCGGGTTGGTCCACCCTCTTGCCGCCTCCGCCGCTCTGGCCCGATCACCGGCCCCGCCGACCCTGCCGACCCCCACCGGGCGAAGCCCGGCACGTCAGGATACGCCGCGACCTGTGGACATGCTTGTCCCAGTTTGTCCCTTCTCTGAACCGCCGGGCGAAAGCGATGATCCTCCACGTCGGCTGCGGGGGCGACAGGCCCGCAAGGCACGCACGTTCACCAGTCGGCGGCGGGACGCCGGCTGCGGCGCCAGCAGGGACCGGCGGGGGCGCCGCAGCCGGCGATCGGCCACGGTGCCGGCGCCGCGGTGACGGGCTCCTGCCGTGGTCAGGCCCCAGGGTGAGCCCGTCCGAGCTCAGTGACCGAGGCGACCGTACACATGCCGCGCGTTCTCGGCGCCGATCATCCGGGCCACCCTCTCCGCGTCGTCGCCGGCTATCGCGCCGTCCGCGACCCAGCTGTCGAGCACCCGTCCGAGGCTGTGCCGAAACTGGGCCGCGCCGACGAGGTACAACTCCGGTAACCGATAGCCGTCGGTCGAGAACAGCACCTTCGTGAACGGCGCCACCTCAAGGAACTCGGCTAGTACCGCGCTGGCGCTGGCGCCTACCTGGCCCACCGTAAGGCCGACATCGATGTAGACGTTCGGGTACACGCTCGCCAGCCACCCGGCCTCGCGGTGGTACGGCCAGCAGTGGAGCAACACGACGGGCACGTCAACGGCGGCCAGGAAGGGTTGCAGGAGCGAGGGGTCGCTACGCCGGAGGGTGGCGTCGCGATCGCCGAAACCGGTATGCACCTGCACCGGGAGGCGCTGGTCGACACCGGCCCACAGCAGGAACCGCGCTCGGCGTCAGCGCCGAGAGGACCTACGTCGATCAGGGCCTGACCGGGACCAACCGGGACCGGCCCGGGCTGCGCCAGGCCCTGGCCGCCTGCCGCGCCGGCGACACCCTCGTCGTCACCAAGCTCGACCGTCTGGCCCGCTCCCTGCCCGACGCCCGCGCCATCCTCGATGACCTCACTCGCCGGCAGGTCAAGCTCAGCCTCGGCGGTGCGGTCCACGACCCCACCGACCCGGTGGGCCGGCTGCTGTTCAACGTGCTGGCCAGGGTGGCCGAGTTCGAAGGCGACCTCATCCGCATGCAGACGCGGGAGGGGATGAAGGTGGCCAGGGCCAAGGGCCACCTCCGGGGCAAGCAGCCCAAGCTCAACGTCCGCCAGGAGGCCCACCTCGTCGCGCTGCACCGCGCCGGCGAGCACAGTGTCGCCGAGCTCGGCGACCTGTTCGGCGTCACCCGTTCGACCGTGTACCGAGCCATCCAGCGCGACGCCACGCGGCAGCGGAACGCGCTGCCCGACCGTGACCGGTTGGGGGGCTCCGTGGCGTAGGGATCGTGCTGCGGCCGTCAGGTGGGCGCGTCGTCGGTCCGCGTCGGACATCCTTAATCGCCCCGACCCGCTCCGCCGTACCGACTGGGCACGCACCTTGGCTCCTACAATCGCGTCCGTGACCTCCGAGACCGAAACGATCCTGCGGGACGCTCTGGCCCTGCGGGACGAGGATCGTGCCGACCTTGCGGCCCAGCTGCTGGCCAGCCTCGATTCGCCCGCGGTGGAAGACCCGGCGACCATTGGCGCGGTCTGGGCCTCCGAACTCGAGCGACGGGCCGGGCGGGTTCTCTCGGGGGAGGCGGCGACCGTGGACTGGGCCACCGTCCGCGATCGCGTCGGTGATCGTCTCAAGGAGTGAGGCGGGCGGTCCGATTCGGGCCGGAGGCTTCATTGGAGCTTGCCGATGCCGCGCGCTGGTACGAGGA
This sequence comes from Acidimicrobiia bacterium, assembly GCA_023264995.1. GTDB lineage: Bacteria > Actinomycetota > Acidimicrobiia > Acidimicrobiales > AC-14 > CADCTB01. Next base: position 838 of record JAHFUR010000063.1, on the reverse strand, counting down.
CAGGCGTGCCGGCCTTGGCTCCATGTTCCTCGACGCCGTCGAGGCAACGGTGCAGTCGGTTGCGTCGTGGCCCGTATCCGGGGCGAGGGTCGAGGGGCCGGCGGAGGGACTCGACGTTCGGCGAGCGCCGGTGTCTCGGTACCCCTACCACCTGGCCTATCTCGTCGCAGACGACGAGATCTACGTCCTGGCAGTCGCGCATGACCACCGGCGGCCTACGTACTGGACCGGCCGGACCTAGTCGAACGGACGAGCCAGCTTGACCGTGTTGGTTCGGCCGAGCCATCGGCAGCGAGCACCTGCTGCAGCTCCGCTCGGATCATGTCCTCGAAGGCGCGGGCGCCGCTCTCGGCCGCAACGGACAGGGCAGCGCGAAGATCGGCGAGCACCCTCTCCGTCGACTGGCTCGTGGCTCGTCTGACCTGGGCCCGGACCCGGAGGACCTGGCTCTCGATCACGCGCACGCCCTGGCGGCGGGCGACGTCCACGGCTTCCTCCGCCGCCCGGCAGCCTCGTCGAGGTCGCCGAGGGCCAGCCTCGACCGGGCGAGGACGGCCAGGACGGGAGCCTCCTCGAACAGGGCGTTGCCCCGTCGGCGCGCCTCGTCGAGAGCTCGCTGGCCGGAGAGGTGTGCCTCATCGCCAGCATCCCCGTAGGCCGATCAGCCACCGGCTCGTTCCTCCCGCTGCATGGCTACTGCGCCGCGGGGGCTGAAAGGATGACTCGCCCAACGGCGGTCTGTCTATCGGAGACCCCGTCGCACGACGTCGAAGCGGCAGTGACCGTGATGGTGCGCGGCGCAGGACCGGCATACCGGTGAAAGGACTTGTCGGGCGGT
>JAHFUR010000024.1 GCA_023264995.1 Acidimicrobiia bacterium | reverse complement strand
AGGTCATCGACACGGCCAAGAGCATCGACGGCACCGTGAGCAAGATCCTCACCAACGCCAGTGAGATCAACACCACGGTGCACAGCATCAACGCCACGGCCAGCGCCCTGCTGCCGGTGGTCCGCAACATCAACGGTGACGGGACGTTCAATGCCCAGACCGGTGGCGTTTCTGCCATCAACATGCGGGCTCAGAACGCGCTGCCGATCGTCGGCGGCATCCAGAGCGACCTAAGCAGGGCCAACATCCTCGGCACCCTGGTGTCGGTGGACCGCCACGCGGTGGCCATCTGCAACGGCACGGCCCTGGGCCTCGTCGGCCCCGAGCGCTGCTCGCCGGCCGTGGAGGCAACCGCTCCGTAAGGCAGTACCAACCTGAAGTCCGTAGAGGCCCGCCGGCACCCGCCGGCGGGCCTCTACGCGCCGAGCCGGCAGCCGAGACTCACGCCGGCCTGCATACTTGCCCAGATGACCGGCCCGGCCGCCGCCCGTTGGCACAACCTCGTCCAGGGCCGCCTGGATGAGATGGAGCGGCTCCAGCCTGGCCGGGGCGCGCTGGGGCCGGCCTTCTGGGACGCCCGGGCCACTCGGTTCGCGTCTCGCATGAGTGTGGCGTCAGCCGCCGGCGACCCCTTCTACCGCCGCCTGCGCCGGGCCACCCGCCGGCGCAGCACCGTGGTCGACGTGGGGTCGGGGCCGGGCCGTTTCACGCTCGGTCTGGCCCCGCACGTCGCCTCGGTCGTCGCCGTCGACCCGAGTGGCCGGATGCTCGACCTGTGCCGGCGGCAGGCCCGGGGCCTCGGCCTGGACAACGTGACCTGCGTGCAGGGGCGTTGGGACGAGGTCGAGGTCGCGGCCGTCGACGTCGCGTTCTCCTCCTACGTCGTGACCCTGGTCGCCGACGGCGCCGGGTTCCTCGCCAAGCTCGACGCGGCCGCCACCGACCGGGCCTTCCTCTACCTCGGGGCCTACACCGCCGACGCCGTCCTCGACCCGCTGTGGCGCCACTTCCACGGTTCCTCGCGCCAGCCGGGCGCCACCTACCTCGATGCCGTCGGCGTCCTGCGCGAGCTGGGGATCCGGCCCGAGATCGAGATCGTGGAGGTGGCGAGCCGAGTGCGCTACAAGACGGTCGCCGAGGCGGCCAAGGAGTACCGGGACCAGCTGTGCCTTCCCGACACGGCTGAGGTGCGCAGGGAGCTGCGCGGCTTGCTCTCGCATTGGCTGGTCCCCCGGGGCGACCTGCTCGGCGCGCCGCTCAAGTCCGTGCCGGCGGCGATCATCTCCTGGCCGGCGGGCCGGCGACGACCGGCGGGGGCAGGGCGGACCGGCCTGACCACCCGGTCCCCGCTCAACTTGTAGCGGCCCCTGACCGATATCCAGGGGGCAGATGGAACGTGCCAGCCTGGGCCTGTCGACGGATCCGGGGCACCGGCATGGGCATGTCGTGGAGTTCTACGAGACCGAGGTGTTCCTCGTCGACACCGTGTGCCGCGTCCTGGCCCCCGCTCTGCGGGCAGGCGACGCCGCAGTCATCATCGCCACTCCCGCCCACGGGATGCGGTTCGAGGCGGCGCTCACCGATGCGGGGGTCGACGTCGGTGCGGCGCGGCGGGAGGGTCGCTACCTCGTGTTCGATGCGGCCGTACTGGAGAAATAGTCAAGACCTGTGGATCAACTTCCCGCCTGATCACGCGGCGGCTTCCTGATCCGGCTCGTTGCGCTCGACCATCACCCCCTTCTCGAACTTGGCGCCGGCCCGCACAGGGCGACGAGGTGCGATCCATTGACCGCTCGCCACCGTCCCTGAGCGGCCTCGATGAGCTTGAACGCCATGGCCAACCCGGCGGCCCGGGATCCCGGGCCCTTGGTGACCTTCGTCCGAAGCCGCACGGTGGCGAAGGTCGACTCGATCGGATTCGTGGTCTTGAGGTGGATCCAGTGCTCGGCCGGGAAGTCGAAGAAGGCGAGCAGGGTCTCGGTGTCGTCGACGATCTTGGCCACGGCCTTGGGGTACTTAGCCGCGTAGGCCTCGGCGAAAGCCTTGATGGCGATCACCGCATGGTCGCGGTCCTCGGCGTCACGGATCTCCGAGAGCATCCGTCGGGCCGTGGGCTGGGCCGACTGAGGCAGAGCCGAGAGCACATTGGCCGCCTTGTGCACCCAGCAGCGCTGGGCACCGGTGGCCGGGAAAACCTCCCGCAGGGCGCCCCAGAACCCGAGGGCGCCGTCGCCCACGGCCAGGACCGGCGCCCGCATCCCCCGGCGCTTCAGATCGCGAAGCACGTCAGCCCAGCTTTCGGTGGACTCCCGGTAGCCGTCCTCGATGGCCACCAGCTCCTTGGTCCCGTCGGCCCGCACACCCACGATGACCAGCGCACACAGGCGCTCTTCCTCGAGGCGGACGTTGAAATGGATGCCGTCGGCCCAGACATAGACGTAGTCGACGCCGGACAGGTCCCGGCGGGCGAAGGCGGCCCGCTCCTCCTGCCACTGCTTGGTGAGGCGGGTGATGACCGACGCCGACAGGCCGGCAGCCGATCCGAAGAACTCCGCCAGGGCGGGCGTGAAGTCGCCGGTCGACATCCCGTGCAGGTACATCAGCGGCAGCACCTCGGCCACCTTCGGGCTCTTTCGGGACCACGGCGGGACGATGGCCGAGCGGAACCGGCAACGCTCGCCGGACTCGGGGTCGACCCGGCGGTCATCGACCCGGGGCGCTTGGATCTCGATGGCGCCGGCGGCCGTGGTGATGGTGCGGGGCGCGGCGTGGCCGTTGCGCACGACCAGGCGGTGGCCCGCCTCGTCGAGCTCGCCAACAAGCGCCTCGACGTAGCCGGACGCCTCGGCCTCAATGGCGGCGGCCAGCATCCGTCGTGCTCCCTCGCGGACGATCTCATCAAGCCCGGCGGCAGCTGCGTCCGCTCGGGCGTCATCAGGGGTGACTACTGTCAACATCGGCGTTCCTTCCCGCCGGCGTGTCACCGCCAGCGTGTCTCTCGTTTTGGTCAACGAGGAAGGTACGCCGCGCCTCCGAACGGGTGGTCGATCCACAGGTTCTGGTTATAACTCGCCGTACTGCTCGGCACCCTCATGGTCGCTGGGCGGATCGAACCCACCGCCTTTCGCGAGACGCTCGGCTCCATTCTGAGCCTCGCGGTCGAGGGCGGTCGGGCCGTCAGGGTGTACAGCGAGATGAAGGCTGTGCTGTTTGACGACGGCGAGGCCATCTCGGCCCTCGCCCTCGAGGGCTTCTGGAACGGCCTGGCGAAGTCCAGGGAGTTCCTCTTGCTGTGCGGGTACCCCATGGATGCGTTTGACGACGAGGCCAGTGCGCCGGCGTTCAGGAGGGTGTGTGACCAGCACACCGAGGTGATCCCAGCCGAGGGTTACTCCCTGGTCGAGGGCCCAGGTGCTCGCTCGCGGGTCGTCGCGCTGCTCCAGCAGCAGGTGGCGGCCTTGCGGGCGGAGCTGCACGGTCTGCGCCTTGAGCTCGGGCAGACCTCTGGGCCGAGGGAGGAAGCGGGCGTCGAGCGGGACCAGGCCGGGGCCGAACGGGACCAGGCCGGCGTCGAGCGGGACCGGTCCGCTGAGCAGCGGGACCGGGACGCCGAGGAGCGCGACGAGGCTGCCGAGCGGTCGGCCCCGCCGGAGGGTGGCGGGTCGGCAAGGGGCCTGCTGGAACGCCTGGCCCTGGCCCGGCGCGACGCGGCGTCCGACCGTCGCCAGTCATCGCAGGACCGCCGGGCGGGCGCCTCCGAGCGGACCGAGGCCGAGCTTGACCGGGACATGGCGCTGGCCGACCGCGGGGCTTCGGCGCGCGAGCGAGGGGGCTCGTCGCTGGACGATCTCACCGGTGCCCAGGTGCGCGGTGCCGGGTTCGTGGAGCTGGCCCGTGAGATCGAGAGCGCCGGGCGGTCGGGCCAGGCCCTGGCGGTGGCCTTCGTCGATGTCGACCACCTCAAGCTGGTGAACGACGAGCATGGTCATGCCGCCGGCGACCGGATGCTGGCCAGGGTCGTCAGCACCCTCCGCGGAAGGCTTCGGGCCCATGACCTGATCTTTCGCTATGGCGGCGACGAGTTCGTGTGCGCCATCGCCGGCCTGAGCGTCTCCGGCGCGGCCAAGCGGCTGTCGGCCGTCAATGCGTCCCTTGCCGAGGGCCCCGACGGCGGGTCGGTGACGATGGGGTTCGCCGGGTTGCGGCGGGGAGACTCGCCTGAGGACCTGATCGCCCGAGCCGACGTCGAGCTGTACCGGCGGCGCCAGGAGCAGCGGGCCGTCCACGCCTGACCGGCTCAGGGCGCCAGCGGCACCTGGACGACCAGGATCGCGGTGTCGTCGCGCGGGAGCCCGTCGCGGTACTCGCCGACATAGGCCTCGATGACGCTGCCCAGGTGGGCGGCGCTGCTGCCAAGGGGGACGTCGGCGACAACCGCGCGCAGGCCCTCGATGCCGAGCTCCTCCGAACCTTGTCGTGCCTCGGTGACGCCGTCGGTGTAGAAGACGAGCCCGTCGCCGGGACCGAGCACGAGCTTGGTGTTCGAGAGCGGCGGGCTGTCGAAGAGGCCCAGGGCCATGCCTGGCGAGCAGGCATCGACGACGGAGCCGTCACTGCGCCGGAGCAACGGGGGAGGGTGCCCGGCCAGGCTCACCGTGACCATGACCCGGCCCTTGAGCACCCGCACGTTCGCCAGGGCGACGGTGAGGAAGCGCTCGTCGCCGGGGCGCTGGTGCAGCAGGGCGGCGTTGAGCAGGCCCAGCACGCGAGCTGGGCTGGTGCTCCGGGCGGCGGCGGCCCGCAGGGTGTAGTGGGCGAGGGCGGTGACAGTGGCTGCCTCCGGGCCCTTCCCGCAGACGTCGCCCATCACGACGCACCACGACGACCGGGCGGCACTGAAGACGTCGTAGAAGTCCCCGACCACCTCCTCGCCGCGCGCCGGCTGGTAGCGCGCCGCCAGGTCGAGGCCGGCGACCTCCGGGAGCGCCGGCGGCAGCAAGCTCTGGCGGAGGGCGTGGGCGAGGGTGTCGGACCGTTGGGCGAGGTCGGAGACGAGACGAGCCAGCTCGGCGGCCTCGACCACGCGCGCCTCCGCTTCGGCATGGGCCTCGGCCTCCAGCGCCAGGGCGGCGCGCAGCGCGATCTCGCTCGACGCCGCGTCGGCCAGCGTCTCGATCACCTGAACGTCGCGGCCATCCCACTGGCGGGGAACGGTGTCGACGACGCAGAACGTGCCCACCACCTCGCCGTCGAGCGCCTTGATAGGGAACCCGGCCCAGGCCACGATCCCCATGGCGCGAATGCTCGGGTTGGCCCTGGTGCGCGGGTCAGCTCTGGCGTCGGCCAGGACGAGCGGGGCATCTCGCTCGACGACGAACCGGCAGAAGGCCTCCTCGACCGCGGCGAACCGTTCCGCGTGCGGGCCGAGCCCCACGCAGCTCTTGTACCAGGACCGGGTCGTGTCCACCACGGTGACGAAGGCCAACGGCGCGTCGAGGAGAAGGGCGGCCAGCCGCGTCAGCCGCGCAAACGCCACCTCGCTGGCCTCGGCGACCTCCTCCGTCGTTTCCACTGCCGCCAGCCGGCGCACTTGGAAGGCGTCGGCCGGCGCGGACGTGCCCCCCTCGGCGACCGCAAGGTGACGAGCAGGCCAAAGCCCGCGTTCCGGCTGCATCGTCATCGGACTCCCGTTGTCTCGGCCCACTGGGCCGCTCCGTTCACTCGAAGAGGCCCTGACGTCCGGGGTCCGGGGACGCCAACTCCTGCACCACTTTCCCACCACGCCAGGTGGCCCGGCAAGAGCACCGGCGTGCCCGACGTGGCCCGGTCCGCCCTCAGCTACGTTCGGAGTGTGCCGGAACCTCTGCGAATCGAAGTCGTCCCCGAAGTGGTCTACCAGGAGGAGATGGCCCGAGCCACGAAGGCCCTCTTCGCGCATGACGTCGTCCAGGTCGACTTTGCCGGCCGCGACCTGTGGCTGGTGGCCCACGACGTCGTCGACAAGGGTGACGAGGCCGGGCAGCGGTTCACGGCCACGATCCAGGACATGGACACCGGGCGGGTGCTCCTCGCCGACGGCCGCTTCGACGAGCTCGACTACTCCACCCTGAACCACGCCCACTGGCAGCGGGCCCCGCTCGACGACGAGTTCGGCTGGGCCGTCGACAGCCTGAAGGAGGACCCGGAGCTCGGGCCACCGCTCCTCGCCGGCGAGCTGCAGCCGTACCGGCCGATGCCCCCCCTGGCCAGCTTCTTTGATCCCGACGGCAACGTCGACCGGATCGTCGCCGTCGGCTTGCGGACGGCAGCGGGCGAGCACCGGGTCGTGGGGGTGCGGACCGCCGACGGCGAGATCATCCGTGCCCCTCGTGGCGTGCCCCTGCCGTCCACCGACGACGTTGGCGCCCCCATCGAGGCGTCGGTGACTGCCGTCGCCGGGCCGCGGCAGGCTCGGGTGCGGGTCTGGCAGGGCGAGGTGCTGCTCTGGCAGTTCGTGGTCGTGCGGCCGGCGGCGTCGTCGGGCACGAACGGGTCGGGCATCGAGCTGCGGACCGTGGATTACCTCGGTGCCCGGGTGCTGCAGCGGGCCCACCTGCCGATCGTCAATGTCGAGTACGGCCAGGAGGCGGTCGACGCCGGCAGCCCGCCGGCCGAGCGGCACTGGGCTCACGAGGAGGCGGCGTTCACGGCGGAGGGCGAGGACCCCGTCGCCGGCTTCCGGGTCTGCGCGTCGAGGCCGGGCACGATCCTGGAGACAGGGGTCGACGGAGGCCCGTTCCGAGGCGTCGCCCTCTGGGCCGATGGCGAGGACCTCGTCCTGGTCACCCAGCTCGAGGCCGGGCCGTTCCGGTACGTGAACGAGTGGCGGCTGGCGGCCAGCGGCACGATCCAGCCCCGGTTCGGGTGCTCGGCGAGCCTGAACTCGACGACGGGCAAGCCGCACGTCCACCATGCCTACTGGCGCCTCGACTTCGACATCCTGGCCCCCGGCTCCAACGTCCTACGCGAGTTCAACGAACCTCCGATCCGGGGCGAGACCCGCTGGCACTTCATGCGCTTCGAGGTCAAGCGCCCGCGCCATGCCGCCCACGGCCGGCACTGGCTCGTCCGCCACGACCGCGACGGGCGGGAGTACTCGATCCTTCCCGGTCCCGACGACGGGACGGCCAACGACTTCGGCGCCGGCGACCTTTGGGTGCTCCGCTACAGCCCCGACGAGATGGACGACGGTCAGGGGTTCACCACCGACCCGGCACTGGCCCGGGCCGGTCTCGACCGCTTCGTGTCAGGCGAGCCCGTCCATAGCGCCGACCTCGTGGTCTGGTACGGGGTGCACGTGAGCCACCCGGGCACGGACGCAGAACGGGTCGGCCCCGACCTCGTGCCCGGTCACTGGCACCCCAAGGCGCTGCCCGAGACCAAGCTGCTCGAGGACACGCCACCGCCGGCGCCGGCGGCGGCGGCGGAGCCGCCGCCCGGCGCACCGGCGGCTGAGTAGCGCAGGCGGACCTCGTGGAGGACCGGCGTCCACGCCGGGTCGGTGGTCGACAGCAGCGCCCGGTACTGCACGAACCGGGACGTGGCGCCCACGGCGCCGCCGGAGCCCGCCACCGCCCGCCACGAGGACCAGGTACGCCCGGGCCGGGCGACATCGCCGGTGCGGACCTGCATGGCGATGCCCGTGGCCCTCGGCTCGTCGGCCCGCCAGGTGAGGCTGTGCCAGTCGGCCGGCGCGCCGGCGTCGAGGACCCGTGAGGTGAACCGCCCGGCCGGCGGGTAGGGCGAGAGGCGCACCCACTCCAGCCCCAGCGGTTGGGCCCCGAGCCGCTCGTTGGCGGCCATGGCCCGCATGTGGCCCGGCATCGGGATCATCAGGTGGGCCACCTTCTCGCCGTCCACCCAGAAGATCAGGTCGAGGACGTTCCAGTCGATCCGGTACCGGTGGGGGGCGTCGAAGAAGTCGCCGGCGAGCCGCTTGTCCTCGACGGTGAGGAGGTGGGTCCGGGCGTAGAGCCGTCGGCCCCACTTGGTGCTGAACTTGACCCAGGGCACGTCGACGAAGTTGGTGCCGAGCCCGACGTGCTGGTCGGGTCGGGCCGCGAATACGGCCGACATCTCGAGGGACCTCGGGCTGAGGAGGAGCGGCTCGCACCCGACCCGGGCGGCATCGAGGGTGAGCATCCCGCCGGCGAGGGTGGCGGAGCCTCCGTCGCGCAGGGGGGTGACCGTCCAGCCGGCGGGCATGGTGTCGCCGGTGAACTCGCCGGCGACCTTTGGCAGAAGGATTACCTCGCCGGCCCGGGTGTGGGCGATGTAGGCCCCGGCGTCGGTCGTGCCGGCGGCGAAGTCGGCCGCCGAACCGTCGGTGAGCTCGGCCATGGGCACGACATCGGATTGTGGCACAGGGGGCGGCAACCGTCGGGGGCACTGTAGGCAACAAACATTCATTGCGGCGGTGTCCGAGGTGACGCGAGACTTCCTTGGGGAACAACAAGGCGGACCGACGCCGAAGCCTTCTTTCCACGAAAGGTCGCCGACATGGGCAAGTATTTTGGGCGTGAGCCGCGCTATTCCCGCGAGGAGATCGAGCGCCAGGCGCAGGAGGCCATCGATGCCCGGGTGGGCCTCGGCCGCCCGCCCGCCGAGGACTGGGCCCCCCTCGAGGCCCGGCTCGCCGAGCTGGACCGGGCGATGGCGGCCCAGTGGCCGGCGCCGACGGTGCCGGAGTCACAGCCGCTGCAGCTCCACGAGGTCCGTGTCCCGAAGACGCCGGCGATGGCCTCGGGGGTGCCGGCCCGCCTCCGCCTTCCGAAGCGGCCGGTAGGGGCGCGGCCGGCGGCCGACTGAGCGGTCCGGGCCGGCCGCCGCGGGCCGGGCTGCATTGAGGTTTCAGGTCTGGAATGTCCTCGCCGATACGGTTGTTGGAGGAACGCCATGCCTGAAACAGTGATGACGTACGACCCGGACGACTGGCGCCTCGGCGCGGCGTGCCGTGACCTCGACACCGCGGTCTTCTTCCCGGAGTCCGAGGACGGGGCGGCTGTCGCCAAGGCGGTCTGTGCCGCATGCCCGGTGCGGGGCGCCTGCCTCGAGTTCGCCCTCGTCACCCGCCAGGACGACGGCGTGTGGGGCGGCCTCGACGAGAACGAGCGCCGGCGCCTTCGCCGGCGCCGGCAGGACGCGGCTCGCCGGGCGGCCTGACCCGCCGGCCGCCGCCCTAGGCTCGCGGCCGTGCTGCGGGCCACGTACGAGGTGAGCCCGCCGGGCTCGAGCCGGGCCTTCGGCGCGTTGCGGGGCCGGGTGGTGGGCGGCGACGGCTCGACCGTGGTCGTCGAGTTCCCCGACGACAACTGGGGCCGTGACGTCAACCTGCTGGTTGCCGCGATCGTCGCCGGCGAGGTGATGGAGCTGGGCGAGCTGGCCCGCTGCCGGCTCATCGACCTCGAGCTGCCCGATGAGCTCCTGCCGGGGCCGGCGTTCGGTGCCGGCGCCGGCGTCACCGTCGGCGTGATCGTGAAGCCCCCGCTCGGGCTGGCGCCGGCCGGCGTGGCCGAGGTGGCCCGGGCGGCGATGGCCGGCGGCGCCCGGTTCGTGAAGGACGACGAGACGTTGGGCGACCCGGCCTGGTGCCCGCTTGCCGAACGGGTGCGGGCGGTGGCAAGGGTGATAGGCCCGGAGGTGGTCTACTGCCCGAACGTCACCGGGCCGTCCCTCACCCTGCTCGACCGGGCCCGCATGGCCGTCGACCTGGGTGCCTCCGGGCTCCTCGTCGACCCCTTCGCCCAGGGGCTCGACGGCCTTCTCGCCCTCCGCGATGCCGGCCTCGGCGTGCCGCTGTTCGCCCACCGGGCCGGGTCGGGGCCCTGGGCCCGTAACCCGGATTTTGGTCCGACCGGCGCGGTCCTGGCCCGGCTCCTGCGCCTCTGCGGGGCCGACTACGTGGTCGCCGGCGGGTTCGGCGGGACGCTGTTCGAAGCCGACGAGGAGGTACGGGCCAACATCGGCGCCGCCCACGGGCCGTGCGGCTCGGCCCGGCCGGCCGTAGCCGCCCTTGGCGGCGGGCTGGGCCCGGACGACGTGCGCGCCCAGGTCGACGCCGCCGGGGGCGCCGGCGGGCTGCTGGTGCTCCTCGGTTCCCGGGCCCACGCCGACCCCGCCGGGCTCGAAGCGGCCGTCGGCCGGGCGGTCCGCTCCCTTTGACCGGCCGGCCCGTGACTGGTATCCCGCCCACCATCGAGTGGCTGGAGGGCGGCACCGTGCGCATGATCGACCAGCGGCTGCTGCCCGGCCGGTTGGCGTTCGTCGATGCCCGTACCGTCGACGAGCTGTGCGATGCCATCCGCACGCTGGCCATCAGGGGCGCACCGGCGCTGGGGGTCGCCGGCGCCATGGGGATGGCGCTGGCCGCCGTCACCGGCGAGCCGCCTGACGACGCCGCCCACCGGCTCCTGGCCACCCGGCCGACGGCGGTCAACCTGGCGTGGGGGGTGGCCCGGGGCCGGCGGGCCGAGGACCCCGTGGCCGAGGCCGTGCGCCTGGCCAGCGACGACGTCGCCCGCAACCGCCGGCTGGGCGCCCACGGCGCCCCCCTCATCCCGGTCGGTGGCCGGGTGCTCACCCACTGCAACGCCGGTGCGCTGGCGTGCGCCGGCTACGGGACGGCCCTGGGCGTGGTCCGGGCCGCCCACGAAGCCGGCCGGCGGCCGACCGTGTGGGTCGACGAGACCCGCCCGGTGCTGCAGGGGGCCCGGCTGACGGCGTGGGAGCTCGACCGGTTGGGGATCCCTGGCCGGCTGGTGGCCGACGTCATGGCCGGCCCGCTCATGGCCGGCGGCGAGGTCGACTGCGTGATCGTGGGCGCCGACCGGATCGCCGCCAACGGCGACGTGGCCAACAAGGTGGGCACCTACGGGCTGGCGGTGCTCGCCCGCTACCACGGCATCCCCTTCTACGTGGCGGCCCCACTGTCGACGGTGGACGGGCAGTGCCCGACCGGCGCCAGCATCCCGATCGAGCGGCGGTCGCCGGCCGAGGTCACGTCGTTCGGCGGGTTGGTCACCGCCCCGGCCGGTTTCCCGGCCGAGAACCGGGCGTTCGACGTCACGCCGGCCGCGCTGGTCACCGCCATCGTCACCGAGGCCGGCGTGCTCCGCCCGCCGTTCGCCCTTCAGTCGGTGGGTGTGATCTCGTAGGCGCAGGAGTGGGCGCCGGCGATCATGTGGCTGACCCGCTCGATCCGGGCGTCGGGGAGGGCCTGGCGCAGGAAGGCCATCTCGCTGGTGCAGGCCTGCCCGTAGCGCTCGGCCACGTCGAGGACGGCGCAGTTGTGCTCGACCACGCGGAAGGACCCGTCGGGGCGGGCCTCCCACGCGGCCAGGTACCCGTCCTCGTCGAGGATGTGGGCCAGCTCGGCGACGCGGGCGGCCAGGTCGGCCCCGGCCGCGGCCAGCCGGGCCCGGGCCGCGTCCAGGCGGCGTTGCCGCCGGCGGTCGAAGACGTCGTCGAGGAGCGACGGGTCAGTGTCGGCGACGTACCCGAGCAGCTCGGTGGTGAGGCCGCCGTAGGCCTTGGGGAAGAGGGGCTCGGCGGCTCGGGTGAGGCGGTAGACGTGGGTCGGGCGGCCCCGGCCCCGGGCCAAGGGCCGCCACGCCACCAGCCCGTCGGCGGCCAGGCCGTCGAGCTGCTGGCGCACCGCGCTGACCGTGACCCCGAGGCTGGCAGCCAGGTCGTCGGCGCTGGCCTCGCCGGCGTGCTTGAGGGTGGTGACGAGCTCGGTGGCCCGGGCGGAGATCCTGGTGCCGTTCACGGCAGGAGGAGGTGGAGGTCGCCGAACTCGTGCCACAGGTAGCCGCCGGCGAGGGCGGCCCGGTAGGCGTCGTCGAGCATCTGCCGCCCGGCCACCGCCTCCAGCATGAGGAGGTGGGACGCGGCCGGCTCGTGCCAGCCGGTGAGCAGGCCGTCGACCACCCGGATCCCCCGCTCGGCGGTGATGATGACCTCAGTCCACCCTTCACCGGGGTGGGCCACGCCGCCGGCGTCGCCCACGGTCTCCAGGGCCCGGACCACCGTCGTGCCGACGGCAATGACCCGGCCCCCGTTGGCCCGGGTGGCGTTCACCCGCTCGGCGGTCGGGGCTGGGACCCGGAACGGCTCAGGCGCCGGCAGCTCGCCGGTCTCGAGCGACCCGACGCCGGCGTGGAGCACGATGGGCGTCACGCCCACGCCGCGGGCCACGAGGGCGGTGATCAGGTCGGTGGTGAACGCCCGGCCGGCGCTGGGCATCTCCGCGCTGCCGGGCTCGTTGGCGTAGACGGTCTGGTAGGCGTCCAGGGGCCAGTCGTGGTCGACGTGGCCGTAGCGGATCGGGCGCCCGTGCTCGGCCAGGTAGACCAGCAGCGGGGACGGGAGGTGCAGGACCGCCACCCAGAGGCGCCCGGAGCGGGGGTAGCGGGCCAGCAGCTCGACCCGCCCGCCGCCGGGCACGGCCAGCGTCTCGCCCGTGACGTCGGCCCGGAAGGGCAGGGTGCCGGGCTGGGCCGGTTGGCGCAGCTCGACGACCCAGAGGCCGGCCGGGAGGGGCGTCGACAGGTGGAGCTCGACGACGTCACCGCCGGGGCGGACCGCGTCGAGCGAGGCCGGCAAGGTGGCCGAAGTGTTGATGACCAGCAGGTCGCCGGGCTGAAGGATGTCGGGGAGGTCGCGGAAGCCGGCGTGCACCGGCGCCTCGTCGGGCCGGGACACCAGGAGCCGGACGTCGTCACGAGCCAGGCCCCGGGCCTCCGGCGGCTCGTGCGCTTCGAGCTCCCGGGGGAGGTCGAAGACGATCGGCGGGCGGGTGGTGAGCGTGGCGGTCACGGCTCGGGAACGGCGGGCCGGGCCTGGTAGCGGCCGCTCGGTGCGTCGTCGTCGAGGAGCCTGAGCAGCCCGGGCACGCTCTCCTCGGGAGGGGGCCGGTCGGTGATGTCCTCGCCGGGGAAGGCCTCCTGGTGCATCTGGGTGTTCATGTCCCCCGGGTCCACCCACCACACCCGCAGGTCGGGATGCTCGGCGGCCAGCACCCGGGAGAGCTGCTCCAGCGCCGCCTTCGACGACCCGTACCCGCCCCATCCCTCGTACCCCTCCACGCCGGCGTCGGACGTCACGTTGAGGATCCGGCCCCGAGGCGCTTCGCCGAGCAGGGGGAGGGCGAGCTGGATGAGAGCCAACGGGGCGGTCACGTTGACCGCGTACACCGCCTCGAAGACGTCGAGGGGGTAGTCGGCCAGGCGGGGCTGGGGGCTGGGCCCGAGCAGGCTGGCGTTGTTGACCAGCATGTCGATCCCGCCCAGGCGCCGCGCCGCGTCGACCAGGGCGAGGAGGTGGCGGTCGTCGGAGACGTCGCCGGGCACGGCCACGACGCCGGTGGTGGCCGCCAGCTCGCTGGCTACGGCCTGCAGGGCGTCGGCCCCCCGGGCGTCGAGGACCAGGCTCCAACCTCGTCCGGCGAGGGCGCGAGCGAAGGCGAGGCCGAGGCCGCGCGACGCTCCGGTGATGATGGCGGTCGGCATGGTCGGTTAGACCAAGCCCGAACTGTGTTTATTCCCGCCGGGTACGATCTCTGGCCCGACGTGTCCCCCCTCGCCGCCCTCGCCATTCTCGCCGCCGGGTTGGCCGCCGGCACGCTGAACACCATCGTCGGGTCGGGGTCGCTGATCACCTTCCCGACCCTCCTCGCCCTGGGCTACCCGCCGGTCGTGGCCAACGTGTCGAACACCGTCGGCCTGGTCACCGGGTCGGTCAGCGGGGCCATCGGCTACCGACGGGAGCTGGCCGGCCAGCGGAGGCGGCTGCGCATGCTCGGCGCCGCCTCCGCCGCCGGCGGCCTGACGGGTGGCGTGCTGCTGCTGGCCCTGCCGGCAACGGTCTTCCGCGCCGTGGTACCCGCCCTCATCCTGGTGGCGTGCGGGCTGGTGGCCGCCCAGCCCCGCCTGGCTCGCCGGCGGGTCGCCCGTGACGGAGCGGTGCCGGCGCACGGCGGGCCGCTGCTGTTCGTCGGCGTGTACGCCACGGGGGTCTACGGCGGGTACTTCGGGGCCGCCCAGGGCGTGATGCTCATCGCCCTGCTGGGCATCTTCCTCGACGATTCACTGCAGCGCCTCAACGCGGCCAAGAACGTGCTGGCCGGGCTGGTCAACGGCGTCGCGGCCATCCTGTTCATCGTGTTCGCCGACGTCGACTGGGCCGTGGCCGGCCTGCTGGCGGCCGGCGCCATCGCCGGCGGCCAGGTCGGGGCCTCCATCGGCCGGCGCATCCCGCCGGCGTGGTTGCGGGCCGGGATCGTTGTCGTCGGGACCGCCGTCGCCGTACGGTTGCTCGTGGGATGAGCGGGTACGGGGCACGGTTCGCCAGGGTCGCGGGGGAGTTCGGTCGCCGGGTCGACGCGGTGCCCGCCAGCGCCTGGGAGAGCCTGGCGCCCTGCGAGGGGTGGGTGGCTCGTGACGTCGTCGGCCACCTGGTCGAGTGGGTGCCGGCGTTCCTGCGGACCTACGCCGGCATCGACGTCCCGGGCGGTCCCGCCGTCGCCGACGACCCGGCCGGCGCCTGGGGAGCGCTCCGTTCCGGCCTCCAAGCCGTGCTCGACGACGCCAGCACCGCGTCGTCGGCGCTCGACCTGCACGGTGCGCGGTACGTCGTCGAGCAGGCCGTCGACATGTTCGTGACCAGCGACGTGTTCCTCCACACCTGGGATCTGGCCCGCGCCGCCGGCCTCGACGAGCGCCTCGACCCCGACGAGGTCCACCGCATGCTCGCCGGGATCGAGCCGATGGACGACGCCCTGCGCCAGAGCGGCCACTACGGCCCGAAGGTGGCGGTGCCCGCTGACGCCGACGAGCAGACGCGGCTGCTGGCGTTCATCGGCCGGCGCCCGTAGCACCGGGCCGGACGGGGGGCCGGACGGCGGGCCGTTCGGCCCTGGTCGCCCCGGGGGGCGGGCGCGCAGAATCGACCCAACGGTTCTGAGGAGGATCCCCGTGAGGCAGAGGCAGACGACGAGCTGGGCCGGACGGGGCGCTGCCCGCGGGACGAGGCTTCGGGTGCTGATCGAGAGCGCCGACCCGGTGCTGGCCGTGTCGGACTTCGGCGCGTTCGCGAACGCCGGGATCGACGTGGCCCTGTGCCACGGGCCGGTCGATCACCCCACCGAGTGCCCGGCCGTCCGGGGCGAGTCGTGCGCCCTGGCGGCCGGGGCTGACGTCGTCCTGTTCGACCTGGTCGCCTCGGGTGCCGACGTGCTGGAGGCCACCCGCCAGCTTCGCGGCGCGGCGCCAGTGGTCCTTCGGACCGTCCCGCCGGGGTTCGATCCCGAAGGGCTCGAGGTGCTGCCGGCGGCGGCGTCGGTGACCGGGCAGATCGACGTCCTGCGCCGCGCCGCGCTTGACGGTCGACGGTCCGAGGACCGTTCCTCCTAGGCTCGGCCAGGGCCTGGGCTTGGCGGAGGACACCGACAGCGGAGGACCATGGCGATGGACCGGCAGTGGGAGTGCATGGACGGCAACGAGGCGGCGGCTCGGGTGGCGTACGCCTTGAGCGAGGTCATCGCCATCTACCCGATCACCCCGGCCTCGCCCATGGCGGAGCACTGTGACGACTGGTCGGCGGCGGACCGGCCCAACCTCTGGGGCGCCGTGCCCGATGTGATCGAGATGCAGTCCGAGGCCGGCGCCGCCGGCGCGCTGCACGGGGCGTTGCAGCTCGGCGCGCTGGCGACGACCTTCACCGCATCGCAGGGCCTGCTGCTCATGGTCCCGAACATGTTCAAGATCGCGGGCGAGCTGACGCCGGCGGTGGTCCACGTGGCGGCCCGCACCATCGCCACCCACGCCCTCTCGATCTTCGGCGACCACAGCGACGTCATGCACGCCCGCACCACGGGCTGGGCCATGCTCGCCGCCGGCTCGGTCCAGGAGGCCCACGACTTCGCGCTCGTGGCCCACGCCGCCACCCTTCGGTCGCGGGTGCCGTTCCTGCACTTCTTCGACGGCTTCCGCACGTCGCACGAGGTCGACAAGATCGCCCTGCTCGACGCCGACGACCTGCGGGCACTGGTGCGCGAGCCGGACGTGATCGCCCATCGCGGCCGGGCCATGTCGCCCGACGCCCCGGTCGTGCGGGGCACGGCCCAGAACCCCGACGTGTTCTTCCAGGGCCGGGAGGCGGCCAACCCCTACTACCTGGCCCTGCCCGGCATCGTCCGGGGGGTCATGGACGAGCTGGCGGCGCGGACCGGCCGCCGGTACGGCCTGGTCGACTACCACGGCGCGCCCGATGCCGACCGGGTGGTCGTGCTCATGGGCTCGGGAGCCGGTGCGGCCGAGGAGGCGGTCGACGCCCTCGTCGCCGCGGGCGAGCCGGTCGGGATGCTCCGGGTCCGGCTGTTCAACCCCTTCCCGGTCGACGAGCTCGTCGCCGCCCTGCCGCCGACGGTGCGGGCGATCGCCGTGCTCGACCGCACCAAGGAGCCCGGCGCCGTCGGCGAGCCGCTCTACCTCGACGTGGTGGCCGCGCTCACCGAGGCCATGGACGTCGATGCCCCGCCGTTCGCCACGATGCCTCGGGTCACGGGCGGGCGGTACGGCCTGTCGTCGAAGGAGTTCACGCCGGCGATGGTGAAGGCCGTGCTGGACGACCTCGCCTCCGACCGGCCCCGCCGCCATTTCACCGTCGGCATCTACGACGACGTCACCCGGCTCAGCCTCCCGGTCGACGCCGCGTTCGGCCACCGGCGCCCCGCCGGCGAGGTGCAGGCCGTGTTCTACGGGCTCGGCTCCGACGGCACCGTGGGCGCCAACAAGGCCTCGGTGAAGATCATCGGCGAGAACACCGACCTGTGGGCTCAGGGCTACTTCGTCTACGACTCGAAGAAGTCGGGGTCGGTCACGGTGTCGCACCTGCGCTTCGGGCCCGAGCCCATCCGGTCGACGTACCTCGTGGGCGACGCCGACTTCGTCGCCTGCCACCAGTTCGGGTTGCTGGAGAAGATGCGGGTGCTCGACGTGGCCAAGCCGGGGGCGACGTTCCTGCTGAACTCCCCGTATGCCCCGGAACGGGTCTGGGACCATCTGCCCCGCGAGGTCCAGCAGCAGCTCGTCGACAAGCACATCGACCTGTGGGTCATCGATGCCTTCGCCGTGGCCGGCGAGGCCGGGATGGGCAACCGGATCAACACCGTGATGCAGCCGTGCTTCTTCAAGCTGTCGGGGGTGTTGCCGGCTGACGAGGCGGTCGCCCACATCAAGGCGTTCGTCGAGAAGACCTACGCCCGCCGAGGCCAGGCCATCGTCGACCGGAACTTCGCGGCCATCGACCGCTCCCTCGAACGGCTGGTCCAGGTGCCCCTCGGTGAGGTCACCGGCCGGCCTGGCGTCGGCCCGGCCGTCCCCGGTGACGCGCCCGAGTTCGTCCAGCGGGTCACGAACCTGCTCATGGCCGGCGATGGCGATCTGCTGCCCGTCAGCGCCTTCCCGGTCGACGGTACGTTCCCCACCGCGACGGCGAAGTACGAGAAGCGGGCGATCGCCCAGGAGATCCCCATTTGGGATCCCGACATCTGCATCGACTGCGGCAAGTGCGCCATCGTGTGCCCGCACTCGACGATCCGGATGAAGGTCTTCGCGCCGGAGGCCGTCGCCGGTGCGCCGGCCGACTTTGTGAGCAAAGGCTTCCGGTCGAAGGACCTGGCCGGCCACCTGCTGACCATCCAGGTGGCGCCCGACGACTGCACCGGGTGCGGCGTGTGCGTCGACGTGTGCCCGGCCAAGAGCAAGACCGACATCAGCCGCAAGGCCATCAACATGGCGCCGGTGGGCGAGCACCGCGACCTCGAGCGCCGGCGCTGGGACTACTTCCAGACCATCGCCCCCCTCGACCGCAGCCTGCTGGCCCACGACTCGGTCAAGGGCTCGCAGGTGCTCGAACCCCTCTTCGAGTTCTCCGGCGCGTGCGGGGGCTGCGGCGAGACGCCCTACCTCAAGCTGGTCAGCCAGCTCTTCGGCGACCGGATGATCGTGGCCAACGCCACCGGCTGCTCGTCGATCTACGGCGCCAACCTGCCGACGACGCCCTGGACGGTCAACGGCGACGGCCGGGGGCCGGCCTGGAACAACTCCCTCTTCGAGGACAATGCCGAGTTCGGCCTCGGCATGCGCCTGGCGCTCGACACCCTCGGCGAGCACGCCCGGGCGTTGCTCGTCGGCCTGGGCCCGGTGCTCGGCGACGAGGTCGTCCGCGGCCTGCTCGACGCCACCGCCGACGAGGCCGGCGTCGTCGAGCAGCGCCGGCTGGTGGCCCGCCTGCGCGAGGTGCTGGCCGGCACCGACAGCCCCGAGGCCCGGTCGCTCCTCGCCCTGGCCGGCACGCTCGTTCGCCAGGGCGTGTGGATCATTGGCGGCGACGGCTGGGCCTACGACATCGGGTTCGGGGGGCTCGACCACGTGCTGTCGTCGGGCCGCAACGTCAACGTGCTCGTGCTCGACACCGAGGTGTACTCGAACACCGGCGGCCAGGCGTCGAAGTCGACCCCCCGGGGCGCGGTGGCGAAGTTCGCCGCCGCGGGGAAGGCGACGGGGAAGAAGGATCTCGGGGCCATCGCCCGGGCCTACGGCAACGTGTACGTCGCCCAGGTGGCCATGGGTGCCAACGACCTGCAGACCACCAAGGCCCTGCTGGAAGCCGATGCCTGGCCGGGCCCCTCGCTGGTGATCGCCTACAGCACCTGCATCGCCCATGGCATCGACATGTCCAAGTCCATGACCCACCAGAAGGACGCGGTGAAGAGCGGCTACTGGCCGCTGTACCGGTACCAGCCCAGCGAGATCGACGAGGGCCGCCCGTTCAAGCTCGACTCGCACAAGCCCTCGATCCCGGTCCGCGACTTCGTGGCCACCGAGACCCGCTTCGCCGTCCTTGCCCGCACCCATCCCGAGCGGGCCGCCGAACTGGCCGGGCTGGCCCAGGCCGACGCCGACGAACGGTGGCGCTACTACGAGCAGCTCGCCGGCGTGCTGCGCACGGTTCCCCACCTCTCGCCCCCGATCGTCCCGTCGCCCGACGTGCAGCCCGACCACGACGGCGGGGCCGAGTGATGGGCGCGGCCGTGGACCTCAGCACCACCTATCTCGGGCTCCCGCTGCGATCGCCGCTCGTGGCCTCGGCCTCCCCCCTGAACGGCGACCCGGAGACGGCCCGCATGGTCGAGGAGGGCGGCGCCGCGGCCATCGTCCTGCCGTCGCTGTTCGAGGAGGAGATCCTGCACGAGGAGCTCCAGCTCAACCAGGCCCTCGAAGCCGGGTCGGGCCACTTCGCCGAGGCCCTCGACTATTTTCCCGCTGTACCGGAGCTGGCCGGCGCCGGCGAGCGCTACGTCCGCGCCCTCGAACGGATCAAGGCCCAGGCCTCGGTGCCGGTCATCGCCAGCCTGAACGCCACCACCAGGGGTGGCTGGGTGCGCTGGGCCAAGGCACTCCAGGACGCCGGCGCCGACGCGGTCGAGCTGAACCTGTACCACGTGGCCGCCGACCCCGACCTCACCGGCGCCGCCATGGAGGCTCGCGACCTCGACCTGGTCGCCGCCGTCCGGGCCGCCATCAGCGTGCCCCTCGCGGTGAAGCTGAGCCCCTACTACTCGGCCTTTGCCAACGTGGCCCGGGAGGTCGTCCGCGCCGGGGCCGACGGTCTGGTGCTTTTCAACCGCTTCTATCAGCCCGACCTCGACCTGGAGAACCTCGGCGTCGTGGTCCGGCTGGACCTGAGCCAGCCCTGGGAGCTGCGCTTGCCGATGCGCTGGACCGCCATCCTCCGGCCCCAGCTCGGCCCGGCCGTCTCGCTGGCGGCCACCTCCGGCATCCGGGCCGCGGTCGACGTGGTCAAGGCGCTGATGGTGGGCGCCGACGTGGCCATGATGACGTCCGCGGCGCTGCGGGAAGGGCCGGCGCACTTCGCCGCGGTGGAGGCCGACCTCCGCCTGTGGATGGTCCGCCACGGCTATGCGTCGGTCGACCAGCTCCGGGGGTGCGCCACCCAGGACCACGCCGAGGACCCGTCAGCGTTCGAGCGGGCCAACTACATGCAGACGCTGCACTCCTGGTCGGCGCCGCCGGGGCTGGTGGCGCCGGGGAGCTGAGCTGCGTCACACCCCGTGCCGCGCCCATTCCTGGATGCCGGTGGCGACGAGCTGCACGGCGATGGCGGCGAGCAAGACCCCGACGACCCGTGACAGCAGGTCGATGCCATTGGGGTGCAACACGCCGGCCAGCCGGCCGGCGCCCCGCAGGACGACATAGACCACGCCGAGCGCCAGGAGGAGGGCGCCGACCACCGCGGCCACCTGGCCGGCGCCGTTCGCCGCGCTCATGAAAACCATTGTGGCGGCGATGGCGCCCGGTCCGGCGAGGAGAGGGGTGCCGAGAGGGACGAGCGCCGGGTTCTGGCCGGGCCGGCCCGTCGCCGCCGCCGCCCCGGCCGGCGGGGGCCGCAGCAGTTCCAGGGCGACGAGCACGAGCAGGAGGCCGCCGGCCACCTCCAGCGCCGGGAGGGAGATGCCGAGCAGGGCGAGGATCCCCTGGCCGAAGAGAGCGAAAGCCAGGATGACGGTGGCCGCCACCACCGTCGCCTGGAGGGCGGCTTGCCGGCGCCGGCCACTGTCGAAGTCGGCGGTCAGCGACAGGAAGACCGGAGCGTTGGCCAGGGGGTCCATGATCACCAGGATGGTCACAAGCGCCTCCAGGAAGAGGCGCCCCGTCGAGCCGACCTGTCCGGAGACCATGGCTGAGTCTGCCCTCGCTACTCCGGCAACGTCTGGTGGGCCCGGTGCTCCCCGTAGCGCTCGGCGGGCACCTTGCCCGAGTACTCGGCGTCATAGGTCCAGTCGGGCTGCTTCTCCCGGTGGCGCTCGTCCCAGGTGGCCTGGCCGCCGTCCACATCGACCAGCTCGGCGATCAACGCCGGCGTTACGCCTGTCGCCGTCCCGGCGACGTGGGCCTCCACCTCGTCCGGATAGGCGGCCAGCAGGCTGCTCAGGACGTTCTGGTGCTGGGTGGCCAGGTAGCAGCGGGCGCCGTCGGCCACCGTGCCCACCCGCTTGTGGAGGATGGCCATGTCGTGGGCGCCGGCCTGGGAACGTGACAGCTTGTCCATGACGCCGGCCAGTTGCAGGCCGTCCTGCTTGCAGGGCGTGCACTGGCCACAGGACTCGATGGACAGGAAACGCGACACGCCGGCGGCGGCGGCCACCAGGTCGTCGGTGTCGTCGAACACGATGAAGCCGGCCGAGCCGAGCCCGCTGCCGATGGCGGCCATGGCCTCGTAGCTGACCGGGGTGTCGAGCTGGTCCTCGGTGATGAAGCCCTGGGCCGTGCCGGGGAGTACGGCGCGGATGCGGCGGCCCGGGTGGGGACCGCCGCCGATGGCCTCGATGACCTCGCGCAGCGGGGTGCCCATCTGGACCTCGCCCACGCCGTGGCGGCGGGTGCTCCCGGTCACGGTGCACACGATCGTCCCCGGCGACTTCTCGGTGCCTTCCGTGCGGAACCAGGCTGCGCCGCGGGCGATGATGCGGGGGACGTTGGCCAGCGTCTCCACGTTGTCGACGAGCGTCGGCGGGGCCACCTGGTCGCTGCCGGCGCCGGCCATCTCCACGTGGGCCGAGAGCCCACTGCCCGAGGTCGTGTCGCCGACGGTCGCCACCACCTCGGTCACCCCCCGCCGGAAGGGCGGCGCGATGCGGGGGAAGGGGTAGCGCCCGTCGATCGTTTCCAGCAGCGCCGTCTCCTCGCCGTAGAGGTACTCGTTCGGCCCCTCGAACACCTCGATCTCGATGCCCTGGGCCCAGCCGGCGGCGACGATCTCGTCGATCGCCGACTGCAGGCGAGCCACCTCCTCGCCGAAGGAGCGCTTGAGCCCGAAGATGACGGTGTTGGCGCCGACGGCCTGGGCGGCGATGAGCGCGCCTTCGACCACCTGGTACGGGTCGTTGCGCAGGATCGTGCGGTCCTTGAAGGTGCCCGGCTCGCCCTCGGCACCGTTGACGACGACCGTTGTCGGGAACATCGATGACCGGTTCGCGGCCACGGTGCGCCACTTGGTGCCGGTGGGGAAGCCGGCGCCGCCCCGGCCCCGGAGGCCGGCGGCCTCGAGCTCGGCGATCAGCGTCTCGGGGCCGGACTGGCGGGCCGCCTCCAGTCCCTTGCCCCCGCCCCGGGCCAGGTACTCGTCGAGGTCCACGATGGGGTGTGGGAACAGCACACGGTGCACGATGGTCATGCATGCAGTCTTTCCTCTTTGGCGACCGGACATGACGCGCGGGTGCCCCTCGTGCCGGAGGCTGTGGCCGGCGGACCGGGCCGTCTGTCCCGACTGCCTGGTCGAGCTGGTCGACGACCTGGGGGCCACGGTTCGCTGCCGGCACTGCGGGCGGGACTGGCCGGCGCACATGCAGTCCTGCCCCGTCTGTCTGGCCGAACTGCGGCCTGACCCGGAGGCGGCGACGGAGGCGCTGGGCGACATCCTGGCCGCCGGCGGCCGGCTGTTCCGGCCCGAGGGCACGCCGGCGTTCGCCGACGGCCCGGCCTGCACCGTGCTGCGCCTGTCGGCACGCGGCCCGCTGGTGGTGGCTGGCCCCACCGGCCTGGTCGAGGCGGGTATCGCCAGCGCCGGCGGGCGGGCCCGGCCGCCGCTGACCTGCGAGGACCACGACGGCTCGGTGCTGTTCCGGCTGGTGACCTACGAACCGGCCCCTGACGCCCTCGTGGCCTTCGGGGCCGACGGCGCACCGCTCGCCACGTACCTGCGGGCGGGCACCGGTCTCGACGTACGGGACGAGACCAGTGCACCGGTGGCCACCCTTCGCCGGTCTCGCGACGGTTTCGACCTGATTGAGACCGGTGGCGGGGCCCTGGCCGGCGTCGGCTCCTCGGACGTGGAGCTCGACGGATGGGTCGACGACCAGTGGTGGCTGCAGCCGGCGCCCGGCGCGCGCCACCTGCCGGTGCGAACCCTTGGCGCCGTGGGCCTCGTCCTGGCCGCCAAGGTCCTGCTGGGCCGGGCCTGGCCCGACCAGCTACCTGCGGCGCGGCCCGATGTCGAGGGCTCGCCCTTCGACTGAGGGTCGTCGCTACCGGAGCGCCGGTCGCGCTGTCACCTCGGCGATCCTGGCCAGGGATGCGGTGATGGCGCCCATGGCCGGTTCCAGCCCGGCCAGCCCGGGCGGCAGTGCGGCCAACGCCGTGTCGACCTCGGCGAGGGCGGCGCTGGCCTGCCAGAGCTGGACGGCAATGACGGCGACGCAGCCGGCGATGGCGAGCGCGGCCACGATGCCCAGCACGATGGTCGTTGCACCGGCAAGGGGCATGATCGTTCCTTCCTGTCCGGGGGATCAGCCGACCGCGGACTCGAGCTGGCCGCATCCGGCGGCGATGGCGGACACGGTGGTGGCGACCGTTGGGACCGCCGCGGCGACGGACTGCGCGGAGGCGGCGATGTCTCGGGCGGCGGTCGTCACGACGGTGAGCGAGCGGATGATACGGAGGGCCTCGACCAGCACGACGGGCAGGGCGACGAAGGCCAGCACCGCGTTGGCCACCCACCAGGCGATCACCGCGCTGCCGTCAGCGACGGCTGCACCACGTCTGACCGGAGGGGCTGGAGAATGGCCAAGATCTTGGCGGAGGTGACGGGTGGGACGCCGGCGGCCGTCAGCACGGCGAGCAGGTGGTCGAGCACCTTGTCGAACGCGGCGTCGGTGATGCTCAGTCCCGCATGGGCCGGGTGCATCATCCGGCCGTTGTACTGCTCGGACGTGCCGCCCAGGGCCACGGTGACCAAGGCGCGCTGGTGGGCCTTGAGCCGGGCCATGTCTCGTCCGGCGAAGTACGACGTCAGGTCGGGGTCGGCGACCAGGCGTTCGTAGAAGGCGTCGACGACGACGGTGACCGCCGGCGCGCCGCCGATCTCGTCATAGATGGTGGTCCGCATCGGGAACCTCCTTTGTCAGGAACGCAGGAGTGCGTCGAACTCGGACTGCAGGGCGGCACCCGCCCGTGACGTGGCGGCCAGGTGACCGGCGACCTCACGGGCTCCTGGCGCCACCTTCTCGGCCAAGGTCTCCTCGATCGTCGTCACCATCCCGCCAACGACCCGCAAGTAGCCGACGACAACGAGGAGGAGGGCGATGACGGCGCCCACCGTGAGGGTGACAAGCAGTGCCGTCACTGGTCCACTCGCATAGCGCGGAGGGTGAGCGCCGCCCGGTCGAGCTGGGGGCCGGCGGTGACGGTGTGCACGAACACGCTCACCGCCGAGGACCACACGGCCGACACCAGATCTCTCAGGGACCGCACCGACTCCCGCAGCAGCCCCAGCAGCAGGACGACGACGCCGAGCACGGCGGTGCCGGTCCCGAGGGAGACGATCCAGAGAACCTCGGTCTCGTGCGCCATTACCTGCCTCCTGCGATGGCCTCGAGGTGGACGTTGGCCTCCACCAGGTCGAGCAGCGGTCGGGTGCGCTCGCCGGAGGCGGCGAGGTTGTCGAGGATCGACGCGGCCTGGCGCTCGATCCGGTTGACCAGGGCGATAACCGTGGTGACCAGCGCGGCGAGCACAGCGATCAGCGCCGACGCCACGCTCAGTCCCACCCACCAACCGCCGGCGGCGAAGGCTTCGATAGGCACCATAGGGACAGTTGGCTCCCGGCGGGTTTCGGGCGGGTTTCCGCCCGGGGAACGTCGAGCGACGACAGGCTCACTCCAGGGTTGACCCAACGTTGACACGAACACCTGACGGGCGAAATGTCCCCGAAACGCAGCCTTGGCACGATGGAGCAGTGGGCGACTTCATGGACGGCTACCCGGTGGGCCCGGGGTGGGACGAGATGTTCGACCCGTCAGGCCAGCCCAGGGCGCCGTACAAGGCGCTCCACGAGGTGCTCCAGTCGCTCTCGGCCGAGGACTTCGTCAGCCGGTGCACGGCCCGCGACCGGGCCTTCCGCGACCAGGGCATCACGTTCTCCCACTCGGGCGAGGAGCGGCCGTTCCCCCTCGACCTGGTGCCCCGCATCCTGTCCGCCAACATCTGGCCGACGATCGAGGCCGGCGTCGGCCAGCGGGTGCGGGCCTTGGAGGCGTTCCTCGCCGACGTGTACGGGGCGGGCCGGATCCTCGACGCCGGCATCGTCCCCCGGCGCCTGGTCACGAGCTGTGAGCACTTCCACCGCACGGCCGCCGGCATCGATCCCCCCAACGGGGTGCGGGTGGTGGTGGCCGGTATCGACCTGGTGCGCGGGGCCGACGGCGGGTTCCGTGTCCTCGAGGACAACCTGCGGACACCTTCGGGCATCTCCTATGTCATCGAGAACCGCCGGACCATGGCCCGGGTGTTCCCCGAACTGTTCGCCAGCCACCGGGTGCGCCCGGTCGACAGCTACCCGGCCCGCCTCCTCGAAGCCCTCCGGGCGGCTACGCCGGCCGGCGTCGCCGACCCGACCGTGGTGGTCCTCACCCCCGGCGTCTACAACGCGGCGTATTTCGAGCACGCCTTCTTGGCCCGCCAGATGGGCGTGGAGCTGGTCGAGGGCCGCGACCTGGTGTGCCGGGGCAACGTCGTGTACATGCGCAGCACCGAGGGCGAGCAGCGCGTCGACGTGGTCTACCGGCGGGTCGACGACGAGTTCCTCGACCCCCTCCAGTTCCGGGCCGGGTCGGTGGTCGGCTGCCCCGGCATCGTCAACGCCGCCCGGGCCGGCAACGTCACCATCGCCAATGCGGTCGGGAACGGCGTGGCCGACGACAAGCTCCTGTACACCTACGTCCCCGACATCATCCGGTACTACCTGGACGAGGACCCCATCCTGGCCAACGTCGACACCTACCGGCTCGAGGAGCCCGACCAGCTCGAAGCTGCCCTCGGCCGCCTCCACGAGCTGGTGCTGAAGCCCGTGGCCGGCTCCGGGGGCTACGGCCTGGTGATCGGGCCGGCGGCCCCGCCGTCCGAGCTGGAACGGATGCGCCACGTGCTCATGGCCGACCCCCGCGGGTGGATCGCCCAGGAGGTGGTGCAGCTCTCGACGTCGCCGACCCAGATCGGCGACCGGCTCCTGCCCCGCCACGTCGACCTCCGCCCGTTCGCGGTGAACGACGGCGACCGGGTGTGGGTCGTGCCCGGCGGCCTGACCCGGGTGGCGCTGCCCGAGGGGAGCCTGGTCGTCAACTCGAGCCAGGGGGGCGGGAGCAAGGACACGTGGGTGCTGGCCGAGCCCGGAGCCACCCGGGCGGTGGTGCAGGCCCGTCCGGCCGCGCCCAGGGTGCTGGCGCCCACGACGGCGAGCGCGCCCCTCGACCCGGGGCCGGCCGTGGTCCAGGCCGCCCAGCAACAGCAAGAGGAGGGCCGGGCGTGCTGAGCCGGATCGCCGAGTCCCTGTACTGGGTGGGGCGGTACGTCGAACGGGCCGAGGACACGGCCCGCATCCTCGACGTCCACGTCCACCGCACGTTGGAAGACCCAGCCGTGGAGGAGGACGCGGCGTGCCGCGGCCTCCTGGCTGTCATGGGCGTCGAGGCGCCGGCGGAGCCGCTCGACAGCGCCGACCTGCTGGACATCCTGGCCTTCGACACGGCCAGCACCTCGTCGATCGCCGGCAGCATGGTCGCAGCCCGGGAGAACGCCCGGAGCGCTCGCGACTCGATCTCCTCGGAGATGTGGGAGTGCCTGAACGCCACCTACAACGCCCTGCCGGGCGCCATCGCCCGGGTGGCCGGCGGGTCGCCCCATGCGTTCTTCGCCTACGTCAAGGAGCGGGCGGCCATCCTCGCCGGCCTGGCCGACTCCACCATGAGCCGCGACGACGGTTGGTTGTTCCTCGTCCTCGGCCGCAGCCTGGAGCGGGTCGACATGACGGCCCGGCTCCTGTCGGCCAGCTTCGGCGACGGGACGGGCTCGGCGGAGCTGGTGACCACCCTCCGGTGCTGCTCGGCCCACGAGGCGTTCCTGCGCACCTACCGCCGGCGGGTGGAGCCCGACCTGGTGGCCGAGTTCCTGCTGCTCGACCGGCTCTTCCCCCGCTCGGCGTTCCACGCCATCGGCCAGGCCGAGGAGTGCCTGGCCCAGCTCCAGCCGGGCGCGGGCCGGGCCGGCCTCGACGACGAGGCCCGCCGCATCCTGGGCCGGGCCCGGACCGAGCTGGAGTTCCGCCGCGTCCAGGAGCTGCTCGCCGACCTCCCGGCCTACCTCGGCTCCCTCCAGGTGTCGTGCTCCGACGCCGGCGACGCCGTCGCCCGGCGGTTCTTCCGCCAGAGCGCCCCCCAGGAATGGAGCCTTGAAGTGGCCGGCGACCGGCTGTGACCTGGCGCATCGGCATCCGCCACGTCACCGGGTACGTGTACAAGCGGCCGGTCACCTCGTCGTACAACGAGGCCCGCATCACGCCCATCTCCAACGATCGCCAGCTCGTGTTGGAGTCGACGGTCGACGTCTCCCCGCCGGCGTCGGTGTACCGCTACTGGGACTGGTGGGGCACGCTCGTGCACTCCTTCGACCTCCAGGAGCCCCACGACGAGCTGTCGATCGTCGGCACGTCGGTTGTCGAGACAAGTGGCAGCGTCGGCCCGCCAGACTCGCCGGCGACCTGGGGCGACCTGGCCGGCGCGGCGGTGCGCGACCGGTTCTCCGAGCTCCTGGGCTCCAGCCGGTACGTGGCGCTGACCGACGTCGTCGCCGGCGCCGCGGCCGAGCTCGACCCCGGGCTCGACCCGCTCGAGACCTGCCAGGCCGTGGTTGCGACAGTGCGCGACCGGCTGCGCTATGAGCGCGGCACGACCACGGTGTCCACCACCGCCGCGGACGCGCTCGAGATCGGCAGTGGCGTCTGCCAGGACTTCGCCCACGTCGCCTTGGGCCTGCTGCGCGCCCGGGGCATCCCTGCGCGGTACGTGTCGGGGTACCTCCACCCGTCGTCCGCGGCGGAGACCGGCGCGGTCGTAGCCGGCCAGAGCCACGCCTGGGTGGAGGCGTGGGTCGGCGAGTGGATGCCGTTCGACCCCACCAACGGCAGCCCCGTGGGGGAGCGCCATGTCGTGGTCGGCCGGGCGCGGGACTACGCCGACCTGGCCCCGCTGAACGGGATCTTCCACGGCGGCCCGGCCAAGGCCCTGGGCGTGTCGGTCGAGCTGACCCGTCTGGCCTGACCCCTCCGGCGGCTGCGGCTCAGGAGCTCAGGCTGTGGAAGGCGCCGCCAGCGACCGCCACGGCGCCGGGCACCCGGACCGGAGCGACGGTGGAGCGATCGGTCCGCGTGCCGTCACCCAGCTGCCCGGAGCTGTTGGCGCCCCAGGCCATGACGGTGCCGTCGTGCTTCACCGCCAGCCCGTGGTACCAGCCCGATGCGATCGACACCACGTCGTCGAGGTGCCAGACGTTGAGGATCCCCGGGCCCAGGTCGGTCGAGGGGTTCCCCAGCTGGCCGAAGGCGTTCCACCCGAAGGAGCGGACGGTGCCATCCGGCTGCAATGCGAAGCTGTGGTAGGCGCCGGCGGCAATGGCGGTGACGCGCTCACCGGCCAAGGCCAGGACCGGCGTGCGATGGTCGACGAGGTCGTACGTGCCGAGCTGGCCGGCGCCGTTCCATCCCCATGTCCACATCCGGCCGTCCCGGCCCAGGGCCATGCTGTGGAGGGCGCCGCCTGACACGCTGGCAATACCGGTGAGGCCTGGCACGGGCTTGGGGATGGGGCTGTCGGCGGTGGACCCGTCGCCCAGCATGCCGTAGAGGTTCCATCCCCACGCCATCACCGTGCCGTCGGTCCGCACGGCCAGGCTGTGGTGGAAGCCGGCGGCGAACGCGGCAATGCCCGTCAGGCCCTGCGGCTGCACCGGGATGATGGCGTCGCCGATGGTGCCGGTGCCGAGCTGGCCGAGGCCGTTCCAGCCCCAGACCCATACCGTGCCGTCGGCCTTCAGGGCCATGCTGTGGAACGCGCCGGCGGCGATGGCCACCACGTTGGTCATCCCGGGCACCGGCGCCGGCGTCGGTCGCGTGGCTCGAGTGCCGTCGCCGAGCTGGCCCAGGCCGCCCCATCCCCAGGTCCACACCGTGCCGTCGGCCCGCAGGGCGATGCTGTGGAAGGCGCCGGCGGCGAGGGCGACCGCACCGGGGACCCCTGCCCCGACAACGGGAGCGAGGCGGTCTGTGCCGGGCCCGGCGCCGAGCTGGTTGCCGGCGTTCCCACCCCATGCCGACGTCGGGCTGGCCAGGCCGGTCGTGATGGGGTTCGAAGGCGCTGACCGGGGGCCGTCGCCGGTGACGCGGACGGCCTGGACGGTGAAGGTGTACGGCCGTCCGGGAGCCAGGC
This sequence comes from Acidimicrobiia bacterium, assembly GCA_023264995.1. Classification (GTDB taxonomy): domain Bacteria; phylum Actinomycetota; class Acidimicrobiia; order Acidimicrobiales; family AC-14; genus CADCTB01. Next base: position 32,192 of record JAHFUR010000024.1, on the reverse strand, counting down.
CCTTGACGACCACCTCGCGTCGGTCGAGGTCCGACGTGGTCACCCCGTGGACGCCGTCAGAGGCGGTGACCCGGTAGGCCGTGATCGGGCTGTCGTCGAAGAGCGGCGGGCGAGCCCAGCGCACCCGGGCCGACCCATTGCCGGCGACGGCGACGACCGCTGTCGGTACGCCGAGCTGGCCGGTGGCGACCCGGGCGAGGAGGAAGCCGGTGCTCGGCCAGGCCGACACACCTTCGGTGCCCACCATGACCAGGCCCGCCCCGTTCGTCACGACGATCGCCACCGGGACCGCGCCGGGCGTGCGTGGGACCGGGAGCAGGCCGTGGACTCCGAACGTGTCGTCGTGGCGACCGTCGGGTAGCCGGCGGGTCAGCGCCAGGCCGCCGTTCACCAGCCCGCCGACGAGGACGCGCCCGTCGGCCTGGATGCTGATGGCGGAGACCTCGGCCGCGGATGTGATGTACGGGAACGTGGCTGCGAACCGGGATGGCTCCATGGTCCACGTCGGGTCTGGGGAACCGTCGGGCCGGAGGCGGAGAGCGGTCATCTCGGGGACCGACGCTTGCCCCAGGCCAGCGACCACGATCCGGCCGTCGGCCTGGAGGGCGACGGCGGTCGGCAGCGAAAGGGTCATGCGCTCGAAATGCACCTTGCCGCCGACGCCGAACGTGTTGTCGGCCGAGCCATCGGCGTTGAAGCGGACGACCGCCGGCAGCTCGTCCCGACGGTCGGGCGATGAGGCCAGCTGCCGTTCCGCGGCGAGGAACACGATGCGGCCGTCTGGCTGCACCAGTACCGGGGCTCCGCTGACCGGGTAACCGATGAGGGCGCCGACGATGCGCCCGCCGGCGCCGAAGGTCGGGTCGGGCGACCCGTTCTCGGTGAGGCGGGCCAGCGTCGTGCCGGCGCTCCCGAACCCGACCACCACGAGGCGGCCGTCCGGCTGAACGGCCAGCCCGCTCGAAAGTTGGGAACCGCCGGTCAGGTCCACGTCGGCTCGACCGTCGACGCCGAACGAGGGGTCGGTCGAGCCGTCGGCCCGGAACCCGAGGAGCGTCGCTCGTGACGGGCCCGTCGACGCGCCGGCTGCCACGATGATCCGCCCGCTCGGTTGCACGGCGACGGCACTGGGGTATTCGGCGCGGTCGGAGACGACGAGGCCCGACGCCCCGAAGGACCCGTCACGTGAACCATCGGGGTAGAACCGGGCCAGGGCGACGTCGCCGCCGGCCTCGGCGACGGCGACGATCCGGCCGTCGGCCTGGACCGCGCTGGCCCTGGTCCGCTGGTACTCGTGACCGAAGTCCACCGGCTCTCGCCCTAGCGCGCCGGTCTCGTACAGACGGGCGACGACCGCGTCGGTCCCGAGGGTGCCGGCCACGATCCACCCGTCGTCAGGGTGGGCCACGACGGCGCGGAGGTGGGTGACCAGGGAGCCGTCGATGGGGCTGGGCGACGTGACGAGGTGGCCGGCGGTACCGAAGGAGGTGTCGACCACGCCGCCGGGCGTGTAGCGAACTGCGAGGCCGCGGTCGCCGGCGTCGCCGACCACGACGAGGGCCCCATCGGCCCGCTGGGCGATGCCGTAGCCCGTCGCGGGCACGCCAAGCCGTGTGACGGTCGTGCCGGCGGTCCCGAAGCCGGGGTCGAGCCGGCCGGTGGCGTCGAGCCGGGCGATGGCGACGTCGGGCCCGACGTTGCCGGCGACGGTTGCACTGCCGTCCGGCCCCAGCACCAGGGCGTATGCCGTCCCCGGCTGGCCGGCCGGGACCGAGGCCATGCCGCCGGCCCCGTAGGACGGGTCCAGGCCTCCGTCGGCGAGGAAGCGGTAGACGGTCATGCGGTCGCCCCCGCCGGCGACGAGGAGCTTCCCGTCGGGCTGCAACACGGCCGCCCGGCCCGGGCCGGGGGCTGCGACCGTGGCCCGGCCGGCGTCACCGAAACCGGGATCGAGGCCGCCCCCGGACAGCACCCGAAGGACGGAGACGGCCGACCCCGTACCGCCGACCACGAGAAGGCGCCCGTCGGGGAGGGCGGCGACGGCGAACGCCGAGTCGGCGGGCCCGCCGAGGTCGACGGTCAGGCGGCCGTCGCCGTCGAAGGACCGGTCGAGGACCCCGCCGGGCTGGTACCGGGCAACGGCGAGGTCGCCGCCGGCGGACCCGGCGGCCACGACCTCCCCGGAGCCGGTGACGGTGACGGCTCGGGCCACGTCGTCCGTGCCTCCGAAGTCGGTGGTGACGTGGCCGTCAACCGGCCCGAAGGCGACGCCGTCCCAGAGGTACTCGTTGCGCCGGACCAAGCCGAAGTCACCGCCGGCGCCGGCGGCGACGATGACCTGGTCGTCGTCCTGCATCGCGAGCGCAGTACCGAAGTCGTCGGAGGACGGACGGACCTGGAGGACGACGGTGCCGCCGTCACCGAAGGTCGGGCCGGCGCGACCCGGGGTGGCGAGGGCCGGCGAACCGGCGTGGAGCGAGGTGCCGGCGAACACGACGGCCAGTGCCACGACGACGGCCCGGCGTTCGCCTACCTGTCGACGCCTCACAGCGCGGCCATCGGCAGATCCTTCGGAGGGCTTGAGGCCACGTCCGTCGGGAGAGCAGAGGAGGCCGGCTCGGTCCCGCGGCTGGGTCAGGTGGCGGGCACCGTGGTCAGCGCCGACCACGCCCTGTAGCCGCCGATCATGTCGGCGACGATGGCAAAGCCGTGGGCCCGCAGGGTCGATGCCGCCACCGATGAGCGGTAGCCGCCGGCGCAGTAGACGATCGTCGGTCGGGAGGGGTCGAGCTCCTCGAGGTGGTCGAGGAGCTGGGGGAGGGGGAGGTTCCTCGCCTCCGGGAGGGCGCCGGCGCCGGTCTCGCCCGGGTTGCGCACGTCGACGACCTGCACGTCGGGGTCGGAGGCGATCCAGGCCGCGACGTCGGTGGCGGGCAGGCGCCGGGCGGCGGTGGCCAGTTCCGGCCGCTCGGCCAGGAGGGCCTCGATCCCGGCGACCTCGCCGGCCACGTCGTCGAAGCCGATGCGGGCCAGGCGCACCTTGGCCTCGGTGCCCCGCCCGGCCTCGTCGAGGAGGACGACCCGCTGGTTGGGCCGGATCACGTCACCGGCGTACTCGGCGAACCGCCCGTCGAGGCCGACGTTCACCGAACCGCGCAGGTGGCCCGATGCGAAGGCCTCCGGGGCGCGGGTGTCGAGGAGCACGGCGCCGGCGCCGGCCAGGTCCAGCGCCTGGTCGAGGGTCAGGGCCGTCGGCGGCTCGTGGTCGTCGAGCAGCCCGTGGACGTGGCGGTTGGCGTCGGCGGCGAAGGCGAAGTACAGCGGCGCCACCCCCTGGCCGTCGGTGACGGCCTGGACGAAGTCGTCGTCAGTCATGGGCCGCAGGGCGTAGTTGGTGGCCCGCTGCTCCCCGATGGTGGACGACGCCGCCGTCGACAGGTGCTTGCCGCACGCCGAACCGGCCCCGTGGGCCGGGAACACCAGAGTGGCGTCGGGAAGGGTGAGCAATTGCTCCTGGAGCGACCGGTGGAGGTCGCGGGCCAGGCTGTCGGCGGTGCGACCGACGGAGGTGAGCAGGTCGGGCCGGCCGACGTCGCCGATGAACAGGGTGTCGCCGGTCAGGACGGCCCAGGGCGGGGCGTCCGGCTGGTCGCGCACGACGACGGAGATCGACTCGGGGGTGTGGCCGGGCGTGTGGCGGATCTCGAGGGTGACCTCGCCCAGGGAGAGCCGCTGGCCGTGGGCGAGGGGCTCGATCGGGAAATCGGCCTCGGCGACGTCGCCGTAGGAGACCACTGCGCCGGTGGCCTTGGCCAGCTCGAGGTGCCCGGAGAGGAAATCGGCGTGGAAGTGGGTCTCGATGACCCGTTCGATCCGCAGGTCGTTGGCCTCGGCATCGGCCAGGTACTCGCTGATATCGCGTTGCGGGTCGACCACCACGGCCCGCCCGGTGCCGGTATCGCCGATCAGGTAGCTGTACAGGGAGAGGCAGGCCAAGTCGTACTGGCGGAAGAACATGGTCGGGGTACCTCCTTGACCGGGGGGTCAGGCCGGCAGTCCCAGGGTACCGACACCCCTTGGGTTTGCCCGGGGAATGGCTCAAGCCTCGGGCTGGTCGTGCCGACAGGGGTGGACGCGATCGCCGCCGACGGTCGTTCCCTGAGGAGCGTGACGATGCCCGAGCGGGTGCCAGCAATGTGGCCGGGACGGGTGTGATGGGGACCGTCGCCGAGCGCCAGGTCGCCCACATCTGGAAGCGGCTCGGGTTCGGGCCGACCGGCGCCGACATCGACAGGGGGGTCGCCGCCGGCCCCCAGGCGTTGGTCGATGACCTCCTGAGCCGGCCGCTCACCACGCCGGCGAACTGGAACTTCACGACGGCCACCGACTGGGTGGGCCAGAACACCTTCCTCGGCCAGCAGCTCCGCCTCATGGGCACGTCGGCCAACCCGGCCCAGGAACGGCTGGCCTGGATCCTGCAAGGCCTGGTCGTGGTGGGCATCGACGGGACCGTCTACTTCCCGGACCTCGTGGCCCACATCATGCGGCTGCGGGGCAACCCCTTCGCGTCCTACAAGCAGTTGCTGGCCGACGTCACCCCCATGACCGGGATGATGAAGTACCTCAGCGGCTACCAGAACTCCCGCCAGCACCCCAACCAGAACTACGCCCGGGAGCTGATGGAGCTGTTCTCCCTCGGGCGCACCCATCCCGTGACCGGCACCGCCAACTACACCGAGAACGACGTCCGGGAGGTGGCCCGGGCCCTGACCGGGTTCGCCCTGAACTGGACGACCGGTGCCATCTTCTTCAACTCCAGCCTGTTCGATTCCGGCACCAAGACATTCCTCGGCCAGGAGCGCGGCAACGCGGGCATCCCCGAGGTGCTCAACGCCATCGTCGCCCACCCGTCGTGGGGCTACTACGTGCCCCGGCGGCTCTACCGGGAGCTCGTCGGTCTTGAGCCTGACACCGCCACCCTCGACACCCTGGCCGCGGCGTTCGGGCCGGCGGGCGACGTACGGGCCGTGGTGTCGGCCATCGTCCACCACCCCTCGTTCCTCTCGGACGCGGCGATCGGCGCCAAGGCCAAGACGCCCATCGAGCTGGTGGTCAGCGGGGCCAAGGCCCTCGGGATCGACCTCTCGACCGTCGACCTGAGCTGGCAGCTCCGCGACCTCTTCGGCCAGCACCCGTTCCTGCCCCCCAACGTGTCCGGGTGGCCGGCGGGGAGGCGATGGCTGAACACGAGCGTGGTCATGACCTGGTGCGCCATCGTCCAGCAGTTCGTGGCCACGTCCCGGAACACCACCGGGGGTGTCGTCGCCCAACTGCTGGCGACGGCTACGCCGGCCACCGCCCCGGCCGTCGCCGCCCGCATGTGCGGGATCACCGACCTCACGCCGGCGACTGCTTCTGGGTTGGCCAGCTTCGTCACGTCCGCCCCCTGGAACCTCGACCGCGCCGCCGGCACGCTGGCGCTGGTCGTCGTCTCGCCCGAGTTCTTCGTCAACTAGGAGCCCGCATGGAACTCGACCGACGCAGCTTCCTGAGGCGGTGCGGCATCCTGGTGGCGGCCACCGCATCGGGCAACATCGGCCTCGACGTGTTCACCCCGCTCGGGCGGTCGGCGCTCGCCGCCGCCCTGCCCGGCGCCGGCCCGCTGCCCACCGGCACCCCGATCCTGGTGCTGATCGACCTCCAGGGCGGCAACGACGCGGTCAACATGCTGATCAACCCGAGCGACCCCTGGTACTACGACATCGCCCGGGGCCACGGCAACATCTCGATCAAGCAGTCCACCATCCTGCCGCTGGCCGGCACCGCCTACGGCCTCCATCCGAGCCTGACCTGGCTGGCCAGCCGGTGGGCCAACAACGGCGACCTGGCGTTCGTCCAGGGCTCCGGTGAGAACGTGAAACAGGAGTTCTCCCACTTCGCCGCCAGCTACTACCGCAACGTGGCCGACTTCTCCGGCTCCGAGGGCCGGGGGTGGCTGGGGCGCTACAACGACATCGTGGGGCCGGGTTCACCCTTCGCGTCGGTGTCGCTCAACGGGGTCCACCCGGCGCTGATCGGCGCCCAGACGCCCGTGCTCACCATCGCCGATGTGGCGTCGTTCTCCTTCGGGGTCGACTACCGCTGGCGGACCGGGTTCCTCGGCGCCTGGCAGGCCATGGGCGCCGGCGGCGGGTCGGCCGGCGGGTCGATGCTGGCCGCGGCCACCCAGAACATCGCCGACTCCTTTGCCACCCAGGCCGCGGTGGTCAAGACCAACAACCCGACCTACAACTCGACGTTCGCCCCGGGCCTGGGCCGGCAGTTGGCGCAGGCCGCCATGCTCATCCAGGCCGGGTTCCCGAGCCAGACGTACGTGGCGGCCACCTCCGGTTACGACACCCACGGGAGCGAGGCGTGGAACCACGCCGACCTGCTGAAGAAGCTCGACGACGCGTTGAAGGCGTTCTTCGCCATCATCAACGCCGGCCCCCGGGCCAACGACGTGTTCGTGCTCGTGACCAGCGAGTTCGGCCGCCAGCAGACGGCGAACGCCTCGGCCGGCTGCGACCACGGGCAGGCCGGCGTGAACATCGTCCTGGGCGGCGGCGTCTCCGGCCGCATGTACGGGCAGGCGCCGCTCACCGACCCGGCCCACCGGCTCAACGACGCCCTGGTCCCCACCGTCGACTTCCGCTCGGTCTACGCCACCGCCCTCAACCGGCTGGCCCGTGACGCGGGGACCGGGGCCACGGTCCTCGGCCAGCCGTTCGCCGACCTCGGCATCTTCAGCGGGCCGCAGGTGCCCGCCGGCGGTGGGACGCCCCCGCCGGCGTCGACCACCACGACCACCGTGCCCGGCGGGAGCACGACCACCACGACCAGGCCGGCGGAGACGACCACCACCACGACCACGAAGCCCCCGGCGTCGACCACCACGACCATGCCGGGCGGGACGACCACCACGACGATGCGGAAGTAGGCCGCCGGGCCGGTCAGGGCCCGGGCGCCTCGCCCATGTCCTTCAGGGCGGCGGCCAGCGCGGCCCGCAGCCGGCGGGCCGTGGCCGGCGCCAGGTGGGCCACGACGCCCCGCCCGGCCTGGCCGGCCTCCTCCAGCGTCAGCTCGACGCGCAGGTCGTCGCACGCCTCGCAGTCGTCCATCAGGACCACCGACCAGGCGGCCTGGGCCCGCTCGGGGTCGTCGGCGGGGTGGTCGTCGGTGCCGTAGTCGGCCAGCTTCTTCATCGTGGGTCACGGTAGGTCGGATCGGCCGCGCCCGGGGCCTGGCCCGTGGTAGTCAAGGCCCGTGCGAGCCTTGACCGAGCGGGAGCTGAACCGGGCTCTCCTGGCCCGGCAGCTCCTGCTGGAGCGGGCGCCGGCGGCGGTGCCGGAGGCCCTCGACCAGATGGGCTGCCTCCAGGCCCAGTACGCGCCGTCGATGTACGTCGGCCTCTGGTCACGGGTCGAGGGGTTCCGCCGCCAGGACCTCACCCAGGCCCTCGACGCACGAACGGTGGTCCAGGGCACGGTCATGCGGACCACCATTCACCTGGTCTCCGCCGGCGACTACTGGCCGCTGTCGATCGCCGTTCGCGAGGCCCGGCGGGCGCTGTGGCTGCGGGCGTCCCGCCACGTGGCCACCGCCGGCGACATGGAGGTCGCCGCCGCATTGGTGCGGGAACGGGCCGGCGAGGGGCCCATCCGCCGGAGCGAGCTGGATGCCCTGGTAGGCCGGGACCGGTCGATCGGCGTCGGCCTCTGGGTCGACCTGGTCCGGGTGCCGCCATCGGGGACGTGGGAGCGCCGGCGGGCGGACCTGTACGGCGTGGCCGAGGACTGGCTCGGCCCGCCCCCCACCGGCCTCACGCTCGCCATGGCCACCGAGCACCTTGTGCGCCGCTACCTGACCGGCTTCGGGCCGGCCACGGCGGCCGACATCGCCGACTGGGGCGGCCTGCGGCCGGCCGACGTGTCAGCCGCCCTCGACCGGCTCGACCTGCGCCGGTTCACCACCGCCGACGCCTTGGCCCTCTTTGACGTGCCCGACGGCCCTCTCCCCGACGCCGGCACGCCGGCGCCCGTGCGCTTCCTGCCCACCTGGGACGCCAGCCTGCTGGTGCACGCCCGGCGCAAGGGGGTCATCGCCGAGCACCACCGCCCGCTGGTCTTCAACACCAAGACGCCCCACTCAATGTGCACGTTCCTGGTTGACGGCGCGGTGGCCGGCACGTGGCGGTACGAGAAGGGCGAGGTCCGGGTCACGCCGTTCGAGCCGTTGACGCCGGCCGTCCAGGCCGAGGTCGACGACGAGGCGGCCCGCCTTACGGCGTTCCACCGGTGAGGCGGGCCAGCACCTGCGCCGCGGCCCGCTGCCCGGACCGGACCGCCCCCTCCATGTGGCCGGCACCGGCGGCCGACGTCTCGGCGCCGGCCCATACCAGCCGCCCGTCGAACCGCGGCTCGGAGAAGGCCGGGTGGCCGAGGGCGCTGAGGTCGCCCAGCCACACCACCGCGTCGTTGGTGTAGGGGTCGTCGGACCAGTCGCGTTCCAGGTACTGGACCGGGTCGGCGGCCGCGGGGCCGAAGAGCCGGCCGAGCTGCTCGAACACCAGCTCCCGCCGGCGGTCGACGCCGAGGTCGCGCACGTCGTGGCTGGGGGAGAGGAAGCCCCACAGGGCGGCCGTCGACCCGTCGGCCGAGCACCCGTCATGGACCTCGAACAGCGGCCCGGCCTGGCTGAAGGCCAGGCCCGAGAGGCCGGCGTCGCGCCAGAACGGCGACTCGTAGACGGCGATGCACTTCACCGCGTTGGCCATCCACGTCGGCGTGGCCTGCATGACGTCGGCCAGCGCCGGGGGAAGGGCCGGGCTGAAGGTGATGCCCGCCCAAGCCAGCCGGGGAGGGATGGCGACGACGACGCATTCGCAGGAGACCTGGCGCTCGCGGTCGGCGGCGTCGACCATCGACACCGTCACACCCGCGCTCCCGGCGGACAGGTCGGTGACGTCGTGCTCCAGCACGACGGCGCCGTCAGGAAGTCGGGCGGCCAGCCGGTGGACCAGCTGCTGGACGCCGCCGACGACGCGCAGCTCGGCGGGAACGGGCTCCGGCACGTCGACCCGGCGTGTGCCGTCGTCCCGGCCTTCGATTACGGCCTGGCCGGCGCGGTACTGGACGAACGTCTCGATGCCCAGCTCGGCCGCCAGCGCCCGCACGGCGGGCTGGTCGGCCCAGTGCCACGTCGCCCCCAGATCGAGGGCCTGGGCACCGTCGACCAGCGTCTTCATGCGGCCGCCGACGGACGGCCGGGCCTCGACGACGGTCACGGTGCGGCCGGCGGCGTGAAGCGCGTCGGCGGCGGTGAGCCCGGCCAGGCCGGCACCGACGATGACGACGTCCACCCGGACAGGCCTAGTCGGAGATGTTCTTGCGAGCCACGACACGGGTCGGCGCCACCCGCACCAGCAGCTCGCCGGGGACGGCATTGCGCCGGCCGAAGGCCTCGGCCCGGTCCGGGCCCATGTACCGGCCGCCGATGCGGGTCGCCCACAGCAGCAGCTCGTCGAGGTCGGTGCTCACCTCGGCCGTCCCCTCGATGAGCACGAAGGCGAACGGTGGCTGGTCGTCGTCGACGCAGATCGACACCCGGGGATCGGCCTGGATGGACCGTCCCTTGACGGTGGTGGCGCCGGTGGTGAACACCACCGCGCCATCCTCGTCGAAGGTGACCCAGATGGGCGCCACGTGGGGCCGGCCGTCGGGCCGGACGGTGGCCAGCATGGCCGGCCGCACCGGGTCCTGGAGGAAGGCCCGCCACTCGTCCGGCGTCATCTGGGCCATGGGCCGAGCATAGGAGCTGCACGCGGCCGAGTTTGGGACACGAGCGTCGCGGCCGGTACGGTGGGGACCGCCCAATGACAGAGACAGTGCATCCGACGCCGAAGGTCGTCATCATCGGCGCCGGCCCGGCCGGGCTCACCGCCGCGTACCAGCTGGTCACGCGTTACGGGATCACCTCGACGATCCTGGAGTCCGACTCAGTGGTCGGCGGCATCAGCCGTACCGTCGAGCGCGACGGCTGGCGGTTCGACATCGGTGGCCACCGCTTCTTCACCAAGGTGAAGGAGGTCGAGGCGCTCTGGCACGAGATCCTCGACGACGACGACTTCATGCTCCGGCCCCGCATGAGCCGCATCTACTACGAGGGCAAGTACTACGACTACCCCCTCAAGGCGTCCAACGCGCTCAAGAACCTGGGGGTCTGGGAAGCGCTCCTGTGCGTGATGTCCTACGTATGGGCCCGGGCCCGCCCGCCGAAGGACCAGTCCACGCTGGAGGGCTGGATCGTCGCCCGCTTCGGCTGGCGCCTCTACAAGCACTTCTTCAAGACCTACAACGAGAAGCTGTGGGGCGTCCCGGTCAACAAGCTGCCGGCCGACTTCGCCGCCCAGCGCATCAAGAACCTGTCGCTGTCGAACGCCATCCTCAACGCCATCCTGCCGAAGCGCAACCAGAAGGACATCACGTCCCTCATCGAGGAGTTCCAGTACCCCAAGTACGGCCCGGGGATGATGTGGGAGCGCTGTACCGAGAAGGTGGTGGCCGCCGGCTGCACCGTGCACATGAAGACCCGGGTCGTTGGCATCCGCCACGAGGACGGGAAGGCGGTGGCGGTCGTCGCCGAGGCCGCCGACGGCACCCGCACCGAGTTCCCCTGCGACCACGTGATCTCGTCGATGCCGATCTCACAGCTCCTCAAGGCGGTCGAGCCGCCGGCGTCCGACGTGGCCGTGCGGGCGGCCGACGACCTGCGCTACCGCGACTTCATCACCGTCGCCCTCGTCGTCCCCGAGAAGTACAGCTTCCCCGACAACTGGATCTACGTGCACGCCCAGGCCGTTCAGGTGGGCCGCATCCAGAACTTCGGCTCGTGGTCGCCGTACCTCATCAAGGAGGGCCGCACCTGCCTCGGCCTCGAGTTCTTCGTGTTCGAGGGCGACCAGACGTGGAACAAGCCCGACGAGGAGCTGATCGCCCAGGGCACCCGTGAGCTCGGCATCCTGAACCTGGTGGACCCCTCCAAGGTGGAAGCCGGCTACGTCGTGCGCATGCCCAAGGCGTACCCGTTCTACGACCAGAACTACAAGGCCAACGTGGCCAAGATCGTCGACTGGCTCGACGCGTGTGCCCCCAACGTCCACCCCGTCGGCCGGAACGGGATGCACCGCTACAACAACCAGGACCACTCGATGTACACGGCCATGCTCACGGCCGAGAACATCGCCACTGGCTCGACCCACGACGTGTGGAGCGTCAACGTTGAGGAGGAGTACCACGAGGAGTCGTCGGACAGCGACACCTCGGTGGGAGCCCGGGGGACGGGCCGGGATGCACCGGTGATCCACCGGGAGCACTACCCCGAGGACCACCCCGTCCACCGGCCGGCGCCGCCGGCGTAGCACCCTCACCGCTTCTCGAACTGGTGACGGATCCGGGGGTGGCGGTCCCCGTTCGTGTCACCAGTTCGCGGGTGGTCAGTCGGCGGAGGACGCCGGCTTGAGCGAGCGCAGCCGGCGGGTGGCGATGGCCAGGCCGACAAGGGACACGACGACGAGCCGGCCGACGGCCGCCCACCCGTCGGGAATGCCCTCGCGGTGCAGATCGGCGGCCGGGTGGGTCAGGCCGACGAGGGTGGCCTGGGCCAGCCAGCCCGGCGACAGCTGGGCGATCCCGGCCAGCGCGGCCCCGAGCAGGCGTTCGACCAGGACGACGAGGACCAACGACCAGACGACGGGCCGTTTGAAGCTGGCCCCGATGGCCAGGAAGAGGGCCAGGTAGGCGCCGGCGCCGGCCACCGCGGCGACCGCGGCCGCCCCAGCGGCCGACGGGGCGCCGGCGGCGAGGGCCGAGCCGACTGCCGCAGGGACCAGGAGCACCGTCGCGATCAGGCAGCCGCCGAGCCAGCGGCCGGCGACGATGGTGGAGTAGCGCACCGGGCTCAGCCAGGTGAACGCGAAGACGCCGGAGCGGATCTCGGCGCCGAGAAGGGCGTCGCCGATCACCAGGCAGGTGATCGGCAGCACCAGGGTGTGCATCGCCGTGCCGCCGACGCGGACGAATGCGGTCGTGACGTCCTCGTCGGACAGGCGGGAGAGGAGCCCGAAGAGCACGGCCCCGACGACCGGCAGGAGGAGCAGGATCCGTTGCGCCGGGATGCAGGCCCGTACCGTGTACCGGACGACGGCGCTGAGGGCCGAGGTCGTGGATCGACCAGTGGCGGGGGCTTCGCTCACCGGACCAGCTCCTGGAACAGGCTTTCCAGCGAATCGTCGAGCGGGCGGACCTCGCGCAGGCGGATCCCGAGCTTGCGGGCTGCCGGGGCCACGGCCACGGCCAGGTCGCCAGCCCGATCCGTGGTGACCACCAGGCCGGCGTCGGTGAGGCTGACACCGGCGACGGTGCCCATGCGCAGGAGGGCGGCGCCCAGACGGCGGGGCTCCTCGGACCGGATGAGCACGTGGCGGGGCCGGTCGTCCATGGCATCGCGGATGGCTCGCTGGTTGCCGGCCGCAGCCAGCCGGCCGTGGATGAGCACCAGCACCCGGTCGGCCAGGCGCTCGACCTCGGAGAGCACGTGGGAGCTGACGATGACCGTACGCCCTTCGGCACCCAGGCCCCGGAACAGGTCGATGAGGCTGGCCCGCTGCACCGGGTCGGCGCCGTTCAGGGGTTCGTCGAGCACCAGCACCGGCGGGTCGGTGACCAGGGCGGCGGCCACCTTGGCCCGCTGGCGCATGCCCTTGCTGAAGCCCCGGAGTTTCCGGTCGGCGGCCGGCATCATGTCGACCTGGTCCAGGGCGCGCTCGGCCGCGCCGGCGTCGCGCACGCCGTGGAGGTCGGCGACGTACTGGACGAGCTGGCGGGCGGTGAGCTGGGCGGGGACGGCTTCGTCCTCGGGGACCAGCGCGATGCGGCGGTGGACGTCGCGGTCGGTGCGCGGGTCGCGGCCTTCGACCGTGACGTGGCCGGCATTGACGCCGATGAGCCCCACGACCGCCCGCATGAGCGTGCTCTTGCCGGCGCCGTTCGGGCCGAGCAGCCCGGTGACACCGGGCCCGAACGAGCAGGTCAGCTCGGAAAGCGCCACCTTCTGGCCGAACCAGACGGATGCGTTCTCGACCTCGACGGTGGCGTCGGCGACGAACGCCGGGTCGGCGTGGTCGCCCCGGTCGCTCATGCTTCCACCGAGCGGTAGCGGCTCAGGATGACGGCGATGCAGCCGCCGACCACGGCCACGTAGGCGCCGACCGCCAGGGCCCCCCCGCCGGCCACCCCCGAGAGCGGCGAATCCCGGTGGAGGTGCCCGAGGAAGACGAGGTCCCGGATCCGCAGGGGCAGGGCCAGCACGTTGAGCAGGGCGGCCGGGTGGCCGCCACTGCCAGGCCGGCCCCCGTCGGCCCGCACCAGGATGCCCGAGATGGTCGAGGTCACAAGGGTGACGCCGAGCATGCTGGCGCCGGCCACCATGCGCCGGCCGCTGAGCGAGGCCACGGCGATGCCGAGCACGGCATAGAAGAGGGCCAGGATGGCCGCCGCCACCGGCACCTGCCACAGGACGGCGGTGTTGTGGCGGAGGTAGGCGAGCGCGCCTCCCTTGGTGACCAGCATCTGGCCCACGTACAGCACCACCTGGGGCAGGAACGAGAAGGAGAACACACAGGTGAAGATGGCCCCGACCTTGGCCAGGGCGTAGTCCGGGCCGGTGATGGGCCGGGCGAAGATGAGGGGCAGCACGCGCTGGCGGCGGTCGGGGCACACGATGTCGGGGGCGACCAGGGCGACGAACAGGAGCAGCGCGCTCGAGACCCCCAGGTACTCCCGGTAGGTGATGAACTCGAACCCCTCCGCCGGGGTGTTCCGGGTGAGGTAGCCGACACCCACGTTGACGACGGCGGGGATGACGGCGATGGCCAGGAGGACGGCAGGCGCGACTTTCTGCCGCCACGGCCGGCGCAGCCCGATGGCCCGGCGCAGCGAGGTCCGGTACAGGGCGGCCGTGGCTGCCCGCCGGCCCCCACGCGGGCCGTCGTAGGGCCGGTAGCCCCGGTCGTAGACCGCCCCGGTGGCGGCGCGAGCGCTCATGGCGCCGGCGCCCGGTGGACGAACACGTCGTCGAGGGACGTCAGCCGGTTGGTGAGCCGGTGGAGAGGAAGGCCCAGGTCGGCGACCACGTCGCGGATCGTGTCGAGGTCGGTGTCCCCGGCGACGGTGACCTCGAGCATCCCGCTGTCGTCGGTGGTCACCGCCAGGCCCCGGGCGCCGAGGGCGGCGGCGAGCTGGGCCACGGCGTTGGGGCCGACGTCGACCGTCACCGTGCCCGTCTGGTGGAGGAGGGTGTCGGTGGGGGCGTCAGTGACCAGCCGCCCGCCGTCGAGCATGACGACGTGGTCGCACACCTGGGCCACGTCGTCGAGCAGGTGGGTGGCCAGCACGACGGCGATGCCGAAGCTGCCCAGCCGGTCGACGAGGGCCAGCATCTCCTGGCGTCCCGACGGGTCGAGGCCGGCGGTGGGCTCGTCGAGGAGGACCAGCTTGGGGTCGGCCACGATGGCCTGGGCCAGCTTGGTCCGCTGGCGCATGCCGGTGGAGAAGCCACCGACAGGACGGAAGCGGGCCTCGTCGAGGCCGACCAGGTCGAGCACCTCCGACGCCCGCTGGCGGGCAGCCCGCACCGGCAGCCCGCCCAGCTCACCGAAGGTCGACACGACGTCGGCCGCGGTCTGGTCGAGGGGCAGGCAGTCGTGCTCGGGCATGTAGCCGATGAGGCTGCGCACCCCGATCGGGTTGTCCGCCACCGAGATGCCGCAGACCTCCACGGAGCCGGCGTCGGGCGTGCTCAGGCCGAGGAGCAGGCGGAAGAGGGTGGTCTTGCCGGCCCCGTTCGCCCCGACCAGCCCGACCCGGCCGGCCGGCAGGTCGAGGTCGACAGCGTCGAGCGCCGTGACTCCTGGGTACCGCTTGGTCAGGCCGTGGGCCCGGACGATGCTCGCCATCTCCCGTCGACCGTAGTGGTCATAGGTGCTGCAGGAGGACCAGGGCGCCCATGCCGACGATCAGGGTGGCGCCGACGTTGCGGGTCCGCCAGGCGACGAGCGCGGCGAGGGCACCGGCCAGCAGGCGGGGCTGGGCCAGGTCGAGATGGCCCTCGGGCCGCACCAGCGCGGGCAGGATGATGGCGGCGAGCGCGGCGGGCGGGATCTGCCGGAGCATGCGGGCGACGCCGGGCGGCACCGTGGCCATGCGGTGGGCGATGGCCAGGAACGACGCCCGCATGGCGTAGGTGCCGGCGCCGGCGACCACGATGACCGGCCAGATGGGAGTCACTGGTCCAGGCTTTGGGGGCGGCGGGCGTCGACCAGCGTGCCGCCGGCAATGCCGGCGACCGCGCCGACGATGGTGGACAGGGGGCCGGCGCCGGCCTCGGCGGCGACCACGGCGGCGACCCCGCCGCACACGGCGGCCACGACCGCCGGCCGGTCGACCAGCACCGGGACCAGGAGGACGAGGAACACGAGAGGCACGGCGAAGTCCAGGGGCAGGGCGTCCGCGAGCGCGGATCCGAGGAGGGTGCCGACGATGGTGGAGGTGACCCACGTCGTCCAAAGGAGGAGGCCGGCGCCCGCGTAGAACGAGAGCCGGCGGTCGGCCCGCTCGTCGCCGGCCCAGCGGGTGATGGACAGGGCGTACACCTGGTCGACCAGGAGGTAGGCGGCACCAAGGCGCCGGCGGGTCGATTCGTGGCCCAGGTAGGGCGCCAGCGACGCCGAGTACAGGACCATCCGGAGGTTGATGGTCCAGGCGGCCAGGATGGCCACCACGGCCGAGCCGCCGTGCGACAAGACGTCGACGATGGCCAGTTGCGAGGCGCCGGCGAACACGAGGGTGGAGAGCCCGACGGCGGACCACCCGCTGAACCCGTGGGAAACGGGCGCGGCACCGGCCACCAAGCCGAAGGGGATGACGCCGAGGAGCATGGGCGCGGCCGCGCTGGCGCCGGCCCGAGCCTCGGTCAGCGACGGCATCGAAGGATGATGCCCGTTCCCTGCTCGCCCCGCTGCATTTTTCGGGCGCCTGACCTGCTCAGTGAAGGTGGACGGCCTTCCGACGGCGGAGGCGGTCCGAGGAGGCGAGATGCGTACCGAGACCCTGGCACCCGACGAACCAGTCATCGACACGACCGAGAGCGGCGCCGGCCCGGCCGGGCCGGTCGGGGGGACCGGAGGGGGCCGCCGCGCCGCGCCGGCGCTGGCCATGGTGAGCGGGCTGGTGGTGCTGGCCGTGGCCGGCGCCATCCTGGCCGGCACCCGCACGTCGCCGGCGCCCGTCGTCGGCGGGGACCCGACGGCCATCACGTTGTCGGCCCGCGACATCTCCGTCGTCACCCAGGTCTACGCCCCGGGCGAGGCCAGCGGCTGGCATGCCCACTCCGGCATCCACGCCGTCGCCGTCCTCTCTGGCGTGCTGACCGTCTACGACGCACAGTGCCGGCCCCAGACCTTCGAACCCGGCCGTCCCTACGTCGGCGGCCAGGATCTCCACCTGGTCCGCAACGAGTCCGACGCCCCGGTCGTCATGTCCGTCACGTACCTGAGCCCGACCACGGGGGCTGGCCCCACCCGCCGGCTGCCGGCGCCGGCCGCCTGCCCGGTGTAGCGCCTACGCCTCGGACTGCCCCACCAGCCAGGCGCACCACTCGTCGACGCCGGCGCCGGTGCGGGCACTGGCCTGGATGACGGTGGCGGTGGGGTTCACGTCGTGCAGGTTGGACAGGAACAGATCGAGGTCGAAGTCGAGGTGGGGGAGCAGGTCGACCTTGTTGACGACGACGGTGTCGACGGCCCGGAACATGACCGGGTACTTGAGCGGCTTCTCCTCGCCCTCGGTGACGGCGTACACCATGGCCTTGGCATGCTCGCCGACGTTGAACTCCGCCGGGCACACCAGGTTGCCGACGTTCTCGATGATGAGCAGTTCGAGGTCGGCGAGGGGCAGCCGCTGGAGGCCCGACCGCACCATGACCGCGTCCAGGTGGCATTCACCCCCGAAACCGGCAGCGGTGTTCACCAGGGCGACCGCGGCCCCGTACCCTTCGAGCTGGTCGGCGTCGATGCTGGTGGCGATGTCGCCCTCGAGGATCCCGATCCGCTTGGTGGCGGCGAGCTGGGCGAGTGTGCGCTTCAGGAGGGTGGTCTTCCCGGCGCCTGGCGACGACATGAGGTTGACGGTCCGCACCCCATGGCGGGCGAAGTCGCGCCGGTTCTCGCCGGCGATGCGGTCGTTCTCCGAGAAGATGTCCTCGAGCACCGAGACGCGCGACGTGGCGGTGGCGGTGTAGCCGCTGTGGTCCCCGAGGTCATGCGCATGGCTGACGTCGTGGTCGTGGTCCTCGTGGGTGGTGCCGTCGTCGTGGCGGTGGAACCGGCCCATGCCTCAAACCTCCGACAGGTCGAGCGAGACGACCTGGAACTCTTCGCCCGAGACGAGGGTGACATCGTCGCCCTCGCACGCGCCGCAGATCATGATCGGGACGTCGAGCGTGGTCTCCGACCCGCACGCGTTGCAACGGACCACCGCCGGCACCTGCTCGATCTCGAGCGCGCACCCTTTGAGGTCGGTGCCCTCGGTGAGCATGGTCCAGCAGAACGAGAGGGCGTCGGGCACCACCTGGCGGAAATGGCCGATGCGCACCACGACGCCGGCGGCCGTGCGCTCGCCGGCGTGCTTGGTGACCGTGGCGGCGATGGCCTCGCACAGCGACAGCTCGTGCACCCGCCCGACCCTACCGGGTTGTCGTTGCCGGAGCGCCGGCCCGGCCCCGGGCACCCCGCCGGCGCCAGACGGGTCAACCTCGCTCGCTGCGGCGGACCATCACCAGGCCGACGACGAGCACCACGGCGATTGCCGCGTTCACCGCCAGCTCGACCTCGGTGTGGCGGAACTCGGTGGCGGCCGCCGTGGCGCCCAGGGACGTCTTGGCGCCGACGGTGAGGATGTGGCGGACCGCGGAGATGGTGCCGATGACCAGGAACGGCTTGAGCTGGAGGCCGGCGTCGTCGAAGTGGGCCATGACCGTCCGCAGGATCTCCATGACGATGACGACGAACAGGACCCCGTTGACCAGCGCCGTCACCCGTTCGGCGAAGGTGTTCTTGCCGCCGAAGAAGTCGGCGGTCGAGTGGACGAGCACGAGGATGCTCACGACCACCAGCACGAGGCACACGGCCATGTGCATGCCGTCCTCCACCCGACCGATCGCGCCGAGGGTGCGGTGGCCGCGCTGGCCGGCCTGCTTCCGCCGGAGGGCCACGTGGCGCACCCGGTCCGATCCGCCCGTCTTCAACCCGGCGGTCACCAGGAACCCGACCAGGTGGTGCGCCGCGCCCGATCGGGCTCGGCACAAGGGGTTGACATAGTCCCTCCAGTTGCCCCGAAGGGCGATCGTCAGCGAGTGATCGAGACGAACGGGGAGGAGGGCGGGCCGCGGCGGTTGACCCACCGCCGGAGCCGCATGGCCGATGGACGGCCGCCGGCTGGCGTCGTGCGGCACGCAGGCGCGGGAGCCACCTTGAGCATGAACCCGACCAAGAGCGCGGCGAGCAGCAACGCGTGCCGGGCGTTCGATGTCGAGGCAGCCGACAGGGCGCTCTCGATCCGGTCGGACTCGCGGATCATGACCGGGTCGAGCGGGGCCGGCGAAACTGGCCGGGCCAACGTGGCGGCGCCGGCGCCGGCGAAGGGGTGGTCGGTCCCGGCACGCGATCCGACGCCGATACCGGCGGCGATGACAATGGCGATGACGCCAAGGAACGACCAGGTGCGCGAGCGCCGAAGCGGCATCGAGGAGATCCTACAAGGGCGGGCCCGGGTGAGCCGCCGGCGTACCTGGGGCCCGAGCGGCTGAGCCGGTGAGCTGGTACGGTCGCCGGCCGTGACCATCGACCTGGTCGACGCGGTGCCCGTCCGTCTGGGTACCAAGGGTGAACGGGGCCGGAAGCGGCTCGACGTCGGCGATGGCTTCCGGTCGGAGCGGCACCCGATCCTCAACGTCGTGATGCTGATCACCGAGGAATGCAACCTGCGGTGCGACTACTGCTACATCCGCAAGCAGCCCCGGACCATGAGCCAGGCGATCGCCCGGCGATCGGCGGGGTTCCTGTTCGAGCACGCCCCGCCCCCTCCGGCCGCGTTGTCGATCACCTTCTTCGGCGGCGAGCCGTTGCTCGAGCCCGGCCTGATCGAACTGGTCCACGCCGAGGCCACGGCACTCGCCGCCGGCCAGGACCGGCCCGTCGCGTTCAGCATGACGTCCAATGCCACGTTGCTCTCGGCGGCCAACGTCGAGATGATCGAGCGCCTCGGGATCTCGGTGCGGCTCAGCCTTGACGGTATCGGTGACGCGCACGACCGGCACCGGCGCACCCGGGCTGGTCGTGGCTCGTTTGCGCTCATCGCCCGGCATCTCGAGCGGGCGGCGGCGCTACCGTCGGTGTCGGTCCGCCTGACCGTGTCGCCCGAGACCGCCGTCGACCTGCCGGGCTCCATCGCGTGGCTTGGCGAGCGGGGCTTCCGGTCGATCAGCTTCTCGCCCGTGATCGAAGCGGCCTGGTCCGAGGATGACCTGGCCCACCTCTACGCCGCCCTCGGTGAACTGCACCGCATGCAGGCGGAATGGCCAGGGGTGCGCATCGGCTCCCTGGCCAGGACCGGCCAGGCGTTGGAGTCCTCGGGCGAGCGCTGGGGCTGCGGCGCGGCCCGGAGCTTCGTGGCCGTCGATGCCGAGGGCTACCTGTACCCCTGTCACCGGTTCGTTGGGTACTTCCGCAACGGGCCCGGGCAGCGGGTCGGTCACGTGGACCGCGGCTTCGATGTCGACGCCCGCGAGCAGTACATCGTGGCCAACCACTCGTCATCGCACGCGGGCTGCGGCCACGGCCTGTTCCGCGACGACATCGGTGCCGAAGAACGCCGATGCGGCAACTGTTCCCTGCTGAGCGTGTGCGGGAGCAACTGCATGGCCGTCAACGAGTACATGACCGGCGATCCCACCGTGCCTCCGCCCATCAACCGGGTCCTGGCTCAGATCGAGGCGGCGGCCAGCCTACAGAGCTCGGGTGCACACGGGAGCCACTTCGATCCATGTCGCACGCCTGCCGTCGAGGGGGACCAGTGACCGGCCCGGGAGGCCGGTCCATCTTGCATTCAGTGGGCCATCCCTCGAAGAGGGTGGGCCAGTGACCGACACTGTTAAGGCCGCCGGCCCTGCGGAGGGAGCCCACCAGGCCGAGGCCCTGCTGGCCGCCCTCACGGCCCGGTTCGGGCCCGGTTTCGAGCTATCGGCCGAGCGGCTCGGGGCCGGTCGGCCCCCGGCAGGTGGATCGGCGGACACGTGCGTGCTCTGCGACAGCCCGCAGGACGCGTGCACGTCCTGCGACGCCTCCGACTTCACCTGCAACAAGCAGCACGACATCGTGTGCTTCACCTGCGACGAGGGCGATACGTCGTGCCCCCGCGACGGGGCGTGCAACCTCATGGGCGACGTCCCGTGCGGGCTCAACGACAAATAGCCCGGCGCGGGCCACCTCTGGCCGACGGCCGGCGAAGAGCGGCGCGTGCCTCCCGCCGGCGGCTGAAGTGGTCGGGATCCGCCGGGACGCGCTCGCGTCACACAAGCCCTCGGCCCCTGACAGGCCGAGGTCACGCACCGTGGTGAGGTAAGCGCTGACGCGCTACTTCTTGAAGGTCTTGATGATCTTTCCGGAGGAGTCGGACGTGTAGATCATGACCTTGCGCTTGCCCTTGTCGTAGTAGGGCAACTCGGTAACCAGGTAGCCGCCGCTGCCGGTGTAGGACTGCCAGGGTGTGCCCGGCTGTGAGCTTGATTGGGGTACGGACTGCTGGGGAGCTGCGTCCTTGTTCTTTCGACCGAATGCCATGGCTGGCATTGTGATCGGCCGGGCAATCGTCCGTCAAGGGTGGGCCCCGGGTTCGTTGGCCCGGGCGGGGTGAACACCCTCCACGAACGCCGATTGTCATCCAGCCCGGCGTCGAGGGCCGAGCGGCGCCGGGGCGGGCATCACCGGCCAGCTCCTGGGGAATGACCGGCCCGTTCGCTGAAGCCGGGGAGGGGGAGCTGAGGGCCGAAGGCTTGGCGAGATATCCTAGGAACGTGTCGAAGACCTCTGTTGAGGTTGATCAGGATATCGTGCGGCAGGCCGCTGCCATCCTGGGAACCCGGACGTTGCGGGAGACCATCGACGCCGCCCTCCGGGAGGTCGTGCACGCCAAGCGGCGCCTCGAGCTCATCGCGCTGCTGGGCGAGGAGGGGAGGTTCGACTTCGACGCCGCGGATGCGGCTTGGGGCGCGGACGGGTAGATGGCGCGCGCCCGCTACCTCGCCGACACGAGCGTTTTCGCTCGCCTCTCGAAGCAGTCGGTGACCGCTGCATTCGGGCCGTTGGCCGCCGCTGGGCTCGTGGGTGTATGTGCGCCCGTGGCGCTCGAACTCGGCTACTCGGCTCGCAACCCGGCCGACTATCAGGCGCTGGCCGACGGCTTGTCCTCCTATGCGGCGGTGCCCACGACGGACGCTGACCACCGGCGCGCCCTGGAGGTCCAGGCGGCTCTTGCCGCCCGCAGCCTGCATCGGGCCCTCTCGCTCGTTGACGCGCTCGTGGCCGCGTCCGCCGAGGCGCGGGATCTCGTCGTCCTGCACTACGACTCGGATTTCGAACTCATCGCCGGGGTGACGGGCCAGCCGCACGAATGGATCGTCCCACGCGGGACGGCAGACTGACATTCTGACCCGTCCAGGATCCGGCGGTTGGCATTGGACCTCCCTGTGTTTGGCGAGGTCTCCAGCGCACCTCCTCGCCGAGGGCTACGCCACCGCCGGCGTTGGGGGACGGTCGGTCCACGGGGCAGGCCGTTCAGATGGGATGAGGTCCGACGCACGGAATCAGCGGTGGTCGAGCTGATCGATGAGCGTCTGCGGCGCGACAGTCCGGAAGGCGTCTTCGACGACGCCGGCGATCTCGCCCCAATCGACGCGGTCATCACCATCGGTGTCGAGGTAGACGCCGAGCCAGGTGGCGAACACGCCCGACGCCGAAGGCGTCGGATGAAAGAACCGGTTTGGTTCGCTCGCCGTGAGGTCGGCAGGGACGCCAGGCGGGGCGGGGCACCACAGCGAGATGCGGCCGTCGTCGCGGTGGTTGTCGTGGAAGTAGCAGAGCGCCCGCTTGCGCTGCACGAAGAAGCACGGCTCGCCATGGCTGATGCGCTCCGTGACGCCGGGCAAGGCCAGGACGATCTTGCGCACTTGGTCGAGCTCGTCGCCTTCCATCTCACCGGTTTACACGGGGGTTGGCCGCCGCCGGAGCCGGCGTACTGGGGCACCCCTCGGAGCGCAACGGTCTGGGGGCAGGCCGCGCATGTCGGCTTCCGGCAGGACGCAGGCTATCCATGGAACGACTCTGAGATATCTTGGCTGGGTGACGAAGAGACTGATCGAAGTCGACGACGACAAGTTGGAGGCGGTGCGCGCGCTGCTCGGGACGCGGACGCTGAAGGCGACGGTCGACGATGCCTTCAACGAGGTCCTCGCCCTTGCGCAGCGCCGGCGGGCACTGCTGGCCGAGCACGGGGTCGTCTCCGAAGCGCTGGCCGATCCCGAGGCCCGGCGCGACGCGTGGGGCTGAAGCCCTTCTACCTCGGAGACACCTCGGCGTTGGCTCGTCGCGGCCAGCCCTTGATCATCGACCGGCTCACGCCGTTGTTGGAGAGCGGACTGGTGGCCCGCTGCACACCGACGGACCTCGAGGCTGGCTTCTCTTCGACGAGCCCGGGGTCACACCGGGCCATGCGGCAGGAGCGCTCGGCCTGGCCGTTCGTCGAGATGACCCAACAGACTCTCGACCGTGCCGTCGCCGTTCAGGACGCCCTCGCTGAGCGGAGCCAGCAGCGGGGCGCGAAGATCGCCGACCTGTTGATCGCCGCGGCCGCCGAAGCCGCTGGACTCGTCGTGCTCCACTACGACCACGACTTCGACCTCATCGCCGAGATCACCGGCCAACCGACGGAGTGGATCCTGCCCGCGGGCGCTGTCTCGTAAGCGACGAGCGACGTGACGGTGGTGGCACTCCGGATCGTCGTTGTGAGGGGGTGCGTCGTCGGCGAGCGGGCCAACGGCGGGCAGGTCCAGCGGAGCTATCCGCCAAGCAGCAACGTCGCAACCCACTGGGGGGATGGGCTAGGCCGTGGCTGCACGCCCACCAAGGTCCACGCCGTCGGAGCGATGACCTCCTCGAGTTCGTCGGGGGTGCAGAACAGGTAGTCCCACCACGGCGTGACCGTCCGCTCATGACGAATGCGAAGACGCAGCTGGCCCGGCAGCCGTCCAGACCTCCGGTTCTGCTCGTGGTAGTCGAGGTGGAGCGGCCTGGTCGTCGTGTACGGGTCGGCCGTCTCGCCCACGATGCGGGCTCCGGGGGCGGCCATGGCCCCGAGCACCTCCAGGACCAAAGGGGCCTCGGCCGGCCCACCCAGCAGCCCGAGATTGTTGCCCAACATGAGGAAGGTATCGAACGGCGCCGGTCCCGATGCAGCCAGTTCGTACACGGATCCGGTGAACGTGGCCGGTACGCCGCGATCGCGGCACACCGCGGTCGCCCCCGGCGAGATGTCGAGGGCGACGACGTCTTGTCCGCGGTCGTGTAGGGCGAGGCTCGCCCTACCCGCACCGGCGCCGATGTCGAGCACGCGACCCCGGGCGAGTTCGAAGGCAGAGTCGGGATCGGTGGAGAAGTACCTCGCTGCGTCCACCACCGCCAGGAAGCCGTCCGATCGCTCGATCAGTTCGTATGCCACGCCGGCGGCCCCGCCCGCTTGCTGGCAGGCGAGGAGCACCTCGCCGAAGGCATCACCGATCGCCAGTTGCTCCTCGTGGGCCCGCACGCTCTTCATTCGAAAGACGATGGCCGCCGGCTCCCCTCAATGGCAACCGGATGGGGCGATCCATGTCAGCACGCGGCGATGATTTCCAGTTGCCCGAGTCGTCTACAGGGATCAACCCCCAGCCTGTGAAGCTGGCGCGGCCATCAGTACCCGAGTCGCCGAGGAGATCGCCCAATGTCACGTGTTCGCGTCCACAACTTCTCCGTGTCCCTTGACGGCTTCGGTACCGGCGAGGGCCAAAGCCTGGAGGCGCCGTTCGGGCACGCGGGTCACAGGCTCAACGAATGGTTCTTCGCCACCCGCACGTTCCAGCAGATGCTGGGCGAGCCCGGGGGGAGCACCGGGGTCGACGACTCCTTCGCCAGCAAGTGGGGCTCCGGCATCGGTGCGGAGATCATGGGGCGCAACAAGTTCGAGCCGGTCTCAGGCCGACCTGGCGAGACGGAATGGAGGGGATGGTGGGGCGAGGACCCGCCATTCCACACGCCGGTGTTCGTTCTCACCCACCAACCGCGGCCGTCGATCGAGATGGCAGGGGGGACGACGTTCCACTTCATCGCCGCCAGCCCCGCCGAGGCCCTGGAGCGAGCGCGTGAGGCCGCTGGCGGCCTCGACGTGCGGATCGGCGGCGGGCCGTCGACCATCCGACAGTTTCTCGCCGCGGGGCTGATCGACCACCTGCACCTCGTGATCGTGCCCATCGTGCTCGGGCGCGGCGAGCGCGTCTGGGATGGCCTGGAGGGGCTTGAGCAGGACTTCGCTGTCGAGGCCGTGAGCAGCCCCAGCGGCGTCACCCATGTCTCGTTCACCCGCGAGTAGGGACGCCGCTCGCGGTCCTGCGTCACCCCAGCCGGCGTACCGGGACACCTTGTATGTGCGGGACAGGTGGCGCCCCCGGGCCGCCATCGATCTCTGGGCCGTGTGGCTGCAAGTCGACCAGACCTAGCCGTCGACCGGGTCCTCGTCGGCTGTCTGCAGCTTCACTCTCGCGACGCGGGTGAGCCTCACGCAGGCGCTTCGGCCGGGGGCGTCGGAGGCGCCGTTGGGCCGGCGCCGGCTCAGGCTGCGACGGCGCCGATCTGTCGGAGGAGGCCGAGGAGGTCGTAGTCGACCCAGGCTTCAGCCATGCGGTCCCCATCGAAGCGGTACTGGGAAAACCCCGTCATCAAGACTGGCCGGCCGGTCGGCGCGAGACCGAAGAACTCCCCGGCATGGGTGGCGCTCAGCGTCCAACGTGTGACGACCTGGCTGCCTTCCTCGATCTGGCTGTCGATGCGGACCGACGCGTCGGGGAAGCCGGCTCGGAACATCTCGATCGCCGCCCGGGGGGTGACGCCCGATGGCAGCGACCGGTCGGCGTAGTCGTCGGTGACCAGCTCGCCGAGCCGCTCGAAGTGGCCGCCGCCGAGGATCTCTTCGAGAAAGCGCCCGGCGATGTGCTTGTGAGGTGACACTGCCTTCTCCCATTCGATAGAACCACGTTCCTATGAGTAGAATGATACTCTACTCATATGCCGGCGCATGTCAACCCCAGGCCACCGAGCCCCCAGCGGCCTTACCACTCGCCGTTGCGCCGCGAGCAGGCCGCGGCAACACGGGTGCGAGTCCTGGACGCTGCCCTCTCGCTGTTCCGCGAGCGGGGCTACGCGTCCACCTCGGTGCGGGCGATCGCCGATACGGCCGGGGTGTCGGTGCAGACGCTCTATCAATCCTGGGGGTCCAAGTCGGCCATCGTCGAAGGGCTCATCCTGCGCGTGAAGGAGGAGATCGACCTTCCCTCCCTGTTCGACGAGATGTCTCGTGGCGCCCACGACCCGCTCGAGCTTCTACGCCAGTCGGCGCACATCTCCCGGCTCTACTCGGAGGCGGGCTGGGATGTCCTGGAGCTCGTGCGCCAACTCGGCGAAACGCAGGCCGACATCGCCGCGGTGTGGGCCGAGGGGGAGGCCCGCCGTTATCGCGGGCAACGAGACGTAGTCGACTGGATCGCCGCCACTGGAGGCCTACGCTCCGAGCTTGCGCGGGCGGCGGCCGCCGACACGCTGTGGACGCTCAGCGCACACGACCTCTACCGCCTACTGACCTGCGAGCGGGGCTACACGCCGGCCGGGTACGAGGAATGGCTGTTCGAAACGTCGGCCCGCCTGCTCCTCGCCTCGTTCGTGCCCGGTCATACCGCCGACGACGATGGCGGTCGGGATGGCGGCAAGTGAAGAGGACGGCTCACGACCCCCGGGACGAGGGCCTGCGCCCTGAGTGCTCGGGCAAGACGCCCGCTGGCCAAGGCGCTGCTCTCGATGTATATCCAACGGAGTCACCAGGCGATATACTTGATCGATGAGCAAGCGGCTGGTTGACATCGACGACGACCTCTTGGTGGAGGCCACCACCATCCTCGGAGCATCGACCATGAAGGAAGCCGTCAACCGATCTCTCGAGTCCGTCGTCGCCGGCGCCCGCCGCCGTCGCCATGCTGAGCGGCTCCAGGACATGCGAGGCATCGACCTCGACGACCCGCAGGTGATGTCAGGGGCCTGGCGCTGATCGCACGCTTCTTGGCGGACAAGAGCGCGCTGGCCCGGTTCCGTGTGCCGGAGGTATCCCGACGGCTTCGCCCGCTCCTGGAGGAAGGCCTGATCGCCACGTGTGCGATCGTCGATCTCGAGGTGCTCTATAGCAGCCGGACCCTGAGCGACTACGAAGAAGTGCTCGACGAGCGTCGCAGCTTGGACTCCGCCCACATCACCCCGGACGTCATGGAAAGAGCCATCGAATTGCAGCACGAGTTGGCCCGGCGTGGCCAGCACCGCCTGCCGATCCCGGATCTGGTGATCTCCGCGGCCGCCCAGTCGGCCGGTCTCGTCGTGCTCCACTACGACGCCGACTTCGAGCGGATTGCCGCAGCCGGCGGTGCGGACCACGAGTGGGTCGTTCCGAACGGATCGATCTGAACCCGAGAGACCCCGGGAGAACCGGGTTGGGCGCAGACCGGCGTTACGTGGCGGTCGCGGATCTCCGAATCGCCGTTCTTCAGGGATACCCGCGTCCCGAGCCGGACCGCCGCTCAACACTCAGGCGGCGCCCAGTTGCTCGACGAAGGCGGCCACGTCCGAGGCGAAGCGCGATCCATCCTCCCATCTCGGGGTATGCCCGATGCCGGAATACACGAGCAGGTCCGCGTTGGGGATCAGCTCCGCCAACTGCTGCTGCATGTGTCGTCCGACAATCCCGTCGCCATCGCCCCAGATCAGCATCGTCGGTGCAGTGATGCGCCCGAGTTCGTCGAGGTCGTCGTAGTCCAACAAGGCGGCGAAGCACTCCTGCCACACTTGTGCCGGAACTTTGAGAAGTTCGCCGGCCAACCGGTCAACTACCTCCGGTCCGATCTGACCTGACGACGTGTGGACCACGAAGGACCTCGCGAAGTCGGGGTCGATCGGGTCTTGCAGACCGGACACCACCGACGAGACAAAGGCAGCCAACCCGGGGTGGCCCCGGAGCGTCGTCGGTGACGCCTCGAGTACCAGCCCGGCGATCCGCTCGGGGCGATCGATCGCGACTCGGCGCACGACCAGGCACGATCCCGAATGGCCGGCGAGCACGGCTCGTTCGACGCGAAGGGCATCGAGCAGGGGAACCACGTCGCCGGCGAAATCCTGCACTCGATACCCGGTGCGCGGCTTGTCGGAGTCCCCATGTCCGCGTTGGGATACCGCGATGGTGCGGACCGATAGTGGGATCGCTTCTAGAACCGGCTCATAGGACCGCCAAGAATCTGTCGGTCCTGGCAGCAGCACCAGCGCAGGGCCCGACTGCTCGCCCTGCTCGGCGTAGGAAAGCGAGAGTCCCCCAGGCAGCGTGACGGTCGATACAACCGTCGTCATGGCTGAAGCGTATTCCCACCACGGCGCCCGGCGCCGTAGACCCTGGGAGGGCTGCTTTCGGCCTCAGGGCCGGCGGTTGGTAGCAGGAGGAAGCTCGTCGTCGAGCCGTGATTCGGGGATGCTTCAGTCGACTTCGACGAACGCAGCCCCTTGGGATCGCCCCTCCATGTCATTACCGAAGCACCTCGATCAGGCAACGAGGGCCTGGAGCCTTGGCGAGCGTGCCGTCGGCGGTGAGGAGCGTGACGTCGAGCAGCTCGGCGAGCGCCACATACGCGGCGTCATACACGGTGAGGTTGTCTCGAAGCTCCCAGCATCGATCAAGCAGCGCTCCATGCCGCACACGGTCGACACGCAGCCCCTGGAGGTCAGCGAGGGCCAGGCGAGCACGACGCTCGTCGAGTTCGCCGCCAGCAACGAGGCGGCGCCACGCCGAGGTCACCTCCAGATCGAGGAAGTGGGGCGCGGCCAGGCGCTCACCACGGAGCCGATCTCTTGCGCGATCGCCGTCGGGCCCGTCGTCTGCGAGGGCGGTCACGATGACGCTCGCATCGACAACGATCAACGGGCGTCGCGGTCAGCACGCACAGCGGACGCAGCGGCCTGAAGGCCGACCCGACCGCCCGCTCGACCCCCTGCTCGATCGAGAAGCTCGTCGAGCGTCGGGGTGTGTGCCTCCTCGACGAGGCGGTTCAGGAGGTACTCCTGCAGCGACTGACCGGCCACCGCAGCGCGACGCCGGAGTGTGGCGTGAACGTCGTCGGGTACGTCCTTGACTTGGATGCTGGGCACATGGCCAGGTTAGCGCCGTTCTGGCGCCAGGACATCTAGTTTGGCGCCACAAAGCCAATGGCAGGTCCGGGCGTGGCCGACTACCGGCGATCAGGGTGGACGCTGGCGGACCAGCGCGGCTCGTGGATAGGAGGCAGCTCGCGCCGCGGAGCCCTCCCGCATTGTGATCGTTCGCTCGCCGGCGCCCCTCACCGGCGGTGGACGGGAACAGCGCTCGCTGTCGTCATCGCCCATCACCGGCCCGGCGGTGTGCGGGAAGGATTGGCACTCGTTTACCCGTGCGGACCCGATGACTGTTCAGGCGCTGGCGGCGAACATCTGAAGGGGGCTTCAGCCGGCGCCAGCTCATGCCGACAATGATCGGATGATCGCTCCGCGACTCCAGCTCCAGCCGGCGACGCGCCGGGTCAGCTTCGGCGCAGCACTCGCCACCGTGGTGGCGGGCCTCCTCCTGACCGGCTTCGGTGCCGCGCCCGAGGCCCACGCTGCCGGCCTGTCCCTCACGGTCCGGGGGAACGCGCTGGTTGACGGCAACGGCTCGCCCATCCGCTTGCTCGGCGTGAACCGCTCCGGCTTGGAGTACGCCTGCGCCCAGGGCTGGGGTCTCTTCGACGGGCCCTCGGATGCAACATCGATCGCGGCGATCGCCTCCTGGCACACCAACGCCGTCCGCATCCCCTTGAACGAAGACTGCTGGCTCGGCATCAACGGGGTCAACCCGGCGTACGGCGGTGCCAGTTACCAGTCCGCCGTCGGATCCTACGTATCGGCGCTGCACGCCGCCGGCATGTACGCCATCCTCGACCTGCATTGGAACGCGCCCGGCGCGACGTTGGCCACCGGCCAGCAGGTGATGGCCGATGCCGACCATTCGCCGGCGTTCTGGTCGTCGGTCGCCACCTACTTCAGGAGCGACCCGGCGGTCGTGTTCGACCTGTACAACGAACCGCACGACATCTCCTGGGCGTGCTGGCGCGACGGGTGCACCACCTCCGGCGGGTGGCAGGCCGCCGGGATGCAGTCGCTGGTGAACGCCGTACGCGCGACCGGCGCCACCCA
The DNA here is from genome assembly GCA_023264995.1 of Acidimicrobiia bacterium. Lineage (GTDB taxonomy): Bacteria > Actinomycetota > Acidimicrobiia > Acidimicrobiales > AC-14 > CADCTB01. The sequence continues at coordinate 2,446 of JAHFUR010000024.1, read as the reverse complement.
GCCGGTGCTGGTGGGCGGGCTCGGCTGGTCGGGCGACCTGACCTCGTGGCTCACCTACCGGCCCACCGACCCAGCGAACCAGGTGGTCGCGAGCGTCCATGTCTACAACTTCGGCGGCTGTGTGACCACCACCTGCTGGAACGCGCAGGCCGGGGCCGTCGCCGCCAGCGTGCCGGTCGTCACCGGCGAGGTCGGCGAGAACGACTGCGCGTCGAGCTTCATCGCTGCCTACATGGCGTGGGCCGACGCCCACGGCGTCTCCTATCTGGGCTGGACGTGGGACGTGTGGGACTGCTCCTCTGGGCCCGCGCTCATCACGTCCTACAACGGCACGCCAACCGCGTTCGGGGCCGGCTTCCGCGACCACCTCGCCGCGCTGGCCGGCTCGACAACGACCACGACGGTAGGCCCCACCACGACCACCACGGTCTCGCCTACGACCACGACAACCGTTCGGCCCACGACTACTACCAGCGTGTCGACGACGACCACCACCGTCCACAAGAAGAAGCGCCACTGACGACTCCTCGCGACCGACGCTTTCCGTCCTCCGACCGGCGGGTCCTCAATGCCTCCACGGGTGTGCATGCGATGAGGCACCCCGGACATTGGCCACCATGTTCAACACGCCGCGCAGCAGCGACAAGCGACCTGCCCGCAAGCGGTTCGCCCTGCGGCACCGCTGGTCGTTGGCCCGGCTGCGGGCTGTAAGTCGTTCCTCCTGGGCACCCGGACGTGCGGCGCGAGGTTGATCGTCGCTCAGGAGCAGCGGCGATGCGGGCTAGTCGGCGGACGCCTCCCGTTTGCGATCGTCAGGCTTTGCCGGCCGGATGTCGCGAGGGAGGTCGACGAACTCGCCGTGGCGGTCGACGTAGAGCGTCGCCAGCCGTCCCATCTCCGGGTCCTCGGGTGCAAAGACCGCCCGAGCCGCAGGGGTGACGTCCATGAAGAAGCCGATGGCGGGTGAGTGCAGAACGCCGGCCTCAACCGACTGGAGCCGTGCTCCGCGCACGTCCGGAACTGGAAACCCACGCTCGACGAGGCTCCGAAGGAGATGGGCCTCCTTGAGAACCTCGGGCCCGACGACGGGCCAGTGCAACTCCAACCAGCCGACCCGACCATCGGCGGTGAGGCCGACTTTGGCGTAGGAGGACCATACGGGGAGCTGTTCGACGGCGCGCCGGGCGGCGCCGATCTTGCGCAACAGCGTCGGCTGCTCGGCGCGCACCTCGCCGTCGACCACCTCGCCGGCCGCCCCGAACTCGGACAGCACGTTGACGCCGACGACCTCCTTGGAGGGCACGCCGGCGGCCTTGAGGGCTCCCCGTAGGGCGCCAATGACCTCACGGTCGCCACCCTGCCAGGCACCGGCCTTGCCGGCGATGCCGTACCTGGTGTCGCCGGCAAAGATGGTGCGACTGTCCCGCCGCCGGCTGAACGTGAACGTGCGGTTTCGGACGCCGGAGACGTTGGCAGCGAAGGCGAACTCCGGGCGCTTGCCCAGGTCGAACCCGGCCACTTGCGTCGCCGCCTCGATGAGCTCGGGGGCCTCGGTCCGGTGAAGGAACCGCTGGGAGTGCTGGGGTTCAGGCATGCGATCGTCCGACGGTTACGCCGTCCGCCATTTCCAGGCGAACCAGTTGGGGGTGGGGCGCGAGCGGCCGTCGGTGATGCGCTCGTTCTCCCTGCGGTCAATGGCCTCGTTGCGGTTGGCTCCCGCGGCGATGGCGACCGCCGAGCACCCGGACTGGATATCGATTGTCCCGGTGTCCATCCATGCGTCGCCCACGCCGTGTTGGGGGAAGAGCCAGTCGAACGGGGAGGGCAGGCCGGCGATGCGGGCCGCGAACTGCGAGCCCCGATCGGAGCTGTCGAGTGCGTCGGCCGTGCTGGTGCCCGAGTGCCCCGTGGCCATGTGCAGCCCGTTGAAGACCGGGAACCAGGTGTTTGCCAGCGACACAAGGTCCGTGGGGCAGGACGCTGCACTCTTGCCGGCCGGCCGGTGGAGGTGAGCGGATTCGAACCGCCGACTTCCACGTTGCGAACGTCTTCGTGTCCATTTCGACGACCTGCACGTCGCAGCAAAAGCCCAGGTCAGAGGCTAGGTATGCATGACCACTGATGACCGATTTGGACCACTGCTCGTCAGCCCGCGTGGGACGGATGTGGGACGGATCGTAGTCGCCAACTGTCGAGTGCAGTCGGCGGAGAGGCGACCAACCGTCTGGATCGCCATAGTGCCGAGGACGTCCGAGAATTACGATGACTGACCGACTTTCCTCATAATGAAGTCTCGATCTCGACAGTGCCGGACCGCGTCTGCATCGAGGATGTCCCGAGTTCCGTGGAACTTCGGCGGCGGCCCCACTTGTTCAGGCGGCTACTTCCCCATCATCGCATCGGGGTGAGACGGTCCCCTTGACCTGAGCATCGAGGGCGGCACGAA
>JAHFUR010000062.1 GCA_023264995.1 Acidimicrobiia bacterium | reverse complement strand
GGGCCGGGCGTGGCCCGCGGCCGGGTGGTCCCCGGCCCGCCAGGCAGGTTGGGCCGGCCACCGGGGCCGCCGGGCCCTCCCGGGCCCCCGGGGCGCCCGCCGCCGAACCCGCCGCCACCGAACCGGTCGTTGCGGGGACCGCGATCGCCGAAGTCGCCCCGCCGGCCGCGGTCGCCGTCCTCGCGCTCAGGCTTGAGGGGGCTATGGGTGACGAGCGCCTCCTCCTTGCCCGAGCCGAGGAGGGGCAGGACCTCGGCGGCGGCCTTCTTGGCCTTGGGCGCGGTTACCGAGGTCACGTTGATACCGTCGAGGTCGAAATCGGCCTCCGCCTTCACGACATCGCCGACTCTGGCCCCCTCGTGGAGCACCGACGCGGCCAAGACGCCCTTGGGCTGGCGGGCTCCCGCCGCCCGCCACGTCCAGGTGCCGTCGGGGCGTGAGCTCGTCAGTTCGATGTCGATGCGGGGCATAGAGAGGCCAACCTAGCCAAACGGCCCCGGGGGCCGCGCCATCGGGGCCTAGGCCAGGGCTGGGCCACCCCCCAGGGCGGCCCGTGCCCGCCGCTCGACGGTGGCCATACCGAGGTCGACTGCAGTTGCCAGCGCGGCGCCGAGCATCCCCCGGCCCCGGTCCCGGTCGGCGCCCGCTCCCGACCAGAGGAGCTGGCGGCCCCAGGCCAGGTGCGCCCGGGCTAACCACCCGGGTGCACCCATTGCCTCGCAGGACGCGACGGCCGCGGCGAAGTGGCGCTCCGCATCGGCGCCATAGCCGAGCGCGCCCTCGAGGAGGCCCAGGTAGTAGGCCACCGGGCCGGAGTAGGCCAGCGAGGACAGGGTGACGAATTGGCCGTCGTAGGGCTGGACCAGCTCGACGAGGATGGCGGCCCGGCCGCGGTCGCCCAGGTGGGCGCACACGGCCGCGCAGTTGGCGATGACGGAGAGCCAGACGGGCTCGAAGGCAAAGTCGGCGAAGTCCTTGGCCGCCAGCTCGTCGAAGACGCGGCGCGCCCCCTCTTCGTCGTCGCTCTCGCATGCGGCCAGCGCCTGCCAGCTCCGCAGGTACCAGCGCGACTCCGGGTGGCGAGCCAGGGCGACGCGCAGCGGGCGGGCCCAGCGGTCGAGCCCGCCGCGTTCGAAGGCCAGCTGGATCCGCTGGCAGGAGAGGAACATCTCGGCGTCGGCGTGGCCGGCGGCCCGCCCGAGGCGGAACGCCTCACCGGAAAGCTGCTCGGCCTCGGCGAAGTGCCCAGCCAGCAGCTGCCGCCCGGCGCGCAGGTACGTGGTGAACCACGAGGTCGTCGGTTGGCGGAGCTCGACGGACAGGCGCTCGAACGCGGCGAAGCTCCGGGCCGCCTCGGGGGCATCGCCCGCCTCCATGGCCGCGATCGCCCGCCAGCCCCACCCCTGGCAGCGCATCGACGGGTCGGGGAGGGCCTCGGTGACTGCCAGCAGCTCCGCGGTGTTGGCCAGCCGCTCGGCCAGTGTGCCCGGGTCGCCGCGCAGGGTGTTGTAGCGGGGTACCAGCACCGACGCCAGCGTGGTCAGGTCGCCGAGCCGGCGGGCCATGGTCAGCGCCTCGTCGCTCCGCCGGCGCACGCCCTCGGTGTCGCCGGTGTAGACCAGCTCCACCGCCAGGTTGGCCAGCACCCGGGCCCGCAGGGCCCCGTCGTCCGCGGGGAGAGCGTCGAGCGCGGCCTCGAGCACCGACACCCGTTCCTCGTCCACGCTGTTCGTGGCGCTCCAGAACCCCCGGCTGTTGACCACTGCGGCGCGAGCCAGCCGGTCGGCATCGCCCAGCTCGCCGGCGACCCGGGCGGCGTGGAGCAGCGTGCCCCGGTACGCCGGGGCCCCGCACCGCTTCTGCGCCTCGCCCAGGGCCAGGAGCAGGTCACAGCGCAGAAGGTCCTCGTCTTCGGCGCCGGCGCCCGGGAGCAGGGCGAGGGCCCGCTCGTAGTGGTCGACCGCCTCGTCGTGGGCCAGGAGGTCCAGGGCCCGGTCGCCCGCCTGGGTGGAGTACCACACGGCCTTGGCTGCGGCCCCGAGCTCGGCGGCCCGGGAGAAATGGTGGGCCAGCTCGGGGAGGTGATCGGCCAGCCGGCCGGCGAAGACCCGCTCGAGCGCCTCGCCGACCTGGCGGTGCAGCTGGGCCCGGCGGGCGGCGGCCAGCCCGTCGTACAGGGACGCCCGGACCAGGGCGTGGGTGAAGCGTTGACGCAGCGGCGACCCGGGGGACTCGTCCACCAGCCCGGCGGCCAGGGCCTCCTCGAGGCCGGCCAGGACTGTGTCCTCGTCGAGGTCGACCGCGGCTTGCAGGACGTCGAGGTGGTAGTGGCCGCCGATCACCGCGGCCACGACCAGCAGCCGCTTGGTCACGTCGGACAGCCTCGACAGGCGTCGGCGCACGACGCTCCGGACCCCGTCGGGCACACCCGACGCCTCGATCGACCACCCGGCCAAGGAGCCGCCCACGTCGCTGAGGTTGCGCATCACCTCGCCGATGAAGAACGGGTTGCCGGCGGTGCCGGCGTGGATCGACCGGGCCAGCTCCGCCTCGATCTCGTCCAGGCGCTCGCCGGCCATGGCCCCGACGAACTCCCGCACCGCCGCCTCGTCGAGGCCCTCGAGGGCCGTCCGGCTCACCCGCCCGGCCTCGCCGACCAGTTCGAGCGCGCCCGACCATTCCGTGTCGCGATAGGTGGCGAGGACGAGCAGCGGCATCGGCGCGGCCCGCACCACCAGGTGGCGCAGGAGCAGTACCGTCGGCCGGGCCGCCCAGTGCACGTCGTCGAGCACCAGCAGGACCGGGGCCTGGCGGCACAGCGCGCCAAGGGTCCGGGTGACCGCCTCGAACAACCGGTACCGCTCGGTCTCCGGATCGGACCGCACTGGGGCGGGGAGGTCGTCGACCAGCTCGGCCAGCTCGGGCACGAGCCGGACCAGCTCGCCGCCGCGGCCGGCCAGGCAGGTGGCCAGGTCGGCCGGCGCCATGCCGGCAAAGGCCCGGGCCAACGCCTCGGCGAAGGGCTGGTAGGGGACGACGAGCTCCTCGTCGCAGTGGCCGACCAGCACCTGCGCTCCTTCGCCGTACGCGGCGCGGGCCACCTCCATGGCCAGCCGGGTCTTGCCCACACCGGGCTCGCCCCCGACCAGCACCAGCCGAGGCCCGCCGGCCACCGCCGCCCGCCACTCGGCGCGCAGCGCGTCGACCTGCGGGCCCCGGCCCACGAACACCGCATCGTCGCCGGTGAGCAGGTCAGGGAACGGGTCCGGCATGCCCGGGGGGCCGGCGCTGGCCCCCCCGTCCGGGGGGCCGGCGCTGGGCGGGGCCCAGTCGAGCTCAGGCGCCTGGAGGAGCACGGCTTCCTCCAGGCGTTGGAGTGCGGGGGAGGGGTCGATCCCCAGTTCCTCGCCGAGGTGGAGCCGCAGCTCCCCGTAGCACCGCAAGGCCTCGGCCTGGCGACCGGACCGGTAGAGCGCCACCATGAGCTGGCCCCAGAGCCGCTCCCGGAGCTGATGGTCGCCGGCGAGCTGGCGCAGCGGGCCGACCACGGTGCCGTGGCGGCCCAGGGCCAGCTCGGCTTCGACCCGCTCCTCCAGCGCCGTCAGGCGGAGCTCCTCCAAGCGGGCCGCCTCCGACCGGGCGAAGGTCTCGTCGGCGAACTCGGCCAGCGCCGGCCCTCGCCAGAGGCCGAGGGCCTCGTCCAGGTAGGCCAGCGCTTCGGAGGGACGAGCCCCCGCCAGCGCGTCGACGGCGTGGCGCAGCAGTTCCTCAAACCGCGCGGCGTCGAGCGCGCCCTCGGCCACGTGCAGCACGTACCCGGGCTTGCGGCTCTCCAGCACCCCCCGCCCGTCGCCCGACCCGCCGGCCAGGGCTCGCCGCAGGCGCGAGACCTGGACCTGGAGCGCCCCGGCGCCGTCGTCCGGCGGCTGCCCGGCCCACAGCTCGTCCACCAGCCGGTCGACGGAAACCACCGAGTTCGCATCGATCAGGAGCATGGCCAGCAGGGCCCGCTGCTTCGGCCGCCCCAAGTCCAGCCGGCGGCCCCCGTCCTCAACCTCGAGCGAGCCCAGGATCCCGAAGCGCACCGCGACATCCTACGAGCCGGGGCTGTGCCCGGCTGGGCTCACAGGTCCTCGAGGAACGGCTCCAACCACTGCGGGAGGCGGGCCTCCGACCAGAGCGCGGCGATGGTCGCGATCGAGATGGCGGGCTCAACGGGCAGGTAGACGACCTCGGGGAACCGCAGAGCCAGCTGCTCCCCGCTCAGGCCCACGCCGAGCCCGGCAGCGATGGCCAGCGCCTGGGTTTGGGCGTCGCTCACTTCGTGCTCCAGGCGCAGGGTGAAGCCGGCGCCGATGCACGCCTGGATGTAGTTGTCGAAGACGACCGGCTCGAGCCGGCGAGGGAACATCACGAAGCTCTCGTCGGCCAGATCGACCAGCTTCACCGACGACCCACCGGCAAGCGGGTGGCAGGAGGGGAGGATGGCGATGAGGCGCTCGTTGCGCAGCGGGCGGATGACCACGTCAGGCGTCGGGGTCTCGGTGATCCGACCGATGACGATGTCGACCCGCCGGGCCTGCAGAGCTGGCACCTGGTCGCGCTCGGGCAGTTGGCGGATGACCATGTTCGTCTCGGGCCAGGCCGCCCTGACCCGCCGAAGCAGCGACAGGACCAGGTCATAGAGCCCGCCGTAGGAGTAGCCGACGCGCAGGCGGCCCACCTCGCCCCGGCCGGCTCTCCGTACTTCGCGGGCCGTCCCCTCCATCTCCTGGACCAGGTTGCGGGCGTCGCCCAGCAGGAGCTCGCCGGCGTTCGTGAGCCGGACCGGCCGACTGGTGCGGTCGAACAGCTCGGTCTCCAGCTCGGCCTCGAGCCGGCGGATCTGCTGGCTCAGCGACGGCTGGGCGATGTGGAGGCGGTGCGCGGCGCGGCTGAAATTTTGCTCCTCAGCGACCGCGAGAAAATACTGCAAATGCCGCAATTCCATCAGGCGGTCCTCGCATAGGTAAGGGCTATTATCCTGGACCCGTCCGACAAATTATTGCAAATGGCCATCGGTCCTATCGATATTAGATATTGGACGTCCTGAGGGCTCTGTGGTCTAGTACGGCTATCAAGGCAGCGTGATTGCCCGACAGGCGGCGGCGACCCGACCCCAGACACCAGCGCACACGGAGCACGAACCAGTTGGAGATGCGAGCACGAGCCACGGGGTACCCGGCTCATCCGTGCCCACGCCCCATCGTCCGGGCCACGAGCGGCCATCGCCAGCCGTGCCACAGCCGACGAGACACCCTTCGATCGAGCCACCTCTTGTTGAACCACACCATCCTCCGGCCGGCACCGCGGCCGCCGTGCGGATGAAGCGGTCCCACTCCAGCACCTGAGCCTCGGCCCGAGCGCCGCGGGGCGGCGCGGGCACACCCGCGCGTGCCGAGGTTGACGATGCCAGGCCGGCCCGGCTGGCCCGTCCTCACGCGTCCGGCCAGCGGAGGTCGCGGCGCGAACGGGCGCGTCAAGGTCAATACGCGCCCGCGGGGCGCCGATGTGGTTCGCCGCGACCGCGGCGAATATCCAACAACACTGGGAGTTCAGATGAGCCTCATGCAATCGAAATGGTACGCGCGCTCACTCGGAGTACTGGCCGGTGCCCTCGGGGCGCTTGTCCTCGCCGCGCCGGCCAATGCTGCGCCCGCAACTGTGTCCGCGACGGTCGGGCCGGTGGCCATTCCCGGTGTGCCCCTGAACGTCTGCGTGAATGCCGTGACCTTGACGTGCACACCCACGGCGCCGGCAGCCACGGCCTCCCTGACGGTCTCGGTCACCGTCAACCCCGCAGCCCTGACGGCGCCGACGATCGTCCCTGGCGCGTGCTCCACGGGCACGGGAGCGGCCCTCGTCGTCAAGACCGGATCCCTTTCCGGCGTCATCAGCGGCTTGGTGACCGTCGTCGTCAACGGCACGCCGAAGGTTATCCCGGTGACCCTCCCCAGCGTGGGACCGAACCAGACCGTCACGGTGAGCGCCTGCACCAGTGGGGGGATCGGCGTCCCCGCGCTCCCCGGCCTCCCCGGGCTCCCGGGTGTTCCCGGTGTTCCCGGTCTTCCCGGCGTGCCGTCGCTCCCCGGGCTCCCGGGCGTGCCGAGCCTCCCCGGCCTGCCCGCAGTTCCGGGCCTCGGTGGCGTCATCGGCAACGTCTTGAACGCCCTGCTGAGCCTCCTCAGCGGCGTTCCCTCCCTGCCGGGTGTGCCTGGGCTCCCGATCTGACGCCCGTGACGGGCGGGTGTGCCGGTCCTATTGGCCGCCGCGCCCGCCCGGTACGGCCGAGGTCACGATCGATGGGGCATCGCGAAGCCGCGTTGGCGACCAGGACGGAGCGCGGCGGCCTGGGTCTCCTCGATGCGGGCGCTCATCGTGCGATCAAAGGTGCAGCCGGCATCGTCATCAACGCCGATCGTCAACCCGGTCGAGGCCCGGGGCACCTCGCCGGCCGGGCGGTGGCGCAGGTACTGGGCGCCTCGCGCCCGGTGGGTGACGCGGAAGCTACCAAGCGCGGCCACACACCCATCGAACCGGGACGACAGCTCCGGGCACCCGGCCCCGGCGACGAAGGTACGGAGGAGCGGGCCGCCGCAGTCAAGAGTGGTCAGGAACTCCCGATGACGCCGTGGCATGTGGAGGCGCGCCGAGGCACCCAATTGGGCGAGGACGGACCGGCCCCGCACGCCCATCGCCGCATCCAGGGCGTGCACGGTCCCGAGCTGCATCCCGCTCGGGCCCCCTTCGAGCCGTGCCGGGTCGTCGCCGTACGCCGCCCACGCGAAGGTCGGCTGGATCAGCTCGAGCCAGACAGACGGGTCCACCGTGCGGCGGCGGACGTTCATGCTGAAGCCGAGGGTCATCGCCGCGATTGCTTCCTGCAGGCGCCCCAAGGCCGCGACCGCCTCGTCGACACCCCCACCGGCCGCGGCCTCGATGGCCTCCACGATGGCCCGTAGGACGAGGGCACCCTGCGCCTCCATGAGCACGAAGGCCACGGAGAAGGCCTCCAGCTGTGCGTCGATCGGCGGGCCGAGCCACGTGCGCGCGATGCGGACCGTCGACCGCGTCAGCTCTTCGGGCCTGTACCGCGAGCCGCCGGGGCGACCGGCCATCTGCCAATTGGTGAGGTGGAAGTTCCATGCGGAGCCAACCCGGGGCCGGTCGAGCTTGCGGGCCACTGCGCCCCATGGCCCGGCGATCCCGGCCGGCAGCGGGATCCAGCCTTCGTCGAAGCGTTCTGGCTCCGGGGGCACCGACCCCCACCGGTAGGTGTGGGCGAGCGCGCACAGCGCGGTCATGAGGGCGTCCGACTCGCCCTCGTCCAGGCGGGCGATGGCGCGCCGGACCATGGGGTCGTCACGCCGGAACTCCCCATCCAGCCAGGCCCTCACCCCGCCGCAACCTCGGGGGTAGCGGCTCGGGAGCTCGGCGCAGGCTTCGAGGTACGGCGCGAGGGGGGCTGGCAGGTCGGTGACGGGCACCAGAGGAGGCAAGAAGGCCCCGACGCCCCCCAGGTCGCGTTCGTACGACCGCCGCACGGCGGCAGCGATGTCAGGGAAGGCCCTCATCGGTCGCAAGCAGTGGGGCGCACCCGGGTCGGCGGGCACCGTTCGGCGCTCTCAACGGTCCTGGTCACGACGTGCGCGGCAATCGGCCGGGAGGGCATTCTCATCTCTCGTGGCGTGGAGGGGAGTAGGACCGTCGAGCGAACGCTGTGAACTGGGACCCCGCCGGAGTTCTCCGCAGCATCCCGGTCCGCCGCCACGCATCCCGTCCCGAGCCCGCGCCGTGAAACTAGGCCGAACGTGGGGCCCTGTCTATAGCGAATACGCGAACAATCCGGTCCGTACACTGCACGGTTAACCTCAACGTGTGCTCCATCACGTCACCTTGTGGGTTCCCGATCTGCCTCGAGCCGAGCGGTCCTGGAGCTGGCTGCTCTGCCACTTGGGCTACACCCGCGACCCTTCGGCCGGGACAGTCCTGCTCTTCCACCACGGGGCAGGGTTCGCCATCGCCCTGGAGCAGTCCACCGACATGGTCCCGGGAATGCTCTACAGCCGCCTACGACCGGGTTTGAACCACCTGGCCTTCCATGTCGGGTCGCCGGCAACGCTGGCCCTCCTGTGCGCCGAGGCGCCGGAGCACGGGTGGTCATCCCTGCCGTCTGACCGCCATCCCATCGCCCCCGGGGCGCGGGTGGCGTACCTCGAGGACGGCGACGGCTTCGAGGTGGAACTGGTGGCGCAAGCAGCAGGGGAGTAGCCGTGCGCCCGTCGGCCGGCGGGGCGTGGCACGATCGCGCAGGTGACCAGCTTGCCCGCCGGCGCGCCGCACCTGAACGACCTCGTCCTGCTGCGCCGGGTGCGGGACCGGATCGACCGCGAGTACGCCCAGCCGCTGGACGTCGAGGCCCTGGCCCGCGGCGTCCATATGTCGGCCGGGCACCTCAGCCGCCAGTTCCGCCTGGCGTACGGCGAGCCGCCGTACAGCTACCTGATGACGCGGCGCATCGAGCGGGCCATGGCCCTGCTGCGGCGGGGCGACCTCAGTGTGACCGAGGTGTGCTTCGCCGTGGGCTGCTCGTCGTTGGGGACCTTCAGCACCCGCTTCACCGAGCTCGTCGGTGTGCCGCCCAGCACCTACCGTCGCCAGACGGCGCGCCCGGCGGCCGGGATGCCCACGTGCGTGGCGAAACAGGTCACCAGACCCGTCAGGAATCGAGAAGCTTCGTCGGTAGGACGCACTTAGCCTGGCTGGTATGGACCTCACCATTCATACGACCTTCCTGCCCCATGACGACCCCGATGCCTCGGTGGCCTTCTACCGCGACACCCTTGGCTTCGTGGTCCGCGACGACGTCGGGTACGGGGGCATGCGCTGGATCACCGTCGGCCCCGCCGACCAGCCCGGCACGTCCATCGTCCTGGAGCCGCCGGCGGCTGACCCCGGCATCACCGACGACGAGCGCCGCACCATCGTCGAGATGATGGCCAAGGGCACCTACGCCCGGGTCATCCTGGCCACGACCGACCTAGACGGCGCCTTCGCCCGGCTGCAGGCGGGCGGGGCCGAAGTCGTCCAGGAGCCGACCGAGCAGGCCTACGGGGTCCGCGACTGCGCCTTCCGCGACCCGGCGGGCAACCTGGTCCGCATCAACGAGCGGCGCTGAGCAGGGTGCAGTCGCCGGCGCCGCACGCGGCCGACAGCCATGACGTCATCCGCGTGCACGGCGCCCGGGTGAACAACCTCAAGGACGTCACCGTCGAGGTACCGAAGCGCCGGCTGACGGTGTTCACCGGGGTATCGGGTTCCGGCAAGAGCTCGCTTGTGTTCGGCACGATCGCCGCCGAGTCCCAGCGGATGATCAACGAGACCTACAGCGCCTTCGTGCAGGGCTTCATGCCTACGTTGGCCCGTCCCGAGGTCGACGTGCTCGACGGGCTGACGACGGCGATCATCGTCGACCAGGAGCGGATGGGCGCCAACGCCCGCTCGACGGTCGGCACCGCCACCGACGCCAATGCCATGCTGCGGATCCTCTTCAGCCGGCTCGGGCAACCACATATCGGCTCGCCACAGGCGTTCTCCTTCAACGTCGCCTCGATCAGTGGCGCCGGCTCGGTCACCTTCGAGCGGGGCGGGACGACGACCAGGGAGCGGCGGAGCTTCAGCATCACAGGGGGCATGTGCCCCCGGTGCGAGGGCATGGGCCGGGTCAACGACTTCGACCTCTCGGCGCTGTACGACGACAGCAAGTCGCTGAACGAGGGGGCGCTCACAGTCCCCGGCTACAGCATGGAGGGGTGGTACGGCCGCATTTTCAGCGGCTGCGGCTTCTTCGACCCCGACAAGCCGATCCGGAGGTTCACCAAGAAGGAGCTGCACGACCTCCTCTACAAGGAGCCGACCAAGATCAAGGTCGAGGGCATCAACCTCACCTACGAGGGCCTGGTCCCGAAGATCCAGAAGTCGATGCTGTCCAAGGACCTCGACGCGATGCAACCGCACATCCGCGCCTTCGTGGAGCGGGTGGTCACCTTCACCACCTGTCCAGCCTGCGCCGGCACCCGGCTGAGCGAGGCGGCCCGCTCGTCGACGATCCACGGGGTCAACATCGCCGACGCCTGCGCCATGCAGATCAGCGACCTTGCAACATGGGTGGGCTCCCTCCACGAACCGTCGGTGGCGCCGCTCCTCGCCACGCTGGCGCACACGCTCGACTCGTTCGTCGAGATCGGCCTGGGCTACCTCTCCCTCGACCGGCCGTCGGGCACGCTGTCCGGCGGGGAGGCCCAACGCACCAAGATGGTCCGCCACCTCGGTTCCTCGCTCACCGACGTCACCTACGTCTTCGACGAGCCCACCATCGGCCTGCACCCGCATGACATCCATCGGATGAACAACCTGTTGCTCCGGCTGCGGGACAAGGGCAACACCGTGCTCGTCGTCGAGCACAAGCCCCTCACGATCGCTATTGCCGACCACGTCGTCGACCTCGGGCCCGGCGCCGGCACCGCGGGCGGAACGGTCTGCTTCGAGGGCACCGTCGACGGGTTGCGGGCCAGTGGCACCCTCACCGGCCGTCATCTCGACGACCGCGCCGGGCTCAAGGCGGCGGTGCGGGCGCCGTCCGGCTCGCTGGAGATCCGCGGGGCGGCGGCGAACAACCTGCGTGACGTCGACGTCGACATCCCCCTCGGTGTGCTCGTCGTCGTCACCGGCGTCGCCGGTTCCGGGAAGAGCTCGCTGCTCCACGGCTCACTCCCAGCTCACGCCGCCGGCGTGGTGTCGATCGACCAGGGGGCGATCCGAGGTTCCCGGCGGAGCAACCCGGCGACCTACACGGGGCTGCTCGACCCGGTCCGCAAGGCGTTCGCCAAGGCCAACGGCGTGAAGCCGGCACTGTTCAGCGCCAACTCCGAGGGTGCCTGCCCCACCTGCAACGGCGCCGGCGTCATCTACACCGACCTGGCGATGATGGCCGGCGTCGCCACCACGTGCGAGGAGTGCGACGGGAAGCGGTTCGAGGCGTCGGTGCTCGACTACCACCTCGGCGGGAGGGACATCAGCGAGGTCCTGGCCATGCCGGTGACCGAGGGCGCCGCCTTCTTCGCCACCGGCGAGGCGCGGACGCCGGCCGCGTTGGCCATCCTCGAACGGCTCGCCGACGTCGGGCTCGGCTACCTGAGCCTCGGCCAACCCCTCCCGACGTTGTCGGGCGGGGAACGCCAACGGCTCAAGCTGGCCACCCATCTGGGGGAGAAGGGTGGTACCTACATCCTCGACGAACCGACATCGGGCCTGCACCTGGCCGACGTCCAGCAGCTCCTGGGCCTGCTTGACCGTCTGGTCGACGCCGAAAAGTCGGTCATCGTCATCGAGCACCACCAGGCAGTCATGGCCCATGCCGACTGGATCATCGACCTCGGGCCGGGCGCCGGCCACGACGGCGGCCGGGTCGTCTTCGAGGGCACGCCGGCCGACCTCGTCGCCGCTCGCTCCACCCTCACCGGCCAACACCTCGCCGCCTACGTCGGCGCCTGAACATGGGACGCGTTCTACGTGGCGCTTGCCGAGGCGCTCCAGGCCACGCTCATCACCGCCGACGCCCGGCTGGCCCTGGCGCCTGGCCTTCGGTGCACGATCGAGCTTGTCTGAGCGTGCCTGGGCGCGACTGGAGCGCAATGGCAGTGGTGCGACACGTTTCCATGCCGACGACTCCTCGCCGCCACCTGTGAGGTGAAGGGGAACTGACGGTGTCGGCGCAAGGAAACTGACAGTCACGCCGTCCGCCTGGTAATGCCTTTCGGTATACTCGCGGTATGACGCAGATCGCGGTGAAGCTGCCGGATGGGCTCCTACGCGAACTCGACGAGCTTGTCGCTCAGGGCCACTTCTCCAGTCGCTCGTCCGCTGTTCGCCGTGCGGTGGAGATCATCGTCTCCGGGCAGCGACGGGACGCCCTCGAAGAGGCATACGCGAACGGCTATCGAGAGGTCCCGGAGTCCGAGAGCGAGATGGCGGAGGCGACGCGCCTTGCGACGCAGGCGATCGATGACGAGCCGTGGGAGAAGTGGTGGTAGCGAGAGGCGAGGTCTGGTGGGGGGAGACTCCGCAGGAGAAGGGCCGGCCTTTCCTCGTCGTGAGCCGCGACGCCGCGAACCGGGTGATGCGGCGGGTCCTCGTCGCGCCGGTAACCAGCCGCATCCGTGGTATTCCCAGCGAGCTGCCTCTCGGCGAAGCCGAGGGCCTCCCGCAACAGTCCGTCGCATCGTTCGACAACCTCCGGCCGTTCCCCAAGGCAATGCTGGTCCACCGGATCGGCGCTTTGGGACCTGATCGATCCCGCGACATCTGCCGGGTAGCCGGTGCGACCATCGACTGTTGACCGGTCGGCGCACAGCACGGGCTGCAGCCGGATGAAACAGTCCCTGCGCATCCACTGACCCGGTTCTGCGTTCCCACTGACATCGGAGCTGCGCTTCACAACAACCACCTGGGCGCAGGTCTGGCCAGTCCGGCCGATTTGACGCCCATAATGTGCGTTATGTAAGCTTGGCCGACGGTGCGGGACGTCCGTGGACACGTTCGTTTTGTAAAGCGACACGAAGACACGGCAGGCGACGACCGCCTCGTAGGAACGCCGAGTGCGGACGTGATCGTCGGTCTTGGTGGCAACGACCGCATCGCCGGGCTCGGCGGAGATGACGTCATCTGTGGTGGTCCCGGAAACGATGATATTTCCGGCGGGGACGGAAATGACCGCCTGTTCGGCGAAGCGGGCGACGATACGGAAATGACCGCCTGTTCGGCGAAGCGGGCGACGATAGAATTTCCGGCGGAGCCGGCGATGACCGGCTGGACGGTGGTGACGGATCGGACTATTTGGCCGGCGGCGCCGGAGATGACGAACTCCGCGGCGACTCAGACGACGGTGGACTGAACGGCGGCCCTGGCAACGATCTATGCGTATCAGGCCCAGGGAATCCGCATCAGACCGAATGTGAGCGCAGCGCCGTCGGAGCGATACGGCTGACGGTTGCCGACCTTCCTGCCGGTGTGCCAGGGAAGGTCTCGATCTCCGGCCCATCGGGCATGCTCGTCCTCAGAGAGACCACGACACTGGGCAACCTCGATCCGGGCGAATACGTGATCACCGCCGAACCGGTACGCGTCCAAACCGACACGTACTACCCGACCGTCGACCCGTCGACCGTCAGACTGAAGGCCGGGGACGAGGCCGCAGTCGCCGTGAAGGTTTCCTACTTCTCGATCATTCCGAGTACCACTCGACTGTTGACGCCGGCCGAGACCGCGAATGTCGTGGTGGAACCGGACGCCAAGCTGGCGTTCGCTCCTGGGACAACACCGCCCATCGTCGGTGACGTCCTTGTGGCGCCGGTCTCGGGCCGCCTTCCCTTCGGGTTGGCGAAAAAGGTCATATCCGTCGCTGTCCGCCCGAATGGAACGGTGGTGGCCGAGACCGCCGTCGCCCAACTCAACGAGATCGCACGGCGAGGCGACGTGTCGGCCCAAGTGCCGCTCACCTTGCCAACCATCACCCCGTCCTCGACGCCGGTCCAAGCGCCTTCAGAGCGTCGACCTGCCGCGGGGAACGCGCTCAGCCAGCTCCCTCAGGTGAACTGCCAGTCGCAGTTCGGCGTCACGATCACACCTTCCGTCAGCTTCACAAACCCGTCGGTCAATTTCGCGGCCTCGTGGAACCAGGGGCTTATCACTGGCTCAGTGACCGCATCGATGACCGCATCGATGGGCATACGGGTCGCCGACCTGAGCGGCGGCGTCTCCTGCTCGGTCGACTTGCTGCCGACGCCGCCTATCGTTGGTTCGTTCGTGTTGCTCATTCCCGGGACACCGATTCCTGTGCTCTTCCTCGTCCGATTCAATCCGAGCATCAGCGTGGAGGCCACCATCGGGTCAGGTGAGACACTTCCCTTGCTGGAGTTGGCTGGCACCGCCAACCTAGGGGCTGGTCTCTCGGTGCTCGGCACGGTCGCAACGCCCGTCAACCTGACGAATGCCACGTTGACACCTCCGAGCTTCGACATCACCGAAGTGGCAGGGACGGCGACCGTCGGCTTCAATGCCGACGTCGAGGTGATTCCTGCTGCAGCCGCGATCTTCAGCGCGCTCGGGATTCCCGTCGACACGCCGCGCGCCCATGTGGGTCTCCAGCCGTACGCCAGCTACACGCACAACGATCCGTCGGCCCCCGTGTGTTGGCAGGTCGACGGAGGGGTCAATTTCAACGCGGGTTTCGACATCATCGTCACCGATCTCGTTGCCAGTGCTTCCCTCGTCGGGCCGATCCGGATCGTGGACTCCGCCGGGCCCTGCACAGGTCCCACGATCTCTACGACCAGCCTGCCTAACGCGACCGTTGGCCAGTCCTACGCGGCGTCGCTCGCCGCCTCTGGCGGCCGACCGCCATATCATTGGGAGTCGTTCGGTAGCCCGAAGATGCCTCCGGGTCTGGTCCTCAACCCGAACCTCGGCACCATTGGTGGTACGCCGACTACAGCCGGTGCCTACAGCATCCTCTTTGAAGTGACGGACAGCGAAGGCCACAGCGACACCCAGACCATCGTTATCTCGGTCGAGCAGCGGTGCGTTCCAGTGTTCTACAACGAACAGATCTCTGGCAATCCGCAGCCCGGGCAACCCTTCGAAATATTCCGGATTTACCGATGGTCTTGCCAGGCGCAGGGTAGGACGACCATTGTGCAAGCGCGGTGGAAGTACGTGCGCAATGCTCCAACCTCGGTCCCGGAGTATGTTGGGGTTTGGTTCGACGATGCGACGACGACGCCGTTCCAGCGGCTGGCGGCCGAATGGGTGGCGCCGCCCGCTGATTATATCGTGAACAACGGCCACGACTCTACGTCCTACTACTGGTGGGCAAACATTTCCGTCACGACAGGCCTAAGGGTGAATGGAGAGATTCGTACCTTTGACTTCCCGGCATCTCCTGCGATTGTGGATGGGTTCGGCCCCTAGAGAGTGACGGTAGCCCCTGGCGGGCTCACCTTGCCCCTGGGGTCACGTTCGGGAGTCTGGGGCCGGCTTGAGACGACCCGGGGCTACACCCGGCCCACCGCCGAGGACCGTTCCAGAGCCCTCGATCTACTCACCACTGACGAGCAGGGCGGCCCAAACGTGGGTTTCAGGCTCATCTTGGCTGTCCCCATGAGTCGCAGCGGCATGGGCCCATCGTCGAGTTGAGCGATGGGATGACAGTTGGCTGGCGCCCCCGTCGCGTCGAGGTGGCCAGTGGCCGGTCTCGCCGAGGGCCAGGGCGATCAGCAGTTGAGGCCGTCGACCACGTTCTACGGCCGGCGGGAGTGCGCACAGAGGCCGAGAGGGGTGACGTGTTCGATGAAGACGTGACCTGACCCGGTCTGAAGCTCGTCGTCGCCAGCCGGTGCAAGTCCGGTCCGGGTAACCGCCAGGGGGCCCGGTAGCAGGCTGGCGGCTCGGTCTGGAAACGGGCCGGGTCGAAGCCCAGCGTCAGAAGCCC
>JAHFUR010000061.1 GCA_023264995.1 Acidimicrobiia bacterium | reverse complement strand
AGCCCGAGGTCAGCTTCGAGTGGAAGATCCCGAAGTGGTCCAACGCCATCGAGCGCAACCGGGCCCGCACCTACTTCCAGGCCTACGCGGCGGCGAGCGCCATGCACTTCGCCGAGAAGGCGCTGGCCGAGATCCGGGCCGGTCACACCAAGACGTGGGAGTCCTTCGAGGTGCCCGACGAGGCCGTGGGCTGCGGCTTCACCGAGGCCGTGCGCGGCGTGCTCTCGCACCACATGGTCGTCAAGGGCGGCAAGATCGCCAACTACCACCCGTACCCCCCGACGCCGTGGAACGCCAACCCACGCGACGTCTACGGGACGCCCGGCCCCTACGAGGACGCGGTGATGAACACGCCGATCTTCGAGGAGAACACCCGGGAGAACTTCAAGGGGATCGACATCATGCGGGCCGTCCGCAGCTTCGACCCGTGCCTCCCGTGCGGCGTGCACATGTACCTGGGCAAGGGCAAGGTGCTGCGCAAGCTCCACACCCCCACCTCGGTGAGCTCGTCGATCGAAGCGTGAGCGAGCTTTCGCTCGAAGAAGTCGGCGAGCGGCTGGAGCGCCTCCTGGAGGAGCTCCGGTCGCTCGAACCGACGGCCCGCCAACGGGCCGAGGAATGCGTGCGGCTGGTCACCGAGCTGTACGGCAGCGGGCTGAACAACGTGCTCGAGATCCTGGTCGACGCCGGCGACGCCGCGCTCCTCGACCGGGTGGTCTCGAACCAGCTGGTCTCCAACCTGCTGGTCCTGCACGGGCTGCACCCCTTCGACCTGCCCACCCGGATCGGGATGGCGCTCGAGAAGGTGCGGCCCTACCTGGGCTCCCACGGGGGCGACGTGGAAGTGCTCGACGTCGACGCCGAGGCGGGCATGATCGTGATCCGCCTGCTGGGGAGCTGCGACGGCTGCCCGTCGTCGTCCATCACCTTGAAGATGGCGGTGGAGGAGGCCATCCACGCCGCCGCTCCCGAGATCGCCCACATCGTCGTCGACGGCTGGGTCGAGCCGGAGGCCCCGCCGCCCCCCGTGGTGCCGCCCACTCCAGTCGAGCTGCGGGCCAAGCCGGTCGCGATCCGGTGAGCGTGCAGCCGTCGGGCGCCTTCGACCTGTTGCAGCGGCTGCGCCAGCCGCCGGCGCTGCCGCGCCCCGGCGAGCGGTGCGACGTCTGCACCGGCGAGGTCCCCGACCAGCACTCTCACGTGGTCGACCTCGAGAGCCGCAACCTCATGTGCGCCTGCCGGCCGTGCTACCTGCTGTTCTCCGCCGGCGGGGCCGGCGGCAAGCGTTTCCGGGCCGTACCCGACCGGTACGTGGCCCTGAAGGGCTTCGCCCTTTCGCCCGGGCAGTGGGAGGAGCTGCAGATCCCGGTGGCCATGGCGTTCTTCTTCAAGAACTCGGTGGAGGACCGGGTGGTGGCGTTCTACCCGAGCCCGGCCGGCGCCACGGAGTCGTTGCTGCCCCTCGACGCGTGGGACCGCCTGGCCGACGCCAACCCCGAGCTAGCCGACATCGAGACCGACACCGAGGCCCTCCTCGTGCGGGCGCCGGCGGAGGGGTACATCGTCCCCATCGACGCCTGCTACGAGCTGGTGGGCCAGATGCGCCGGCTGTGGCAGGGCTTCGACGGCGGCCGCGAGGCCCGCAACGAGCTGGACGCCTTCTTCACGAGAGTGAGGGCCCAGGCCACGTGAGCACCGCGGCATGAGCGACGTCGACTTCGTCGTCCTGGGCGTGGAGCCCGACCCCTACGCGGCCGCGCCCACGCTGAACTTCAAGCTCGGCCTGACCGAGACCTCCGGGGCGCGGGTGCACACCATCGCCCTGCGCTGCCAGTTCCGCATCGAGCCGCAGAAGCGGCTGTACTCGCCGGCGGAGGAGGAGCGGCTGCTGGCCATGTTCGGCGAGTCGCCGCGCTGGGGCGACACGCTCAAGCCCTTCCTCTGGACGCACGCGTCGACCATGGTCGCCGGCTTCACCGCCAGCACGGAGGTCGAGCTGCCCGTGCCGTGCACCTACGACTTCGAGGTGGCGGCGGCCAAGTACCTGCACGCCCTCGACGACGGCGACGTCCCCCTGGTGCTGCTGTTCAACGGCACGGTGTTCTCCGGCGCCGGCGTCGAGCCCGTGCCGTGGCACAAGGAGTGCCATTTCAAGATGCCGGCGGCCGTGTGGCGCCGGCTCATGGACCTGTACTTCCCGAACAGCGGTTGGATCCGCCTGAGCCGGGAGGCGCTCGACAACCTCGAACGGTTCAAGACCGACCGGGCGCTGCCGACCTGGGAGCAGGCCATCGAGGCGCTCCTCAAGGAGGCGGACGCGTGAGCACCGAGCCGCCGACGGCGGTGAGCCGATGAGCAATGTGCGGACGTCCGAGGCGGGGTTCGAGCGGGCCCGCAAGGTGGCCGACGCCGTCCTGTACGAGGGCTACGTGCTCTACCCCTACCGGGCATCGTCGGCCAAGAACCAGATCCGCTGGCAGTTCGGTGTGGTCGCGCCCCGGGAGCACTGCGCGGTCGAGACGGGCGAGCGGTCCTCGATGGTGACCGAAGTGCTGGTCGAAGGGGCCCGCCCGGTGGTCGACCTCAAGCTGCGGTTCCTCCGGGTGCAGACCCGGACCGTCCACGACGCGTCCGGGGCGGCGGTGGCGTCGCTCGAGGTCGACGGCCACCGCTGGACGTCGTGGGACGAAGCCGTGGAGGAGGAGCTCGACGTCGAGGCCCTGGGCCTGGGGGAGCGGGTCGTGCCCTTCGCGCTGGAACCGGTCCGCTTCGTCGAGGACCTGGGCGCCGCCGGGCACGTCGTGCGCGAGCGGTGGCCCATCGCGGCCCAGGTCAAGGTGACCGGCGAGCGTCTCGACGGGCCGTACCCCCTGGTGAAGTTCCGGGTCGAGGTGGCCAACGTGACGCCGTGGTCGGCGCCGGGTGCGCCGCGCGACGACGTCGTCCGCCGGTCGCTCACCGCCGTGCACACCCTCCTGGCCGTGCACCACGGGCGCTTTCTCTCGCTGATCGACTACCCCGAGTTCGCCACCGCCGCGGTGGCATCGTGCGTGAACGAGGGCACCTGGCCCGTGCTCATCGGCGACGAGGGCGAGCGCAGCGTCGTGCTGTCATCGCCCATCACCCTCTACGACTACCCGGAGATCGCCCCCGAGAGCGAGGGTGACATGTTCGACTCGACGGAGATCGACGAGATCCTGGCCCTGCGGGTGCTGACCCTCACCGACGAGGAGAAGCACGAGGCGCGGGGCACCGACGAGCGGGCCGCGGCCATCATCGACCGGGTCGACGCCATGCCTCCCGAGCTGTTCGACAAGCTGCACGGCGCGGTCCGCTACCTGCGCAACGTCACCGCCGGCGGCTCGGTCGGTGGATCGGTCATCCACCGGCCTGACGCCCCCTTCGACCCGGCGGCGCCGGGGGAGGCACCGTGGTGGGACCCGGGGGTGGACGCGTCGGTGGACCCTTGGGAGGACAAGGCCCTGGTGGGGACGACCGCGGTGGGGCGGGGCGACCAGGTCCGCCTGCAGCCGACCGGCCGGGCCGACGCCCACGACATGTTCCTGGTGGGCAAGACGGCCACGGTGGAAGGCGTGTTCTTCGACGTCGACGGCGAGACGCAGTTCGCCGTCACCCTCGACGAGGACCCTGGCACCGACATGGCGCGCGCCCACGGCCGCTACCTGTACTTCCGCCCCGACGAGCT
Organism: Acidimicrobiia bacterium; assembly: GCA_023264995.1. Classification (GTDB taxonomy): domain Bacteria; phylum Actinomycetota; class Acidimicrobiia; order Acidimicrobiales; family AC-14; genus CADCTB01. The sequence goes on along the minus strand of JAHFUR010000061.1, from coordinate 12,271 downwards.
CGAGTTCGTCGCCCACGCCGACCCGGCCTTCGAGTGACCGACACCCGGATCTTCGTGGTCGGCGTCGGGAACATCTTCCTGGGCGACGACGGCTTCGGCGTCGAGGTGGCCACCCGGATGCGCCGGAGCCCCCAGCCCGAGGGCGTGCGGGTCGACGACTTCGGCATCCGTGGCGTGCACCTGGCCTACGAGCTGCTGACCGGCTACGACCTCGTCATCCTGGTCGACACGCTCGACCTGGGGGAGGAGCCGGGCACCATCAGCGTCCTCGAGCCCGAGCTCGACGGCGCCGGTGAGGTGCTCCCGGATGCCCATGACCTCGACCCGGTGTCGGTGATGGGCCTTCTCGCCGACCTGGGCGGGTCAGTCGGGCGGATGCTGGTCGTCGGGTGCCAGCCGGCTGATCTCCAGGAGCAGATGGGGCTGTCGGCCCCTGTCGCCGCCGCGGTCGACGAGGCCATCCGGGTCGTCGACGAGCTCGTGCACGAACACCTGTCCACCTACGTCGGGAGGGAACACTGAAATGGTCCGTCGCTTTGTCATGTCGCTGCTGTTCGCCGCGTTCGCGGGGGTAGTGGTCAAGTCGCTGCCCGACATCGCCCGCTACCTCAAGATGCGAGAGATGTAGGGATGCGGACCCTTGGCATTGCCACCACGATCGTCGGCGCCCTGGTGGTCCTGAGCTTCCTGCTCGTGCTGCTCACGTCCCTTCCCGACCTGGCCCGGTACCTGCGGCTGCGGAGGATGTAGGTGTGCCTTGGCATCCCGGGGCGGGTCATCGCCCTGCACGACAGCAACCCCCACCTGGCCTCCGTCGACGTCCTCGGTGAGAAGTGCACCGTCAACATCGGGATGCTCGAGGAGCCGCCGGAGCCGGGTGACTACGTGCTGATCCACGTGGGTTTCGCCATGAACAAGATCGACGCCGCCGGCGCCCGCCAGGCCCTGGACGGCTTGCAGCTAATGGGGAACAACGAGACGGAGGTTGACCAGTGGGTGTGATGATCGGGTTCACGCTGGGCTATGTGTTCGGCACCAGGGCGGGCCAGGAGGGCTACCAGGAGATGGTCGCCGCGCTGCGGACCATCACCAGTTCGGGCGAGCTCAAGGAGCTGGCCGGCGGCGTCATCGGGATCCTGGCCGACGTGCTCAAGCAGGGGACCGGGGCGCTCGGCGACGGGGGCCAAGCCAAGCTCCGTCGCATCGCCTGAGCGGGTTGGGGCCCTCGCGACCCGATCGGCCGCGCCATGGTGTCGGTCATCACCGCGTCCGACCGGCAGGCCTTCAAGCGCTGCCGGCGGGCCTGGGACCTGGGCTCCCCGCTCCGGCAGGGCTGGGAGCGGGCCGATGACCGCGTCCCGGTCGACCTCGGCGCGGCCGTGCGGGCGGCACTCGCCGTCTGGTACTTCCCCGGCATGTGGGAGTGGGACCGCGCCATCGTCCGCCCACTGGCGTTCGAGGCCTACCGCCGGGTCGCCGCCGGCTGGCCCGCCGGCGCCGACGAGGTGGCGGCCCTCGGGGAGCGGCTCCTCGGCCGCTATGTCGAGTGGGCGCCGGCCGTCGACCGGTTCACGCCGGTGCGGGTCGAGACCGACTTCCAGGTGGCCATCCCTGACCCCGCCGACCCCGTCCGCGACCTGGCCGGCGCCGACGGTTCGGCGCTGCACTTCGCCGGGCGCATCGAGCTGCTGGTGGTCGATGCCTTCGACGCGTACTGGCTGGCCACCCACCGGCTGCAGGACAGGTGGGCTGACCTCGACGAGCTCGTGCTCGACGAAGGCGGGGCCACGGCCTGCTGGGCATGGGAGCGTTCGTTCCTCGGCATGGACATCGCCGGCGTGATCTACAACGAGCTGCGCACCGATGCCGACCTCGACCGGGAGCTGCCCACTGCGGCCACGCCCGGTCCCGAATCGGTGGTCCCGGTCGGTCATCGGCGGATGTACGTGCGGTCCGACCGGTCGACGGTGCCCGAGATCACCCGGGAGGGCAACGAGGTTTTCCGGCGGACGTGGGTGAGCCGCAGCCTGGTCGAGCTCGAGCGGGCCCGGCGCCACCTGGGGGCCGAGGCGCGCGACATGACCAGCGCCGACCTGGCGATCTACCCGGCGCCGGCATGGGACATCTGCTCGGTCTGCGAGTTCCGGCCGCCCTGCATCGCCCTGAACACGGGGGTGGACGCCGAAGCCGTGCTGGCCAAGTCCTACCGGCCCCGGCCGCCGGTACCGGAGCAGGAGGGTCGCCTCGGCGGGGTGACCTGGTCGATCGGGCGGGGCGCGGCCCCACCCACGTTCGGACGCCGGCCCACTACGGACCGCTGACAGAAAGGACATTTCGTATGGGGTTGCTCTGGGTCGCCGATGCGGTGCTGCTGGTCGTGGTGGCGCCGCTCCTCCTGCTGTTCGCGGGCCGCGTCGTCCGCCACCTGTGGGCCATCAGCAAGCTGGCCGACAGCACCCTCGAGCACGGTCTCGCCCTCAGCGGCCAGCTGAACGGGGTCCCGAAGCTGCTCGAGACCAAGCAGCTCACCGGCGCGGCGCGCCAGCTCGTGGGCCGCTACGGCGCCGCCCTCGTCGCTCTGCTCTAGACCGCAAAACAACCGACAAGAAATGGGAGGGGACACACATGGGGGCTGAGACTGTCGGCCTGCTCGTCGTCGTGGGGATCATCGTGGCCGCGGTTGCGCTGCACCTGATCGCCATCGCCGCGTCATTGAGCAAGATCACGGCCACGCTGACCAAGGTGAAGGGTGGCGTGGCGGCCATCAAGGGCCAGACCGACCCGGTCGGTACGGTCATCGGCGGGCTGGCGGCCGACGTGGCCGCCATCGACGACGACCTCGAGGGGTTGCTGGGCCTGGTCGCCGAGGCCCAGGCGGCCGCGGCACCACCGCCACCGCCGGCCCCGCCGGCCCGTCGCCCGGCCGCCGCCCGGCGTTCGGCGCCGGCCCCGGCCCCGGTGGCGGAGGAGGTCGACCTCGACGAGACCGACGAGGAGGACGAGCCGGCCGCCCCCCGCCCGTCGATGCGGGAGGCGGTGGCCCGGGCCCGGGCCGGCGTCTGAGCGAGGACTGACTGACCGTACGACAAAGAGAGGAGGCGGGCCCGGTGGGGGCACGCCTCCTCTCCTTCACGCGCACAGAGAGCAAAACGAGCGGCCGGGAGGCCGCCCGTTTGGGTGTTATGCCAACGCCTCTGCCTCCTCGGCAGCCCGGGTAAGACCCGCTGCCGCTTGCCCGAGGAGGCGGTTGATCTCATCAGCCCCGGGGCCGATGACCGAGCAATGGCCCTCGACTGCCGCCACGCCCTCAGAGATGCGGCCCAGGTTCCCCTGGATGTGCACCAGGTGCCCGTCGATCCGGCGGAGGAAGTAGAGCAGGACGCCGGCGAGGAGAACGACCTCGGCGACGGACAGGACGATCTTGAGCGTCATCAGGCACTCCTCTGGGACACAAGGAAGTCGACGTGGCGCTGGACCTCGGTGCCCAGCTCGCCGACCAGCTCAACGGTCTTGGGCAGCATCCAGGTCGTGGCCGTCTGGGTTGCGACCCGCGCCGCCATGTCCCAGACCCGCTGGACGCCCTCGTCGAGGTCCCGGACATACAGCTCTAGCAGGAACAACAGCAGGATCACGGCCGAGATCACCACCGCCCCGAGCCCAAGGGTGATCCACCAGAACGTGACGTGCTCGGACGCCAGTGCAAGCGTCGTGCCCATGGGCTCAGCCTCCTGCCAGGGCGGTGCGGGCCTGGGCCGCGTGAGTGACGACGGACAGCAAGCTCTCGTTGAGGGTGCCCACTGCGGGCACGGCCACGGTGTTCTCCCGGACATCGTCGAGTACCTCGGTGATGTCGTCGGCCAGGCTGCTGATCCTGCGGACGAGGGCCAGGATGATGGCGACAAGGGCCACCACCACCACGATGAGCACCGCGGCAATGATGTACCCGACGTACCAACCAGAGAGCGTTACTGCCTTTTGTTGGGCCTGGGCAGCAGCAGTTAGCAAATGAAACCGCCTTTCTCGCCGCTCCTCTATCTTAGGAGTCGGCGAGGCTGACGGTCAACGCATTCTGGCTGTCCCGAGCCCTGGCGAGCCCAGTTTCTGGTCGATGAGACCCTCGATGTGCGCCCGCTCCTCGGGGCGGAAGTGGCGCCGGCACCCGTACGGCAGGCGGGGGACGGGGAGCTGCACGACCTCGGCCGCCGCCTCGAGCACGAGGTCGTACTCGTCGAGCAGGGCCGACCACTCGGCGCTCTTGGTGGCCCAGAGACCCGCGTCGTTGTCGTAGGCCACGAGCGCATCCTGGAGGCGTCCCAGCTCGGCCACGATGAGGGCTACCCGGAGCGGCTCCCGCGGGAAGCGCAAGAGGGCCGGCTCGATGCCGTGCGCATCGGCCATGGCGGCGGCCTTGTCGGTGAAGGCCCGGGCCTCGGCGGCAAATTCGCTGGACTCGGCCATGGCCAGGAGGGCACGCACGCGCACGAGGAGGCGATGGGCGTCGGCGTGGCGCCGGGCCTCCTCGGCCAGCTCGGTGGCGGTTGGGGCGGGCGCCGCCGTTGTGTCGGTCGCGGCCATGCGTCGGACCGTCGTACCCCGGGAGCCGATTTCCGTCAATAACAGGGTGTGAACCCCCTGTTACAGGTCTAAAGCGGGAGGTACTGTATGTCGAGGACAGATAGAGAGGTGCTCCCGTGGTTGAGTTCATGACCGAGGTCGAGGCCCTGTGCCGGGGTTTCCTGCAGAACGCGGCTGCCCGCCAGTCCGTGGTGGCCCGCGTCAGCCCGGACGAGCCGTCCGCCGACTACCTCGCCGGGTTCGGCGCCGGCCGGGAGGCGGGCCAGGTCGAGGGTCTGGCCCTGGCCCTGGGCGTGCTCACCGGGGAGTCGCCCACCGCGCTGGTGGCCGATGCCGGCAGCCACGCCGCCGTCGACCTGGCCTTCCCCTTCGAGCTGTACGTGGAGGACGTGGAGCAGGCGTCGTGAGCTGGGAGGAGGACATCGTGCCCTGCCCGACCTGCTGGTTGCCGGCTGACCTCGTCCCCCCCTCGGACTGGGACACCAACTACCACTCGCACTGCCCGCGCGGCCACGACAACACCTTGGTCCCGGCCGTCCTCGCCCACCTTCGCGCCCTCCAGCAGAAGGTCGCCGACCGCCCGGCCTAGCGACCGCCCGCCTCAGACCGCCGCGGTGCGCCGGCGGCTGACGGAGAGGGCCAGCAGGGTGGTGAGACCCATGCCGACCGCGGCGGCGGCCCCGACGACAACCCACCCGGGCACGTCGTCGCCCGTGGCGGTGCGCTTCTCGACCGGTGGGCCGTGCTGGATGGCGGCGAAGTAGATGTCCTCGATGTTGTTCACCGCGTTGCCGTTGCGGGAGTCCTGCCAGGCCACGTAGGTGGTGGTGTCGGAGGAGATGATGGCCACGCTTGTCTGGCTGTGGGAGTTGTTCGACCAGACACCGATGGTGCGGTCGATGATGCGGTCGGTCACCCGGACGTTCTTGGTGAACGTGGCCCCGCCGTCGTAGGAGGACGCGGCGTACACGTCGTTCATGCCGCCGGCGTTGCCGCCCGGGCCCTCGTTCTCGGGGGTCGGGCTGTTGCGGAAGTCGTACCAGGCCAGGTCGAGGCGGCCGTTCGGGGCCACGGAGATGCCGGGGTCGTAGTGCTGGATGTTGGGCTTGGGGGCGTCGTCGTTGACGGCCTTGGAGGCACCCCAGGTCGTGCCGCCGTCCGTTGAGGCGCGGAACAGGATCTCCCGGTCGTCGAAGGCCGGTGTCGACGGATCGCCCACCGGCGGCCGCTTGGCCTTGGGGTTCGTGTTGCCGTGCCAGGTGACGTAGAGGGCGTCGGTCTTCGGGTCGATGGCGATCAACTGCCGGCGGTTGAAGCTGAAGCCGGCGTTGCCGGGGTCGATCTCCTGGGCCGCCGACCACGTGCGGCCCTGGTCGACCGAGCGCCGGTAGAGAATGGGCCGGGGCGGCGGGTCGACGGTGGGCGCGCCGAAGGCGTCGGCGGCGAAGATGGCGTGGACCACCCCCTTGGAGTCGACCGCGGTCCGGGGCTGGCCCCCGCCCCGGCCGTCGCTCATCTCGAGCGGAGGCCCGAAGGTGCGCCCGCCGTCGTGAGAGACCGAGAGCATGCTCTTGCGGGGACCGCCGGGTGCCGGCACGCTGAAGCCGCCCTTCTGCCACCCGACGTACACGTTGAGGGGGTTGGCGTTGTCGACCGAGAGCTGGGCCCGCCGGCTGCCACCGATGCCGGGGTCGTTCTCCTTGCCCTCGTACGCCATGGTGGTGGTCCAGGTCCGGCCGCTGTCCCCGGAGCGGGCGACGAAGATGTGGCGGGGGATGTCGTTGCGGTTGAGCTGGGGGATGTACTTGGGGTCGCTGCCGAAGAAGCTGGCGAACAGGGTGCCGTCGGGCACGAACTGGAGGGTGATGTACGGCCCGTTCGTGGCCTGGAGGCTGCAGTCGGTGTAGGGCTTGGTCATCGGGCTGCCACCGTCGAACCACGTCCGCCCGTCGTCGACGGAGATGTGGATGTCGCAGGTCCGCTTGGTGCGGATCTCGGCCTCGGCGATCACCAGCTCGCCGGTGACGGGGTTGCGGGCCAGCTGGGGGGTCGAATGGGCCCGCGTCTGGTCCGGGTTGTTGGTGACCTGCACGGCACCGGTGACCACGGGCTCGTCGAACAGCTTCTGCTGGGCGCCGGCGCCGGCGGGGAGCGCGACGACGAGCGCCCCCAACGCCACCAGTGCCAGACGGTACCTACCGATCATGAGCCGTCCCCCCGGAATATGACCCTGTCGTGGAGCGGTCAAGGTAGCCCACCGGCGCCCCTCGCCGCAGCACCGGGACTACCTTGCACCCATGCCTGTTCCTGTTGCCGCCCGGGCCCGGCTGGGCGCAGTGCTCGCCGCCGTGCTCGCCGCCGCGTTGCTGACCGTCCTGGTGGCATGCGGAGGAGGCGAGGGCTCGCCGGCCGTCGGCACCGGCGCCGGTGCGACGACGACCGTGCCGACGTCGTCGGGCGCGGTGCCCACCGTCGTGGCGGTCACGGTGCGGGGCGGGTCGGTGGTCGAGGGCGCGGCCCGCCAGAAGGCCGCTCTCAACCAGCCGGTCACCATCCGGGTCACCAGCGACGTCGCCGACGAGGTGCACGTGCACGGCTACAACAAGATGGTCGACGTGGCCGCCGGCCGGACTGCCGAGGTGACGTTCGTGGCCAACATCCCCGGTGTGTTCGAGGTCGAGCTGGAGAAGGCGAAGAAGGTCCTCTTCACCCTGGAGGTCCGCTGAGCATCCGGCGGGCGACGGCGGTCGCGGCCGTCGCGGCCGCCGGGCTCGTCGTCGCCGGCGCCACGCCGGCGTCGGCCCACGGGCTGGGGGCCCGCACCGATCTGCCCCTCCCCATCTGGATGTTCGTCTACGGCGCGGCGGCGGCCCTGGTGGTCTCCTTCGCCGGCCTGGCCGTGTTCTGGCGCACGGCTCGCCTGGAGGGGGGGCGGCCGGGGCGTGCCGTGCTCGGCCCGGGGCGGCTCAGCCGTGGCCTGTGGCTGGCCGGGCGGGCCGCAGGCCTGGGCCTGTTCGTCCTGCTGTTGGCGGCGGCCGCGTTCGGCGACCGGGCCACGGCGCGCAACATCGCCCCGGTGTTCGTCTACGTCGTCTTCTGGGTCGGCATGACCATGGTGTGCGCCCTGGTCGGCGACCTGTGGCGGGTGGTCAACCCGTTCGACACTCTGGCCGCCCTGGTCGAGCGGGTGGCTGGTGGGCGCGCCCCGTCGCCGTACCGGTGGGGCCACTGGCCGGCGGTGGCGTCGCTCACCGGGTTCGTCTGGCTCGAGCTGGTGCCCAGCGATCGGGCCGAGCCTCGGGTCCTGGCCGTCGCCATCCTCGGGTACACGGCGCTGGTGCTGGCGGCGACGGCTCGCTGGGGCCGGGGCTGGTTGGCCCAGGGCGAGGGGTTCACCGTGTTCTTCGGCGTCCTGGCCCATATGGCGGTCTTCTACGTCGACGACGAGGGCCGGCTGTGCGCCCGGCCACCGCTGGCCGGCCTGGTGGGCCTCCGGCCCGACACCGCCACCCAGGCCGTCGTGATCGTCGCCCTCGGTTCGACCAGCTTCGACGGCTTGAGCCGGAGCCGGCTCTGGGTCGACCTCACCCGGAACCTGGGGGCCACGCCGAAGGCCCTTCTGTCGACCGCCGGCCTGGTGTGGGCCGTATCGGTGGTCACCGTGGCGTTCGTCGGGGCCATGCGCGTCACCGGGCGGATGAGCACGCGCCGCCACCCGGATCTGACCGCGGCGTTCGTGCACTCGCTGGTGCCGATCGCCTTCGCCTACGCCGTGGCCCATTACTTCTCGCTGCTGGTCTTCGAGGGCCAGACGGCCGTCGCCCTGGCCTCTGACCCGCTGGGGCGGGGCTGGGACCTCTTCGGGACGGCGCAGAACGCGGTGAACTTCACCCTCGTGTCGACGACGACCATCGCCTACGTGCAGGCCAGCGGCATCCTCGCCGGCCATGTCGCCGGCGTGGTCGTGGCCCACGACCGGGCCCTGGCCCTCTTCCCCTCCCGCCAGGCCACCCGCTCGCAGTACCCGCTCCTGGCGGCCATGGTCCTGTTCACCGTGGGCGGCCTCGGCCTCCTCCTGGGCGCATGAGCGGCATCCTGGCCCATGGTGGCCCAGCCGGCGCCGCCGGGGAGCTGGCGTTCGTGCTCATCCCGATCGGCGTCTTCGCTCTGCTCTCGCGGGCGTCGAGGCTCCGGCGGGAACGGGAGGACGCGGCCGCGGCCGGCGCCGCCGGCGACGACGGCCCCGAGGAGGACCAGTGACCGGCCCGGGAGGCCGGTCCAACAGGCATTCACTGGTCCGCACGCCCAGCGGGAGTGCGGACCGGTGACCGGCCCGGGAGGCCCGGCGGCCGCCCGGGCCCAGGCGGCCACCCGGGCCCGGCTGGCGGCGGCGGAGTTCCTGGCGTGGGCGCTGGCGGTCGTTGGCATGGCCGCGCTCCTGGCCCGTCCCTGGTTCCTCCCCGCCAGCGTGGCGGTGGGGTGGCGGGCCGCGTTCTTCGTCGCCCTGGGCGCCGCCGGCGTGGCTTGGCCGGCCGGCGGGCGGCGCGGCCCGGCGACAGGGGGGCCGGCGGCGTCGCTCGTCGTCCTCGTGGTTGGGGCGGTGGGGTTCGCACTGGGCCGGGCCGTGGCCGACGTGCCCTCGGTGCCGGGCAGCCTGGCCATGGCCGTCGGGCTCAACGCCCTGGCCGCCGTCGCCGAGGAGGCGTTCTTCCGCCGCTACCTGTTCGACCTGGTGCGGGCGGCATCGGGGCCGGCGCCGGCCGTCGTCGTCACCGCCACCGCGTTTGCCATCGCCCACGTCACCGTCTGGGGCTGGTGGGCCATGCCCCTCGACCTGGCCGCCGGCCTGGTCCTCTCCTGGCAGCGGGCGGCGACCGGCCGCTGGTCGGTACCGGCCGTCACCCATGTCCTGGCCAATACCCTGGCGCTCCTGTGAGGTTGCCGATGCCCAAGCGATGCCCAGCCGTCCTCGTCGTCCTCCTGCTGCTGGCCGCCGGGTGCAGCGCGTCCCACGACGCCAATGCCGTCACCATCGGCGCCATCTACCCCGTCTCCGGGCTCCAGGGCCCGGGTGGCATCGACGAGGCCAACGGCGCCCGCCTGGCCGTGGAGCTGGCCAACGAGAGGGGCGGGCTCGAGGGCCGGCCGGTCCGCCTGCAGCTCCTCGACGTCGACCGCGGGGACGCCGCCGCCGGCGCCCTGGCCAAGCTGCACCGCAACGGGGTCGATGTCGTCCTCGGCACCTACGGCAGCACCATCTCGGCGCCGGCCGCGGCGGCGGCTGAGCGGTCGGGGATGCTCCTCTGGGAGACCGGTGCGGTCGGCAACCTGGGCGGGGATGCCGGGCCGGGGGAGACGTTCTTCCGCATGGCCCCCACCGGCGCCAGCCTGGGGCGGGCGGCGGTGGCGTTCGTGCGCGACCAGCTGAGCGGCGGCCTCGGTGCCACGGCACCCCTCCGGTACGCCGTGGCCTACGTCGACGACGCCTACGGGAGGGCGGTCGGGATGGGCGCGGCCGACGAGGCCCGGGAGAGCGGGCAGACCCTGGTCGGGACCTTCCCCTACGCGGTGCGCGACCTCGACGCCAAGGCCCTTGTCCACGCCATCGCCGCCACCCAGCCCGACGTGCTCTTCGTCTCCGCCTACCTCGACGACGGCATCGCCCTGCGCAAGGCCCAGGTGTCCGAGGGCCTCCACCTGAAGGCGAGCATCGGGACCAGTTCGAGCTACTGCATGCCGTCGTTCGCCGCCGCCCTCGGCCCGGCTGCCGTCGGCCTGTTCGCCTCCGACAAGCCCGACGGGAGCGACGTCCGCCTCGATGCCCTCCAACCAGAGGGCCGTGACGTGCTGTCGTGGGGCCGCGCCCGCTACCGCCAGCACTACAAGGCGGACATGACCCCCGCCGCCCTCTCCGGCTTTGCCAACGCGTGGGCCCTGGTCGGCCACGTCCTGCCGGCGTCGGCCGGGCTGAGCGCGGCGGCGGTGGCGGCCGCGGCCCGGACGGTCAAGCTCGACAGCGGCACGCTGCCCAACGGGGCCGGGCTCGACCTGGCCGGCCCGCACGTCGAGGACGCCGGCGACAACCGCCGGGCCGTCAGTGTGATCTGGCAGTGGGTCGACGCCAGCACCCAGGCCGTGGTGTGGCCGCCCGCCTTCGCCACCCGCCCCATTGCCGCCATCCCCATCCAGTGACGCCCATCCAGTGACGCCTCGTCCCCGATGAGCCGCCGAGCGGTCCGGGCCGGTGTCGGCCTGGCCGTGCTCTACGTCGTGGTGGCCCTGGCTACGGAGCGCGTTGCGTCGCGCCCGGTGCTCCCCCTGTTCGACGGGTTCGCGCCGCCGACGCCCTACAGCTGGGTCAACCCGCCGCCGGCGCGGGCGGGAGACAACGTGGTGCCGAAGCCGGTGGAGCGCACGTTCCCGCTCGGTCCCGACGGGTCGCCGGCGTCGAACGCGTCCACTGACGACGGGCAGGCCATCGTCGGCCTCGACAAGGGGTCGGTGCCGGCCCAGCCGCCCGACACGGGGGTCACCGTCCGGATCGTGCCGACCGACCCGGCGACGCTCGGCCCGCTGCCCCCCGGGATGCGGGCCGTCAGCAACGCCTACCAGGTGATGGTGAGCTACCTCCCGTCCCAGGTCCCGGTGACCCGGCTGGCGGTGAAGGGCACCATCGCCCTAACCGCAGCCGAGGTCGGCAACCGGATGCTCTACTCGGCCGATGGCTGGACGTGGGAGCAGCGCGACTTCCGCCCCTACGGCACGGACCAGGGCGTGTTCACCGAGCTGGACGCGGTGGGCTGGTTCCTCGTGGCCACGTCCAGCGCGCCACGGTCGCCGGCGACGACAGACGGGCTCAAGGTGTTCCTGCTGGTCGTCGGGGGCCTGGCCCCCGTGATCGGCGCCGTGCTCGTCCTCACGCTGCCATCGCCGGTGACCGTCGCCGCCCCGACGCGGCCCGGTCCGCGGTCCCGGCCGGCGCCCAAGAAGAAGGGCCGGCGCCGGCGCTGAGGGGTGCGGTGGCATGGCCGTTCCCGCCCGGGCCGGGGCGTGACCGGTGGCGGTCGGGCCGGCATGGGCGTAGGCTTTGCGTCTCCGGGGCTGTCGAGCCAACGCGCAGACCGGGTCGGTGCGGTCACGGTGGAGGCCGAGGATGTCCATGTCGAGGACGCCAGCGGCACCGATGCCCAGCTTTTTCCCGGGCCGGTGGACGGCTCTGAGCGGGCTGAGGTGGCGGTGACGGGCCTGTCGTTGGCCGTCGGCCGGGAGTTCGGGACCGTGCTGGTGACGGTGGCCGGGTTGCTCGACGCCGGCGGGTGCCGCATCCTCGAAGGCCTGGTCGCCGATCTGATCGACGGCCAGGGCAATCGGACGGTGACGGTCGACCTGAGCGGAGCGGATGTCGCGCCGGACACCCTTCGGGCCTTCCGCAGCGCTATGCACGGCGCCGGCCGCCACGGGGACCGCTGCATCCTGCGCTCGCCGACCCTCAGCCCCGCCTGACCCGGACGTTCTGCCCAACCGGTGACGGATCTGGGGGCGGTGCCCCCCGCCGGCGTCACCGGTTCGTCGACCGGGCCCCAGACGCGGCTCTGCCGGGCCCGAAGGCCCGGCAGAGGTCCGAACGACTAGCTACTGAAAGTTACTTGCGCACCGAAGCGGTGACGGGGACGTCACGGCGGCGGGCCTGACGGAC
>JAHFUR010000060.1 GCA_023264995.1 Acidimicrobiia bacterium | reverse complement strand
GATATGGGGCAGGTGCTGGCGCACGCCGTTGCCCGCGGTGTCGTCGTTGACGCGGAGCGGCTTGGACCACGTCGTGGCGCCGTCGGTCGACTTCTGGAACCAGATGTCCTGGTCGCCGGAAGGCTGCTGCTCCTGGTAGACGAGGTAGAGGGCGCCGCTCGACTTGTCGATGGCGAGCTGCTGGGCCCCACCGTTCGGGCCCTGGCCGAGGCCGGTCACCGCGCCGGCCAGGTTGCGCACCCAGGTCGCTCCGCCGTCAGTGGACTTGGCCACGATCTCGTTGGACGGGCTCGGGGGGTTGTCCCGGTTCCGCCACGCCAGGTAGATGGTCCCGTCAGACCCGAAAACGGCGGGGGACGGCTCCCGGGTCTGCTCCCCGGGAGCGCTGGCGTCGACGGGCGCCGACCACGTCGCCGCGCCGTCGTTCGACACCGCGACGGTCTGGCTCCGTTGGCCGGCGCCGTCCGCGGGCCCGCCGGAGGTGACATTGACGCCCCACGCCGACACGACGACCCGGTCGCCCGACGGCCGGGGCTGCACGCCGAGGACGGCGCGGACGTAGTACGGCTGCGGACCGGGGGGTGCGGCGATGGCAACGGTGGCGACGCCGAAGGTCTTCCCACCGTCGGACGACTTGGCGACGAGCGTGGAGTCGGCCTGGCCCGAGTTGATGCTCGGGTTGGTGAACACCTGGCGAGGACCGGTGGTTGCGTCGAACGCTGCGTACACCTGGTTGTTCGACCCGAAGGCGATCGACTGATTCACGTGCGGGTACCCGCCCGAGGTGAATTGCACGCACGGGGGGCTGACGAACGCGGCCGGCGCCCGCAGCGCGGTTGTGGCCCACGTGGAACCGCCGTCGAAGGTCACGTGGACCTCGCACTGCCCGGTGACGAAGTTCTCGTCCAGGAGCACCAGGTGCTTTGCGTCGGCGGGGTCCACGGCGACGCCCGGGATGTCGGCGCCGCGGAACGGGTCCTTGTCCTCCACCCCCACTCGGGTGTTCACCGTCACCCGCCCGGCGATGGTCTCGGCGGCACCTGCGGGTGCTAGAGCGGCGGTCGAAACCAGTGCGGCGAGGGCGAGGGCAGCGGCGAGAGGCATCGGCGAGGTACGCATTCCTTACAGCTACCAAACGCCCCGCAACAACAGGGTTACGTCGGCGTAACATCGGCCCCCATGGTGCGGGCGATGCACGTCGCTCTTCTGGGGGGCGTCACTCTTCAGGTGGGCGGCAGGGAGTTCCACGAACCGGTCCCGGGACCGCTCCCGCGTGGCGCGCTGGCGTACCTCGTGCTGCACCGGGACCGGTCCGTCACGCGCGACGAGCTGGCCGATGCGCTCTGGGGCAGCGAGGACCTGCCCGAGACATGGGAGTCGGCCTTGCGGGGCATCATCTTCCGGCTCCGGCGGGCCCTCGGCGCGGTGGGCCTCCCCGGCAGCGAAGTCGTGCGGAACGCCTTCGGGTGTTACCTGCTGCGCCTGCCGGCCGGCACGACCGTCGACGTCGAGGAGGCGTCGCACCTCCTGGAGCGGGCACGGGCCGCACTGGGCGCCGGCTTGCCGATGGACGCCCAGGTGGCGGCGGCGGCCGCGTTTGCCGCGTCTCGGGCCGACTTCCTGCCCGGGGCGCACGGGGCGTGGTTCGAACAGCGCCAAGCCGCGGTCCGCCAGGTGCGGCTGTCAGCGCTCGATCTCCTCTGCGAAGCGGCGACCGCCGCCGGCGACTACACCGCAGCGGTCGATGCCGCCGAGGAGGCCATTGCCGAGGAGCCCTACCGGGAGCCGGCCCACGCACTGCTGATGCGGGCCCACCGGGCGGCCGGGAACCGGGCCGAGGCGGTGCGGGCCTACGAACGGTGCAAGCTGTTCTTGCGGCGCGACCTCGGGATCGGGCCGTCGCCGTCCACGATGGCGCTGCACCGGTCCGTCCTGGGTGGCGGCGAGGACGAGGCGCCATCGCTGGTCGCCCGTTCGACCGCGACCAATCTCCCGACGGCGATGTCGACCTTCGTCGGCCGCGAGCGGCTCCTCGACGAGCTCGAAGGCGTGTTCACCCGGACCCGTCTCTTGACGCTGACGGGGCCGGCGGGAGTGGGCAAGAGCCGGCTGGCGCTCGAGCTCGGGCACCGCCTCCTGGCCGAGACGCCCGACGGCGTCTGGCTGGTCGAGCTCGCCGACCTCACCGCCGCCGAGCAGCTCGCCGAGCATGTGCTGGCTGCTCTCCGGCTCCCCGAGTCGGGGGGCATCCGGCCGGCGGAGTCCCTGGCCCGGTGCCTCGCCGAGCGGCGACTGGTCCTCGTCCTCGACAACGCCGAGCATCTGATCGACGCCTGTGCCGCGCTGGCCTGCGACGTGCTGCGGGCCAGCCCGGGCCTGCGGGTGCTGGTCACCAGCCGTGAGTCGCTGCGGGTCGACGGTGAGTACGTCCGCCTCGTCCCGATGCTGGACCTCCCGCCCGCCGAGGTGACGGCCGATATCGAGTCGGCCATGGCGCACGAGAGCGTCCGGCTGCTTTCCGACCGGGTGCTGGCCGTCTCGCCCCAACACCCCCTCCAGCCGCCGTCGGCGCTCGTGCGCATCTGCCGTCTACTCGACGGTCTGCCGCTGGCGCTGGAGCTGGCGGCCGCCCACGCCCGGCTCGTGCCGCTGGACGACATCGCCCGTTACCTTGAGGAGCAGGTGCCCGTCGTGACCCAGTCACGGCGGAGCACCTCCGAGCGTCATCGGACGCTGGAGCGGGCCCTGGACTGGAGCTACGACCGGCTCCCGACGCCCGAACGGGCGTTGTTCGCCCGCCTGTCCGTGTTCAGCGGCGGGTTCACCCTCGCCGCTGTCGAGGCGGTGTTCCCCTCACACGACGGCGGCGTCGTCGAGCTGCTGGGTGCCTTGGTCGACAAGTCGTTGGTCCTGCTCGAGGGCCGCGCCGGCATGATGCGCTACCGGCTGCTCGAGACCACCCGGCAGTACGCGGCCCGGCGGCTGGCCGCCTCGGGTGATGTCGTGGCCGGGCGCGACGCCCACCTGGCCTGGTTTACCGGCTACGCCCAGTCCGTCGAAGCTGAGCTCGAGGGCCCGTTGCAGGACAAGTGGCTCGACGCTATCGAGGTCGAGCACGACAACTTGCGGGCCGCCCTGGGCTGGGCGGGGGCGTCACCGACGGCGGGAGCGGCGGTGCGCGGCGGCGAGCTTGCCGTGGCGCTGAGCCGATTTTGGGAAGTGAGGTCGTACTTCACCGAGGGCCGTTCGTGGCTAGAAATGGCGGCTCGGGCCGCCGCCGGGCAGTCCCTCGTGGCCGCGAAGTGCCTCAACGGGTCGGGCGTGCTCGCCTTTCGCCAATGCGACTACGGGGCCGCCCGCCGGTTCCACTGCGACGCGTCGGACGCGTTCGAGCGTCTCGGCAACCGGCCCGGGGTGGCCGTCGCGGTGAACGGCCTGGCCAACATCGACGTGTCCGAGGGTGACTTCGCGTCGGCCCACCGGCGGTACATCTCGGTGGTCGAGCTCGGCCGCGAGCTCGGTGACGACCGCATCCTCGCCGCCGGCCTGCTGAACGTCGGCGTCATCGGCATCCACCTGATCTTCGCCGGGCGCTCCGGGAGAGCGGCTGTCGCACTGGCCCGCGAAGCGCTGGTGGAGGCCCGGGACCTGTACCGGGAGCAGGGGAACATCTATGGCATCGCCGTCGTCCTAGAGAACCTCGGGGTGCTCGCCGGCATCGACGGCGACGACGACGAGGCCCGGCGCTACCTCGGCGAGAGCGTGGCCATCAGCCGCCACCTTGGCAACCGCAAGGGCGTCGCCGGGACGGTACGGTTCCTCGGCCAGCTGGAGTTCCGCCGGGGAGACTACCGGGCGGCGCGGTTGCACCTCGAGGAGTGCGTGCGCATCGAGCAGGAACTGGGCACGCCGCGCCTGTCCGAGGCCGTCGCCTTCCTGGCCGCCATCGCCGAGAAAGAGGCCTCACTGTAGGAGGCGGTGATCGGGTCGCGCACGCCTTGCTACGCCCCTGTCGTTGTCGTAGCATACTTAGTATGCAACTCAGTCCAGGTGGGCGATGAGCGTCCGGTACGCGCTCTTGGCGCTGCTCAGCGAGGGCCCGAAGTACGGCCATCAGCTTCGTCAGGAGTTCGAGGCCCGCACCGGGGAGGTGTGGCCACTGAACGTCGGGCAGGTGTACACGACCCTCCAGCGTCTGGAACGTGGCGGGCTGGTGGAGTCTGACGGCGACGAGGAGGGACCTCAGAAGGGGTTCCGGATCACCGAGGACGGCGAGGCGGCGCTGGCGGCGTGGCTGCACACGCCGCCCGACCTCTCCTCCCCGCCACGGGACGAGTTGGTCATCAAGATCCTCATCGCCGTGCAGGTCCGCGACGTCGACGTCCACGAGGTCCTGCAGACCCACCGGCGGTACCTCGTCCAGCTCATGCAGGAGTGGACACGCCTGAAGGAGCACGCCGGCGATCGCGACCTCGGTTTCGCGCTGGCGGTGGACGCCGAGCTGTTCCGGTTGGACGCGGTGGTCCGCTGGCTCGATGCCGCCGACGGCCGCATCAAGCGAGCCCGGTTGGACCGGCTGGAGCCGGCGGACGGGCACCTGCCGAAGTCCCCCCGCAAGGCGCTGGTCCGGCCATGAGCGTGCTCGAGCTCAATGGCGTGTCCAAGGTGTACGGCGACGGGCCGGCCGAGGTCCGTGCGCTGCACGAGGTGTCGCTCACGGTGGACGAGGGCGAACTGGTCGCGGTGATGGGACCGAGTGGATCCGGCAAGAGCACCCTCTTGACCATCGCCGGCACGTTGGAAGCGCCGAGTGCCGGGGAGGTGGTCATCGCCGGCGCGGCGGTCACCGGGATGTCACGCAACGATCGGGCTCGGCTGCGACGCCGCTCGATCGGCTACGTGTTCCAGAACTTCAACCTGCTCGCCGGGCTGACCGCCGCCGAGAACGTCGCCCTGCCCCTCGAGCTCGACGGGGTGCCCGCCAAGGTGGCTCGCGAGGCCGGCGTGCAGGCGCTCGAGGAGCTCGGCCTCCGGGAGCGGTCGGGAAGCTTCCCCGACGAGCTGTCCGGCGGTGAGCGCCAGCGGGTTGCCATCGCCCGGGCGGTCGTCGGCGATCGGCGCCTGCTGCTTGCCGACGAGCCTTCGGGGGCGCTCGACTCGGCCAACGGGGAGGCGGTCATGCGCCTGATCCGGACCGCCTGTCGCCGCGGCGTCGCCGGTGTCGTCGTCACCCACGACGCCCAGCTCGCGTCCTGGGCCGACCGCGTCGTCTTCCTGCGCGACGGGCGCGTCGTCGACCAGACCGCCCCTGCCGCCGGGCCCGAGTCCCTGATCGCCCCAGGCCGATGACCGTCCTGACCTCCGACCGACCGGCGGAGGTGAAGGGACGGGCCGGCGGCGGAGCCCCGGCCCGCCGCGCCGTCGTCCGGTGGGGGTGGCGGCTGTTCCGGCGAGAGTGGCGCCGCCATTTGCTCATCATCAGCATGCTGGCGTTGGCCGTCGCGGCCACGATCGTCGGGCTGGGAACTGCGACCAACGCGGCCAAGCTGTCGGCCGACCCGGAGTTCGGGACGGCGGCCACGATCCTCAGCCTCCGAGGGTCGGGCCCGCAGCTGAGCGACGACCTCGAGGCCATCCGGGCCAGGGTCGGGGCGATCGATGTGGTCGCCCACCAGGAGGTCGCCGTCCCCGGGTCGGTGTCGACCATCGACCTCCGCGACCAGCGGCCTGGTGGGACCTTCAACGGCGTCACCCTGCGCCTCGACTCCGGCCGCTACCCCACGGGCCCCGGTGAAGTAGCCCTGTCCGAGGGCGCGTCGAAGCTGCTCAACATCAAGGTCGGCGGCATGTGGACAGCCAACGGCCAGGCCTGGCACGTGGTCGGGACCGTTGAGAACCCCCTCAATCTGCAGGAGAGGTTCGCCCTCGTCGCCCCTGGCCACGTCGTTCCCGCCGCGACCGTGTCGGTCTTTACCGACTGGCACCCGGTCCCGGGCGACGGCCTCCAGCTACCGAGCCGGGCCGCCCTGCACATCATCTCGCGCGGCCATCCGAGCACGGCCGCGGTGGACGCCCTCGTGCTGGCCCTGGGCACCCTGGGGTTGTTGTTCGTCGGCCTGATGGCGGTGGCCGGCTTCACCGTAATGGCGCAGCGGCGACACCGAGCCCTCGGCATGCTGGCCGCCGTCGGCGCAACCGACAGGCACGTGCGCCTGGTGCTGCTGGCCGACGGCGCCGTCGTCGGCGGGGTCGGTGCGCTGGCCGGCGCGGTCGTCGGCCTGGCGGCGTGGTTCGCTTTCGTGCCCGCCCTGTCGTCCCTCGCCGGCCACAGGATCGACCGGTCGGCGCTGCCGTGGTGGGCGGTCGGGGCCATGCTGCTCCTGGCGACGTTGACCGCGGTCGGGGCGGCGTGGTGGCCGGCCCGGGCCATCGCCCGGACATCGGTGGTCGCCGCGCTGTCCGGGCGCCCGTCCCCTCCGCAGCCCGCCCACCGGTTCGCGGCCGCCGGGACGCTGCTGCTCGCCGGAGGTCTCGTGCTCCTCTTCCTCTCCAGGCCGGGGAGCGAGCACCCGCGGGCGCCCATGATCGTGACGGGCACGCTCGCCATCCCAGTGGGGCTGCTCTTCCTCGCCCCGCTCTCGATCCGCCTGCTCGCCGCTGCCGGCCGTCACACCGGCGTCGCCGTCCGGCTGGCGTTGCGCGACCTGGTCCGCTACCAGGCCCGTTCGGGCGCCGCGTTGGGGTCGGTCACGCTGGCGGTTGGGATCGCAGCCGCAATCGCGGTCAGCGCGGCCGCGTCCGACGCGCCGCAACCAGTGGGCAACCTGCCTACCGATCAACTCATGGTCCACCTGTCGCCCAACAGGGAGGCCGAACAGGCACCGCCGCTGAGCGGCGACCAGCTGCAGGCCGTCACCACCGGGTTGCAACAGATCGCCAGCGACATCGGCGCCCGCTCGGTCGTGCCCCTCGAGCAGGCCTACAGCCCCCAGGCCGGCCTGCAGCCGGCGCATGCGGGACCAAGAGGCCGGACGGTCCCCGCCGGCTATGCCACGACGTCCCTGAGCCGGATCACTGTCTCGGGCCCCGGCATCGACATCTCGACCATGAACCCCCTCTACGTGGCGACGCCGTCCCTGCTCGCCCATTACGGCATCCCCGCCTCTGCCGTCGACCCGACGGCGGACGTGCTCTCGGCCCGCACCGACCTGCAAGGCCTCAAGATCTTCACCCCGGAGCTGCGCGGAGGCCAGGCATCGTCCGAACCGGGAACAGCCAGCAACGCGCCCAGGGCCCCGAAGATCTCGAGCGTCGAACCGAGGATCCAGACGCTCTCGCAGCTCCCGCTCTACACGTCGGCCCCGAGCATCCTCTTGACGACGGGCGCGGTGCAGCGGCTGGGCCTGGGGACCGTGCCGGCCGCCTGGCTGATCCAGGCGGCGGGGCCGCTCACCGACACGCAGATCCAGACCGCCACGACCGCGGCGTCCGCACTCGGCCTCTACGTGGAGAACCGGGATGAGCAGGCCTCACTGGCCCCGCTCCGCAACTGGTCGACGGCGGTCGGCGTCCTGGTGGCGCTCGGCGTGCTCGGCATGACCGTTGGGCTGATCCGTAGTGAGACGGCGGGCGATCTGCGCACCCTTGCCGCCGCCGGCGCCAGCAGCACCATCAGGCGGACGATCGCCGGCGCCACCAGCGCGGCCCTCGCCCTCCTCGGCGCGATCCTCGGGACCGCCGGGGCCTACGCCGCCCTCCTCGTCTGGCACCGCAGCGACCTGAGCCCACTCCACCGGGTCCCCGTGGTGAACCTCGCCGTCATACTCGCGGGCCTGCCCCTCCTGGCCTGGACGGGCGGGTGGCTCCTTGCCGGCCGCGAACCGCCCGCCCTCGGCCGCCCGCCGCTCGAATAGCCGACCGGTCTGGCCCCCGAGCCTGATGACGCGGAGCGCCTCCAAGCGTCAAGATGGCGCAGGAGAACCTCGACGCCGCCCAGGCGGGGGCCACCGAGTAGCGGTTGCCCCGGAAGGCGACGCTGGCCCGGTCGTCGACCATCTTGGTCCTCGACAGTGGCCGGGTAGGGAGTCGCCGGTGGTGGTCAGGAAGCGGTCCAGGCTGACCTGGGCGTCGGTGGGTGACGTCGCCGTCATCGTGGGCCACGACCGGCCGCACACGTCCTTCACGCCGCACTCCACCGCCCCCTTGCGGTTGCCCCCCGGGGCGGGCAGGGGGCCACGATTGCGGAGTAGTGCTTGGCCACGGGGCGAAGCTGGCCTGCACGTCGCGGGTGCCCGCCACGATGACCGTGGCCAGGCGGTCGGTGCGCCAGACGCGCGTGGTGCCGCCCAGGCGGCGCAGCACCGCGTCCATGGCCTCGATGAGATGGGGCTGGTCCATGGCCTCGGCCAGCACACCCCGGGTGCGCCCCGAATGACTCAGGGTGCCCAGCACGTAGGCCGTCGCTGCCCTTCCGCGGCGCCGCAGCTCCAGGTCCTGCGTATAGGTCCTTAGGACCCGTTGCGCGGATACGCTCTCGGTGTGACCTCGCTCAACCTCGGCCTCGACGACGAGCTTGCGGCTCGACTCGAACGCAGAGCAGCGCGCGCCGGACTCGCCCCCGAGGCGCTCGCGACCAAGGCCATCGAGGAGTACCTCGCGCTGGACCGTGAGCCAGACGACGCGGGCGCCGTCGACGACCCGCTCGGCTGGCTCGGCCGCTACGGCAACGAGCACGCCCAGTCCGAGCGCATCGACGCCCTCCTCGCCGAAGGGTTTGGTCGATAGCACTTCTCCTGGACACCGGCCCGATCTACGCGGCCGCCAACAACCGGGACCGCCACCACCAGCCGTGCCTCGATCTGCTGCGATCCGCAGAACCGCCGTTCGTCGTCCCATCGCTTGTGGTCGCCGAGGTCAGCTACCTCGTCGGTGAGAACCTGGGTCCGGCAGCAGAGACCGACTTCTTCCGGATGTTGTGCAGTGACCGGTTTCGAATCGAACCGGTGACCGATGCCGATCTCGCGCGCATCGTCGAGTTGACCGAGACTTACGCCGATCTGCCCCTCGGCGGAACCGACGCCTCCGTGATCGCTGTGGCCGAGCGACTCGCCTTCGAAACAGTCGCGACGCTCGACCGCCGGCACTTCTCCGTCGTGCGCCCGCGCCACGTTGAGTTCCTGACACTCCTGCCATAGCCCCGTCGGCGGCGACCCGTCGGGGGGGGGTCGGATGCCGCCTCATGCCGCCTCGTGTCGGCTGGTCTACGTCACGCGAAGGTCACGGGCCGGTCCTTGCCGCGCCAGGGCGGCTGGTCTGCATAGCCCCTGACCTGGGCCTTGTGGGTGGAGACGATCGGACTCGAACCGACGACCCCCTGCTTGCACAGCAAGATCGGACGTTTGCGCTGACCTGCGCCGATGCCCGCAAAGGGCCTCTGACCTGCGGTCTTGACTATTCGTCATTACCCGCTGTTGAGCGCTGTTGTGCGATGCCTCGCGGCCTGGCCGCGGCCTGGGGCCCACCAGCGGTGGCTCCTAGTAGCGACCCGCCATCCGAAGCGGAGCATGGACACCGGTGGTCCGCCACGTTTGGGGATTGTCCCCGACGGCTGTCGCCGAGCGTCGGCTGACGGAGCGGATCGGCGACATGCTGGGGACACACGAACGGGAGGATGACCGCATGCAGGGAATGGACCACGACGCCCCCCAGGGCCTGGCAGTCTCGGCTGACGGCTACACGCTGGTGCCCACTGACACCACCCTGTCCCCGGGCACCTTTGCGCCGTTTGCCTTCAAGGTCATTGGGAAGGACGGCAAGCCGCTCAAGACGTACACGCCGCTCCACGACAAGGACCTGCACTTCATTGTCGTCCGCCGTGACATGGCCGGCTATCAGCACCTCCACCCCACCAGAGCCGCCAGCGGCACATGGAGCATTCCCCTTGGGGTGGCCTCCGCTGGGGTCTACAAGGCCTTCGCCAGCTTCCAGCCGGCGGGGCAGCCCATGCCGATGCCGATCACACTGGCGGTGGACCTCATGGCATCCGGTCAGTTCAGCGCCGTCCCACTCCCAAAGCCGGCAGTAACCGCCGCTGTCGATGACTTCAAGGTACGCATGGCCGGCGCGGTCATCGTGGGAGGGTCAGCGTTGACGTTCGTCGTGACGCGATCCGGAACGCCAGTGGAGCTCCAGCCGTACCTGGGCGCCTACGGACACCTCGTGGCGCTGCGGGTCGGCGACCTGGCCTACCTCCACGTGCATCCTGAGGCCATGTCTGGCGACCCCGGCCCTCTGGCCGGCGGGCGGATCAGCTTCCACGCCCCGGTGCCCACTGCCGGCCAGTACCGGCTCTTCCTCGACTTCAAGACCGCCGATGTGGTGCACACCGCCGAGTTCACCGTCGTCGCACGGCCGGCCCGCTGATGCGGCAGATCCTGCCCAGGGCTATTGCCCACCGCTCATGCTGACGCTGGTCAGGCCGCCCGATCCAGGTCCGGCCGGTCGTCATGCGCTGGCGGCGAGCCGCCCGAGCCGGCACCGATCTCCACCACAGGCTCGACCACCGGAGCCTGGTCGCGAAGGCCCGTGAGCGGGCGCGGGTGCCAACGACGAAGCCTGTTGGCGTTGGAGACCACAGACAATGAAGACAGGGCCATGGCCGCCGCCGCCAGCATGGGGCTGAGGCGGATCCCGAAGAACGGGTACAGGATGCCCGCCGCCACCGGGATGCCGACCCCGTTGTAGACGAAAGCCAGGAACAGGTTCTGGCGGATGTTGCGCATCGTGGCCCGGCTGAGACCGATCGCCGTGACCAGGGCGCCGAGGCCTCCGGACACCAAGGTGATGTCGGAGGACTCGATGGCCACGTCGGTGCCGGTGCCGATGGCCGCGCCGACGTCGGCCTGGGCCAGGGCCGGAGCGTCGTTGATCCCGTCGCCCACCATGGCCACCCGCCGCCCCTCGGCCTGCAGCCGGCGCACCTCGGCGGCTTTGTGCTCGGGAAGCACCTCGGCCAGCACGCGGGTGATCCCGACCTGTCGGGCGATGGCCGCCGCCGTCCGCCGATTGTCGCCGGTCATCATCACCACGTCGATGCCAAGCCGCTGCAAGGCGGCGACGGCCGTGGCCGACTCGTCTTTCAGGGTGTCGGCGACGGCGACCAGGCCGGCCGGCTTGCCGTCGATCGCCACCAGCATGGGCGTCTTTCCCTCTGACGCCAAGGCGTCAGCCAAGGCGGCGAGACCGACCGGGTCGACGCCGGCGCCGCCGAGGAGGCGGGCATTGCCCACCAGGACCTGCCTCCCACCGACGGTGGCCCGGATGCCCTGGCCGGTAACCGAATCGAACTCGGCTGGCGCCTCGAGTTCGGCTCCCCGCCCGCGGGCACCGGCCACGACCGCTGCGGCGAGGGGGTGCTCGGAGGACTGCTCGGCCGAGGCGACCAGCGCCAGCAGCTCGGCCTCCTCAATCCCAGGCAGGACCACGACGTCGGTCAGGACGGGCTTGCCCCTCGTGATCGTGCCGGTCTTGTCCAGGACGACGGTGTCGAGCTTGTGGGCCGTCTCCAGCGCCTCGGCGGAACGGATGAGGATCCCGTTGCCCGCGCCCTTGCCGGTGGCCACCATGATCGACAGCGGGGTGGCCAACCCGAGCGCGCAGGGGCAGGCGATGATCAGGACGGCGACGGCTGAGACCAGGCCGAGGGTGAGGGCCGGGTCGGGGCCGACGACGAGCCACACCACGAAGCTCCAGAGGGCCCCGAGCATCACCGCGGGGACGAACCCGCCGGAGACCCGGTCGGCCAGGCGCTGGATAGGCGCTTTCGAGCCCTGGGCCTGCTCGACCAGGCGGATGATCTGGGCCAGCATCGTGTCGCTGCCGACCCGGGTGGCCCGGAAGTGGAAGGCCCCGGTCTGGTTGACGGTGGCGCCGACGACGCTGTCGCCGGACTGCTTGGTCACGGCCATGGGCTCGCCGGTCACCATCGACTCGTCCACCGAAGAGCGGCCCTCGGTGACCTCGCCGTCGACGGGGATCTTCTCGCCCGGGCGCACGACCACGACGTCGCCGACGGCCACCTCTGCCACGGGGATGTCGATCTCCCCGCCGGAGCGGACCACCCTGGCCGTGCGGGCCTGCAGGCCGATCAGCTTGCGGATCGCCTCCCCCGAGCCGGCCTTTGCTCGAACCTCCAACAGCCGGCCAAGCAGGATCAGGGTGATGATGACCCCGACGGCCTCGAAGTAGACGTCACGCACGCTCTCGGGCAGAAGCGACGGCGCAAGGGTCACGAGCAGGCTGTAGCCGAAGGCCGCCGTCGTGCCCAGGGTGATGAGGCTGTTCATGTCCGCGCTGCGGTGGCGAAGGGCAAGCCAGCCCGTGCGGTGGATGGGCCAGCCGGCCCACGCGAAGACGGGGCCGATCATGACCAGCTGCACCCAGTGGTTCAGCAGCACCCCGGGCACCCAGTTGGCCATGAAGACCTCGTGGGCCATGACGGCGGCCACGACGGGGCCGGCGAGGAGGGCGCCGAGCAGCACCCTGCGGGCCAGGTCGGCCATCTCGGCTCGATTGGAGGCACCGTCGGCATCGGCCTCGGAGACCGCCGCGTTGGGCCCCGGCGATGGGGTGACGTGGGCTGTGGTGGCCGGGCCGTCTGCGTCCTCCTCGACGATCAGCGTCCCGTGGATCATGTTCATCCCGCAGGCGAAGTCGAACGAACCGGCGTGTTCGGGCAAAAGCTCGACGGTGGTCCGGGCGAAGGCCGGGAGGGCCCGGGTCACCCCGAGGTCGGAGAAGACCACCCGGGAGGTGCAGTCCCCGCTCTCCTGGCGGTCGAACACCAGGCGAAGGGGTACGCCCTGACGGGCGCGGATCAGGTTGGGCGAGTACCCGCCCTTCACGGTGATCTCGATCTCCTGCACGCCGCCGTGCAGCTCCGTCGCAGTTGAGGGCCTTGGCCCGAAGAAGAACCAGGCCAGCCCGGCGGTGACCAAGACGGCTCCGATGAGCAGTGCGATGTCAACGACGTTCATGGTGAGTTCCTTTCGGCTCGGCCAGCGCAGCGCCGACGGCGTCGATGAGCGCGACGCAGTGCTGCGCCTGGGCCAGGGGCAGGTCGTGGCCGCCGGGCCACACGTCGAGATCCACGGGGGCGTGGCTGGCGGCGACAGCGGTGAGGAACGACAGGTCGACGACACGGTCGGACCGTCCGGCAACCATATGGACGGGAATGGCGATGTCGTCCAGCCACCGGGGAGCCTCGGCGGCGAGGATCACGCGCTGCAGCGTCTCGGAGTACGACGCCCAGGTGTGCAGCACACCGTCGGCCGCGACCGGCGCCGGCAGCTGGGGATGGCTCCACACCGAGAGTCGGGCGGCCAAGGCGCGATGGTCGCAGACCCAGCGGCAGGCGGCGTGGGCCAAGGGGGACATAACGAACAGCCGGGCCATGGCCCCGGTGCGGGCGACCCGTCGCCGGGCGGTCGCCGGGTCGGGGTAGATCGGCGGGCCGAAGGCCACCACCGCGCTGACCCGGTCGGGGAACGTGGCCGCCAGCCGGAGGGCGACCAGCGAGCCGAGCGAGTGGGCCCCGATCACGACGGGCTCGTCGACCTCCAGCGCGTCGAGGCAGCCGATCACAGCCCGCGCGTGGTCGTCGGGCCCGTAGCCGGTCGGAGGGTGCGGCGAACGGCCGAAGCCCAGCAGGTCAGCCACGATGAGGCGGTGGGTGTCGCCGAGACGGTCGTAGGCGCCACCCCAGTACCGACCCGAGCCGACCAGACCGTGCAGGAGCAGGACCGGTGGGCCGTCGGTGCCCAGGACGCGCACCGCGAGGCCACCAGCTTCTCGTTCCTCTCCGGACGGCGGCTTCCAAGGCGACGGGGGCCAGAGCCGTCTCATCTCCGCATGAGCCGTTCGATGGCCCGGCGGGCTTCGGCCAGCTTCGGATCGGGATCGCCGGCGGTAGCCGCTTCCATGACGCAGCGCCGGAGGTGCTCGTCGAGCAGGAGGAGGGCGAGGGCGTGCAGGCCTCCCGTCACCGACGCGATCTGGGTCACGACGTCGATGCAGGAAGTGTCCCCATCGATCAGGCGTTGCAACCCCCGCACCTGACCCGCGATCTTGCCCAACCGGGCCCGGTAGTCCTCCTGCGGCGCATACGGGCGCAGCATGGTCATCACGGCCCAGGTCGGAGGACGGGGCCCCGACGGCTCATGACGACTGCTTCGTCTCGGCGTCCTCGTGGTCGGCGTGGCCGCTGCCGTGACCGCCCATGGAGCGCATCATGAAGACCATCATCAACGGGCAGGCGAGAACCACGGCAACGGTGACCAGTCCGCCGGCGGAGACCCCGCCGATGAGCAGCAGGGCGACCGCTGCGGAGACCAGGACGAGGCATGGTACGAAGTGTCGGGCTTGCATGATGTACTCCAATTCTCTGGGTACCACCTATCGTGCGCCAGTCCGGGCCGCGGCACAGGAGCCATAGGTCCCAGATGGGAAGGATCGAAGGTCCCTACCCCCTTGGGGTACCGAGGCTGAACTCTGGGATCCAGACGACAGGCGTCGTCATGGAGGAGCTGAGCAGCATGGGGCCCGAATGGAGGAGCGGTCAGGTCGGCCTCGGCCTGACCGCTGGGCGGGTTGATGCGGCGGTCGAACTACCGTCGCCGCACCTGGGAGCCCGCGACACGTGCGGTCGGGGTTTCGGGCCTGCGATTTCATGATCTGAGGCACTCCGCCGGGACCCTTTCGGCGGTCGCCGGGGCCACCACGAAGGAGCTCATGGCGAGGATGGGCCACTCCTCGCCGCGTGCCGCCTTGATCTACCAGCACGCCACAGCGGAGCGCGATGGGGCGATCGCGGACGCCCTCGATCGGATGGTCGCTGGAAATCTCGCGGCCTCCTCGCGGCCTGAGCGTCCCGTACCGCTGCGGCCCGCCGGTGCCGCAGGCTCCTGAACAGCACTTTTGTGGGTGGAGACGATCGGACTCGAACCGACGACCCCCTGCTTGCAAAGCAGGTGCTCTAGCCAACTGAGCTACGTCCCCTGGCCTGTTGATTCTGCCTTACGCGCGGCGTGAGCTGATCATTTGCTGCGTCCCTGGCCCAGCCGACAGCGCAGCTCTGCCCGTACAAGCGCGATTCCCTCGTGAAGGTTGGGGAAAGACATGTCGGCGGATCGGACGCCGCCATCGTCGCGGCGCGCTGCGCCGATCCGATCGGGAGAGCAGCCAGGGGCACGCCCACGCCGGCGCCGGCGTGACCCGTCGATACTGGGAGGGTGAGGCGTGCGAGCTCGGTGGTGGGGCGCGAGGTCGAGCTGGGCGCGGTCGGTGCCGCGCTCGACCGGGCGCGGGCCGGGCGGGGCGGGACGCTCTTCGTCGTCGGCGACGCCGGCGTGGGCAAGTCGGCCCTCGTGCGGGCGGCGACGGCCGCGGAGGCCAACCTGCTCGAGGGCCGGGCGACGCCGCCGCCGGCGCCGTCGTACCGGCCTCTCGTTGAAGTGGCGCTGGGTGCGGTCCGCCTCGGGGCCGAGCCCGACGCCCCTGGCCTGCGGCTCCACCGGCCCGGGTTGGGCGTGCTGCTCGGCGGCCCCGACATCGACGAGGCCCGGTCCGAGCTGCCGACGCCGGTCCACCTCGGCGAGGCGCTGCTCTCGCTGTGCCAGACGGCCCGCCGGCCCCCGCCGGCAGTCATCGTCCTCGAGGACCTGCACTGGGCCGACGCCGGCACGCTGGGCGCCGTCGAGTACATCGCCGACCGGGCCCGAGGGTCGCCGATGGCGATCGTGGCCACGCTGCGTCCCGGCGGTCCGGCATCGGCCCTCGTCGAACGCCTGCGGGCGCGCGCGAGCGCCGACGTGCTCACCCTCGGCGGCCTGGCCCCGGCGGGGGTGCACGACCTGGTCGCCACCTGCCTCGGCGGTGACCCGCCCGCCGGGCTCCTCGACGGGCTGGCCGCCGCCGAGGGCGTGCCCCTGTTCGTCGAGGAGATGCTGGCCCTCCTCGAGCAGCGGGGCGATCTCGTGGCACAGGGTCCGGGCTGGCGGTACCGGGCCGTGGCCCTGTCCGCCGTGCCCGCCGGCGTCGAGTCGAGCGTCCGGGAACGGGTCAGGGGGCTGTCTCCCGGCCACCGGCACATGCTGGAGGCCGCCGCCCTGCTCGGCCGCGACTTCGACGCCGGCCACGTCGCCGCCGGGCTCGCCCTCGCCCCGGCTGCGGTCGACGAGGCGCTGGCCGAGGCGGCCCGGGTCGGGCTGCTCACCGCCGACCCGACCACCGGGCGGCCCCGGTTCGCCCATGCCCTCGTCCACGAGGCTGTGCTGGCCGCCCTGGCCGGGCCGGCGCAGGCCGCGACCGCGGCGCGCCTCCTCGACGCCCTCCCCGCACGCTCG
>JAHFUR010000059.1 GCA_023264995.1 Acidimicrobiia bacterium | reverse complement strand
CGGCGCCACCGGCCTCGGCTGTCTCGCCGGCGCCGGCGAGCGAGCGGCCTGCGGCCGCCATCGTGGCCGCCGAGGCCGGGCCCGAGCCGGCCGGGCCGGGTCCGGCTGCCCGGGCCGGGCCGTCCGTGCGGCCCCGAGACCGGCAGGCCCAGTCGCCGATCGGCGCGCCACGATCAGTGACGTTCGAGCCGTCGACCTGGGCGTCGGAGCCTCGCCGTCCCGATCGAGGCCCCGATGCCCATCCCCCCATCACCAGCGCGCCAACAGGGAGAGTCGAAGTGGAAATCGACAAGATCGAGACGAAGACCTTCACTCTTGTCCGCCGGGGCTACGACCGCATCGAGGTCGACTCCTACCTGCGGGCCATCGCCAAGGACTACCGGGAGGTCGTGCGGACGGCCCGGGACGCCGTCAGCGCGGCCCGCTCGGCCCCGGCACCGTCCGCCCCCGAGCCCCAGCCGGTGGCCGCGGCCCCTGCACCGCCGACCTTTGGGGACGTGGGCGGCCAGATCGCCGCCGTCCTGGCCAGCGCCGCGGACGCAGCCGAGGGCATCCGGGTCTCAGCCAACGAGGAGGCGGCGGCCATCGTGCAGAAGGCCATCGACGAGACCGCCCACCTGCGCCAGGCCGCCGAGGACCAGCTCGTCGAGGCCGACCTCGTCCGGAAATCGAGCGAACAGCAAGGGGCGGCGTTGCTGGCGACGGCCCGGTCCGAGGCCGCCGCCGTCCTGACCGCGGCCCAGCAGCGGGCGGCCAAGTACGAGGAGGAGGCCGAGCAGCGGGTCAGCACGCTCGACCGCACCGTCCGGGCCAGTATCGACGCCGTCCTCGCCGAGGCCCGCCGCGACTACGAGCACCTCCGGAGCATGCAGCAGCAGTGCGTCGACCGGTTGGCATCGGTGGAGTTCCTGGCCAAGCACGCTCGCGACGGCCTGTCCCCGAACATGGGCCAGTCGATCGACGAGCTCCTCTAGGGCAATTGTCGTACCCGCGGCAATTGTCGCGGGTACCGAGTCAATGTCGGAGCACCCAGGCGGGACGGGGTGAGAGCCACCCTCCGCGTCGTTGCGACGATCTCGACAAAGTGATCAGCCTTCGGCGCCCGAAAGTCGGGTGACGCCGTGGATGGCCGCGGTGGGTGGCGCCCACGCCGCGGCCGCCGGGCACCGACAGTCGCAGGAGGGCGGCGCCGGCAAGGAGGATGGCGGCGGAGATCAGGAGCGCCGGCGACATACGCCAGCCGGTGGTGGCCAGTCGCAAGCCCGTGACGGGCACCGCGGCCTGCTGGAACGGAGGGCTGGCGATCCGCGACGGGAGGGGCGTCACCGGCACGCACGGCACGATCATTGTCGTCGTCGGAGCAGTTGTCGGTGTCGTGCCGGTCGGGCTCGTGGTGGGTGGGCTCGTGGTGGGTGGGCTCGTCGTGGCCGTCGTGGCCGTCGTGGCCGTCGTGGCCGTCGTGGGCGTCGTGGGCGTGCTCGTGGTCGGGACCGGTGTGGTCGTCGGGACCGAGATGCACGGCGCCACCGTGGTGGCCGTCGACGAGCTCTGCAGCAAGGCGCCGGCCGTGGTGGTGGAGGTGGTCGCCGGCGCGGCGGTGGTCGAGGTCGTCGCTTGGGTCGGCATGGTCGTCGAGGTGGTGGCTTGGCCCGGCGCCGTGGTCGTGGTGGTGCCGAGCGCGGCGATCGTGGTCGACGTGGTCGTGGCCTGGGCCACGGTGGTGGAGGTGCTCGGCGTGCCCACCGTCGTAGACGTGGTGGCCTGCGGGGCGACGGTGGTCGTCGCCGCCAGCGGGACACCGGTCGTCGAGGTGGTGGCCTGCGGGACGCCCAAGGTCGTGGAGGTCGTGGGCAGGACCGTCACGGCGGTGGTCGTCGTGGGACCGACCGTCGACGATGTCGTGGCCTGCGGGGCGAGGGTGGTCGTCGTCGCCAGCGGGAGCCGGGTGGTCGTGGTGGTGGCCGGCGCCGTGGAGGTGGTCGTCGAGGTGGAGGCCAGGGGGACCGTTGTGGTCGGCGACATTGGCGGCACCGTCGTGGTCACCGCCGGCGACGTTGTTGTCGACGGTGCGGTCGATTGATTGGTGAAGGAGACCTCGGTCACCCCCGGGCCGACGACGACGCCGACCGAGGCGGTGGCGAGGCTGGGCGCCCCACTGAGCCGGTCGGGGGGGTCGACCCGGATCCCGGTTACCTGCATGCCCGCCGGGACCTGCTCAGCCACCGGGACAACGGTGTTCAATGGGAAGCTGCCGGCTACGGCGCAGCTCCCGGCCGGGACGGTGAGCGAGCGGCCGGCGACGGTGAAGGAGAACGGCGCGCCCAGCGCAACTCCGGGGCCGGCGACTTTGCACACCTTCACCTGACCGGTCAGCCGCTCGTTGGTGAAGGTCACGGTGGTGATCTGGGTCAGGTCGCCGGCGACCGTGCGGACCTGGGCCGAGCGGCCCGTGAGGTCGGTGCTGACCAGGCGGCCCGCAGGAAGGGCGGTGACGCCGGTGACCAGCGTGTCGCCTCGCGCCCCGGCCGGTTCGGAGATGGTGACGACGCCTTCGGGCACCCGCAGCACAGGGGAGCAGGTGCCCACCGCCACGTCGACGCGCTGACCGGCCACGGTGAAGGTGAACGAGCCGGTCAGGCCGGTGGTGTCGGACCGCTTGCAGATCTGGAGGAACGCCTGGGGGACGGCCGCGTTCGTGAAGGTGACCTCGGTGACGCCGGGGCCGATGGCCACGCTGACCGAGGCGTCGGCGGTGTCGGGGCCGGCGACCACGCGCGACGGGGGGACCACGGCGATGGCCGACACTCGGGTCGTGGCGTCCTGGGCCTCGACGACGCTGACGGTCGAACCCTGAGGGAAGCTGCCGGCGATGCTGCACTGGCCGGCGGGCACGGCGACCGCCCGACCGCCGACCACAAAGGTGAAGTTCGTGCCGGCGGCGATCCCCGGCCCGGCCACCTTGCACACCGTCAGCAGGCCGGTCTCGGCCCGGTTCGTGAAGGTGACCAGGGTCTGGGTGGACACGTCGCCGGCGACCACCGTCACCTGGGCCGACCGGGCGGGGACGGACGAGCTCACCAGCCGGTCGGCGGGGGAGATGGCGATGTCGACCACGCCGACGCCGGCGACCGCTTCTTCGGTCACGGTCACCGTCCCGGCCGGCACCGAGAGGGGGGCGGAGCAGGCGCCGACGGGGACGGCCACCGTCTGGGCCCCGACGGTGAACTGGAACGTCCCGGTCACGAGGCTGCCGTCAGAGGCCTTGCACACCTCGATGTAGCCGCTGGTGGCGGTGGCCGCCCGGACGAGCGTCGGTGCCACCAGGAGGGCGAGCACGACGACAGCGACGGCTAGCGCGCCGAGCCGCCGTACCACCGTTCCTGCCACCGATTCTCCCCAGTCCGCTGCTGGCTCGCCGTGAGCTCAGGATGCCGATTGTGGTGCCTGGGCCGCGCCGACGCGCGGATGGTCAGGGCCGGGTGGGGGAGGACGGGAAGTCTCTCGCGAAGGTTGAGGTTGAGGTTTATGGCGGCTCAGGGCTGGGCGTACCGGGCCTCTGCGATTCGTACGTGGCTCGACATTTGGGTGGCCGGACCGGCTCGGAGATGCCGCGTTTGCTGCCTCCCCCGTAGGATGACAGCCTTTTCACGAGGGATCCAGGCAGAGAACGGGCTTTGTCGTGGCTTTGTCGACGGATCCTGAATTGGCGCGGGCGGGGAGCCGAACATCAAGCGGGTGCCGGTGAGCTCGGGAAATGGGACGTACGGCGGCTGCCCCCTGTGTAAGGTGGGATTGTGAACGAAATCACAAGCACAGGGCCTCCGCCCAAGCTGGCGCCGGCCGAGCTGAAGGCCGAACAGGCCCGGACCCTGGCCGCCCCGCGCCGGCGCTACGCGCCGGCGGCCCGGATCCTCTTCGCCCTGCTGGACCTGCTCTACGGGCGGCCGCGGACGTTGTCGAAGTTCAAGGTGCTCGAGGTGGTGGCCCGGGTGCCCTACCAGGCGTGGGAGCACGTGGCCTACGTGGCCGTGACCCACCGGTACTCCCGCCCGCTGTTCGCCCGGCGCATCTTCGAGCGCGTCCACGAGAGCCGCGACCAGCAGGACAACGAGCAGTGGCACCTCCTCATCCTGGAGGAGCTGGTGGAGGCGTCCGGGAAGCGGGAAGGCTTCCTGCGCTTCCGGGTGGCGCCCCAAGCCTTGGCCTTCGCCTACTACCACCTGTCCTGGCTGCTCTACGCCCTGAAGCCCCGGTGGAGCTACGAGCTCAACGCCGACTTCGAGGACCACGCCGAGCACGAGTACGCCCTGTTCGTCCAGGAGAACCCCGAGTTCGAGGCCACGCCCTACGACGGCATGTTCGCCGAGGAGTACGGGCGCTTCGAGTCGGTGGCCGACCTGTTCCGCCAGATCGGCCACGACGAGCGGGTCCACAAGCTGGAGAGCCTGGCCCGCATGCACGAGCCCCGGTTCACCTGAGCGCCGACCCGGATCTGCCAGGACGGCACGCCGCAGGAACGGCTCCACGCGGCATCCGTCCCCGGCTCGGAGGTTCGAACCGGGCCAGGCTACGGCGCCCGTCTCCTCGTTCTGGGCTTGAACGTCCGGAGGGCGGTCTCCTCTGGGAGGTCATCGGGTCGTTCCACGGCGATCGCCCGCATGCGACGTTCGGCGTCCTGTGAGGCTCGCAACGGGTCAGTGATCCGGACACCACGGGAATTCCAAGCCGGGAAACGCCGATCGGCACGCTGCAGCCCCCACTCAGCCAACTGCCAGCTCATCAGGTCCCACCGATCGGAGACGGGCCCCATTTCCTCCATATACGAGTCCCAATCGTCATCTCCCGGCGAGCCTCGCTCGTAGTCCACCGTGCCACCTTGACCGGGCGGAAGGGAGATCACGCGCATGGGTTTGGGCCGTCCGGCCCAGGGGTTGGTGACGCGAGTCCTCTCGTCCGCCGTCGACTCCTTTGCCCAGTGGCGACCACTGAGGATATGGAGAAGGTCGAGGGCCGCCGGCGAGCGCAGCATCGCCAGGACTGCCACAAGTGCGCGGTGTTCTTCTCCTCTCGGGATGTACATCAGCTGGTCAGGCTGGGCGGCTCCGGATTCGCCTCGGGAGCAGTTGACTCGCTCCTCGTCTGCCAGCTGCTGCAACCGTCCTT
Source organism: Acidimicrobiia bacterium (assembly GCA_023264995.1). GTDB lineage: Bacteria > Actinomycetota > Acidimicrobiia > Acidimicrobiales > AC-14 > CADCTB01. Next base: position 11,795 of record JAHFUR010000059.1, on the reverse strand, counting down.
GGATCCGTTCGACCAGAAGGTCGACGCGGGCCGCGGCAAGGGCATCCTGAGCCTCGTCGACCGTGTCGCCCAGATCGCTCAAGCCGAGGAGTGCCGTCGTTCGTATCCACGCCTCACTTGCAGGTTGGGGATCCGGGAGGGCGCGCCAGTCGCCCTTCTCGCCTCCCTTGACCAGGCCTGCTTCTCGTACCAACGTGTCGAAGCCCGCCAGGGAGCCCGTGTAGGACATGCAGAACACGGCCTGCTCGCGAAGCCAGTCGAGGCGGTGTGCGTCGTCGCCAGAGGCGTCTGCCGCGAGCCGGCAGTGGCGGACGACAAGCTCGAACAAGCGGGAGCTCACGTCCGCCAGGCCTGCCTGGCGCAGGGCCTCAACCGCTTCTCGCCGACCCGTGCCGTCAACCGAGAGCACTGCTTGGGCGACGAGCGACCGGGTGGCCTGCCGCGCATGAAACGGAACAGCGTCAAGGATCTGGTCCGTGGGAAGACGGCAGGCTCCTCGTTCGGTGACCCTCCGTCTGTACGCGGCCTGCACGCGCCACGCCGAAGGGAGCACGACCCCATCTCGGAGCACGGGGTCGGCGCTGCTCCGCAGAGCCTCCCACACGGCAAGGACCGGGCCACTGACGCTTTCGTCGTGGTCTGCTCCTCGACCGAACCATTCCTTGACCTCGCGGACGGTTGCAGCGAGGCCCGCGCCGTCGTCCGGTGCGTCCGCGCCGTCCTCGTTCGTGGCCTGCGAGACCTTCGACGACGGCTTCACGACCCGCACCGTGGCGAGGTCGGCATCGAGAAGTCTCGGATCGACAAAGGCAGCCATCGGAGGGCTGCAATGGCCATTCTCGATGAGGTGCTCGATGAACGCCGCAGCGTACGAACGGGAAGCCGCGACTGGTGCGCCGATCCGGGGGAAGGATCGAGCGTCGGGCTTTGACCGGAGCAACTCGCACACCTCGGGTACCAAGCTGGCATCCTTCTCGCATAGCGCCAGCGCGATATATGCCTGGTGACGGCTCGGGAGGATGCCTTCTTCACCGAAAGGCCGGTCGTTCTCCCATCCGCCGCCGTCACCTCGCCGGACCGTGCGACCAGCTCTCAGGCGGGCCAGCATCACTTCTTGAAGCTCTCGGTCACCATCATCGAGGTAGCGGTACATCTCGGCCACCAAGGACCGCGCCGGGTTCAGGTTCGGCGTCTGGACCGTCAGCACCTCCGCGAGGAGCTTTCGAGCACGTTCGCCAACGCGTACGGCTCGCCGGACGCCCCAGACCTGGTCTGCCGCATCGGGGCTGGCCAGGATCTCGCCGATCCGGGTCAGTACCCGGGGCAGGCGCCAGGACCCTGCAGAACCGACGTACGCTCGGACGCCTTCACGCTCGGGCCTGGCCTCCTCGCCGAAGAGATGGCGCCTCATCTCATCGAGCCCGATCTCGCCGATTGCCGCCAGCTGCCTCGTTGCGGCCGCCGACCCGCTTGAGGCCGGGAGGGACACGACCCCGAGGAGCTCCTTCGCCGTCTCGCGTAGCAGTTGTTCGAGCGTGCGATGGGGGTGGTGCGGTGATGCTGGCTGTGCCGAGGTGGCCAGGCGCTCGGTCAACCGGTCCCCGAATTGCACGACCAGCGTGGCCGCCTTCTGGCCTCTGTCCAGTACCTCGTACTTCGACCTGCTTTCCCCCGCCGCCCAGGCGGAGAAGAAGGACGCGGGGTCGACCCAGTCGTGCTCAGCGGCAGTGGCGACATCGACGCTTGTGTAGAAACTGAGAAGGTGCGCGACGCGCTCCGGGCGGGTGCGCGCCAGATGATCATCGAGGGCGCGGATGAACAGCCGAACGAGGCGACGCTCCTTGGGGCTCAGGGGATCAGCGACGTTGCGGATGAAGGACGGTCGCTCGTCGGAGGTCGTCCTGATCCAGAGCTGCTGCTCGCCGGTTCGACGCAAGGCGGCGAGGCCGGCCCGGAGCGCTGGCAACGCGTCGATCTTGTCGGTGAGCCGGCCGAGCATTGCGTCCTGGGAGCCGGTGCCGGCCTGGTTGGGAAGGCGGTTCGGGTCGTTCTCGAGCAGATGGTGGAGCCAGACCTCACAAGAGAAGGCCACCAGGGACAGCGGACGGTCGAGGCTGGGCGGCTCAACGTGGCGGGGCGGCACCGCTCTCCCTCGCCACCGTGCAACGATCGAGGCAGAAAACGTGGAACATTGCGCCACATTTTGCCAATGATTGCGAAATGGTGCACGAGCGGGAGGCGGCCAGTTGCAAAAGTCCTGGTCGGGGAGCTTCGGGCGCTGAACTTGACAGGCACGCCGCGGTCGGGCCTTGTCATGTTCAGGCAACGAAGGAGGTGGATCGCTATGCAGCTCGTCAAACTGCGGAGCACCGGGGAGGTCGTCATTGTCCCCGACCGGCCCGTGGTCAGCAGGCCGGCACCGGAGGTAGACGCCCCGGTGCCGACGGCTGACGTTCCCAGGTAAGAGCCGAAATGAGCGGGGCGCCGTGGGATCACGGCGCCCCCTCACCTCGGTGCCTCCAAGAGGTGCGCGAACACCCCAGGAGGCATTTCAGTCCCGCTTCTCGAGGAAGGTAGGACCAATGTCGATCTTCTCACAGGCTCCGGAAGCACACAACGTGCGAACGCGAGCCCCGCACGAGCCGGGTGACGCCTCATGCGCGCTCTGCTGATGGCTGGTACCACCGCCGGAGGGTTTGGGTCCCTGCTCCTGACGTTGCGATGGTGGTTCGCTCTCTCCGCGTACGAACGCCTCGCCAAGAGCGGTAACCAGCAAGCCGCTGATGGCATCTCGCGACTGGTACGTGCCCTCCGGACGGGCAGCCCGCCCGGTCGGCGGCGCGTCAATGGGGTCGGGGGCAGGCGGCCCCGTAGCTGACCCGCATGCACGAGCCCCGGTTCACCTGAGCCCTCAGGCCTTGCGGTCCGCCTCCCGGGCGTAGCCGAACACGCCGGCCACCATCACCAGCACCCCGAGCACGGCGACGGGCGGGCCGAACACCAGGCCGTTGGCCAGCACGACCACGCCGGCCGACAGGACGAACGGCCACGCGCTCGACGACGGGAAGTACCCGAGCTCGGTGCCGCTCGGGCCGCCGGCGTGGCCCGAGCCGTCGGCCTCCCCGCCGGCGCCGTCCGGCTGGCGCCGGCCCTGGGCCAGCAGCCACAGGCCGACGCCGGCGAAGGCCGGCACCGACGCACCGAGCATGGCCGTGCCCGCCGGCTCGGAGGTGACGAACCAGTAGGCCAGGGCGGTCGCGGTGAAGAAGCCGGCGGCGCCGAGGAACAGTCGGGCCTCGGTCCTCACCGCCTCGCCTCTTGAGTGGGCGGCGCGGTGCGGCCGGCCGACGCCAGCTGCCCTCGCTCGGCCTGGCGGGCGTCGAACACCGGGCGTTCGGAACGGACCGGCGGGAGACGGTGGAAGTTGTGCTCGGGGGGCGGCGACGTCGTGGCCCACTCCAGGGAGTTCCCGCCCCATGGGTCGTCGCCGGCCGGCGCCCCCTTCCGGGGCGTCACCCAAAGGTTCCACAAGAGGAAGAGGGTACCGAGGCCGAGGACGCCGGCCCCAACGCTCGATACGAGGTTGAGGAAGCTCCAGCCGGCGGCCGGCGAGTAGTCGGGGACCCGGCGGGGCATGCCCCGGAGGCCGAGCAGGTGGTGGGGCCAGAAGGTCACGTTGAAGCCGACGAGCATGGTCCAGAAGTGGAGCTTGGCCAACCGCTCGTCGAGGCGCCGGCCGGTGACCTTGGGGTACCAGAAGTACAGGCCGGCGAAGAACCCGAAGGCGGCCGACCCGAAGAGCACGTAGTGCATGTGGGCCACGACGAAGTAGGTGTCGGTGAGGGCCACGTCCACCGGGGCCGACGCCAGCATGGGCCCGGTCAGCCCACCGACCAGGAAGACCAGGAGGAAGCCGATGCAGAAGAGCATCGGCGACTCGAAGGTGAGGTGGCCCCGCCACATGGTGGCCGTCCAGTTGAACATCTTGACCCCGGTGGGCACGGCGATCAGGAAGGTCATGGCCGAGAAGAAGGGCAGGTTGATGGCGCCGGTGGCGAACATGTGGTGGGCCCAGACCGCGGTCGACAGGGAGGCGATGGCCAGGGTGGCCAGGACGAAGCCCTTGTAGCCGAACAGGGGCTTGCGGGAGAACACGGGGATGACCTCGGTGACCACGCCGAAGAACGGCAGGGCCACGATGTACACCTCCGGGTGGCCGAAGAACCAGAAGATGTGCTGCCAGAGCACCGGCTCCCCGCCGCCCCGGGTGTCGAAGAAATGGGCGCCGAGGTGGCGGTCGGCGTAGAGGAGCGACAGGCCGGCGGTCAGCACCGGGAAGGCCAGCACGACCATGGCGCTGACGATGAACATGTTCCAGGTGAAGATCGGCATCCGGAACATGGTCATGCCCGGCGCCCGCAGGCAGACGACGGTGGTGATGAGGTTGACCGCGGTCAGCACCGACGCCACGCCGGTGACCATCACCCCCATGATCCACAGGTCGGCGCCGGCGCCAGGGGAGTGGATGGCGTCCGACAGCGGGGTGTACGCGGTCCAGCCGAACTGGGCCGCGCCCCGGGCGCTCAGGAACCCCGACACCATGGTCAGGCCCCCGCCCAGGTAGAGCCAGTAGGACAGGGCGTTGAGGCGGGGGAAGGCCATGTCGGGGGCGCCGAGCTGGAGGGGCACGAGGTAGTTGGCGAACCCGAAGGCCATCGGCACGGCGAACAGGAACATCATCACGCTGCCGTGCATGGTGAAGAGCTGGTTGTAGGTCGACTCGCCGACGAGCTGGCGCCCAGGCTCGGCCAGCTCGGCCCGCATGAGCAGGGCCAGCACCCCGCCCAGCAGGAAGAAGGCGAAGGCGGTGGAGACGTAGAGGAGGCCAACCTTCTTGTGGTCGGTGGTGGTGACCCAGCCGACCAAGCCGGTGGAGGGGGCCCGGCGGGGCTCCCGGGGCGCCGGCCCGGCCCGCTCCTCCACGAGGGTCACCGTACGAGGCTCGCCTGGCGACCGGCGTCGCCCGGGCCCTCGGTGGCGGGCCCCGGCCCGTCGGGGGCCGGCTGCTGGTCGGCCACGAAGGCCTGGAAGTCGGCCGGGCTGACGACTTCCACGTCGAAGGTCATGCGCCAGTGGTCGAGCCCGCAGAACTCGGCGCAGTAGCCGGGGAAGCGCCCGACCCGGGTGGGGTGGACCTCGATGGCGTTGTCCACCCCCGGGATCAGGTCTCGCTTGACCAGGAAGGCGGGGACGAAGAACGAGTGGATGACGTCGGCGGCGACCAGGCGCAGACGGACGTCGGCGCCGGCGGGCAGCACGAGGGTGGGGGGGTGGTTGGCGTCGCCCACCACCGTGACCCCCTGGGCCGGGTACCGGAACCGCCAGCCCCACTGCAACCCGGTGACCTCCACGGCCAGGTCGGGGGTGGCGTGCTGCCGGGAGACCCGGTGCTGGGCCCGCATGGTGAGGCCGAACAATACGGCGACGAGGACCAGAGGGATCACCGTGTACAAGACCTCGAGGGGGACGTTGGCCCGCACCTGGGCCGGCAGGGCGCCGGCGGCCAGGCCGCGGGGCCGGCGGTCGCGGACCACCGTCCAGAGGATGAGGCCGGCGACCAGGGCGCCCACGGCCACGCCGGTGCTGAGGAGCACCCGCCAGAGGGCCAGGACGTCACGGCCCTGGCTGGTGGCCGGGTCCTGCGCCCCGCCCCGGCCGGCACAGCCGGCCGTGGCCATACCCCCTACGAACGCTCCGAGCGCGATCCCAGGTCCCTTCCAGTGGGGTAGCCAACGCAGTGGGTGATTTCCTGGAATTTCACCTGATAGCATTTCGATCAGTTAAGCAGGCGGGTTTCTGGGTAGTAGGACCACTAGAGCGATCGAGCGGTGAGGAAGGGCGGCCTCGTGCCTGGATGGCGTCAACACGGGGTGGGACCGACAGCCTCTTGTCGGGTCGCGCCCTGGCCTCTACCCCTTCTTTCGAGGAGCACACATGACCGGTGACCGGGACCTTCGACGCCTGCCTGCGGGCCGGCGCCGGCTGCGGGCCGTCGCCCTGCTGATGCTGGTGCTGTCGGCCATGGTGGTGCTGCCCAACCCGTCGCAGGCCCAGGTGAACGCCATTGCCATCTCGGTGGGCCCGGCCTTCCCGGCCAATGTGGCCGTCGGCGCTCAGAACCAGCCCGCACTGCTGGCCATCACCAACAACTCCATCGGCAACCTCTCCACCGTGCCGGTCACCATCACCAACATCCGCCTCAACCCCTCCTGCGCCAACCTGGTCAGCGCGTCGGGTGCCGAGCCCTGCACCAGCCCCGAGCCCCGCACGCTCGCCGGGCCCATCTTCTCCATCGACCCCATCGGCACCGGCCGGGCCGGCACGGCCTGCGCCGGCACCCTCTTCGCCATCTCGCCCCCCAACGGCAACGGGACTGTCACCTTCAACCCGGTATCGACGGTTGTGCTGGCGTCGGCCGTCACCGGCGGGCCCACGACCACGTGCCTCATCGACTTCACCTTCGACGTGGCCCAGCGGCCCACCGACGGCGGCACGTTCGCCACCGCCTTCATCGACGCGTCGGCGCCCAACCCCACCCCGCCGCCGGCCACGGTCACCGCGGCCAACGTGGTCGGCAACTCGTCGATCATCGTGGTCGACGAGGCTCCCTCCACCATCGTCACCACCGCCGCCCCCCAGACCCTCGAGGCCGGCGGCGTCTTCGGCGACACGGCCACCGTCACCGGCGTGCCCGGCGGGCCGCCCCTCACCGGCAGTGTGACCTTCGTCCTCTACCGCAGCCTCCCGGGCAACGCCGGCTTCCCCACCTGCGTGGCCGGTGAGATCGTCACCACCACCAACTCCGGGGTGGTGCCCGTCGTCGCCGGCCCCGCCGCGCCCAACGGGGCGCCCACGGCCACGGCCAGCTTCACGCCCCTCCCGGTCCAGCCCGCCGGCCGCTATGTCTTCGTGGCCACCTACGACCCGCCCGGCAGCCCGACGCCCGACATCAACTACGGGTCGTCCACCTCGGCCTGCAACGACGCGGCCGAGCGGGTCACCGTCACCCCGGTCCTGCCGTCCATCGCCGTGCAGAAGACGGCCAACCCCACCTCGCTCAACGAGCCGGGCGGTCCGGTCACCTTCACCGTGCGGGTCATCAACACCGGCCGCAACCCCCTGACGCTGACCTCCCTGACCGACAACGTCTACGGCAACCTCAACGGCAAGGGCACCTGCGCGGTGGCCCCGCCCGGCAGCCTGCCGCCCACGGCCCCCCTCCTGGCCGCCAACGGTGGCGAGTACACCTGCTCCTTCGTGGGCATGGTGCCGGCGGTGGGCGTCGGCCAGGCCGGCCAGAGCTTCACCGACACCGTCACCGCCATCGGCATCGACGCCGGCTCGAACACGGCCACGGCCACGGCCAGCGCCACCGTCACCCTGGTCGGGGTCAACCCGGTCATCACCGTGTTCAAGGACGCCAGCCCCCTCACCCGGCCCGAGCCCGGCGGCACGTTCACCTTCACCGTCCGGGTCCGCAACGACAGCCCCGGTGAGGCCGTCACCATCACCACCATCATCGACAACATCTACGGCAACCTGGCCACCCGGCCCGGCTCCACCTGCAACACCCTCATCGGTGTGGTCCTGGCCCCCGGGGCCACCTCGGCGCCCTGCGCCTTCACCGGGGACTTCATCGGCAACGCCAACACCACCCAGACCGACGTCGTCACCGCCACCGCGGTCGACGACGACGGCACGGTGGCCACCGACACCGACGATGCCACCGTGGGCATCACCGACGTCCTGCCCACCGTGCGGGTGGTCAAGACCGCCTCGCCCACCTCGATGGCCGCCCCCGGCGGCACCTTCACCTTCAGCGCCCAGGTGACCAACACCAGCATCGAGCCCATCACCATCACCGCCCTCACCGACAACATCTACGGCAACATCGCCACCCGCCCCGGCTCCACCTGTGGCGCCCTCATCGGCACCGTCCTGGCCCCCGGGGCCTCCTCGCCGGTGTGCACCTTCCCGGGCGTCTTCAACGGCGCCGCCGGCGCCAGCCAGACCGACGTCATCACCGTCAACGCCACCGACGACGACGGCAACACCGCCACTGACACCGACGACGCCACCGTCACCCTCACCGCCCCGCCGTCCATCCTGGTGGACAAGACGGCCGAGCCCTCCTCCCTGCCCGAGCCCGGCGGCACCTTCACCTTCACCGTGGTGGTCACCAACACCGGCCCCGACCCCCTGACCATCACCGCCCTCACCGACAACATCTACGGCAACCTGGCCACCCGGCCCGGCTCCACCTGCGTCACCCTCATCGGCACCGTCCTGGCCCCCGGGGCCTCCTCGCCCCCCTGCACGTTCCCGGGGAACTTCACCGGCAACGCCGGCGCCACCCAGACCGACATCGTCACCGTCACCGGCCAGAACGCCGGCGGCACCATCGTCACCGACACCGACGACGCCACCGTACGCCTCACCAACGTCATCCCCGTGATCGCGGTGAACAAGACGGCCAACCCCCTGACCCGGCCGGCGCCCGGCGGCACGTTCACCTTCACCGTGGCGGTCACCAACACGAGCACGGTGGACCCGGTCACCATCACCGCCCTCAGCGACAACATCTACGGCAACCTGGCCACCCGCCCCGGCTCCACCTGCGGCGCCCTCATCGGCACCGTCCTGGCCCCCGGGGCCACCTCGGCGCCCTGCACGTTCACCGGTGACTTCACCGGCGCGGCCGGCACGTCCCAGACCGACATCGTCACCGCCACCGGCACCGACGACGACGGCACCGTGGTGACGGCACGCGATGACGCCACCGTCTCGATCATCAGCGTCACGCCCTCCATCAATGTCGACAAGACGGCCACGCCCACCAGCCGTCCGGCCCCGGGTGGCAGCTTCACCTTCAACGTGGTGGTCACCAACACCGGCCCGAACTCGCTCACCATCACCACCCTCACCGACAACGTGTACGGCAACATCGCCACCCAGGGCACCTGCACCACCGCCGTGGGCACCGTGCTGGCCAGTGGGGCGTCGTACTCCTGCGCCTTCCCCGGCAACTTCACCGGCGCCGGCGGGGCGTCACAGACCGACGTGGTCACCGCCACCGCCCAGGACGTCAACGGCACCTCGGTCCGCGACACCGACGATGCCACCGTCACCCTGACCTCGCTCGTCCCCACGGTCCGGGTGGACAAGACGGCCAACCCGCTGAGCCGGCCCGAGCCCGGCGGCACCTTCACCTTCAGCGCCGTCGTCACCAACACCAGCTCCGTCCCGGTGGCCATCACGTCGCTCAACGACAATATCTACGGCAACCTGGCCACCCGGGCCGGGTCCACCTGCGGCGCCCTGATCGGCACCACCCTGGCGCCGGGCGCGTCGTCGCCGCCCTGCTCGTTCCCGGGCACCTTCATCGGTGATGCCGGGTCGTCGCAGACCGACGTGATCACCGTGGTCGTCACCGACTCGAGCGGCACCACCGCCACCGACACCGACGACGCCACCGTGATCATCACCAACGTGGCGCCCACCATCACCGTGGTGAAGGACGCGTCGCCGGCATCGCGGCCGGCGCCCGGCGGCAGTTTCACCTTCAGCGTGCTGGTCACCAACACCAGCTTCGAGCCGGTCACCATCACGTCGCTGGTCGACAATGTCTACGGCAGCCTCAACGGCCAGGGCACCTGCGCCATCGGCGCCGTGCTCGCCGCCAACGGCGGCACGTACAGCTGCACGTTCACCGGCACCTTCAACGGCGCGCCCAACGCCTCCCAGACCGACATCGTCACCGTCGCCGCCGTCGACAACGACGGGAGCACCGTCACCGCCAGTGACGACGCCATCGTCCGCCTCACCGGCCCGGGCGCCACCCTGACCACCCTGGTGTCCGCCGGGGCGGTGGGCGCCGAGGTCTTCGACACCGCCACCCTGGCCGGGGGCTTCAACCCCACGGGCACGATCACCTTCCGCCTGTACGGGCCGAACAACGACACCTGCACCGGCGCCGCCATCTTTACCTCGGTCAAGACGGTCACCGGCACCACCGACCCGCGGTTGGTCGTCTCCGACCGGTTCATCCTGCCCAGCCCCGGGGTGTACCACTTCGTCGCCACCTACAGCGGCGACGCCAACAACGCCCCGGTCGGGCCCACGGCCTGCACCGACCCCGACGAGACGATCGGCGTCGGCCGCCTCCCCGTCGGCCTCACGACCACGGCGTCGCCGTCGGTAGGCCTGGGCGGGGCCATCTTCGACACCGCCACCATCGCCGGCGGGTTCAACCCCACCGGCAACGTCACCTTCACCCTGTTCGGCCCCAACAACGCCACCTGCACGGGCGCGGCGGTGTTCACCTCGGTCAAGCCGGTGTCCGGCAACGGCACCTACACCTCCGACCCCTTCACCCCCACCGCCGCCGGCACCTACCGCTTCATCGCCACCTACAGCGGGGATGCCAACAACGCGTCGTCGGTCACACCCTGCGCCGACCCCCTCGAGCAGGTGGCCGTGACCCTGTTGCCGGTCATCCAGGTCGACAAGACCGCGGTGCCCGACACCCTGCCGGCGCCGGGCGGCAACGCCGTCTTCAACGTGGTCGTCACCAACACCAGCAACGTCGCCCTGACCATCCGCACCCTGGCCGACAATGTCTACGGCGACGTCACCACGCTGGCCGGCTCCACCTGCGGCACGGCCATCGGCAAGGTCCTGGCGCCGGCGCCCGGGCCGGGCAACACCTACAGCTGCCACTTCGTGGGCGCCGTGCAGGGGGCCACCGGCTCCGTCCACACCGACGTGGTCACCGTCACCGCCACTGACAACGCCGGCAACACCGTGCGTGACACCGACGACGCCACCGTCACCATCACCGGGGTGCCGCCCACCATCACCACCACCAAGGTGGCCACGCCCACCTCCCTGCCCGAGCCGGGCGGCACGTTCAGCTTCACCTTCACCGTGACCAACACCGGGCCCGACCCGATCACCGTCACGTCGCTGGTCGACAATGTGTACGGCGACCTCAACGGCAAGGGCACCTGCGCCGTCGGCGCTCGCCTGGTCAGCCGGGCCACCTACACCTGCACCTTCACCGGCAACTTCTTCGGCAACGCCGGCGCCACCCAGACCGACGTGATCACCACCACGGCCCGCGACGATGCCGGCACCACGGTCACGTCGCAGACGCAGGCCACGGTGCGCATCACCGACGTGCCCCCCACCATCACCGTGGTCAAGTCGGCCGACCCGATCAGCCGGCCCGCCCCCGGCGGCCCGTTCCGCTTCACCGTGGTGGTCACCAACACCAGCTTCGAGCCGGTGACGCTGACCTCCCTGGTCGACGACGTCTACGGCAACCTCGACGGCCGGGGCAGTTGCGCCAAGGGCGTGCGCCTGGCCGGCGGGGGCGGCAGCTACAGCTGCGCCTTCGACGGTGACTTCCGCGGCAACGCCGGCGCCTCCCAGACCGACACCGTGACCATCGTGGCTGTCGACGATGACAACACCTCGGTCACCGTGGTGGCCAAGGCCACCGTCACCCTGACCGGCCCGGGCACCGCCCCCGTGGTGCCCACGCCCGTCGCCCCGGTCATCATCCAGTCGACGCCCCAGCTCCTGGTCCGCACCGGCTCCGACCTGCGCGGCCCCATCCGCCTGGCCGGCCTCCTGCTCCTGGTGGGTATGACCCTCATCGCCGCCACCCGCAACTTCGGCGCCGGCGGCGCCGGCCTGGCCCCCCTCCCCGCCGGCCCCTCCGGGCCCGGCAG
>JAHFUR010000058.1 GCA_023264995.1 Acidimicrobiia bacterium | reverse complement strand
CTTGCCGCCCTCCCTCGCACCTCCGAGGTCAGGCTGCCCTCAGCTTCGTGCGGCCTGCTGCGACAGGCCGACGGCGGGTCCTCTCATCCCGCCCGGTACATGGCGCCTCGTGGCGCACGCGTAGGTCGTGGAGTCGGATGACTCGCACCTGGGCCCGTCGCGCGATCCGATCGAAGGTCTGGGAGACCGCATGCGGGTGTATCGGCTCCCCACTGCCATCGGTGAAGATCCAGTCCGCAGAGCTGATGCCGGCGGCATGCTGGTCGGTTCGCTGCCAGGTCCGCCACGCGGTGAGGACGCCGACGGTGGTGGGATCGAGATCGATGCGCCGGCGAGCATTGGCGGTCTTCCCCCGTGTCTCGTGTAGCTCGTAGTCGACCGCGACGAGCCCGCGATTGATCGACAGCGTCGCCGCCTTGGCGTCGAAGTCGTCCCAACGGAGCCCTCTAGCAGCTCGCTACGCCGCATCCCGGTGAACGCCGCGACCCAGAGCGCTGGGAACAAGCGGTGCCCGGCGGCCGCCCGCAGGAACGCTTGTAGCTCCTGCGGTGTCCATGCCTGCTGCTCGACCTTCGGGATGGAGCGCAGACGCGGTGCGTGGGCGACGAGTGCGACGTTGCGGGACACAAGCCCTCGGCGGACGGCGTCGCTGAGCGCGCCGCGGATGACGAGGTGCACCTCGTAGGCCGTCTTCGGCGCCAAGCCGGCGCGACCGTCGACCGGGTGGAGGAGCCGCTCGTAGAGGGCTTCGAGGTGATGGGGCCGCAGTTGCCGCAAGCCGATACGGCCGAGGGGTGGGCAGGACGTGGCGCTCCACGTTGCGGCGGTAGCCGTCGTAGGTGCTGGTGGCCAGCACGAGCCGCTTGCCAGGCAGCCATCGGCTGGTCAGGTAGGCACCGAAGCTGAGCGAGCGGGCGCTGTTGTTGCGACCGTTGCGCTCGCTGGCAAGCCGCGCTGCGAGCCGTTCGGCGTCGGCCCGCTCGGTGCCTGCGGCGTGCCAGCTCCGACGCTCCCGGCCTGAAATCGGGTCGACTCCCTCGTAGACGACGGCATACCAGCGGTTGCCCTTGCGGGCGACGTATCCCTTCATGGCTCTGCTCCTTCCGGGACGACGAGGGTCGCCGCCCGGTAGAAGGATCGGTGGAGACTGCCCGCCGGCGCTCAGGAACCGTCCGCTATGCGCCTGGGGCCGTACGTTGAGGGGAGAATTGCCCGGTAGAAGGGACGAGCAGGTTGACCGCCGCGTGTCCGTGTGCGACGCAGCCCGGCCCGTCTCTGCTGCCGGCCTTGGGCTGCGCTGCTTTCCGTGCGGCAGTGGCTGCCGCGGTTCCGTCGAGTCCGGCGCAGCTCCGCGTGATCGGGGTGAATGGACTCGACCCGTTCGCGACGGTTGCTGCTGTAGTCGCTGCTCATCGGCAGTTCACCACTTCCGGTAGGCGAGGAACTCTCCGTCCATAGTGATGACTACGCGGTCGCCCTTCGGATCGGACCTGCGCGCAATGTCGAGCTCGAAGTCGATGGCGCTCATGATGCCGTCGCCGAACTTCTCGTGGATTTCGATCGCGCTACAGACCGACGGCCCCAACCACCTCCCGACGCACGAGGTCGACGACGATGTCCCGCCGCCATGGCTCCGGAGGAGTCCATCCCTCCGGCGGCTCGAAGGCGAGTCGCAGTCTGGTGGCTCGACGCGGGACTCGACCGCCTACATCCCGCTCGCCATGGACGTTGGGTCCACCTCGGGTATCGAACCCGCCGGTATTGCTGTCGTCGTACTCAGTCCCTCGATCATCAGTCGCGTGAAGGGACCAGTACCAGAAGAAGTGACCCTTGCGATCTTGCTCCTCGGCTTCAATTCCGGGCACGAACTCGTAATGGAGGACTGCTCCCGATCCGCGCAGTTCAAGCCCACGTGCAATCACCCTGTGTCCGTCGACGAACTCGCCCAGGTCAAGGTCGAACGGGATATCGATTCGCCTACCCCACCGACCCATCCGCGTGAGGAAGCGCTCGGTGGCGTCGCGCTGCGGCAAGTCGGGCACCCGGAGAGCGTGACACTCCCCGGGCAGTACGCGCCGATCCTTCCCGTGCGCCGCGCCAGCAGGAGACGCTGGGAGCCGATCGGTAGTCGCGTAGCGGAGGGTCCAGAGCGCCCGAGGTCCCCCAAATCCCGAGCGCCGACGGCTGGGCGGCTACGACGTCCCGGCGCCCGAGCGCCAGCTCATGAGGTGTGCTTCGACGCCCCATCGCTCGATGCGCGACCGATCGGGTCCGGCAGGGAAGGTCTCGTCGGCCCCCAACTTCTCAAGGGCCGCATCGAGAGCGCGCCACCGGGCCTGCCACTCTTCGAACGGGACATCGCCGCGCCGAACGGCACGCAGCCAGTCGGCGGGCTCTCCCTGGATCGGGAGCTGGAGCTGTCGGGTGGTGAGCAGCTCGATGCACTGGAACCCGAGGCGCACGCAGTGCATGGCGTACTTGGTGTCGTAACCGTGCTCGGCGACGAGTTCCTCGCGCTGCCCACCGCCGCGCCGGCCGTGCCCGCCGCCGCGCACACCCAGCAGCCGCATGGCCTGAGACTCCATGTACCCGCGGTAGCGGGGAACGACATGGCGGCCGATGAAGGCATCCGCGAGGGCCCGCAGCTCGTGACCCTCGTCCGTGACGTGCAGCACGGGAGCCCAGAACGACATCAGGATCGACGGGTTGCCACTGGCGGCAAGTCGAAGGAAGCGACGGAGGGAATGCAGGGTGCGGTCGGTGTCCCCGGGGCCCGATCGAGTTCCCTCGGGCTGCGTGCGTTGCATGATCGTCGTGAAGCCGCGCGGGTCGAGGCCGAGCACGGCCTCTGGCGACTCGATGACCACGCCCATCTCGTCCTGGTCCTCACCGCCCGGGAGGCCGGTCCCGTGCGCAGTCGAGCCCACCTCCACGAGCAGGATCGTCGACTCCGGCAGCGGCGGGATCTCAGGCATGGGCGCTCACAATCGCGGGTCCACGGGTTCGCTCTCGAGGGCGAGGACGCCGAAGACGCACTCGTGCACCCGGTACAGCGGCTCCCCGGCGACGAAGCGCTCCAGCGCTTCGATACCCAAAGCGAACTCGCGAAGGGCGAGCGAGCGCTTGTGGCCGAGCCCGCGTTCCCGGAGGCGGACGAGGTTGGCCTCGGCCGTGTACTCCGGTCCGTAGATGATGCGGAGGTACTCCGGCCCCCGGCATTTGATGCCAGGTTGCGCGAGGCCCTTCGCCCCGCGGTGGACGACGTCGACGGGCTTCACCACCATCCCTTCGCCGCCGGCGCCAGTCAGCTTCTCCCACCATGCGGTGGCGGCCGCCTCGCTTTCCTCGTCATCGAGGTCGACGATGACGCTGGGCGTGGCGCGGAAGGTCCCCAGGTCGACATCGGCGAGACGTCCGATGACGTCGAGGTGCCAGAGGTGGTCTGTCAGCGCGTGGACCTTCCCCTCGCCGGCCAGGACCTGGAACGGCGCCAGCCGGAGGTCGTCGACCGAGGTGACCTCCCAGCAGTACTGCCGGTAGGCATCGACGAAGCCATCAGCCATGGACCGTCGCGCCTCGGTCCGGGCCAGGAGTTCGCCGACATCAGCGCCCCGGTCCTGCGCCGCCCGGAGCAGCTGCGCCTCCGCGCCGATCGTCGCCGTCGCCGCGGCCCCAACGGACGCATACTGCCGCCGAAGGAGCTCCTCGGCCTTGGCCGACCATGGCAGGAGCTCGGCGTCGAGCACGAGCCAGTCCGTGGTCAGCTCCTCCCAGAGGTCGAGGCGGGTGACGGCGGCACGGACCTTGTCGAGGAGGGCGACCTCGGTGGCGTGGTCGTTGAAGAACGGTCGGCCGGTGCGGGTGACGATCGTCCCGGCACCCGGGCTGCCGGCTACGCCAAACCGGCGCTCGGCGACATCGGAGTCGCGGCAGACGACCACCACGGCCCGCGACCCCATGTGCTTCTCCTCGCACACGACCCGGCTGACGCCGTCGCGGCGGAAGGCAGCGAAGGCCTCCGCGGGATGCTCGAGCAGGCCCTCCCGATCGGTGGTGGCGGTGGGCGACATGGTCGGTGGCAGGTAGACGAGCCAGCGCGGGTCGGCGGCGAAGCGGCTCATCACCTCCAGCGCGGCCATCCCGTTCTCCTCGCGGATCGTCACCGTCTGGCTCAGTCGGGTGGTGATGATGCGCTTGCCCATGACGTCGTCAAGGTCGAGATCGGTCGGCTCGCGGGATGCGTCGACCGAAGCGGCCGCCACCAGGGGTCGGACCGGCTCCCAGTACATCCGCGCCGCCGGGACCGAGACCACCTCGCGCTCGGGGTAGCGCAAGGCCGTGAGCTTGCCCCCGAAGACGCAGCCGGTGTCGATGCAGATCGTTCGATTCAGCCACGTCGCCTCTGGCACCGGCGTGTGGCCGTAGACGACCATGGCGTCGCCCCGGTAGTCCTCGGCCCAGGGGTAGCGAACCGGAAGGCCGAACTCGTCCGTCTCGCCGGTGGTGTCCCCGTAGAGGGCGAAGGAGCGCACCGCACCCGAGGCGCGGCCCTGCATGTCGGCTCGCAGGCCGGCGTGGGCGACGACCAGCGTGCCGTCGTCGAGCACCAGGTGGCTGACCAGGCCGTCGATGAACTTCTCCACCTGCACCGAGAATTCGGCCGGCTCCTCGGCGAGCTGGGCCAGCGTTTCGGCCAATCCGTGGCTGACCGTCACGTTGCGGCCCCGCAAAGCGCGCAGCAGCTTGGCCTCGTGGTTGCCGGGGATGCACAGGGCGTCGCCGGCGTCGACCATGGCCATGACGAGGCGGAGCACCGCCGGCGTGGCCGGGCCTCGGTCGACCAGGTCGCCCACGAAGAGCGCTCGCCGGCCGTCAGGGTGGTGGGCGCCGTCGCCATCGGGTGCGACCTGGTAGCCCAGGTCGCCAAGCAGGGTGGTGAGCTCGTCGAAGCAGCCGTGGACGTCGCCGATGATGTCGAAGGGCCCGTGGTCGCCGCGACGGTCGTTCCACAGCGGCTGGCGTTCGAGGGTGGCCGCGTCGATCTCCTCCACGCCATGGAGGAAGACGACCCGGTGGAAGCCCTCGCGCCGCAGGTTGTTCATCGACCGGCGCAGCTGGCTGCACTGGTTGCGCAGCACGTGGGGGCCGAAGCTGCGGTCGGGCCGGGCGGCGTTGCGCTCGGCGCACACCGACTCGGGGACATCGAGCACGATGGCCACCGCCAGGACGTGGTGCTTCTTGGCCAGGGCCACCAGCGGCTTGCGGGCCTCGGGCTGGACGTTGGTGGCGTCGACAACGGTCAGCTTGCCGACCTCCAGCCGTTTCGCAGCGACGTAATGGAGGACGTCGAAGGCGGCCGGCGTCGCCGCCTGGTCGTTCTCGTCGTCGCTGACCAGACCGCGACAGAAGTCCGACGACAGCACCTCGGTGGGCAGGAAATGCCGGGCGGCGAAGCTCGACTTGCCCGAGCCGGACACGCCCACCAGGACGACCAGCGACAGCTCGGGGATGGGGATGGTCACCGGTGGAACACCGCCATCTGGGTCGGCGAGCCGTGCTCCGCGTCCTCAGGCCCGATCCCGGAGATCTCGACGGCGTAGCCGTTACGGGACCCGACGTCGCCGGCCCAGGCCGCGAACTCGGCTCGTGTCCACTCGAAGCGATGGTCGCGGTGGCGAAGGGTGCCGGTCGGAAGCGTTTCGAACAGGACGTTGTACTCCACGTTGGGGGTGGTGACCACGACCCGGCCCGGCCGGGCGTAGGCGAAGACCGCCCGCTCGAAGGCGCCGAGTCGGGGTGGGTCGAGGTGCTCGATCACCTCGACGACCGTGGCGGCATCGAAGCCCTGGAGCCGCCGGTCCCGGTAGGTCAGCGCCCCCTGGACGAGTTCGACCCGCTCACGCTGGCGGGGGGCCATGGTGTCGAGGTGCAGGCGGCGAGAGGCAGCCGACAGCGCCCGGTAGGACACGTCCACGCCGAGAACGTGCTCCACCTTCGTGTCGCGCAGGATCCGCGCCACGAGCTTGCCGCCACCGCAGCCGAGGTCGACGACCCGCCGCGACCCCGCCGCGCTGAGCTGGTCGATCACTGCGTCGAGCCGCTGCTCGTTGAGGCTGATCGGCTTCTCGACTGCGGCCTCCTCCTGGTCGTGGGCGGCGCCCACCTCGTCGGGGTCCTCCACGTCGCCGTCCTCGGCCAGGAGCCGCGCCAGCGCGTCGCTGGTCAGGCGGCGGTCGTGGCGTAGGTAGCGCCGGGCGATGAGCTCGCGATCGGGGTGGGTGCCGAGCCAGTCGCCGCCTCGCCGGAGGAGCTTGTCGACCTCCTCGGGGCCGACCCAGTAGTGCTTGTCGTCGTCGAGCACAGGCAGCAGCACGAAGAGGTGCTCGAGCAGCTCCCGGAGCCGACACGTTCCCGTGAGTGTCACGTCCAGGTACCGGCTGTCCCCCCACTGCGGGAACTGAGTGTCGAGGGGGATCGTCGTCGCCGCGACCTCGTAGCCGATCGGTTCGAAGAGCCGGCGCAGGATGGCCTCGCCGCCGCGACAGGGCACGACCGGCAGGTGAACGACGAAGGGCATCGCCAGGTCGGCCAGCTCCGGCCGCTCCTTGCTGCGTCCGGTCATGGCGGTTCCGAACACCTTGTTGATGGCGACGGAGAGGAAGGACGACGCAGCGTACGGCCGGTCGTTGACGTACTGGGCCAGGGAGAAGTCATTGCCCTTGGGACCCTTGCGGTCACGGACGAGGCCGACGGGGTCGACCTCGACAAGCAGCGCCGCCGTGCAGCGGTCACGGCCCGCTTCGGGATAGACGACGTTGACCTGGCCGAAGGACATGTCTGTCGTCTGCACCCGGTCGGGGTTCTTGTGCAGCAGGTACCCGAGGTCCGTGGCCGGCTGGTGGGTCGTCGTGATCGAGAGCAGCATCGGGTGCATCGCCTCCAGGGGGACGCTCGATCATGGACCACCGCAGGCAATGGTGTTGACGAGATAGCGACGCTCGCCGATCCGCCGGCCGGGGTGCCCGCCATTTAGCCGGCTCAACGACGATGTTGGCACCAAGCCCCGAATCGTCGCTGGCTCTCCTCTGCGACCGGGTTGTC
The DNA here is from genome assembly GCA_023264995.1 of Acidimicrobiia bacterium. Classification (GTDB taxonomy): domain Bacteria; phylum Actinomycetota; class Acidimicrobiia; order Acidimicrobiales; family AC-14; genus CADCTB01. Next base: position 9,966 of record JAHFUR010000058.1, on the reverse strand, counting down.
GGTCCTCGTCGGGTCGATAATCACTCGGCGCTGGTCGGCTAGCCCGCCTACCATCTGAGGGATGAAGTTGGCAGAGGCGCTCGCCGAGCGAGCAGACGCGCAGAAGCGGTTGGAGCAGTTGCGGTCGCGGGCACAGGCGGCGGCGCGCTACCAGGAGGGCGAGGAGCCGGTCGAGGACGCGAACGCCCTGCTGGCCGAGGCGGATGAAGTTCTCTCCCGGTTGGAGGAGCTGATTCGCCGCATCAACCGCACCAACTCTTCTCAGGAGATCGAGCCCGGCGTGACCATCACCGACGCCATCGCGCGCCGGGACGTTCTCCGGCTACGGCGGGGCCTATACGCGGGGCTGGCGGATGCGGCCGCCGGCCAGCAGGGTCGCGGCGAGTGGCAGTCGTTTGCCCCCATCCGGCAAATGCGGTCCGAGCTGCGCTCTCTGTCGGCGGTTGACGTGCCTGCGCTGCGGCGAGTGGCCGACGAGGTCGCCAAGGAGCACCGCGAGCTGGACACCCGTGTGCAGCAGGCCAATTGGGAGGTCGACCTGGCGGACTGAGACGGAAGTGCGGGTGGCCGCCGGCGGGAGCGAGCACCAGACCCCCGACGGCCGATGGGCTATTCGGCCACGCCCTGTTAAGGCTCCCGCGCGATGGGCCGCGCATCCGGGGCTTCGCAGCCCCACCGCACATTGCATGCCCAGCACTCAGCACGAGTGACGGCGCACGCGGCACGACGCACGACCAGGTGCTGGCCCGCCGACGGCTTCCCGCTCTTCCACTCTTTCGTTCCGATCCCGTCAGCGACATGGCGTCATCCATCATGAATGCTCGGGTGGGCGTTCAGGCTGCTCGTGCGCTGGTGCCAGAACGACGCTCACGCCTCCAGCGGGCTGGGTCATAGAGCGCTCTGGGTCGATCCCAACTGCGTCCGGGAAGCGATGAACCAACTCTGGCGCGAGGAGGCGATTGCGGACACGGCCACTATGGCGGTGGCAACGCCGTCCCGTCGCGATGCCGGTTATGCCGAAGCGCGACAGACTCGGTGCTGTGATGGTGGTGCGGGGAACGAAGAAGTTCCTTGACCGTGCGGGACGGCTCAACGGGTCCGAGGCCCAGCCGACGACAGGAGTCCTCGGAGACTGGTACGCGAACGTCTGGTTCTGGCGGCCGCAGGTTGCCCTCTTCGTGAACGCGAAGACCCTGCTGCCCGTGATCGTGCCGTTGGCGCCGGCTTCGTCTGTGATCGCCCGGTTCCCGACCGCCTTCGCTGAAGTCGCCATGCGCCTCGGTGTTGGAGCCGATGTGGTCCATGACGAAGTGGCAGAGATGGCGACATGGACACTGGCCAAGACCGCGAGCCGCAGCGTGCTCGGCGTCATGAACGAGTTCGCTCATCTTGCCGACAGCTATCGCGAGCGGCAGGACTTCATTGATCTTGTCGAGCTGTCCCTTTGGCTCGCCCACGTTCCCTGTACCCCCCTTCGCGCAAGCCACGGCTTCCCCGACCTCGAGTTCAAGGCGCTCCTGGCGGCGAAGGAGACGTGAGCGACCTCGCGGCGCGCCTGACCGAAGCCGCGAGCGCAGTCGCCGCAGCGTTGACGGACGACGAGGTGGCCGCCATCCGTCGCTACCAAGGGCTGGACCGGAGCTACGAGCTTGTGGCAGCGGTGCTGCGCGGCCTTCGCTCGCCTGGGGACCTGACCGCGCCTGAGGCGGAGCTCGTCACCATGATCCTCCGGGCGCTGCCGGTGTCGATCGCTCGCTGGGAAGTCCCTGAGCCGCTGCGGGTCTACCGGGGCCAGCGCAGCGTCGCTCGCCTCCTCGGATCGGGACCACGCGAGGAAAGGGTTCTCGTGACCGCCTCGTTCCTGTCGACGACGATCTTCCGGGAGGTGGCGCTCGAGGAGTTCACGAAACCCGCCGGCCCGGGCGGTCCTGCTCTCCTTGAGATCAGCGTGCCGGCGGGGACACCCGCCCTCTGGCTACCACCAGTCGGCGACCCCGCTCTGGCCTACCAGGGCGAGCTTCTGCTGGACAGCGGCTCCCTCATGGCCGTCCGCGGCGAGCGACAGGACGGCGGTATCGTGGTTCTCGACTGCGAGGTGATGGCATGAGCCGTTTCATGGGAGAGGCCGAGGACTTTCGCCTACCCGGCGAGCCCCGGCGCGTCCTCGTCACTCGTGATCTGATCGAGGAGCTCGGCGTCGCCGGCCACCCCCGGGGCGAGCAGGAGCTTGCCATCAAGTCATGGCTCGTGACCAACGAGCCCCATCAGGTACTCGCGCTCTCGTTGCGAGCAGACGGGTTTCTCGACGACAACGTGTCAAACAACTTGTCAAACGAACTACGGCGGACGGGCACGGACGACGGCGGACGACCGGCCCCCGAAACCCCCGTTGACCTGCACCGACACGGACGTAGGCGGACCACGGCGGACCCAAGCGGACCTAGCTCGTCGGGCTCATAACCCGAAGGTCGTAGGTTCAAATCCTACCCCCGCCACCAAGAAAAAGAGCAGGTCAGGGCCGGTGCGCAAGCGCCGGCCCTTCTGTTTCGGTGCCGATCTTCTGCCCGACGGTCCGGGACTTGACAGACAACAGTCTGGTACGAGCCGCTACCCGACGACAACCGCGGGCGGCGCCGGCATCGACATGGCGAAGAAGCGGTTCGAGGACTTCCGGGAGCAGATGGACCGGCAGCCCCGTCGTCCGGTCCGCCGGCTCGTCGTCGACGACCTCGCCGGCTGGAACGGTGGGCGGCTGGACCCCTCGAGGGCGATGCACCATACAACGCTGTGCGGAAAGCATACAATATCGGCATGAACGAGGCTCACGTCATGACGGTCTCTCGAAACGGCCAGGTTTCCATCCCGGCCGACACCCGAGCACGCTGGAACACACGCCGCGTCGTCGTTGTCGACCTCGGCGACCGAGTGGTGATGCGGCCCCTCGGTGAGCAGCCGGTCGACGACCTCGAAGGCAAGTACCGAGGTCGCGGGCCCGCCACGGACGGTTCCCGCCAGGTGGCCCGAGCCGAAGAGGCACGGCGAGCAACGTCGCGTTGACGGTTCTCGACGCCTATACCGTTCTGGCCTATCTCAAGGGTGAACGAGCAGCGAGCGAGGTCCGGCCGCTTCTCGGCCGCGCCGACTCGTCGCTGACCGCCCTCGGCGTCGCTGAGGTTCTCGACCACCTCGTTCGCCTCTCGGGGGCGGACGAGGAGGACGCGGCGCTCGACCTTGCCCAGATGGGCCTGCTCGATGGCGTGTCCGTTGATGCGCCGATCGGCGCCGCGGCCGGACGCCTTCGGGCACGGAGCTACCACCGGACCAGGTGCCCGGTCAGCCTCGCCGACTGCATCGCCGCCGAGGTCGCTCGGTCCCGGGAGCAAGCTCTCGCCACCGCCGATCCTCACCTACTCGACGTCTGCCACGCCGAAGCGATCGCCGTCGTCGTCCTCACGGCCTCCAACGGTTCACGATGGGCGCTGCCCCAGGGGCCGTAGCGTCGCGCCCGATCGTGTGACAGCCGTCGCCTGAACCTTGGGCGGGCCAACGTTCGGGTTGTTTGCGCCAGCGCGTTCGTGGAGCCAACCGGCCTGCGCTGAACGCCTACTCAGGCGACGCGGTCGCCCGAGTGAGGTTTCTGATCCGTCGGTGGGGATGCTGCTGGGCCGAGCAGGCGGTCGAGGAGCCGTCGCTCGCCCGGCCACGCTTCTTCGATCGCCTCGCGTGGCACCCGCCTGGACGCGAAGCGGAGCGCCAGCGCGACGACCACCACGTCGTCGAGCGGCCCGATCACGGGAAGAAACTCAGGGATCAGATCGATCGGGCTGATCACCCACACTGCGGCGATCGCCACGGCGATCTTGGCGGAGCGCGGGACCCGAGGGTCCTTGCGTAGTCGGCGAAGCGCAGTCGCGCACGCCGGCAGGAAGGTCGCGAGGTCCTTGGCCAGCCCCGGGGGTAAACGCATCGCCAAGACCATCAGGACAACCCACGACGCCAGAACGACGCCGAGGCCGAGCAGAAGCAACGGAACCCAACGCACCGCGCGAGTCTAGGGACGCGGGCGAGGATCGCCTCATATCGCCGCCCGCTCCCCGCCGCTCGTCAGCACCCGGTGGCAGCGTTCAGCGTTCGACACGCTTGCACCATCCGTGCCGGCGACAGGCTGCCGACTCGCCTACGGAACCGTTCACGGGCCAGCGTGTGGACGTTGTCGAAGTTCACCACGCAATCGTCTGGCAGGCCGTCGTCGACTGCAGTCAGTTCGAGTTCGGACACGAGACCGCGCCGAGTGCGCGTCAGAGCGGCGACGACCACCGAGCCGATCCGTTCGGCTACCGGATCGCGGGTCAGGATAAGTACGGGACGGTCCCCACCGGGCGTGGCCGCGAACCAGATCTCACCCCGTTGCATCGGCCCATCCCGCCCAGTCTTCCGCAGGGCCCCACTCGGCGATTGCGGACAACGACTGCTCGCCGGCGTCGAGCGGTTGCTCGGCCCATGTCTTGGCGTCGTTCTCACTGGCGAGCCGGAGAAGGTGCCGGTGAAGTGCGTCCCGGAGCAACTCGGAGCGGTCCACCCCGAGCTGTTCGGCCCAGCGCTGCGCCTCAGCGGCCTCCGCCTCGTCGACTCGGAAGCTCAGCATTGTCATACAGCCATCCTATCTTGTAGTACACGGAGCCGAGACACCCACGACCGACCCTTCGCGCACTCAAGGTCCCGCTCGGAACGGTCGACATCTCGCGACGGGGCGGGCTGCTCCGCCGAGACCGAGGAGAGTCGAGATGGGCCGATGATCGGGTGGAAGACCCGGCCGGACGGCGTCCTCTCGGGCCCTGACGCCCCGCCTCCGCCTGCTGGCGATGGCCATCGGCCAATGGGGCGAGTGACGCCGGCGCCAGTCCGTGCCTACGCGGTCGCCGTTGTCTTCCTTGCCGCCGGCCTTCTCTACCTGTGGCTGCCCCTGGTCATCCAGGATCTCGTCTACCAGCTCCTCGGTGGCCTCGCCGCGGCCTCGATCGTGGCCGGCGTACGCCACTGGCGGCCACCCAGGCCGCGCGGGTGGTACCTGCTGGCCCTCGGCACCGGCCTTTTCTCCATGGCCGACGGGATCTTCAACTTCTACGACCTGGTCCTCCATCGGCCCGTCCCCGAGCCGTCGATTGCCGATGCGATCTACCTCCTCGCCTATATCCCACTTACCTGGGGGTTCCTCGCCCTGGCCCGGGCCGGGTACCGCAGCCGGTCGTGGGGCCTGCTTCTCGAAGGGGGCATCTTCGGCGTCGCCACGTTCGCCGTCGCCTGGGAGGTGCTGGTCGACCCGGCCATCGAGAGCCACGCGTCGTCGGTGGCGGCCGGATTTGTCAACGTCGCCTACCCGGTCGCCGACGTCGTGCTGATCGGTGTGCTGGCCGGGACGGCCTTCACTGGGGTTTCGCGTGCCCGCAACTGGAGTTGGGGCCTGCTCGTCCTGGGTGTGCTGTCCCAGCTCGTCGCCGACGTGGTCTTCGCCCTCACCACGCCGACTGACGGGTACCAGTCCGGGCACTGGATCGACCTGCTCTGGCTGGCCTGCTACGGCCTGCTGGCCATGGCTGCGCTGCACCCGGCGATGCAACGGCTGACCGCCGTACCGGGCACGGGCGAGCGGGCCTACGGCCGGGCCAGGCTCGTCGCCGTGGGGGCCGCGGTGGTGGTCGGGCCGGCGGCGATCATGTTCGGACAGGCGTCGGTCACCGACGAGATCGCGCTGGTCGTCACCGTGACGATCACCGCCGTGCTGGTCCTCGGTCGGTTTGTCTCCTTAATGGGGGAGCGAGAGGTCGCGGAGACCTCGCTGCACCGGACCCAAGCTCGCCTCGAGCAGCTCGTGAGGCGGTCGGGCGATGTGATCGCCATCGTGGGGGCCGATGGGAGCATGGTCTACGCCAACCCGGCCGGCGAGCCGTACTTCGGGACCGGGCCAGGTACCACGCTCCTGGAGGCCACCCACCCGGAAGACCGGGAGCGGGTGGCCGCCGGCCTGGCCGCCGCCGCGTCCACGCCTGAGCTCGACCAGCGCGACGAGTTCCGGCTCCGGCACGCCGACGGTAGCTGGCGCTACATCGAGTCGGTGAGCCGGAGCCTCCTCGACGACCCGGCGCTGGGGGGCATCGTGGTCAACCTTCGCGATGTCACGGACCGAAAGGTGGCCGAGGAGCAGGCCCTCGTCCAGGCCCTGGAGTCCTCACGGCTGAAGTCGGCGTTCGTCGCCAACATGAGCCACGAGATCCGCACGCCGATGAACGGTGTGATCGGCATGGCGACCCTGCTCCTGGACACCGAGCTCGACCCGGGCCAACGCGAGTACGCCCGGACGCTGGCCGAATCAGCCGAGTCGCTCACCGAGATCATCGACGACGTGCTCGACTTCTCCAAGATCGAAGCGGGCAAGCTCGACCTTGACGAGCAGGAATTCGACCTCCGTGTCGCGTTCGAGTCGGTCCTCGGCGCCTTCGGCACACGAGCGGCCGACAAGGGTCTCGAGCTGGTCGGCATCCTCGACCCCGCGCTGCCCACGCTGGTCACCGGCGACCGCATGAGGATCCGCCAGGTGCTGTCCAACCTCATCGGCAATGCCATCAAGTTCACCGACGCCGGCGACGTCGTCGTCCGGGCCCGTCGCGACGACGGCGCCGGCATCCGGTTCGACGTCTCCGATTCGGGCATCGGCATCGACCCAGCCGACTCCGCCCGGGTGTTCGAAGCCTTCGAGCAGGCGGATCTTTCGACCACCCGCACCTATGGCGGCACCGGCCTGGGCCTCACGATCTGCAGGCAGCTGGTCGACCTGATGGGCGGGAGGATCGGTGTCAGCAGCGCGCCGGGCCGCGGTAGCACCTTCTGGTTCACCCTCCCCCTCCCGGCCTCGCCCGCGCCCGTCACGCCACCGCCGGCGAGGGGTGACCTCCTTCGCGGCGTGCGGGCGATGGTGGTTGCTGGGCACGCCGGGCTGCGGGAGGCGGTCCTCTCGATGATGCACGAGGCTGGAGCCGACGTGGTTGACCGGGGTCTCGATGACCCCGTCCTCGAGGACCTCCGGGCTGCGGCGGTGGCCGGCCGGCCGTACACCGTGATCGTTCTCGACGAGGACCGCGGCTCGGCCCACGTCGCCCTTCGGGCCGCGATCCAGGCCGACCCTCAGTTGGGTGCTCTCGGCGTCGTCACCCTTGTTCCAGCCGCCCGGCGCAGCGCAGTTGCCCCCTCGGCCCACATGGAGAGCCTGGTCACCAAGCCCGTGAGGCGCGCCGCGCTCATCGGCGCCGTCTCGGCCCTCCGAGGGATCGCCGCGACCGGCGCCACCGTCTCGGCCCCGGTCCGGGACGCCGATCCCACCGGCTCGCGGGTCCTCCTCGTGGAGGACAGCGCGGTCAACCAGACCGTGGCCCTGGCCTTCCTGCGCCAACTCGGCGTTGAGGCCGACGTGGCCACGGACGGAGTCGAGGCCCTCGACGCGCTCGCCGCCAAGAGGTACGACCTGGTCCTCATGGACTGCCAGATGCCCAACATGGACGGCTACACGGCGACGCAGGAGATCCGGCGGCGAGAGGCCGACGGGTCGCGCACGCCGATCGTGGCCATGACCGCGTCGGCGATGGAGGCCGATCGCGACCGGTGTATCGCCGTCGGGATGGATGATCACCTGCCGAAGCCGGTGCGCCGCGACGCCCTGGCCGCCGCCCTGCGGCGTTGGGTGCCGCCCGCCGCGGCGAGGCAGGTCGGGCCGCCGACCCATTGAAACTGGCGGCCGGCGAACGTCCCGGCTGCGACGTGGGAAGCTCATAGGGGACGAGGCCGGGCGGATCACCGCCGGCCCGAGCCCCAGAGACGCCACGACCGCCGTGCCGTTCGAGCGCCGGCCCGTGCCCGGCAGGAGCCCCCCCGCCATGACGCCCACGCCCGATGCCGACCGGAGCAATGCCAACGCCGAGCCCGTGACCTTCGCCGATCTCGGCTTACGGCCCGAGCTGCTCTCCGCCCTGACCGGCCTCGGGTACGAGGAGCCGACCCCGGTCCAGAGGGAGACCATCCCGCCCCTCATTGCCGGACGCGACCTGCTTGGCCAGGCCGCGACCGGCACCGGGAAGACGGCGGCCTTCGCCCTGCCCCTGCTGCAGCGGCTCGGCGCCGGGCCCCGGGGCAAGCGGCCCGTGGCGCTGGTGCTCGTGCCGACGCGCGAGCTGGCGATCCAGGTGTCCGAGGCCGTCCACCGCTACGGGCGCGAGATCGGGGCGCGCGTCCTGCCGATCTACGGCGGCCAACCGATCGGGCGCCAGCTCAGTGCGCTCGATCGCGGCATCGACGTGGTGGTGGCGACTCCTGGGCGCGCCCTCGACCACATCGGACGGGGCACACTGCCCCTGGACGGGCTCGAGGTTGTCGTGCTCGACGAGGCCGACGAGATGCTCGACATGGGCTTCGCCGAGGACATCGAGGCCATCCTGCTGTCCACGCCGGCGGGGCGGCAGACGGTGCTCTTCTCGGCCACCATGCCCGCCCGTATTGACGGGATCGCCCGTCGCCACCTGCGCAACCCGGTCCGGATCCACATGGGCCGCGAGCAGGTTGACCCCGGCCAGGCCCCGCTCGTCCGCCAGATGGCGTACGTGGTGCCGCGAGCATTCAAGACGGCCACCCTGGGGCGCATCCTCGACGTGGAGTCACCGGCCGCGGCCATCGTGTTCTGCCGGACCCGCGATGAGGTCGACCAGATCGCGGGCACGCTGAACGGCCGTGGTTACCGGGCCGAGGCCCTGCACGGCGGGATGACACAGGAACAGCGCGACCGGGTGATGGCCCGGCTGCGGGCGGGCACGGCCGACCTGCTGGTGGCCACCGACGTGGCTGCCCGTGGCCTCGACATCGAACAGCTCACCCACGTCGTGAACTACGAGGTGCCGTCGGCGCCCGACTCCTACGTCCACCGCATCGGTCGGGTCGGCCGGGCCGGCCGCGAGGGCGTGGCCATCACCCTGGTCGAGCCCCGCGAGCACCGGATGCTCAAGACCATCGAACGGGTGACCAAGCAGAAGATCACCGTCGAGAAGGTGCCCACCACCGCCGACCTCCGGTCCCGACGGCTGGAGCTGACTCGGGCCGCCCTGGAGGAGTCCATCCTCGAGGACGACCTGGAGGGGTTCCGGGTCGTGGTGGAGACGCTGGCCGACAAGTTCGACGTGATGGAGGTGGCGCTGGCGGCGGTGAAGCTGGCCCACGAGGCCAGCGGGGTCGTGGCCGACGACGAGGAGATCCCCGAGGTGACCTCGAGCGCGGGGCGGGACGGCCGGGAGGCACGGGGTGACAAGGGCCCCGGGAGCCGGCCGCCCCGGCCGCCGCGGGGGTCGGGGGCCGGCATGACCCGCCTGTTCGTCGGCGCCGGCCGCAGTGCCGGCATCCGCCCGCAGGACATCGTCGGCGCCATCGCCGGCGAGACCCGGCTGAGCGGGCGTGACATCGGCGCCATCGAGATCGCTGACCGGTTCACCCTCGTGGAGGTGCCGGAAGCGGCGGCCGACGAGGTGGTCGCCGCCCTCAAGGCCAGCACGATCAAGGGGAAGAAAGCCACGGTGCGCCGGGCCCACGAGGACCGCTGACCGGCCCGGGTTCATCAAGAGGAAACAAACCGGTATCACGTCGGACACATTCAATGTCCAAACTCGCCGAGGGCGTGTGGAGCCGAGAGGGGTCCGGGTGAGACAGCGACGAGGTGGTCCCCGGCTCGTCGTCTCGGTCATTGCCGCCGTCCTGAGCCTGGCCTCGATCGCCGGGCTGGCGCCAGGCGACCTGGCCTTGCCGGCGGGCGGGCCGGCGCTGGCGGCCCACGGCCCGGGCGCGACGGGCATGACCGCCGACGTCGTCCTGCTGGGCCCCGCCCGCGCCGTGCTCGGCGCCTCAGTGCGGGCCGGCCACCGGGCGCCGACGGGACGC
>JAHFUR010000057.1 GCA_023264995.1 Acidimicrobiia bacterium | reverse complement strand
GGGCCCGCCGGTCCGGGGGGGAGCGGCGGCGGCGGCGCCCCGCCTGCCGGCCCCGGGCCGGGGGAGGGCCGCACCGACTTGTCGCAGCGGGTCGTCACCGGTCTGATCGCCGCCGGCGTGCTCCTCGCGGCCACAGCCATCGGGCCGCGTGCCCTGGTCATCCTCGTGTTGGCGGCCGTCACGATGGCCGCGGCCGAGCTGTTCGGGGCGCTGCGCGCCCGCGGCTACCAGCCGGCCACGCTCCTGGGCCTGGTCGGGAGCGGCGCCATGGTGCTCGGCGCCTATTGGCGGGGTGAGCAGGCGTTCCCCCTGGTCCTGACCCTGATGGTGGTGTTCAGCTTCCTCTGGTACCTGGCCGGGGTGGTCCACGCCAAGCCCACCATGAACATCGCGGTGACCCTGTTCGCCTTCATCTACGTCGGTTTCCTGGGCAGCTTCGCCGCCCTGTTCCTGCGGGTCCCCGGCGAGCGGGCGGTCGGCCTGCTGCTCGGCGCGGTGATCGTGACTGCCGCCCACGACATCGGCGCCTACATGGTCGGCAAGTACTGGGGGAAGACGCCGCTGGCACCGGAGCTGTCGCCCAACAAGACCTTCGAAGGCCTCGTCGGCGGGGTGCTCACGTCAGTGGCCGTGAGCCTGGTCCTCGTTTCCCAGATCCACCCGTGGGACGGCTGGAAGGCGTTCTGGCTCGGCGTCGTCGTGGCCATCGCCGCCCCCCTGGGCGACCTCTGCGAGTCCATGATCAAGCGCGACCTGGGGGTGAAGGACATGGGCAAGCTGCTGCCGGGCCACGGCGGCGTGCTCGACCGGATCGACGCCCTGCTCTTCGTCATCCCGGCCACGTACTACCTGGTACGGCTCGTCTTCTGACCCCCTCGTGAGGACGGTCAGCGTGGTCGGGTCCACCGGCTCGATCGGCACCCAGACCCTCGACGTGGTCGCGTCCGAGCCCGACCGCTACCGGGTCGTGGCCCTCGGTGCGGCGCGGTCGGTCGACCGCCTCGTGGCCCAGGCCATGGCCGTGCGGCCGGAGCGGGTGGCCATCGCCGACGCCTCGCTGGCCGCCGAAGTGGAGGCCCGGGTGCCCAAGGGCACGGAGGTATGGGCCGGCCCCGACGCCCTGGCCGCCATCGCCCGGGAGGCCGAGGTGGTGGTCAACGGGGTGGTGGGCTTCGCCGGCCTGCCGGTCACCCTCGCCGCCCTGGAGGCGGGCCGCCGCCTGGCCCTGGCCAACAAGGAGTCGCTCATCGCCGGCGGGCCGGTGGTGCAGCGGGCCCGGGCCACGCCCGGCGCCGAGATCCTGCCGGTGGACTCCGAGCACGCCGCCGTCCACCAGTGCCTGGCCGCGCTGGGCGCCGGCGGGCTCGACCGCCTGGCCCGGATCGTGCTCACCGCCAGCGGCGGGCCGTTCCGGGGCCGGTCGCGGGCCGAGCTGGCGTCGGTGACCGTGGCCGACGCCCTGGCCCACCCCACCTGGTCGATGGGGCCGAAGATCACCGTCGACTCGTCCACGCTGATGAACAAGGGCCTGGAGGTCATCGAGGCCCACGAGCTGTTCGGCGTGGCCTACGACCGGATCGAGGTGGTCGTGCACCCGCAGTCCATCGTCCACTCCATGGTGGAGTTCACCGACGGGTCCACGATCGCCCAGCTCTCCCAGCCCGATATGCGCCTGCCCATCTCCTACGCCCTGGCCTACCCGGACCGTGGTGGGGTGGCCTTCGGCGCCCTCGACTGGTCCGAGGTGGGCCGGCTCGACTTCGAGGCGCCCGACCGTGACGCCTTCCCGTGCCTGGGCCTGGCCTATGAGGCCGGGCGGGAGGGGGGCACCATGCCGGCGTGGCTGAACGCGGCCAATGAGGTGGCCGTCGCCGCGTTCCTCGAGGGGGCCATCCCCTGGCACGCCATCGCTGAGGTCGTGCAGGAGACCCTGGTGCGGCATCATGGAACGAAGCCGGTCGACGTCGACGTTGTTCTTGACGCGGACCGGATCGCGCGGGACCACGCCAGGCGGGTCGTAGAACGGAGTGCAGCAGCTTGACCCAGACCAGCCTCACCCAGCCCTTGGACGAGACGCCGAGCCCCGCCCCTGAGGTCGAGGGGGCGGGCGGGAAGCTGGCCGCCCTGGCCGCGGTGCTGGTCGGAGGCATCGCCCTGTCGATCGTGACCCACACGTTCGCGGTGGTGGCCTTCTGCCTGGCCATGGCGGCGGTGGTCATGCTCCACGAGGCCGCCCACTTCGTGGCGGCCAAGAAGTCGGGCATGAAGGCCACCGAGTTCTTCTTCGGGTTCGGGCCCCGCCTGTGGTCGGTGCGCAAGGGCGAGACCGAGTACGGCATCAAGGCCATCCCCTTCGGCGGCTACGTGAAGATCATCGGGATGAGCAACCTCGAGCGGGGCATCGACCCGGCCGACGAGCCCCGCACCTACCGCCAGGGCTCCTACCCCAAGCGGATGATCGTCGCCCTGGCCGGCGTCGGGACCCATTTCGTCCTTGCCTTCACCCTGCTCGTCGTCCTGCTCAGCGCCGTCGGCGTGCCCAACTACGACAAGCCCAGTCTCACCATCGGCAACCTCAGCCGCCTCGACACCGGCCCGAGCCCGGCGATCGACGCCGGCTTCAAGGTCGGCGACCGCGTCGTGTCGGTGAACGGGAACGCGGTCACCCGCTGGGACGACGTCCCGCCCTACATCCGCGAGAGCGCCGGCCAGCCGGTCAGCTTCGTCGTCGAGCGCAAGGGCGCCCGCGTCGAGCTGACGGCGGTCCCCACCAGCCTCCAGCGCGGTGGCGAGACCCGCGGCTTCATCGGGATCGGCCCCAAGGCCAGCGTCGAGCGGCTCAACCCGCTCATGGCGTCGGGCCGGTCGGTGACCACGATCTGGCACCTCGGCACCGGCTCGCTCGCCGCCCTCGGCTCGTTCTTCGCCCCCGGCTCGCTCAAGGACTACGCCGGCCAGCTCACCAACGCCACCAGCAACAAGCCGGCCTCGGCCGACGACCAGCGCTTCGTGTCCGTGGTCGGGGTGGCCCGCATCGCCGGCCAGGCGGCCGAGAGCGGGGCCTTCAACGTGGTCTACCTGCTGGTCCTGCTGAACATCTTCATCGGGGTGTTCAACCTGGTGCCCCTGCTGCCGCTCGACGGCGGGCACGTGGCCATCGCCACCTACGAGCGCATCCGCTCCCGGGCCGGCCGGCGGTACCAGGCCGACGTGGGCAAGATGATGCCGATCGCCGCCGCCGTGATCGTGGTGCTGGTCCTCATCGGCGTGACGTCGATCTACCTCGACATCGTCAAGCCGATGGCCAACCCGTTCCAGTGACCGGCCCGGGAGGTCGGTCCATCAAATGAGCATGCCTCGCCGGCCGACGCGGCAGATCCACGTCGGCAAGGTTGCCGTCGGCGGCGACGCCCAGATCTCGGTGCAGTCGATGACGATCACCAAGACGGCCGACGTGGAGGGCACGTTGGCCCAGATCTACGCCCTGGCCGCGGCGGGGGCCGACATCGTGCGCTGCACGTGCAATGACGAGGAGGCGGCGGCCGGGCTGGCGGCCATCGTGCCCCGCTCGCCGGTGCCGATCGTGGCCGACATCCACTTCCAGTACAAGCTGGCCCTGGCCGCCCTCGACGCCGGCGTGGCCTGCCTGCGCCTCAACCCGGGCAACATCCGCAAGCCGGCCCAGATCAAGCTGGTGGCCGAGGAGGCCAAGGCTCGCAGGGTGCCCATCCGCATCGGGGTCAACGCCGGCTCCCTCGACCCCGACATCTACGCCAAGTACGGCGGGGCCACGCCGGAGGCCCTGGTCGAGTCGGCCCAGCGGGAGCTGGCCTACTTCGAGGAGGTCGACTTCCACGACGTCAAGATCTCGGTCAAGGCGTCGAACGTGCCCCTGATGATCGAGGCCTACCGCCAGCTCTCCGAGGTCACCGACCACCCCCTCCACCTGGGCGTCACCGAGGCCGGGCCGCCGCCGGCCGGTCTGATCAAGGCCACGGCCGGGATCGCCACCCTCCTCTCCGAGGGCATCGGCGACACCATCCGGTACTCCCTCACCGCCGACCCGGTGGAGGAGGCACGGGCCGGCCGCCAGCTCCTGGAGGCCATGGGCCTGCGGGCGCGCAAGACGGTCGACCTGATCGCCTGCCCGTCGTGCGGCCGGGCCGAGGTCGACGTGATCCGGGTGGCCAAGGAGGCCGAGGCCGCCCTGGCCGACCGCAACCTGCCCATCCAGGTGGCGGTCATGGGCTGCGTGGTCAACGGGCCGGGCGAGGCCCGCAGCGCCGACTTGGGTATCGCCGCCGGCAACGGGCGCGGCCACCTGTTCGTCAAGGGCCAGATGGTCCGCGTCGTCCCCGAGGCCGACATGGTGGCCGCCCTGGTGGAGGAGGCCGAACGCCTGGTGGCCGAGGGGGCCGAGGCCCGCATCGCCGCCGCCGACGTGGGGGCGGTCGAGGAGGCCGAGCGCAACCGGGCCGCCCTGCTGGCCGAGCAGGGCGACGACCCCAACGCCGTGGCCCAGCGGGTGGAGCTGATCCACCAGGAGCTCGAGTAGCCGACCACCCGGGCGGCCACGGATCGCGCGAGAGTTCCCCTGCGCGTCGGCGACGGTGCCGACCGCTCCCACCAGGAGGTCATCATGGCGATTGCGGTGCAGATGGACTTCGACGGCGCCACCCTCGAGCAGTACGACGAGATCTGCGGGAAGATGGGCCTGACGCCCAAGGGCCCGGGACCGGCCGGCGCCATCTCCCACTTCGTCACCAAGACCGACACCGGCTTCCGGGTCGTCGACGTCTGGGAGACCCAGGAGCAGTTCCAGGCCTTCGCCGACGAGCAGATCGGGCCGTTCTCGGCCGAGGCGGGGCTGACGGCGCCCCCGCAGCTCGCCTTCTTCGAGGTCCACAACTACTTCACGCCGGGCTCCTGAGCGCCGGCCCCACACCGGGCCGCGACTGGGACGGCGCCACCTACGACCGCATCGCCGACCCCATGACCCGGTGGGGGAGCGCGGTGCTCGAACGGCTGCCGTTGGCCGGCGACGAGCTGGTGCTCGACGCCGGCTGCGGCAGTGGCCGGGTCACCGAGGCCCTCCTGGCCCGGCTGCCGACCGGGCGGGTGATCGCAGCGGACGCCGCCCCGTCGATGCTGGTCGAGGCCCGACGGCGCCTGGAGCGTTTCGGCGACCGGGTCAGCTTCGTGGAGTGCGACCTCGGCCGGCCGCTGCCCCTGGACACGCCGGTCGACGCCGTGTTCTCGACGGCCACCTTCCACTGGGTGGCCGACCACCAGGCCCTGTTCGTCAACCTGGCCGCCGTCCTCCGCCCGGGCGGGTGGTTGGTGGCGCAGTGCGGCGGCGCCGGCAACATCGCCTCGGTGCGCCAGGTCGTGGCCGACCTGGGCGACCCGTGGCCAGGGCCGTGGACCTTCGCCACGCCCGAGGAGACGGTGGCCCGCATGGAAGCAGCGGGGTTCGTCGACGTGCAGGCGTGGCTCAACGACGAGCCGACGTGGATCGAGCCCGGCGAGCCGATGGAGACCTTCCTGCGGACGGTGATGCTGCGGGCCCACGTCGACCGGCTGCCGGAGGACCGCCAGTCGGCGTTCGTCCACGAGGTGGCGGAGCGGCTGCCCAGCCCCGAGCTCGACTACGTGCGCCTCAATATGGTGGCCCGCCGGGGCTGATCTGGGGGCCAGCCCGGATGGCGGGCGACCACAGGCGGGAGCACGGTGGGCCCATGGGCGAACAGCACCAGCATCTGGCGGCCGCCGGCGTCCTTGTCGCGGCCGCGCCGGTGGCGGTGTGGTGGGGGGTGGGCGACCTCTCCGAGGACCGGACCGGGCTGGACTACATGATGCGGGCCCCCGACGTCGCCCCAGGCGTGGTCACCGTGTCCGGGCTGGTTGCCACGGCCGCCGTGGTCGTCGCCCTTGCCGTGCTCGGACGGGCCTTCTACCGCCTGCGCGTCGACCGGGCGTGGCTGGCCACACCGGTCCTGCTGGCCGCCGCCGGGGCCCTGGTGGCCTTCGGGGGGCGCATCCTGACCGCCGGCGTGATCGGGGCCAACATCGGCGGCGGCCTGTTCGTCCTCTTCGGTCTGCCGATCGCCGGCGCATGGGTGGTGGCGGCCGGCGCCAACGCCTGGTCCGTGTGCCGGCGCCGCCCTCGGGCACACTGAGGGCATGGCGACCACGCTCCGGCCGCGGGCCGGCCTGGTGGCGATCGCCGCCGCGCTGGTGTTCCTGGCCGGGGCTGGGTCACTCGTCCGCTACCAGATGGGCTACCCGCTCGACCCCTTCGAGCTCTTCGGGCGGGACTCCTCCGCCGAGGGCCGGCGGGAGCTGCGGGCCCTGCGCCGGGACGCCGTGCTCGACGTGCGGGCACCCGGCACCCACCTTCGCCTCAGCGAGGAGGTGCCGGCCGGGACGGACTGGTGGAACGCCAGGCAGCCGACGGAGATCCGCCGCATCTACACCCTGGCCGGTCCGCCAGGCGAGGCCGTCGACCTCTACCGCGCCCGGGCTGAGGCCGGCGGCTGGCGGCTGGTCGAGACCCGGTGCTCGTTCTCCGACCGGTCGACCAGCGTGCTGCTCACCAAGGACATGGGCAGCCGGCCGGCGAGCCTGAAGGTGTACGGGTACCTGGAGCGGCCACCACCGGGTACCAACCGCCGGGGCCTGCTCGTGACCATCACCGGCGAGGCGCCCGGCCGGCCGGTGCAGGGGCCGGATGGCGCGTCGCTGCGCCGGCGCGACGTGCACTGCCTGCGGGCTTTCGACCCGGACAGCCCCGATCTGGTGAAGCCGGCCCGCCAGCCGGGTAGCGCCACCGAGATGTGCGGCCTGCTGCGCCTCGCCGACGTGCGGAAGGTCGTCCCCGCGGTGACCGCCCTCGAACCGACGACCAACGCCGGTGTCGGGTGCCGCCTCACCGGCCCGGGCGTCGGGGCCAGCGTGTACGCGGCCACCGAGGCCCGGGACTTCTATGTCGACCGCCAGTCGCCCCTGGACCCGGGT
Organism: Acidimicrobiia bacterium; assembly: GCA_023264995.1. Taxonomy (GTDB): domain Bacteria; phylum Actinomycetota; class Acidimicrobiia; order Acidimicrobiales; family AC-14; genus CADCTB01. Next base: position 10,411 of record JAHFUR010000057.1, on the reverse strand, counting down.
GTCGCCGGCATCGTGCTCTTCCAGGAGGTGCCCGGGCCGCCGGAGGGGGCGTGGGCCGACACCCGGGCCGGCCCGGTCCGGCTGTACGCGGGCATCAGTTCCGCTGGCCCCGGCCTGGCGCCGGCGCAGGTCGTCGCGCTGGCCATGCTGCTGGTCCGCCGCTGACCGTCGGCGAGCTACACGGAGCGGTCCTGCATCTCCCAGGCGTGGTCGAGCACGTGCCAGGCCACCCGGCGGGCGACGTAGCGCCACGGCCAGGTCTTGGTGGCCAGCGCCGGTTGGGGCTCCCGTGCCGCCCTCAGGCCGGCGACGAAGGCGGCCCGCCCGTCGCGCACCCCGACCTTGCGGAAGTACGACGACTCGGCGTCGACCACGTGAGCCACCATCTTGTCCCGGTCCCGGCCGCCGCCTCGGGGCCCCTTGCGCAGCTCAGCCGGCGACGCCCGCGACACCTCGTCGAACAGGGACCAGGTCGCCTCGACGAGCGCGGCCAGGCGCTCGGCGTCGGCCTCGGTGAGCGGGGCGGCGTCGGCGGTGCAGGCGATGCTGGGGGCGCCGAAGTCGGTCGTGGCGTCGCCGCTGACCCGCTCGACGATGTCGAACGCCGGCGCCGCCGGCAGGGCGAGGCCGGCGGCCTCGGCGACGGGCCGGTAGCGGCCGGCGTAGCTGGCCAGGGCGTCGAGGGCGGCCTCCTCGGTCTTCGCCGATCGGCACCACCCGGGCCAGTCGACCGAGCAGGCGAAGACCTTCTTGGCCCCGAGCTCCAGGTACACGGGCGTCCGCATGCCGAGATCCTGCACGAGAACGCGGCCGAGCCCCGGCGGTTAGCCGGGGCTCGAGCCGGATTGCTGCGGCTGGCTACTTCCCGAAGAAGGGGAGGGCGCCGCCCAGGCCGGGGAGGCTGCCCAGCCCGGGGAGGCTCCCGATGCCGGGGAGGACGCTGGTGGGGGCGGTGGTGGGCATGCAGGCCGACAGGTCGAGCTTGGGGACGGTGCCGCCGGCCGCCGCCCCGGACAGCGACGAGATGCAGGCGCTGACGTTCATCGGGACGCAGCCGGTCACGCTGCTCAGGCCCGGGATGCTGCCCAGGCCGGGGATGCTGCCCACACCCGGGATGGCCCCGCCCAGGCCGGGGATCCCGCCGCCGGCGCCGGGGAGGGTGCCGAGCAGGCCGAGCATGTTGGTGACGCACTTGGAGACGTCCATGGGCACGCAGGCCGAGACGTTCAGGTTGCCCACGTTGGGCACGCTGCCGACGTTCATCCCGCTGGCCCCGCCGATGGTGCCGAGCACGGCCGACACGCACTTGGCCACCTCAGGCGGCACGCCGGGCGTGGCCAGGACCTGCTGGATGCAGCCGGGGATCTGGGCGGCCAGCTTGGTCGGGTCGGGCACGCCGCCGGCGGGGACCAGGTTGGTGACGCACGCCGGCAGGCCCTTCACCAGGTTGGCGATGGCCGGGGGCACGCTGACGGGCGGGAGGGCCGGGACGGTGACCTTGGGGACGGTGGGGGCGGGAGCGCTGGCGCTGGCGCCGGCGCCGGCCGACGACGACGTGCCGGAGACGTTGGCCTTGGCGCCGGCCGACACCGAGACGGGGGGCGCTGCCGGCACCGTGACGGGGATCTGGGGCAGGGCCGAACCGACCGCCGGGAGCGCGTGCTGGACGGCGGCGGCGGTCCCGCCGGCGTCGGGGAACTCGAAGGGGGTGGTGGCGTTGACCGCGGCGGCGACCAGGTTCTGGGCCGGCGCGGGCAGGACGCCGGCGGCGCCGCCGGCCACGCCCATGGTGATGACGGCCGTGACGCCGGCCATGGCGGCCTTGGCGGCAGTGCCGACGCCGCTGATCTTCGCGAGCAACCCCGCGAGCACTCCTGTGACGGGCATGTCGTTCTCCTCTTTCCAGTTCGGTAGTCCGGCCACCTGCGTCGCAGGCCCGTGGACGTTGCTCGCTGCTGTCACCAGCAGGTCGCCCTTTTCGGTTGGATGCGAGAAGCCCCCCATCAGGACCGCAGCCAGTGCCTCAGAGGGCAGGGGCGGCGGGCCACTGACGGCGAAGCGGGCCTCCTCCGCGAACCACGTCGGGATGGCGTCGTCGGGGGGAAGCTCACTGGGCATCTCGTAGGAGAAATCGGACGCGCGGCTCACAGGGGTACGCCCTGTCGTTCCATTTGTTTGCGGAGGGCGCAGATGCCCCGGCGCTGCAGGGCCTTGACCGCGCCGGGGGCCTTGCCCACGATCTCGGCGATGGCCTCGATGGTGAGGCCGGAGACGAGGCGGAGGACGAGGACGTCACCCTGGTCGGGGGCCAGGCCGGCGCACAGGGAGCGGACCCGGTCGGCCGACAGGCGGCGGAGGGCCTCCTCCTCCACGTCGCCGCCGGCGGTGTCGGGCAGGGCGGCGTCAGCCATGGCCGGCCGGCAGCTCCGCGCCCGGCGCTCGTCGGTCAGGCGCCGGTGGGCGATGGTGAACACCCAGGACCGGAACTTGTCCTCGTCGCCGGCGAAGGTGCCGATGGCCCGGAAGGCGCCCAGGAAGACCTCGCTGGTCAGGTCGTCGGGGTCGGCGGCGCCCTGGATGCGCAGGTACCCGCAGATGGCCGGCGCCAGCGACCGGTAGAGCCGTTCATAGGCCCACGGGGCGTCGGCCTGGGCGGCCGCCAGCACCTTCCGGAACGGTTCCGAGTACGCCATTCCGGTCTGTGTTCGGACGCGAACGGCCCCGACTTGAGCCCCGGCCCGGCGAACTGGTGACGGATCTGGGGGCCGGGCCCCTCGCACGGGTCACCAGTTCGGGGGTCGGGCGGGTCAGTACCTCGAGGCCTGGAGGCGGAACAGCTCGGCGTAGCGGCCGCCGGCGGCGAGGAGCTCGTCGTGGGAGCCCTGCTCCTCGATGCGCCCGTCGTGCAGCACGACGATCACGTCGGCCATGCGCACGGTGGAGAACCGGTGCGACACCAGGATGGTGATGGGGCCGGCGGCGCCCTGGCGGCGCACCATGCCGGCGAAGGTGGCAAAGACCTCGTGCTCGGCCCGGGGGTCGAGGCTGGCGGTGGGCTCGTCGAGCACGAGCAGGGCGGGGGCGGGGCGCATGAGGCCCCGGGCCAGGGCCACCCGCTGCCACTCGCCCTCGGACAGGTCGACGCCGCCCTCGAACCACCGGCCGAGCTGGGTGGACAGGCCCCCTGGGAGCCGGTCGATGACCCGGTCGGCGCCGGCCTGGCGGGTGGAGGCGCCGACCCGTTCGAGGTCGTCGATGGCGGGTAGGTCGCCGACGCCGACGGCCTCGCTGGCCACCAGTTGGAAGTGCACGAAGTCCTGGAAGGCGGCGCCGGTGTTGGCCCGCCACCCGTCGAGGTCGAGGTCGCGCAGGTCGGCCCCGTCGACGGTGATGCGCCCGGACGTGGGGTCGTAGAACCGGCACAGCAGCTTGACCAGGCTGGTCTTGCCGGCGCCGTTCTCCCCGACGAGGGCGATGGTCGTGCCCGCGGCCAGCACGAGGGAGATGTCGGTGAGCACCGGCTCGTCGGTGCCCGGGTAGGTGAAGGAGACGTGCTCGAAGGCCACGCCGGTCTCGATGTGCGCCGGCGCCGGCCGGGCCTCCTCGGGCGGCTTGACCACCACCGTCGGCGTGTAGTCGAGGAGCCAGAGGTAACGCTCGCCCACGAAGGACAGCTCGGCCAACCAGGCGGCCTGGCGGGCCGCGCTCTGGACCTGGCCGACGGCCATGCGGGCCACCTGGACCACCAGGGCGACGTCGCCCAGGGTGGCCCGGCCGTCGAGGGCCAGCCAGCCGACGAAGCCGATGGCACCGGCCAGGCCGGCGCCGTACAGGCTGCCGGCGGCCACCCCGGCCCACGCCCGGCGGAGCTGGTCGCGGAACAGCATGGTGTTGTAGGCCTCGGTCAGCACCCGGTGGCGCTCGATGAGCGTCGGCCCGAGGCCGAAGAGGCGGACCTCCTTGGCCGCGCCGGGCTCGGTGGCCAGCTCGAGGTAGTGCTTGGCCAGGCGCTCGTCGGGGGCGACGCCGTCGTGGCGGGTGAAGTGGCGGCGGTAGTTCTGGAACTGCAGGACCACCCCGGGGGCGATGACCACCGGCAGCAGGACCAGGATGGGGTGGACGAAGCCGAGCAGGACGACGGCGGCGGCCAGCCCGAAGAAGATCGACGAGAACGAGTTGAGGTTGGTGAAGGCGAAGTAGGGCAGGTAGCTGCGGTCCCGGACCAGCTTGACCTTGTCGGCGTACTCGGGCCGCTCCAGGTGCTCCAGGCCGGCGGCGGCCGACGACACGGCCATGAGCCGCTGCTCCACCGCCTGGCTGGTGCGTTCGCCCAGGTCGGACTGGAGGAGGGAGGAGATGTCGTCGACCAGGGCGCCGGCGCCGACCAGCAGCAGGTACACGACCCCGATGCCCATGGCCCGGCCCGGGTGGCCGCCGGAAAGGGCATCGACGACCAGCTTGGTGACCAGGCCGGTGACGGCGCCGAACATCCCGAACACGCCGGCGCAGAGGAACAGGGCGGCGGCCCGGCCCCGGGCCGACTCGAAGGCCAGCCCGAGGATGACCCGGTAGACCCGGAGCGACCGGCGGAACGTGCCGGGGCGGAGGGGGCGGGCCGACGGGGCCTGGTGACGGTTTGGCCCGCTCTGGCGTGTCGAAGTGTCACCAGTTGACCGGGGCGGGCTCACTCCAGGCTCCCGGTCAGGCGGTAGTGCGAGGCCTGGATCTCGTACAGCTCGGCGTAGCGGCCGCCGGCGGCGAGGAGGGACTCGTGGCTGCCGTCCTCGACGACCCGGCCGCCGGCGAGGAGCACGATGCGCCCGGCCATGCGGACCGTCGAGAAGCGGTGGGAGACCAGGAGGGTGGTCTTGCCGGCGCTGAGGTCGGCGAAGTGGCCGTACAGCTCGTTCTCGATGCGGACGTCGAGGCTGGCGGTGGGCTCGTCGAGCACGAGGAGGTCGGCGTCGCGGCCGACCTGGGCCATCATGGCCCGGGCCAGGGCCACCCGCTGCCATTCGCCGCCCGACAGGTCGACCCCGCCGAACTCCCGGGACAGGGGCGTGTCCCAGCCGTCGGGCAGGGTCTCGAGCTGCTCCAGGATGCCGACCCGGGATGCCGCCTCACGGAGCAGGGAGAGGTCGCCGGCCGACTCGAGGGCACCGAAGCCCACGTTGTCGCGGGCCGGGAGCTGGTAGTGCACGAAGTCCTGGAAGATGACGGCCAGGCGGGTGCGGTAGTCGTCGAGGTCGAGCTCGCGGATGTCGACGCCGTCGACGGTGATGCGGCCCTCGGTGGGGTCGTAGAAGCGGCAGAGGAGCTTGATGAGGGTGGTCTTGCCGGCGCCGTTCTCGCCCACGAGGGCGATGGAGGAGCCGGCCTCGATGTCGAGGTCGAGCCGGTCGAGCACCTTCCGCTCGGTGCCGGCGTAGGTGAAGCTCACCCCCTCGAAGCGGATGCCGGACCGCACGGGCTGGCGGGCCGGTTTGGTGCCGCTCAGGTCGAGGCGGGGGTCGGCCGCGGCCAGGTCGAGCACCCGCATGGCCGACGGCATGTAGAAGCTGCTCCGCCGGGCGCGTGACGCCTCGCGGAACAGGTTGACCACCGCCGTCGACAGGCCGACCGTGGCGATCGACGCCGCGGTGAAGCGCCCGACCGCGGCCCGGCCGTCGATGGCGGCCCGCAGCATGACCACGTAGGTGAAAGCCAGGCCGGCGACGGCCAGGGCGTGGAGCCACAGGACGGCCACCAGGCCCTTGTGGCGCAGGGCCAGCATCTGGCGCACGCCGGCCAGCCAGTGGGCGGCCTGGCGGGCCGCGGCCCAGGCCGGCAGGGAGAAGATGCGCAGCTCCTTGCCCGGCTCCCGGGTCACGGCCATGTTGCGGTAGTAGTCGGCCCGGCGGTTGTCCTCCGACCGGCGCCAGCGGGCCAGGCCAGTGATGGACTCGAACCGCCACGACGCCACCCCGCCCGGGACGGCCGCGGCCAGCACGAACAGGGGCACCCACGCCGCGTAGGTGGCGGCCACCAGGGCCATGGCCAGGAGCTGGGACACCGACTGGAACACCTGGGTGACGAACTGCAGGGTGTGCACCGGGCCGTACCCGATCCACCCGGCTACGGCCAGCTCGTCTCGGAACTCGGCGTCCTCGAAGTAGGCCAGGCCGGGGAGGGCGACGGTGGCCGTCATCAGCCGGCGGGACAGGTAGGCCTCGAACTTGCGCTGGACCCCGAACAGGACGGCCTGCTGGACGGGCCCGACGAGCTGGCTGAAGAAGACGGCGCCGGCGATGAGCAGGAGGGCGCTGCGGACCTGGTGGCCGGCCACCGAGGCGCTGCCCTGGCGCACGGCGTCGGGCAGGCCGGTCAGGAACCGCCCGGTGCCGGCGACGGCCAGCGCCGGCGCCCCGCCGGAGATGATCGTGGTGGCCAGCAGGGCCAGCGACAGGCCGGGCGCGGAGCGGAACACCAGGCCCAGGCCGCGGACGTTGGCCCTGACCTCGTCCCGTGGCGTGGGCGGTTCCATCCGCCCCAGCATGCCGCCTCACGGAGGTGCTCGCCCCGGACTGACCTATGCCCGGCTGGCCAGTAGATGTCGGGCGCGCCTATTGATGCCAGGCCAGGGCGGGGTGAGGATGCGGGTTCACGACGACGAAAGGCGGCGATGTGACCACGCGGCGACGGTTGGCGACGGCTGGTGCAGTTTTCCTTTGTTCCCTCGGCCTGGTCGGGGTGACGGGGCCGGCGTACGCCGGCCCCGTGGCCTGCGGGCAGACGATCCTGGTCAGCACGGTCCTAACCGGCAACGTGGGGCCGTGCGCCACGGGCCTCACCATCGGGGCCGACAACATCACCCTGGACCTCAACGGGTTCACGGTCACCGGCAACCCGGGCACCGGCGACGGTCCGGGCATCCTCCTCGAGGGCCGGACCGGCGTCACCGTCAAGAACGGCGGCGTGAGCCAGTTCGACGCCGGCATTGCCGTCCTCCAGGGCTCGGCCAACACCGTCACCGCCATGAGGGTGCTGGACAACCGGGGCTCGACCAGCACCGATTTCGGTGACGGCATCCTGCTGTACGCCAGCAGCCACAACACGGTGACGTCCAACCAGGTCCGCAACAACGGGCCCTATGACGGCATCGGCGCCCTTGTCTCCAGCTTCAACCTCATCGACGGCAACCAGATCGTCGACAACAACCAGTCGAACGTCAACACCGCCGGCATCAGGCTGGAGAACATCGGCCGTACGGCATCCAACGACAACACGGTGACCAACAACCTGGTCACGAACAGCGGCATCTACGGCATCGAGGTGTTCGCCGGCGGTAGCCGCAACCAGATCAAGTCCAACCAGGTCGTCGGCAACGCCCTCGACGGCATCACCGTCTTCGCTGGCGGCAACGACAACGTCATCGAGAGCAACAACGTGCGGGGCAACCAGGCCAACGGCATCTCCATCCGGGGCGGGGCCGGCTCATTCGCCGCTCCCGCCGGCAACATGGTCCTCCGGAACTTCTCCTTCGGGAACGCCCAGACCGACCTGCGCGACTTCCAGGCCACGTGCGGCACGAACCAGTGGCACGGGAACCAGGGGGCCACCTCCAACCCGCCCTGCACCCTCAACCCCTGACCGGGCCGGGCAGCGTCACCCCGGGCCGCGCCGGCCCGGGGTGACGCCGCCCGCCGGACGTCTGGCGCTATGCTGTCCGTTGAATCTGTCGTCGACATTGGGTGGTGACCGAGCGTGGGCAGTGCCCACGCTTTTGTTTGCCAAGCAAAGGAGGGAGAGGAGTGACCGACCAGCTGGCGCACGAACGCGTCCGTCAAGTCGTCGAGCCCTCCCTCGCCGCCGAAGGCTTCGAGCTGGTCGATGTGGAGCACCAGGGCGCCGTCCTGCGCATCACCGTCGACCACCCGCAGGGGATCGACCTCGACGGGGTGACCACGGCCACCCGGCTGGTCTCCGACCTGCTCGACCGCACCGACCTGCTCGGTGACCGGACCACCCTCGAAGTGTCCAGCCCGGGCCTCGAGCGCACCCTCCGCACACCGGCGCACTTCCGCCGGTTCATCGGTACCGAAGTGACGGTCAAGACCCGTCCCGGCACCGAGGGTGAGCGGCGGGTCGCCGGGGTGCTGGACGCGGCCGACGACGAGAGCGTGACCGTGGCCGGCCGCCGGCTGGCTTACTCCGACATCGAAAGAGCCCGGACCGTGTTCGTGTGGCCCAACAGCTCTTCAGGGCATACAGGCGGCCAGAAGAAGATCGGACGTGCATCATGAGCCCCGCAGCCAACTTCGAACTGATGGAAGCCCTCCAGGTCATCGAGCGGGAGAAGGGTGTCTCGGTGGACACCCTTCTCGAGGCGCTGGCCAACGCCCTGGTCTCGGCGTACAAGCGCATGCCCAAGGCCGCCGAGGAGGCGTTCGTCACCATCGACCCCGACACGGGGGAGATGCATGTCTATGCCCAGGAGCTCGACGACGACGGCAACGTCGTGCGCGAGTGGGAGGACACCCCCGACGATTTCGGTCGCATCGCCGCCCAGACGGCCAAGCAGGTCATCCTCCAGCGCATCCGTGAGGCGGAGCGGGAGATGAAGTACGAGGAGTACGCCGGCCGCGAGGGCGACATCGTGACCGGGATCATCCAGCAGAACGACCAGCGCTACACCCTGCTCGACCTGGGCCGGGTCGAGGCCCTGCTGCCCCAGGCCGAGCAGGTGCCCTACGAGCGCTACGAGCACGGCGCCCGGCTGAAGGCGTACATCGTCGAGGTGCGTAAGACCACCAAAGGCCCTCAGATCGTGGTCAGTCGCACCCACCCCGGGCTGATCAAGCAGCTGTTCGTGCTGGAGGTCCCCGAGATCGCCGACGGCGTGGTCGAGCTCAAGGCCGTGGCCCGCGAGCCCGGGCACCGCACCAAGATCGCCGTGTGGTCGAACGACCACAACGTCGACCCGGTGGGCGCCTGCGTGGGCGCCCGGGGCGCCCGGGTGCGCATGGTGGTCAACGAGCTGCGGGGCGAGAAGGTGGACATCGTCCCCTTCTCGGAGGACCCGTCCGAGTTCGTCATGAAGGCCCTGTCGCCGGCCAAGGTCAAAGAGGTCCGCATCGACGAGGAGTCCGGCACCGCCGAGGTGATCGTGCCCGACTACCAGCTGTCGCTGGCCATCGGCAAGGAGGGCCAGAACGCCCGCCTGGCCGCCCGCCTGACCGGCTGGCGGGTCGACATCAAGAGCGAGAGCCAGCTGGCCGAGGAAGAGGCGGGCTACGCCGGCGAGGAGTGGGCCGAGGGCGAGTGGGTGACCAACGAGGCCGGCGAGATGGTCTGGCAGCCCGCCGAGGGTGGCGAGGCGCTGTCGGCCCAGGAGTACGCCGCGCCGACCGAGCCGGCCGGCGAGCAGGCCAGCACCGAGCCGGCCGGCGAGCAGGCCAGCACCGAGCCGGCCGGCGAGCAGGCCAGCACCGAGCCGGCCGGGGGGCAGAACGGGGCCCCGCCGGCGGGTGGGGAGGTCGCGGCGGTGCCGATGCCCGAGGAGACGCCCGCATAGCCCCGGCGCGCACGTGCATCGGCTGCCGGCGGCGGGCGTCGCCCGACGAGCTGGTGCGGGTGGTGAGCGTGCCCGGCGGCGGCCTGGCCACCGGGCGGGGTTTGCCGGGGCGGGGAGCCTGGTTGTGCGCCGGGTCGCCGGCGTGCATCGAGGCCGCCGAGCGCCGGAAGGCCTTCGACCGGGCCCTGCGGACCTCCGTTCGCGGGCCGGCTGTGGACGACCTCCGGACCATGCTCGCCGGGCGTGGGAGACTAGATAGCTGACGTGGGCGGGGAGCCGCCAGCACGCTGCCGGTAACCAGCAGTCGCCGGCAGTGGCAGGGAGAACGGAACGCAGTTTCCGGTGGAAGCCGGGGAAGGATGGGATTCGCCAGTTGGCACAGAGGATCAGGGTCTACGAGCTGGGCCGCGAATTGGGGCTCACCAACAAAGAGACGCTCGATCTCTGCATCGCGCTCGGGATAGGGGTCAAGAGCCACTCCTCGAGCATCGAGGACGCCCAGGCCGACCGGGTCCGCCGCAAGGCCGACCGCGAGGGGCTCCGGCGCGACGTGTCGCCGCCCGAGCCCACCGCCCGGGGCCGAGGTGGCAAGAAGGGTGACGTGGCGTCCGACGGCGGCCCCGCCGACGCGCCCGAGCCCGACCTGGGCGATGGCCCGGTCGCCGCCCCGGTGCCTGAGGTGCCCTACGAGCGGCCGGCCGACCCCCAGCACCGCCTGATCACCAGCCGGCCGGCCAGCGAGCAGCCCGAGCCGGGTTCGCCCAGCCAGCCCGTGGCCCCCCGCCGCCTGCCCCCGCCGCCGCCCCCGGTCGTCCCCCGCCCGGCCGTCGCCGCCACCCCGGTGGCCCCGGCTGCTCC
>JAHFUR010000023.1 GCA_023264995.1 Acidimicrobiia bacterium | reverse complement strand
GCCCACAGCTCGGCGTGGCGGCGGGCGGTGGCTGCCCAGGTGAGCCCGCCGGCGCGGGCCGTGCCCGCGGCCACCAGCTCGGCCCGCCGGCCCGCGTCGGTGGCCCCGGCCACCAGGCCGGCGGCGATGGCGCCGGCGTCGAAGGGGTCGACCGTGAGGGCGGCGCCGCCGGCGCTGGGGACGGCGCTGGCCACCACCGGGGTGCCGCACGCCATGGCCTCCACCACCGGGAGCCCGAACCCCTCCCGGAGCGGCACGTAGGCCAGGAGCCGGGCGCGGGTGTAGAGGGCGGTGAGCGTGCCGCCGTCGACGCCGCCGGCCAGGACCACGCCCGGGCCCGGCTGCACCGCCGGCCCCCATCCCGGAGGGCCGACGACCACCAGCGGGGGCAGGCGGTCACGGACCGAGCCGTAGGCGGCCAGGAGCCGGGGCAGGTTCTTGCGGGGCTCCAGGGTGGAGACGGCCAGGACGAAGTCCCCCGCCACCCCGAGACGGGCCAGGAGGGCGGTGGCGCCGGCGTCGTCGGCCGGCGCCAGATGGTCGCAGCCCTCCTCCACCACCTCGACACGGGACGGCGGCGCCCCGGCGCCGAGGAGGTCGTCGGCCACCGGCGACGACGGCACGATGAGCAGCTCGGCCCGGCCGACGGCCCGGCCCAGGGCCGCCTCGTGCCAGCGCCGGCCCCGAGGTGGGTAGGCCTCGGGGAAGTGGCGCCACCCCAGGTCGTGGACCATCACCGAGAGGGGGACCGACCGCGACGGCGGCATGGCGAAGGACGTGGCGTGGACGACGTCGGGGTGGCCCGGCGGGGCGCCGATGCCCCGGTCCCATGCCCGGACCAGGGCGGCCGCCGGCAGCGCCGACGTGACGACGGGCGGGCCCAGGCCCGCGAGGGCATCGGCCCGACCGGCGGGCGCCCGGCTGGCCCACAGGGTCACCTCGGGCCCGCCCGTCGCGCCCAGGCCCTGCACCAGGCCCCGGATGTAGGTACCGATCCCGCCGGGGACGTCGCGGCGGAGCTGCTCGGCCACCACCACGACGCGGGCCCCCACCTAGAGGCCCGAGACCTTCGGCCTCCACTGCTGGTTGGTGCCCCCGTTCAGCGGCCACTGGATGATGAGCGCGCCGTCGTCCTTGGAGACCCCGCCGACGTCGAGGGCCTTCCCGCTGTGCTGGGCGACGATGTTGAAGGCGCCCGTCGTGCCGACGGGCACGAGGCGCCACATCTGGTTGACGCCGCCGTTGGCCGGCCATTGGATGACCCTGGCCCCGTCGTCCTTGGACGCGCCCTCGACGTCGAGCATCATCCCGCTGTGCTGGACCTGGATGTTGTAGACGCCGGCGGTGGCGGTGGGGATGAAGCGCCAGGACTGGTTCTTGCCCCCGTTGGCCGGCCACTGGATGGCCTGGGCGCCCTTGTCGAGCGAGATGAAGTTGATGTCCAGGTTCTTGCCGCTGTGGCCCACGGTGAGGGTGGTGTCGAGGGGCTCCCACAGGAAGCTCACGGTCACCCACGCGTTCTCGAGGTTGCCCAGCCCGAGCTGCTTGGCCGCCTCTACCGACAGGTCGATGCCGGCCGGGTTGAGCACGCAGCGGCCGAACTGGTCACTGCCGCCCGGCTTCCCGCTGGGCTGGCCGGTGGAGAGGCTGGTGCAGTTCGAGGTGGTGTTGTAGTTGTTGTAGAACGCGGCCTGGGCCTCGGGCACCCCCCGGGGCAGGTCGGTGTACTTGCGGCGAGGCCGGCTGGACCCGGGCCCGGCCCAGTAGTTGTCGTCGAGGTTCCAGGGGCCGACCTCCTTCACCGGGAGGGTGGCGGTCTGCCCGCCGTCGCGGGTCACGACCACCCGGTAGTCCATATCGGTGCGGTAGCCGGGGCCGCAGCCGAAGTCGTTGAGCACGCCCTGGTTCTTGAGGGCGCCGAACTTGGCGCACTTGTCGGGCACCGCCACCTCGACACTGCCGGGGGTGTTGGGGTCGTACTGGGTGGCGTAGACGCGGTAGGTGGCGAACGCCGGCGGGTTGGCCGCGCCGGCGCCGGGCGGCGCCGGCGAGGGTGAGGTGCCCGGGCCTTCGCCGGCGAAGGAGCTGGTGGCGCCGCCCGCCGGCCCGGCCTGGGCGCCGGCGGCGGCCGCCTGCTCGGAGTTCCGGGGGGTGGGTTGGACATCGCCCTGGACGCGGGCCACGCCGTTGGCCGAGGGGATGGTGGCGGGGGTCTGCGCGCCGGCGGCCCCGACCGCGGCAGGGGTCATCAGCGTCGCCGCGGACAGGACAGCGAGGATCAGTCTTCGGGTTCGCAAGCCACTCACGGTAGTCGCGGGGGCACCGCCCGCCGGGGACACCGGCGTTACGGCACGACCCGCCGGTAGAGGTCCAACGTGGACGCCGCGGCCCGGGACCAGGTGAAGTTGGCCGCCTGCACCCGCCCTGCAGCGATGAGCCGGTCGCGAGCGGCCTCGTCGAAAGCCGCCTGTTCCATGGCGTCGGCGAAGCCCTCGGCGTCGCCCGGCTCGACGAGGAGGCCGGCGCGGCCGACCGTCTCCGGGGTGGCGCCGGCTCGCACCCCGACGACGGGTATGCCCGCCTCCATGGCCTCGAGCAGGGGCATGCCGAAGCCCTCGTAGAGCGACGGGAAGGTCAGGACCCGCGCCCCGGCGAGCAGGGCCGCGACCCGGGCGTCGTCGATGTAACCGGTGCGGGTGACCTCGGGCTCGCCCAGGCCCCGCTGGCGCAGCTCGGAGGGGACGTCGAGCAGGCTGCTCTTGCCGCCGGCCAGGACCAGGCGCAGGTCGACGCCCCGGTCGCGCAGGATGCGCAGGGCGTCGAGGGCCAGGGGGAGGTTCTTGCGGGGCTCCAACGTGCCGAGCATGAGGGCGTACGGCGGGGTCGGCGCCCGCTCCGGCGTGGCCGCCGGCCGGGCTCGGGCGTGGCTGCCGTTGTAGACGACGGTGATGCGGTCGGCGACCTCGGGGAGCCACGCCGCCAGCTCCTGGCGGGTGAAGGCGGAGACGGTGATGATGGCCGCGGCCCGGCGCAGGATGTCGGGAAGGAGCCGGGCCATCCGCCGCACGTCGGGGGTGACGGCCTCGGGGTGGTGCACGAAGCCGATGTCGTGGACGGTCACGACGATCGGCACCCGGCGCGACGGCGGGGCGATGAAGTTGGTGGCGTGGAAGACGTCGCAGTCGACCAGCCACTCGACCGGCGGGAACTGGACCCGGTCCCACATGGCCCACAGGGGGCGGGCCGGTGCCAGCTTGCGCTCGACGGCCACGTTCGGCCGGTGGGGCGGGTCGAGGTTGAGGTGGCGGGCGGTGCGCCAGGAGATGGGGAACACCACCATCTCGTCGGTGGGCGACAGCTTGGCCATGGCGTCGATGAGCTCGTGGGTGTACCAGCCGACGCCCGTCTTGGGACCGAGCAGAGGGGTGCCGTCGAAGCCGATGCGCATCCGGGCCGGCTAGCCCCGCCGCCGCCGGCGGGTGGCGCGCCGCCCGGCGTCGACGTCGTCGGCGCCGGGGCCGGCCACGCTGGCCGTGGCCGGCTCGCCGGCCTCGGTCGCCTGGTCGTCGTCACTGGCCACCGCCGGCGGGGCCGATGGGGCCGGCGGCCGCAGCTCGGCGACGATCGCGTCGCGGTGGCGGGCCAGCTCGTGGGGCAGGTCCTGCACCAGGCGCCGGCCCAGCTCGGTCATGGCCCGGCGCAGCTCGGCGGTGGCGCCCTGGACCTCCTCGGCGACCGCCGGGCGCAGCGAGGTCTCGAGGACGGCGAGCCGGGCGTCGATCCCGGCCAGGCGGCTCTCGACCTCGGCCAGCCAGCCGGCCAGAGCGATGTCCTCGCTCCCGGCCAGGCCTTCCTCCGGATCCTGGGTGGGCGGGAGATCCATCGGCCTGCCAGCCTAGGTGGTCATGGCTGAACTGAGGGTGAGGGACGTCGTCTTCTCGTGGGCCCGGCCCCTCGTGATGGGGATCGTCAATGCCAACGCCGATTCCTTCTCCGACCCCGGTACCCGCACCGTCGGCGCCGTCGTCGACCGGGCCCTCGCCCTGGTGGCCGCGGGCGCGGCCGCCCTCGACGTGGGGGCCCAGTCGGCCATCACCGGCCGGCTGCCGGCCGACCCCGCCGACGAGGCCACTGCGGTCGTACCGGTCGTGCGGGCCGTGGTCGAGGCCTGCCCCGGCGTGCTCGTGTCGGTGGACACGTTCAAGGCCGGCGTGGCCCGAGCCGTCCTCGACGCCGGCGCCCACCTGGTCAACGACGTCTCGGGCCTGCTCGACCCCGAGCTGGCCCGGCTGTGCGCCGCCGCCGGCGCCGGCCTGGTGGTCATGCACACCGCCGCCCCGCCCCTCGTCCGGCGCCAGGAGCCCGACCTCTACCGCCGGGTCGGGGCCGAGGTGGCCGCCTTCCTGGCCGAGCGGGTCGACGCCGCCCTGGCCGCCGGCGTCGGCCCCGAGGCGATCGTGGTCGACCCCGGCGTGGACTTCACCAAGACGCCGGCCCAGACGGTGGACCTGCTGCGCGACCTCGGCCCGGTCGTCGACCTGGGCCGGCCGGTGCTGCTCGCCCTGTCGCGCAAGGACTTCGTCGGCGCCCTTACCGGGCGCCCACCGGCGGAGCGTGACCCGGGCACGCTCGGGGCGGTGGCCGCCCTCCGGCCCGTGCCGGGCCAGATCCTGCGCGTCCACGACGTGGCCGGGACCGTCGATATGCTCCGCGTGCTCGACGCGCTGACCGGGCCGGCGCCGGCGCCCGAGGACCTGGTCCTGGAGGAGCACCTGCGCCACCAGCCTCGTGGCGCGGACCGGTGAGGGCCCGGGGCGCGGGCCGCCCGCCCGGGCCACCAGTTCGAGGTGTGGCCCCGTGCAGGCGGCTCGGCCACGGGGGGTTGACCGAGCCGCCCGGGGGGTCTACCCGGCCTCGCTGAGGACCGGGGGGCTGGCGTGCATGGCGCCGAGAACGGCGGCCAGGAGAGTGCGCTCGGTCTCCCGGGGGGCGAAGATCCCGAGGGCACCTGGGTGCACGCCATGGCCGGGCCCGAGGGCCCGGACAGTGGTGCCGGACGAGGCGAGGGCGGTGGCCCACTCGCCGGCGATGTCGGAGAGGATGCAGCGATAGGGCAGCGCGCCGCCGGCGACCACCCGCCCGCCGAGCGAGCGGAGGGCCTCGTCGAGCCAGGCGCCGTCGGCCGCCAGGCGCCGGCGGGCGTCGGATGCCCAGCCCGTGCTGGCCAAGGCCGCTTCGGCGGCCACCACGTCGAGGCCGGACAGGGGGAGCGCCTCGCGGTGGGCGAACAGCGACCGCAGCAACCCGCGGTCCCGGCTCCAGGCCACGCCGGTGCGGGCCGCTGCCGTGCCGTAGAACTCCGCCGAGGAGCGCAGCACGATCACGTTGTCGGCGTCGGTGCCGACCAGGGTGGCCGCCGCCGGGTCAGGGAGGAAGTCGATGGCCGACTCGTCGACGACCAGGGTCGCTGCCGGGTGGCGCCGGGCCAGGTCGAGGAGCCCGTCGCGGTCGAGGCTGAGACCGGTCGGCATCTGCGGGTTGGAGATCACGACCAGCTCGGCCGCGTCGAGCGCCTCGTCGACCTGGTCGAGCGATGGCACCTGCTCGCCGGGGTACCGGGTGAAGCCCCGGCCGGGGAACACCGAGAGCACTTCGCCCCAGGCCGGCAACGGCACCGCCACCGCGTGGTGGGGCACCATGCGCCCGAGGTCCCAGAGGAACTCCGCCGGCCCGCGGCCGGCAATGAGCTCGGCCGGGCCGACACCCAGCACCCGGGCGTAGGCCTCCTCGAGCCGCTCGGCGGCGTGGCTCGGCGGCAGGGCGATGTCGGCCGCCGAGAGCGACCGGAGGGCGTGGACGACCGTGTCGGGCGGGCCATAGGGGTTGAGCCCGGTGGCCAGGTCGAGGCCTCCGGCCTCCGACCGGCGCAGCCGGTGCTCGGCCAAGTTCAGTGCGGCGTCCTGCCCCATCGCGTGCGTCCCCCGGTTGGTCGTCCTGCTTCCCCTACAACGACTATTTCGGCAGATCCTTCCCGCCACTGAAACGGTGCTGGCAGGCATGTCCGCGTGGGGGTGCCACCACCCCCACGCGGACATGGGCGCCGGTGGCCGGGGGGCGGTGCCCCGGCCACCGGCAGGGGGTGAGCTAGGCCGCGGGGTCGTGCTCACTGCTCGGCTGGGGGTCGTGGCCCCGGCGCTCGGCGGCCCAGGCCACCGCTTCCTGGCACAGGGTGGGGTGGAACTTCCACCGGGCCAGCTGGTGCTCGGTGGCCTCGACGTCCTCCCCCAGCTCCAGAAGGCTGAGGGCCAGCCGCCGGCTCCGCCGGCGCTGCTGCTCGTGGACGGGGGTGGCCAGCTCGGACTCCTGCCAGGCCTGGTGGGCGGCGACCAGGTCGGGCGAGAGGCGCAGGACCTGCCGGCGGGTGAGCGGTGGCAGCTTGCGGCGGACGGCCAGGCTGCCGTCGGCCCGGGCCTCGGCCACGTCGAACTGGCAGCAGCGGGCCAGGGCGCGCATGAACGGCGAGTGCCGGCCGCCTTTGGCCCCCAGGCCCAGGGCCGCGGCGGTGGCGGCCAGGTCGAGGTCGAAGCCTTCGGGGGACGCGTCGAGCCGGTTGGCCATGTACCGGACGAGCCAGGTGGTGGAGGGGCCGAGGATGCTCAGCCAGAACCGTTCGACATAGGCGGAGCGGGGGTCGTGGCCCAGCGCATCGATCACGCTGTCGGGCCAGGGGCGGACGGGTAGGAAGGCGGCGGACGGGACGTCGGCCGGGAGCAGCGACACCGTGCTCAAAAGGAGCCTCCGGGACGGGGGACTGCAGTGAGGGAGAAGATCGAAGGGAAGGTCTCTCGTGTTGTTTCATTCCACCTGATACACCCCCGCCCTGTCAAGGGGGCGGCGGGAATGTCGACCTCTGCGGTAGGGTTTTAGGGTCTGCACCGTCACTCTTCAGAGGACCGACACCCATGCCCACTTTCCGTGACCTGCTGGCCGGCGCCAAGGCGTCGATCCGCGAGGTCGACACCGAGACCGCCGAGGCGGCCATCGCGGCCAACCCGGCCACCGTGGTCCTCGACGTCCGGGAGCCCGACGAGTACGAGCAGGGCGCGCTGCCCCATGCCGTCCACATCCCCCGTGGCCATCTGGAGAGCCAGGTCGAGAGCCGGGTCACCGACAAGGCCGGCCCCGTCGTCGTCTACTGCGCCGGCGGCACCCGCTCGGCCTTCGCGGCCCGCACCCTGGGCGAGCTGGGCTACACCGACGTGGTCTCGGTGGTCGGCGGGTTCAACAAGTGGAAGAACGAGAACCGGCCGTGGGCCGCGCCCCGCACCCTGAGCGCCGACCAGCGCAACCGCTACCAGCGCCACCTGCTCCTCCCCGAGGTGGGCGAAGCCGGCCAGCAGAAGCTGCTCGATGCCAAGGTGCTGCTCCTCGGCGCCGGCGGCCTGGGCTCCCCGGCGGCCCTCTACCTGGCCGCCGCCGGCGTGGGCACGCTGGGCATCGTCGACATGGACGTGGTCGACGAGTCCAACCTCCAGCGCCAGATCCTCCACAACATGGACCGCGTCGGCGACCGCAAGGTCGACTCGGCCAAGAAGACCCTGGTCGGCCTCAACCCCGACGTGAACGTGGTCACCTACGACGTCCGCCTGGGCGCTGACAACATCCTCGACGTGATCGACGGCTACGACGTGATCGTCGACGGCACCGACAACTTCCCCACCCGCTACCTGGTCAACGACGCCTCGCTGCTCAAGCGCATCCCCGTGGTCCACGGGTCGATCTTCCGCTTCGACGGCCAGGTCACCGTCTACTCGCCCTACGTCGGCCCCTGCTACCGCTGCCAGGTGCCCGAGCCCCCGCCGGCCGAACTGGCCCCGTCATGCGCCGAGGCCGGCGTGCTCGGGGTGCTCCCCGGCATCATCGGCTCCATCCAGGCCATGGAGGCCATCAAGCTCGTCCTGGGCCTGGGTGACCCGCTGATCGGCCGCCTGATGGCCTACGACGCCCTCGAGGAGTCGTTCCGCACGTTCAAGCTCCAGCGTGACCCGGCCTGCCTGGCCTGCGGGCCCGACGCCGGCGAGATCGTCATCGCCGAGTACGACGAGCTGTGCATGCCCCACCCGAAGCAGGCGCCGGCGGCCTGACGCGAAAGGACCGGGGTCATCTGCCAGCGCCAGGGCGCTGCCGGATGACCCCGGTCCCGTGCCTCGACGGTTAGGAGCGGGCCTTGGCCGTGGTGGCCTCGGGCCGGCGGCCGACGGCCACGGCGGCCAGGCCGGCCAGGAACAGGGCGATACCGGCGGCGCCGACGCCGGCCAGCAGCAGCGAGCCGCCGCTGGGGGTGGAGGTGGACTCGAGGCCGACCGGGCGGCCCTCGACGGTGCTGCCGACGGACGCCCCCAGCACCGGGGCGCCGTTGGCGCCGGTGACCGAGAGCAGGGCCCGGGCGGGCACGCCCCAGGTCTGCACGCCCTGGGTGAACTCCTGGGTGACGATCAGCAGGTAGTTGCCGGGGGCGGTGCCGGCGGGAATGGTGACGGTGCCCTCGATGCGCCCACCGTTGGGCGTGAACGAGCCGAGGACCGGGCCGTCGATGGCGTTGAAGTGCACGACGGCGGGCTTGTTGCCGTTGTACGAGTTGCCGGTGACCGTGATGTCCTGCCCGGCCTTGGCCTGGACCGTGGACAGGTTCAGGGTGGCCACGGGGACGCACGCCCAAGCCGAAGCGGCCATGACGACGGCGGCGATGGCGGCGCCGGCGCCGACGGTGAGGCTCGTCAACCTGCGGATGTTCATCGTTCCTCCTCAGGCCCCAATGCAGTGAGGCCGCTCGCTGGTCAGGGTACTACTTGGTCACTTTCTTGGACGGGTTGCTGGCGCCGGCCGCCGGCGCCGGCTGGCCCCGGCGCCGGATTGCTGCGACGAGCAGCAGGGCCAGGCCGACGGCGGTCACGCCGGCCAGGGCCGAGAGCACGTAGCGGACGGCGTTGGGCGTGCCGCTGGTGAGGGTCTTGTACTGCACGGTGGCCGAGTACATGTCCTGGGCCTGGCCGGTGTCGTCGCCGTTGCGGGTGTCGTCCCAGGCGAAGACCGTGTAGGCGTCGGTGGAGGTGATGCCCACCGGCTGGCGCATGTCGAACCCGTTGCTCCACGGCCCGATCTTGCGGTTGACCGACCGATCGGTGATCCGGACGTTCTTCGACCAGGTGGCCCCGTTGTCAGTGGAGGAGGAGGTGTAGACGTCGTTGACGTACAGGCCCGGGTCGTCCCGGAAGTCCCACCACGCTGCGTCCAGGCGGCCGTTCGGCGCCACGCTGATGCTGGGCAGGAGCTGGGTGTTGAGCTTGGCCGGGTCATCGTCGTTCAGCCGCTTCGGCTCGCTCCACGTCTTGCCGCCGTCGGTGGAGTGCCGGTAGTAGATGTCGGTGTCGCCCTGGGTCTGGCCCGGCTTGGCGTGCCACATGGCGTGGAGGGTGCCGTCGGGCCCGCCCTGCTTGCCCCAGACCAGGAAGCCCCCGGCCAGGTTGGGCGTCTCCGGGAAGGCCTCGTAGGTCTCGAAGGTCTTGCCGTGGTCGGAGGACTTGGAGACGTAGTAGGCGAAGTTCGGGGCGGGGGTGACGTTGCTGGTCCGGCGCTCCCACAGGGAGTAGAAGTTGCCCTTGGCGTCGATGGTGGCGACGGGGTTGAAGCCCGACAGGTTGTTGGGGATCTTCTTGTCGTCGGGAATGGTGCCGGTGACGTTCTTGGGGTCCTTGGCCCAGGCGTCCTGCATGTCGACCGGCTCGCCGAAGGTCTTCCCACCGTCGGTGGAGACGGCCACCATGGGCCGCGAAGGCACCGCCGGCGTGGCCGAGGACAGGTTGCGGCGCCAGGTGACGTAGACGATGTCCTCCTTGCCCGTCGTGGAGTCCACGGCCAGGCCGGACACGGGCCGGTCGGTCTCGGTGTCGGCACCGGTGCGGGGCCGGTTGTCGCGGGCCACGGTGGTGTCCCAGCTCGTGCCCAGGTTGGTGGAGCGGGCCACGAGCACGCTGAGGTTGCCGCGGGCGTCGCCGCCGTCGTTGACGTCCCAGCCGACCAGGGCGTAGTACAGCGTGCCGTTCCGGCCCCAGGCCATGGGCGACTCGGTGACGCTCCCCGAGGTCTGGAAGCAGAACGGGTAGTTACGCGGCCCCGGGAGCGCGTCGAGCTGCTTCCAGGTCTGGCCGCCGTCGGCCGACCGCAGGAAGACGCACGTCCGACTGCGCATCTCCACCGTGGCCGCCACCACGTTGAGGCGGTTGCCCGGGTCGACGAGGAGGTAGGGCGACCCGTAGGTGCGGGTGGGGTTGGAGTCGCGCGTCATCTGGACGGGCTGGCTCACCCGCACCGGGTCGGCGGCGACGGCCGGGCCCATCTGCCCCACTACGCCGAGCGCCAGGGCCCCTGCCGCGCACGCGGTGCGCCAACCTACCGACCTCATTTTCCCCAACCCCCGACATCCAGGTGAACCCCCGGATCATACCGGCCGGAGTTCCCCCTGGGCAGGGTGGTGGGACAGGAATGCCGGCATCAGGTCGAACAGGTCCGACACGGCCAGGGGGTCGCCGTTGCCCGCCTTGCCCGACCGGGCGGCATCGAGGTCGAACGCGGTCCCCCGCCGGTTGGCGTGGGCGGAGAAGAGGTCAGTGGCCACGAAGCGTTCCCGGATCTCCGCCACCACCCCGGGGTCTGCCTGGTGGGTGCCGTTGAAGAACGGCTCCTTGTAGAGGTACTTCAGATCCACGCCCATGTCGGAGAGGGCGAAGGCCATCTCCTCGAGCATGGCCCCGTTGCCGGCCAGGTAGTACCGGGTGGCCCCGAGGGTGGCGAGCAGGGGCGGGACCGAGCCGCCCAGACGGCCCCGCAGCCCTGCCCAGGCGTCGGTGGGCCGGGAGAGCGTGACCGCGTAGCGGAAGTTCGGGTACGCGGCGGCCAGCTCGTCGAGCTCGTCGGTGAGACAGATGTCCTCGGCCAGGCGGAGGCCCCACCAGAGGGTGATGGGCTCGGCGTAGCCGCCGGCGAGCAGGTGGCGGGCCAGGGACACGAAGGGCGCGACGCCGGTCCCGGTGGCGAACAGGGCGAGGGCCCGGTCGTCGTCGGGCGGCACCATCGAGCGACCGGTCGGCCCCCGGAACGCGACCTCGTCACCCGGGCGACGCGACGCGAGGTAGCCGGAGAGCGGGCCCTGCGGCACCACGCGGACGAGGAGGTCGAACACCGGCTCCCCGCTCGGCGCCGACAGGATGCAGTACGGGCTGCGCCGGTAGCCGAGCCCCTTGAAGTGGGCTTCGATGCCCACGAACTGGCCCGGGTCGAACCGGAACGGGAGGCCGTCGACCACCTCGAAACTGACCCGTACCGTGCCCGTCGAGGTCAGAGGTGCCACCGCGGTGACCCGGGCCCGCCGGCCGTAACGCGCCGAGTTGAACCACCGGCCCTCGGCCGCGCCGATGGCCTCGATGGCCTCGGACTCGGTGTGGTGGGCGCCGGCCCGGGGCGTGTGGCCCTGGAAGTTCCCGGGCCGCAACCGGGCGCGGGCCTGCTCGCGGAGGTCCCTGGTCGTCGATGCTGCGCTCATGGCGTCCTCTCTCGTGCCTGGATAGGGGTGGTTCATGGCCCGTCGGACGGGCGGGCGATGGCGTCGAGCACCCGGGCCACCAGCCGCTCGACGCCGGCCGCATCGTCGTGGGCCTTGAGGTCGGCCAGCGTCTCGACGAGCGACGCGTAGAGCGGCGGGCACCACGGGCAGCTCTGCAGGTGCTCCTCGAGGGAGCGGGCCAGCGCCGGCGGGAGGTCGCCGTCGATGTAGTCCGACACCATTGACCGGGCCTCGGGGCAGGACAGGACGGTCATCGTGCTTCCTCCAACAGACCGCGGTCGTCCTGGGCCAGCAGCGCGAACAGGGCGAGACGGGAGCGACGGATGTTCGACTTCGCGGTGCCGAGCGGGATGCCCGTGACGGCGGCCAGCTCCGATGCGCTGAGCCCCTGGCCATCGTGGAGCAGCAGGGCGTTGCGGTACCCCTCGGGGAGCTGGCCGAGCAGGGCCTGGAGCGTCTCGGCATGCGCCCGCCGGGCGGCCACGAGGGCGGGGTCCACGCTGTAGTCGGGGTCCTCCCAGCGGGCCAGCAGCTCCATGGGCTCCACGTCCACCACCGGCGGCTTGGCTCGCCGGCGCTCCTGGAGGCAGCGGTTCACGGCGATGCGGTACAGCCACGTCCCGACCGCGGCGTGGCCGGCAAAGCCGGGCAGGCCCCGGTAGGCGTCGACCATGGCCTCCTGCAGCACGTCCTCGGCGGCGTCGGGACCGACGAACTGGCGGGCCAGGGCCAGCAGGCGGGGCGCGTGGCGGCGGACCAGCTCACCGAAGCTGGCGGTGTCGCCGGCCTTGGCCGCCTCGATCAGGTCGAGGTCGTTGCGGGGGTCCATCACAGGATTAGATGCACCCGGCCGGCGCTTTGGATGCAGCGGCGCAGAAATCTGCCGGCCCGGCACGGGATAGTCCGGAGAGGCGCCCTCGGTAGGATTCGAACCTACGCACCCGCCTCCGGAGGGCGGTGCTCTATCCCCTGAGCTACGAGGGCCTGCTCCGGCCCGATGGTATCCCCGGATTGCGCGCCGGCGGGCACCGGTAGGATCACGGGGTGGGCAAGCTGACCGTACTGGTGATCGACGACGACCCCGTCATCCTCGAGCTCCTGCGCGTCAACTTCGAGATCGAGGGGTTCGACGTCATCTGCGCGGCCGACGGCGAGGAAGGCCTGGCCCGGGCTCGGGCCGACCGGCCCGACATCGTCGTCTCGGACATCATGATGCCGAAGCGCGACGGCCTCCAGCTCCTGACCGACCTGAAGTCCGATCCCCTCACCGAGGACCTTCCGGTGATCCTGCTCTCGGCCAAGGCCCAGAAGCTGGAGGTCCAGCAGGGCATGGACCTGGGCGCTGACGACTACATCACCAAGCCTTTCGACCCGCTGGAGCTGATCGACCGGCTCAACGCCGTCATGACCAGGCCGCGGCGCTAGCCCGCTCCCCGATGCCCATGATCCAGGAGATCCTGGCCTCCTCGCTGCGCGGCGCGCTGGTGGCCCTTGGCGTCGACCCGCTGCCGGCGAGCATCCCGGTCGAGCGGTCGAACCGGCCCGAGCTGGGCGACTGGTCCTCCAGCGTGGCCCTGGCCGCGGCCAAGGCCACCGGGCGCAAGCCCCGCGAGCTGGCCGACGAGCTGGTGGCCCGTATGGCCCTCGACCCGCCGGCCTACGTGGCCGAGATGTCGGTGGCCGGGCCGGGCTTCGTCAACTTCCGCCTCCACGACCGGTGGCTGCACGACGTGCTGACCGAGGTCGTCGAGGGGGGTGTCGACGGGTACGCCGCCCACGATCTCGGGCACGGTGAGCGGGTCAACGTCGAGTTCGTCAGCGCCAACCCCACCGGGCCGCTCCACGTCGGCGCCGGCCGCTGGGCCGTCTACGGCGACGCCCTCTGCCGCATCCTCGAACGCTGCGGCTACGGCGTCCACCGGGAGTACTACGTCAACGACCGGGGCGTGCAGATGGGCCTGTTCGCCGCCTCCCTGGCCGCGGCCAAGGCCGGCGAGCCCATCCCCGAGGACGGCTACCAGGGCCAGTACATCCTCGACTGGGCGGCCGAGATGCCCGACGGTGCCGACCCAGTGGTGTGGGCCCACCAGCGGGTCCTGGCCGACATCGGCGGCGCCCTGTCGAGCCTCGGCGTGGAGTTCGACACCTGGTTCAGCGAGCAGTCCATGGTGGAGTCCGGCGCCATTGACGCGGCCCTGGCCGACCTGCGGGCCTCGGGCCTGGTCGACAAGCGCGACGGGGCCACCTGGTTGCGCACCACCGACCTGGGCCTGGACAAGGACGAGGTGCTGCTCAAGACCGGCGGCGAGCCCACCTACTTCCTGGGCGACATCGCCTACCACCGCGACAAGTTCACCCGGGGCTTTACCCGGCTGGTCGATGTGTGGGGGGCCGACCACCACGGCCACGTCGCCCGCCTCAAGGCCGGCGTCGGCGCGCTGGGCCACGACCCCGATGAGCTCGAGATCGTGCTTGGCCAGCTCGTCACCATCATGAAGGCCGGCCAGGTCGTGCGCATGGGCAAGCGCAGCGGCACGTTCGTCGAGCTGGCCGAGGTGGTCGACGAGGTGGGCCCCGACGTGGCCCGGCTCACCTTCCTGCTCCAGTCCATCGACACCCGCCAGACCTTCGACCTCGACGCCGTGGTGTCGAAGTCCATGGACAACCCGGTCTTCTACGTCCAGTACGCCCACGCCCGCATCGCCTCCATCGCCAAGGTGGCCGCGGAGCGCAACGTGCCCCGGTACCCGCTGGAGATGGTCGACCTGTCCGAGCTGGTCCACCCTCGCGAGCTCGACCTGCTGCGCAGCCTGGGCGAGCTGCCCGAGGTGGTGGCCGACGCCTGCCGCACCCGCGCCCCCCACAAGGTGGCCACGTGGGTGCGTGAGCTGGCCGGGCGGTTCCACGGCTTCTACCACGACTGCTACGTGATGGGGGAGGGCGTGACCCACGAGCAGACCCAGGCCCGGCTGTGGCTGGTGGAGGCCACCCGCATCGGCCTCGCCGTGGGCCTCGGGCTGCTCGGGGTGAGCGCGCCCGACTCGATGTGAGGCGGGGGTTGCCGCGGGCGCTCCTGCCCGACACGGCATGGGTCGACACCCGGGGCCGGCTCGCGGTGGGCGGCGTCGACCTGCTCGACCTGGCCGCCGAGCACGGCACGCCCCTCTTCGTCTACGACGAGGACCACCTCCGGGCTCGCTGCCGGGAGGCGGTGGCCGCGTTCGGCGACGGGGTGGCCTACGGGTCGAAGGCCTTCCTCTGCCTGGCCATGGCCCGCCTGGCCCACGAGGAGGGGATGCGGGTCGACGTGGCCACCGGCGGCGAGCTGCACGTGACCCTGGCCGCCGGCGTGCCGCCCGAGCGCATCGTCCTGCACGGCAACAACAAGTCCATGGAGGAGCTGCGCCGGGCCCACCAGCTCGGCGTGCGGGTGGTCGTCGACTCCTTCGACGAGCTGGCCCGGCTCGAGTCGCTCCACGACGAGGACGGGTTGGGCACCAAGGTCATGGTCCGGGTGACGCCCGGCGTCGAGGCTCACACCCACGAGTACGTGATGACCGGCCAGACCGACTCCAAGTTCGGCCTCGGGGTGGCGTCGGGCGACGCGGCCCGGGCCGTCGAACGGGCCCAGGTCCACGCCGCCTTCGACCTGGTCGGTGTGCACGCCCACATCGGCAGCCAGATCTTCCTGCTGCGGTCGTTCGAGAAGGCGGTCGAGATCCTGGCCGGTTTCGTCGCTCCCCTCGACGTCGGCGAACTGTGCCTGGGCGGCGGCCTGGGCGTGCCGTACGTGGAGGGAGAGGAGGCGCCGACCATCACCGAGTGGGCCGGCGTGCTCCATGCCGCCTGCGCCGGCGCCGGCATCACCGCCCATGTCACCGTCGAACCGGGCCGGGCGATCGCCGCCGCCGCCGGCCTCACCCTCTACACGGTGGGCACGATCAAGGACATCCCGGGCGTGCGGACCTACGTCTCCGTCGACGGGGGCATGAGCGACAACCCCCGGCCCGTCCTGTACGGGAGCGGGTACGAGACCTTCCTGCCCCGCGCAGTCCTGGCCGAGCGGCCCCGCGCCGTCACCGTCGTCGGCAAGCACTGCGAGTCGGGCGATGTCGTCGTCCGTGACGCCCACGTGCCCGCCGACCTGGCCGTGGGCGACGTCCTCTGCACTCCGGTCACCGGCGCCTACGGGCACTCGATGGCATCGAACTACAACAAGGTGCCCCGGCCGGCGGTGGTGTTCGTGGCCGGCGGCGCGGCCCGGGTGGTCGTCCGCCGGGAGACCCTCGACGACCTGCTGCGCCTCGACCAGCCCTGAGAGTGGACGATCCGGTGCTGCATATGCCCGCGGATCGCCCACACTCGCCGCTGTAGCGTGGGCCGGATGGACGGGAACTCGACCGTGCGGGTCGGCGTGCTGGGGCACGGCAACGTGGGTGCGGCCCTCGTGGCCCTCATCGCCGAGAACGGCGACACCATCGCCGCCCGCACCGGCCTGCGCCTCGAGGTGGCCCGGGTGGCGGTCCAGCACCTGACCGAGGCCCGGGCCGGGCTGGCGACCTTCACCGACGACGCCGCCTCCGTGGTCGTCGACCCCGAGATCGACGTGATCGTCGAAGTGATCGGCGGGCTCGAGCCGGCCAAGGCGCTGGTGCTGGCCGCCCTGGAGTCGGGCAAACCGGTCGTCACCGCCAACAAGGAGCTGATGGCCGCGTTCGGGGCCGAAGTGTTCGACGCGGCGGCGAAGGCCGGCGTCGACCTGCTCTTCGAGGCCGCGGTGGCCGGCGCCATCCCCCTGATCCGCCCGCTGCGCGAGTCGCTGGCCGGCGACCGCATCGAGCGGGTGCTGGGCATCGTCAACGGCACGACCAACTTCATCCTCACCCGCATGACCGAGTCGGGGCAGTCCTTCGCCGATGCTCTGGCCGAGGCCCAGGCCCTCGGGTACGCCGAGCGCGACCCCACCGCCGACGTGGAGGGCCATGACGCCGCGGCCAAGGCGTCGATCATCGCCAGCCTGGCCTTCGGCGTGCGGGTGGTTGCCGGCGACGTGTACCGCGAGGGCATCACCGGGGTCACGGCCGACGACATCCGCATGGCCGGCCGGCTCGGGTACGTGGTCAAGCTCCTGGCCGTGATCGATGCCGTCGGTGGCGAGGTGGCCGTGCGGGTCCACCCCACGATGGTCCCGGTGTCCCACGCCTTGGCCTCGGTGCGGGAGGCGTTCAACGCGGTGTTCGTCGAAGGCGCGGCGGCCGGCGAGCTGATGTTCTACGGGCGGGGCGCCGGCGGCCGGCCCACCGCCAGCGCGGTGCTGGGCGACGTGATCGACGCGGCTGCCAACCTGCGCCAGGGCACCTCGGCCGGCGTGCCCGGGCTGGCGTCGGCCCGGATCCGCCCGATCGACGAGGTGCGCTCGCAGTACTACCTCTCCCTCGACGTGGCCGACCGGCCCGGCGTGCTGGAACAGGTGGCCGGCGCTTTCGCCCGCCACCTCGTCTCCATCGTGCAGGTCCTGCAGACGGGGATGGGCCGCGAGGCCCGGCTGGTGCTGGTCACCCACACCGCCCTGGAACGCGACATGCAGGCCACGGTGGCCGAGCTGCGCGAGCTCGACAGCGTCGACCGGGTGGGCACGCTCCTCCGGGTGATCGGAGGGGAGCAATGAGCCGGCCCGGGTGGCGGGGCATCATCGAGGAGTACCGGGAGTTCCTGCCCGTCGACGACGCCTCGCCGGTGGTCACCCTGCTGGAAGGGGCCACGCCGCTGGTCCACGCCCCCCGCCTGTCGGAGCGGGTGGGTGCCGACGTGTGGCTCAAGGTCGAGGGGGCCAACCCCACCGGTTCCTTCAAGGACCGGGGCATGACCTTCGCGATCTCCAAGGCGGTGGAGGACGGGGCCAAGGCGGTCGTGTGCGCCTCCACGGGGAACACGTCGGCGTCGGCGGCGGCCTACGCCACCCGGGCCGGCCTCACCTGCGTGGTGCTGATCCCAGAGGGCTACATCGCCCTGGGCAAGCTGGCCCAGGCCCTGGTCCACGGCGCCCGGGTGCTGCAGATCCGCGGCAACTTCGACCACGCCTTGAACCTGGTGCGCGAGCTGGGGGAGAAGGAGCCGGTCACGATCGTCAACTCGGTCAACCCCTACCGGATCCAGGGCCAGCAGACGGCGGCGTTCGAGGTGGTCGACGTGCTGGGCGAGGCGCCCGATGTCCACTGCATCCCCGTCGGCAACGCCGGCAACATCACCGCCTACTGGATGGGCTACCGGCGCTACCAGGACGCCGGCCGGTCGACCCGGCTGCCGGCGATGATGGGGTTCCAGGCCGAGGGGGCGGCGCCGATCGTGCTCGGCCACCCGGTCGAGGACCCCGACACGATCGCCACCGCCATCCGCATCGGCAACCCCGCCTCGTGGCGGCCGGCGGTGGCCGCGGCCACCGAGTCGGGGGGCGGCATCTACGCCGTGTCCGACGCCGAGATCCTCGAGGCCTACCGGCTCCTGGCCGGCACGGAAGCCGTGTTCTGCGAGCCGGCGTCGGCCGCGTCGGTGGCCGGGCTGCTCAAGGTGGGTGTGCCCGAGGGCACGCGCACCGTGGTCTGCACCCTTACCGGCCACGGCCTCAAGGACCCCGACCGGGCCATCGCCGAGATTGCCGTCCCCTCGCCGGTCGACGCTGACATCGCCTCGGTGCGGGCCGAGCTCGGCTTGTAAGCAGCGTCTTGTACTCGAACGTGTGTTCGAGTACGGTACCGCCGACGCCCTCGGGAGCGGGCGACGAACGCTCTCCATCTGTTGCGGTCCGCAGTTGGAGGAGGCGATCATGGTCGTCGATGAACGGTCCCGTCACGAGCTCTACCGACGGCTGGAGGAAGTCCTCGGCCCCGATGCGGCCACCACGTTGATCGAGCACCTCCCGCGGGTGGGGTGGGCCGACGTGGCCACCAGGCACGACCTGGCCGCCCTCGAGGACCGGCTCGAGTTGCGTTTCGCCCGGGTCGACGACCGTTTCGGGGCGATCGACCTCCGTTTCGACGCAGTCGATCTGCGTTTCGATGCCATGGAAGAGCGCTTCAAAGGCCTGGACGAGCGCTTCAAGGGGATCGACGAACGGTTCAAGGCCCTCGACTGGCGCTTCGACGCCTTCGACGACCGGCTGAAGGGCGGCCTGGCCGACCTCCGGGCCACCTTCGAGCACGAGCTGCGGGGCCAGACCATGACCATGGTGTTCGGGATGGTCAGCGTGGTGCTCACCATGGCCGCCCTGGCGTTCGCCCTCGTACGCTTCACCTAGCATCCCGGCGGTGAAGTACATCGTGTGCGTGCCCGACGGCGCGGCCGACGAGCCCCTGGCCGTCCTGGGTGGGCGGACGCCGTTGGCGGCGGCCCACCTGCCCACCTTCGCCGCCCTGGCCCGGCGGGCCGAGGTGGGCCGGGCGGCCACCATCCCCGAGGGGTTCCCGCCCGGGAGCGACGTCGGCAACATGTCGATCCTCGGCTACGACCCGGCTCGCTACCACACCGGCCGGGCGCCGATCGAGGCCGCGGCCATGGGTATCCAGCTCCACGACGACCAGGTCGCCTACCGCTGCAACCTGGTCACCGTCGGCGGCGACGGGACGATGGTGGACTTCGCCGGCGGCCACCCCACGACCGACGCTGCCGCCGCCGTGATCGCCGCTCTCGACGAGGAGCTGGGGGGCGCCGGCGTCGAGTTCCACGCCGGCGTGCAGTACCGCCACATCCTGGTCACGCCGGCCGACTGGGCCGACGCCGAGTGCACGCCGCCCCACGATCTCACCGGGAAGCCGGCCGTCTGGCCGACCGGCACCGCGGCGGCGCGGCTGCGGGAGCTGATGGAGGCCTCCCGGGAGGTCGTGTCCCGGTTCGGCGACCGGGTCGATGCCAACCAGATCTGGCTCTGGGGCCAGGGCCGCCAGCCCCGCCTGCCGGCCTTCGCCGACACCTATGGGTTGCAGGCGGGCATGGTCAGCGCCGTCGACCTGGTGCGCGGCCTGGGCGCCCTCACCGGCATCCGCGTCGCCCAGGTCCCCGGGATCACCGGCTGGTACGACACCGACTACGAGGCCAAGCGCGACGCATGCCTCCAGAGCCTGGCCGCCGGCGACGACCTCTTCCTGGTCCACGTCGAGGCCAGTGACGAGGCCGGCCACGCCGGCAACGTGGAGGAGAAGGTCAAGGCCCTGGAGAACTGGGACCGGCGCATCCTCCGGCCCTTGGTCGACGCCCTGGACATGGACGACTTCCGGCCCTGGCGCCTCCTGCTGCTGCCTGACCACGCCACCCCGCTGGCCCTGCGCACCCACACGTCCGACTCGGTGCCCTACATGCTCGTCGACTCCGAGGTCGACGGTGCCGGCGGCGTGTACACCGAGGCGGCCACGGCGGCGTGTGCCCCGGTACCCGGCCACACGCTCATGCACCACCTCATCACGCAGGGGCCCTAGACGATCCGCATCCTGGCCCTGGTCGACGGCGAGCACTACCCCCCGGTCGTCCGGGCGGCCATCGAGCGCATACCGAGCCTACTGCCGGGCGGGGTCGTGGTCGGCGCCGCCCTGCTGGGCGGGGGGGAGAAGCTCGCTGGCCCCCTGGAGGTGGGCGTCCCGGTCGTCACCGCGGCGACCGTCGACGACGCCCTGGCCGTCGGCCTGGCCCAGTTTGCTCCCGACCTGGTTTTCGACCTCTCCGACGAGCCGGTGGTCGACGCCCGAACCCGGTTGCGCCTGGCCGCACGGGCGCTGCACGCCGGCGTGCCCTACCAGGGGGCCGACTTCCGGTTCGACCCGCCGCCCCGGCCCCGGGTCGCCACCAAACCGACGGTGGCGGTCATCGGCACCGGTAAGCGCACCGGCAAGACCGCGGTGTCGGCCCACCTGGCCCGCGTCCTCGCCGGCGCCGGCCGCCCCCCCGTGGTCGTCGCCATGGGCCGGGGTGGCCCGCCCGAGCCGGAGCTCATCGACCCGGACCGCTTCGACCTGTCGCCGGCCGGCCTCGTCGCCCTCGCCGCCTCGGGCCGCCACGCCGCCAGCGACCACCTCGAGGACGCGCTGACCGCCGGCGTGGTCACGATCGGCACCCGGCGGTGCGGGGGCGGCCTGGCCGGTGCCCCGGTCGACAGCACCTTCGCCGCCGGCGTCGTGCTGGCCAACCAGCGGCCGGAGCACCTGCTGGTGCTGGAGGGCAGCGGGTCGGCAGTTCCTCCCGTCCATGCCGACTCGACCGTCTGCGTCGTGCCCGCCACCGCCGACCCGGAGCTGGTCAGCGGCTACCTCGGCACCTACCGGCTCCTGCTCGCCGATCTCGTCGTGGTCACCATGGACGAGGCCGGGCTCGCCCCGGCCGCCGAGGCCGTCCGCCGCGCCGTCCCTGGCGTGGCCATGGTGCGGACGGTGCTGCGGCCGTGGCCCCTCGAACCCATCGCCGGCCGGCGCATCGTCTACGTCACGACCGCCCCGCCGGCGGCCAGCGGCGTGCTGGCGGCCCACCTGGAGGCGGCGCATGGCGCGACCGTGGTGGGAACGTCGCATAACCTGGCCCGGCGTCCCCAGTTGGCGGACGATCTGGCGCGCATGGACCAAGCAGACGTCCTGCTCGTCGAGCTGAAGGCGGCGGGCGTCGACATGGCGGCCAGGTTTGCTCTCCAACGGGGCATGGATGTGGTTTTCTGTGACAACAGGGTCGTGACCATGGGCGGTGACGGCACCTTCGAGGATCTGGTCCTCCAGACGGCCACCCTCGCCGAGGAACGCTTCGCACGGGCACCGAAGGTGCGGGAATGAGATCACTGACCAATCGCCACGTCGTCGTCACCGACAACGAGTACGAGCTGCCCTACTCGAAGGGGCTCATGGCCTCCGCCATCATGGCTACCGGGCTGGCGCCAGCCCGTGCCTTCAGCGTGGCCGAGGTGATCGAGGAGCGCCTCGACGAGTCGGGCACGCCGTCGATCTCCCGCGACAAGCTGAACGCCCTGGCCCTCGACGTGCTGCGCGCCGAGGTGGGCGACCGCTACGCCGAGTCCTTCGCCAAGTGGCAGATGGTGCAGCGCCTCGACATACCCCTGGTGATCCTCCTGGGCGGGGCCACCGGCGTCGGCAAGTCCACCATCGCCACCATGCTGGCCAGCCGGCTGGGCATCACCCGGGTCATCCCCACCGACGCGGTCCGCGAGGTCATGCGGTCCATGTTCACCGCCGAGCTGTTCCCGACCCTGCACACGTCGTCGTTCGACGCCGCCCGGCTGGTGCGCAACCCCCTGCCCCGCAGCGCCGACCCGGTGGTCATCGGCTTCCGTGACCAGACTTCGGCGGTCAGCGTTGGCATCAACGCCCTGATCCAGCGGGCCATCGACGAGGGCACCGACCTCATCCTCGAAGGCGCCCACCTGGTGCCCGGGTTCCTCGACTACGACCGCTTCAAGGGCAAGGCCGTGGTCGTCCCCCTGGTGGTCACCGTCGACGAGAGCGACGTCCACCGCAGCCACTTCCTCAAGCGGGCTCGCGAGGCCCGTAACCGGCCGTCCGAGCGCTATCTCGAGCTGTTCGACAACATCCGCAAGATGCAGCGGTACGTGAAGTCGCTGGCCCTGCAGCACGGTGTACCCATCGTGCCGTCCTACAACCTGGACGCCACGCTTTCCCAGATCATCGACCTGGTCGTGGGCCAGGCCATCGAGGCCGTTCCCGAGGAACCGGCCGGCGACGACCTCCTGGCGGGGGCCGACGGCGACCGCTGAGTTTTGGCGGTATGCTGAAGGTGCTGAATCCCCGGCGCTCCCAGGCTCAGCAGGCTCAGGAACGACGCTTCCGGCGGTTGTCGCGTGGTCGGACGCTGGCCTGGCCCACCGGGTGACGGCGCCCCTTCCATTCGATCTGCCGGCCCCCGCCTGTACCCGGGCCCGAGCGCACCACTTCCCAGCCCTTGGAGGCGAAGCATGAGCGAGCCGCAAGGTGAGCGACGAGTGAGCAATGTCGAGCCGCACGGCCGGACCGCAGGGGACGCCCGGTGACGATCCTGCCCCAGCCCCCCCTCGAACGTTCCGTGCTCGAGCGCAAGGAGCGGGACGAGCTGGCCACCATCGCCGAGGCCATGGGCGTCAAGCCCTCGGCGCGTGCGTCGAAGTCGACCCTGATCGACCACATCCTCCGTGAGGCCGGGATCGAAACCACGCCCGAGGAGAAGCCTCGCCGCTCGCCCCGTGCCACCAAGGCCGCGGCCGCCCGGGCGGCCAACGGCGCCGAGCAGCCGGCGCTGGGCCTCGACGCCACCGACGTGATCGGCTCGGTGGGCACGGGCGAGGGCGCCGTCGCGGAGGCGTCGGCCCCGGGGAGCCCGCCCGAACCGGCGGCCGAGGTGGCCGCGGCCCTCACCCGCCCGGCGGCCACGAACGGGAGCCGGCCCGACCGCGACGAAGGTGGGGCCGCGCCGGCGGCCGACGACAATGCCGGCAACGCCCACGACTCCCACCCGGCGGAGCCCGGGACGCGGACCGACGACCAGTCCCGGGACGGTGGGCCAAGGCCCGAGCACCGCCAGGCCGGCGGCCAGCAGCCCTTCGACGCCAACGACCCGGCCAACCGCCGGGGCCGGCGCCGGCGGGGCCGGGAGCGGGGGGAGCGCGACATGGCACCTGAGCGCGGTGCGCAGCCCGACCCGCAGTACCAGGGCGAGCCCATCCCGGTCGAGGGGCTGCTCGACCTCCGGGAAGAGGGCTTCGGCTTCCTGCGCACCAACGGGTACCTGGCCAGCCAGCACGACGTGTACGTGTCGGTGAGCCAGGTCCGCCGGTTCGGCCTGCGCAAGGGCGACATGCTGAAGGGGGCCAGCCGGCCGGCGGGTAGCAGCGAGAAGTACCCGGCGCTGCTCCGGATCGACACCGTGAGCGGGATGACCGCCGACGAGGCCCGCCAGCGGCCCCGTTTCGAGGATCTCACGCCGCTGTTCCCGGACGAGAAGCTGCGCCTGGAGGTGCCGGGCGAGCCCTCCAACATGGTGGCCCGCATCGTCGACCTGGTCTCGCCGATCGGCAAGGGCCAGCGCGGCCTGATCGTCTCGCCCCCCAAGGCGGGCAAGACCACGGTGCTGAAGCAGATCGCCCACTCCATCGAGGCCAACAACCCCGAGGTGCACCTCATGGTGCTCCTCGTGGACGAGCGGCCCGAGGAGGTCACCGACATGCGCCGGTCGGTGAAGGGCGAGGTCATCGCCTCCACCTTCGACCGTCCGTCCGAGGAGCACACCCAGGTGGCCGAGCTGGCCAGCGAGCGGGCCAAACGCCTGGTCGAGATGGGCCAGGACGTGGTGATCGTGCTCGACGGCATCACCCGCCTGGCCCGGGCCTACAACCTGGCCGCGCCGACGACGGGCCGGATCATGTCCGGCGGCCTGGCCACGGACGCCCTCTACCCGCCCAAGAAGTTCTTCGGCTCGGCCCGGAACCTCGAGGAAGGCGGGTCGCTCACGATCCTCGCGACCGCGCTCATCGAGACCGGCTCGAAGATGGACGAGGTCATCTTCGAGGAGTTCAAGGGCACCGGCAACATGGAGCTCCGCCTCGACCGCCGGTTGGCGGAACGGCGGATCTACCCGGCGCTCGACGTCAACGCCAGCTCGACCCGGCACGAGGAGCTGCTTTTTGCGCCCGACCAGCTCCACCAGGTGTGGAAGCTGCGGCGGGTGCTGAACGCCCTGGAGCCCGGCGCCGGCCTGGAGCTGCTGATGGACAAGATCAAGCACACCACGAGCAACGACGAGTTCCTGTCGGAGATCGCCAAGGCCCCCTAGCTCTGGGTCCCCGAACGTGCCGGGCCGGACGGAACAAGGGCCCGGCATCGTCGAGGTGCCGGGCCCTTGTTCCGTCCGGGGCGGA
This sequence comes from Acidimicrobiia bacterium, assembly GCA_023264995.1. GTDB lineage: Bacteria > Actinomycetota > Acidimicrobiia > Acidimicrobiales > AC-14 > CADCTB01. The sequence goes on along the minus strand of JAHFUR010000023.1, from coordinate 43,557 downwards.
GCCCAGGCGACTGCTGCGTGGGCGACCATCGGGGCCCAGCACCTGGCCCCCGATCCCCGTCGTTGCCGCCACGAACGCCCCCTCCTGATGCGCCCGCCAAGCCTGGAGCGCCATCACAGCCGGTCCGCGGCCCGTGCCTCTAGGCATGGCTCGCGCAAGCATCAGTCGTGGGGCCGGATACGGGCGGCCCACTCCCAGAGCCGGGCCAGCTGGCGGATCGACGGTGAGGACTGCCCGAGCGGCGCCTCACCGGTCGTTGCGTTCCGGGCATCGATCCCGCCGGCGCCGGCGGCGTCGCGGCGGAGCCGCGCCCACCGGCGGGAGCGGGGGTCGTGGCGAGCGCCGGCGCCTCCGGCCAGGACCGGTCCGAGCGAGTGCCCGTCGACCCATCCGACGAAGGCCTCGACGTCGGACCGGGTGCCCACGCCGAGCGCCCTCCGGGCGTCTGCACCGGCGACCTCCGGGACGCCACGGCGGTGCCGCTCCGGGTGGAGAACCACGTCGATGAGGACTTCGCTGGCCCGCAGGTCGGACCGGAGGAAGTAGAAATCGGCGCCGGCGGCGGCCATCCGGTGGCGCAGCCCGTCGTGGAGGTAGTGGCCGGTGACCACGACGACGAGCGGGCGCGGCCCGGGGTGGGCGTGACGGATCCGGCGGACCACGGCCACGCCCGGGAACTGGTCGCCGGCACGCGCCTCGTCGGCCGCGTCGACGATGACGACGTCGACGCCCACCCACCCGCCCCACGCCAGGGCGTCGTCGTGGCCGAAGGCGGCCACGACCTCCACGGCCGGGCTTCCGGCCAGCGCCTGCACGAACCCGGGAAGGGTCAGCTCGTTGTCGTCGACGATAACGACGCGGGTCAGGTCTCGATCGCTCGTAGGCGTCGTTCCACCTCCTCCAGGCGGTCCGTCGCCAAGCGGGCCAGGGGGACGTCGAGCCGACCATCGAGCGCGACGAGCTGGGCCCGGGCGTCCTGGCCGGCCCGGCGCACCAGGCCGATGACCGACTCGGTCCCCTCCAGGTAGGCGGCCCGCTCGGCTTCTTTGTCGACGGCGTGCACCGCCGCCGCGTGGGTGGCAGCCGCCCTTTCGAGGGCGCGGGCCAGGTGCAGGCACGGGAAGAACGGGAACAGGTTGTACAGCACGGTGCCGAGAACGGTCCGCAGGGTGAGGCCGGTGGGTGCCTGGCAGACCAGCAGCCCAAGGACCACGTTCCCGGCCGCCGCCGCCGGTACCAGCCACCGCCAGCGCCCCAGGGACCTCCAGTAGAACCCGCCGAGGAAGGAGAGGAGCACCATGCCGGGCCCGATGCTCACGACGGCGACGCCGTCGGCGTTGACGGGCTGGCGGGCGAAGGCGCCCAGCGACGCCAGGATGCTGGCGACCGCGATGGCGCCCACGAAGACACCTAGGCGGGCCCGGGCGCCCTGGCCGACGGTGCGGCGGTGCGAGAGGAGGCCGGCGCCGACGCAGAGCGAGACGCCGAGCACCACCGGGCCGGGCGGCAGGCTCCCCCCGACGGGCAGCAGGAGCGACGCGGTCAGGGCGGCGACGTAGAGGTATGCCACCGCCGCCGGGTCGAGGGGGGCGGGTGATGCCCGCCGGTCGGCGGCCACCACAACCGCTCGTCCACCCACTTTCATGCGCAGCTCCTGGCCGGGCAGGTGGGTGGCGCCGGCGTCGAGGAGCTCGACGGGGACGGCGCCGCGCAACGGGAGCCGGTCGAGGAGCTGGCGGAGCTGACGCACCTGTGGGGCGCTCAGCAGGGTGGTGCCCTGGCCCTCGCCGACCCGGAGCTCGACCAGGCCGGAGAGGTCGGGATGGGCGTTGTGCAGCCGCTCCCACTCCCGCAGGGCGACCTGCAGGTACTTCACCTCCCCGGCCGTCGAGGCGCTGAGCTGGCTCTTCCACCCGTCGGCGAGCACCCAGAGGGCCGAGCCCGCCGGGGGCCGGCCCAGCACGGGCACCAGGCCTTCGATGACGTCGACCGCCGAGCTGGCGCCCATGGCCACCCGGTTCTGGCCGGCCAGGTAGGCCCGCCACCGGGCCGCGGCCAGGAACCGCTGGCGCTCGACCTCGGCGCGCCCGACCAGGTGGGCGCAGTACCGGTAGAAGGCCATGCCGACGGCGGCGGCCAGCACGATCCATGCCACCCCCAGGAGCTGCACCGGCTTGCCGACCAGGGCGGCCCCGGCCGTCGTCGCGACCAGGACCACCGCGGGGACGACGAGTGACCGCCAGCCCATGCGGACGCCGGCCTCCACCGCCAGGGGGATGACGATGAGGAGGGCCAGCTCGGCATGGCCGCTCGTGGGCCTCGGCGACATGGTCCAGAACGCGGCGTCGAGGGCGTCGAGCGGCAGCCGCCGGGCCAGGCCGAAGCGGTCGTTGCCGCGCAGCACCGCCCAGAGCGCCACGTCGAGGACCATGAACAGCGGCAGCACGGCCCGCCAAAGGCCGGCACCCGGCACGGCCGCGCCCGTGTGCTCGACGATCTGGTTGGTGCGGACCGTCAAGCGGAGGGCCAGGTGCAGAGTGCTGCGGATCTCGAGCATGCCGCGCGCGTAGAAGCTCTCGACCCGCCCGCCGCCCCTCGCCATACCCGACTTTCTAGCAACCGCGCGGATCGCCTGGGTTGAACTGCGCGGTCACGGGCGACGACGATCGGCCTGTGAGCGCGGACCTGGCGGGGGTGATCGTGGAGGCACGGCGGGCGGCCGGCCTGAGCCAGGCGGCCCTGGCCCGCCGGGCGGGCATCTCACCCAGTTATCTGTCCCGGATCGAGAGCGGGGCGTGGCAGCGCGGCGGGCCGTTACCGGCCGACGGGGTGCTGCGGGCGCTGGCCCGGGCGCTCGGGGTCAGCTCGACCCGACTGGTGGCCCTGCGCCGGGAGGCCCGGGGCGGCCCGGCCGTCGCCACCCCGCTGGGGCGGGCCAACCGCCGGCCGCCCTACGCGGTGAGCATCGGGCCCGAGGAGGTCGATGCCGCGGCACGCGACCTGGTCGAGCGCAACCCGGGCCACGGCACCGTCCGGTCGGCCCAGGTGGTGGTGGGGGCCGGGGACGGTCCGGCGCCAGAGGCGTCGTACCTCGACGCGCTCGGCGCGACCATGGCGGCCAGCCCCGACGCCATCTTGTACCGGGTCTGCGTCGCCGACCGGCAGTCGCTGGAGGTGGTCCGGTCCACCGTCGACCGCGTCGCCGGCGGCCGGGCGCCGGCGCAGGCCGGCAACGTCCGCACCCGGGTGGCGTTCGCCAACCCCCTCGTGCTCGACGTCCTCGTCGGTGACAACGAGGTGCTCCTGGCCCTCCCCGACCGGCGGGGCCACCCCCGGTTGCGGGCCGGCATCGTGGTCGACGACCCCGACTTCGTCGCCGCGGCGCGCGCCTGGTTCGACGAGACGGTCTGGGACGCACCCGGTGGGTACGCCGACGTCAGGGGCACGGAGATCGACGACGCCTTCGCCGCCATCGGCGAGTGCCTGTCAGGTGCTGAAGAGGACTTGGATCCAGCAGCTCCCGGCCTGGTCCGTCCAGGCGCCGACGCCGATGACCTGGAACGCCCCGGTCAGGATGTTCCGGCGGTGGGTGGGTGACGCCATCCACTTCTCCTCGACGAGGGCGGTGTCGCACGGCTTCGACGTCCCCACATTGTCGCCCCAGGTGGCGTTGGGCCGGCACCCGCTGACGGCAGGGCCGGCGCCCGGGTTGTGGTCCAGGACGCCGGACCGGGCCATCTGCTCGGCGTAGCCGGCGGCCACCGCATCGAGGCAGCCGTTCCGAGCCAGGGGGCCCAACCCCTCGGCGGCCCGGTCCCTGTTGGTCAGGGGCACGACGTCGGCCTCCGTCGAAGGCGACCGGGCCACGCCGGCGGCGGGCGGGGGTGGCGCCGTCGTGGTTGTCGTGGTCGACGTGGTCGACGTGTTTGTGGGGGCCGTCGGAGGGGTGCTGGTGGTCTCCGGTGGCCGGTTCGACGGAGGGGAGGTGCTCGTCGGGGCGGCGACCAGCGCCGGCCGCGGGGCTGGCGCGGTCGACATCGGCGGCGCGGCCGACACGGGCGGCGAGGAAGCGGCGGGCGCCGGGGCGACCGTCGAGGCCGCCGGCTCCCCGCCGCCGGCGGTGGGGACCGTCGGTTGGCCCACCTCGGGCCCGGCGAGGGCCGGGCCGGGTGCGGTGGTGGGCGGGGCGGCGCCGTCGGCCGCCGTCGGCCGCTCGGCCCCGGCGGCCTCGATCCGGGCCGGGCGGGCCGACGGCCCGTCACCGGCCCGCAGGAGGGCGGCCGCGCCCAGCACGACGGGGAGGGCCACGAGGAGGGCCCTACGGGCCGCCATGGTCGGGCCCGTGGCCCTACGGGGCATCGTCGGCCCCCGTTCCCCGCCGGATGGGCGGACGCGAAGCGGCCCGAGCCCCATGACGGGGCCCGGGCCGGTTCGAGGAGAAGTCCAGCGGTACGGCTAGCTGCCGGCGGGGTCCTGCCGGCGGCGCCACATGCTGCGGCCGACGGCCACCTGGGCCACGATCAGGAGGGCGATGGCGCCACCCACGAACAGCATCCGGCTGCTCGAGGACCCACTGTCGGCCGAGACCGCGGTGAGGGCGACATCAGCGGATGCGCCGGGAGCGCTCACGGCCAGGGGGTAGGGCGCCGGCGAGCCGCAGACGGCCCGCCCGACGACGGTGCCCGAGGCGGCCCCGCCGGTGACCTGGATGGCGATGCGGGTGACCGACGTGGCCGTGGTGCTGACCGAGTTCAGGACCGCCGTCGTGCCGCCGGGGTAGGTGACGGTGACGTTGGTGCTCACCGTCGTCACGGAGCTGACCACGCCGAGGCCGGACACGGTGGTGCCGGCGGGCACGTCGACCAGGCCGTTGGTGGCGCCGTTGATGTTGATGCACTGGGCCGAGAAGCGCAGGCCCGTCGGCGCCGGCGCCGTGGCACCCGTGATGGCGTACTCACCGTTCGCGGCCGATGCGGAGCTGGCGCATTGCGCGCCCGCCGGCCCGGTCACCGTCACCGTGCCGAGCGTGGACACGCCCGAGGACGACACCGGTGTGGTGGTGCACGTGGCCTGCACGAGGGGAGCTCCGCTCACCAGGGCCGTGGCCTGCCCACCGTCGGGGTAGGGGGCAGCGGCAAAGGCCGGGGTGACCCCCACCACCAGTGCGCCAGTGAAGAGCAAGCCGGCGAACGCCGGAAGTGACTTGCGGAATGATCTCATACCGCCCTCTCGTGTCGATCGCATGTCAGCGCCCAAGGTTGTGACCCGCCTCGCTGTTGTTGTCCGCGAGCCTACGTCAAGAGGGGACGCCACGCCTCCCCTGAACGGATCCCGCGCTGAGCCGCCGTATCGTACAACGGTGGCGGTCCCACCGTGAAGCACTCCCTGTCGATCGTCGGGTGGACGGGCCGGTAGGGGGCTCGGACACGGTAACCTGACAGGCCTGACGAGGAGATCCAGATGAAGACTGCAACTCATCCCGACTACGTGGCCGCCAGCGTGCGCTGCTCGTGCGGCAACACGTTCACGACGCGGTCGGTCAAGCCCGAGCTGCGGGTCGAGCTCTGCAACGAGTGCCATCCCTTCTTCACCGGGAAGCAGAAGCTGGTCGACACCGGTGGCCGGGTGGAGCGCTTCGAGCGCCGCTACGGCGCCCGGAAGGGCCAGGCCAAGCAGGCCTGACGGTCGGGGCCTCCGCTCCACAGTCGCCCACCCGGCCGGCGTACCGGCGGGCCAAGGGCACCGGCGGTGTTCAAGTAGCCGCTGTTTGTGGTCGATGGCACCAAGATGCCCCCGATCGCGCCTCGCCGCCGGCGCCGGGGCCCGGCGCGGTCCGAGGCGGGTGCCGTCATCTTCGAGTTCTTCCTGGTCCTGCCCCTGCTGATGTCACTGGTGCTCGGGCTCTTCACCGGGGGCCTGGCCTATTCGAAGAAGATCTCGATCGTCGAGGCCGCCCGGGAGGGTGCCCGGTACGGCGCCAGCCTGCCCATGGGCACCGGGGGCAGCGCGGTGAGCACGTGGGAGACCGCGGTCAAGACCCGGGTCGTCGACGCGTCGAACGGCGCCATCGTGGCGGGCGACGTGTGCGTGAAGTGGGTGCTCCCCACCGGGGCGACGGATTGCAACCTTAGCGACCCGACAGGGGCGTCGAACGAGCCCACCGTGCACCTGGTGAAGGTCTCCGTGACCAAGTCGGTCTCCTTGGAGTTCTTCTTCTCCAAGCGTGACATCGTGCTCACCGGGCGTCTCGTCGCCCGCTTCGAGAGGGATACCGGATGAGATCCCGTACGGCGCGAGGCCAGCAAGGTTCGGCGCTGCTCATCACTGCGCTCCTCGTGCTGGCCGCGTTGATCACCGCCGGGCTGGTCGTCGACCTCGGCCAGCTCCGGGTCGACCGGCGCATCGACAAGGGCACCGCCGACGTGGCCGCCCGGGCCGGCGTCGGCCGCCTGGCGTTCGGGCCCTGGTCGGGCGTTTGCAAGGCCCGGGACTTCCTCCTCGCCAACGGGAAGGCGTTCAGCGCCTTCGACGCCGGCACCGAGACCTGGTCGAACGTGGCCACACCCCCCACCACCTACGGCTCGACGCCCTGCACGGCAGTGGCGTCGGCGCCCGATGCCGTGGCCTGCGGGCCCAACAACCCGGCGACCTGGGCCAAGCTGCAGGCCACCGCCCTGTCGGGCCGGTTCACCATCGAGATCCAGGCCGGGTACGTGCTCCCCGACTCGCGGTTCCCCAGCGACGCGACCATGGGGGACACGGGCGCCACCCAGATGGGCTCCTGCGACAACCTCTCGGTGATCATCACCGAGCGTCAGGGCACCACGTTCGGGAAGGCCGCCGGCTCGACCTCCAACCTGGTCACCATCCGCTCGGTGGGCCGGCTCAACGCCACCGAGACGCTCGACTTCGTCGCCGCCCTCCAGCTGCTCGAGATGCACGCCTGCAACGTGCTCCAGACCGGCGGGGCCACGACCCGGGTCGTCGCCCAGCCCTACAACGCCTACCCGGGGACCATCCAGATCGACAGCGCCGGCGACAGTGGGACCTGCCCCTCGCCCATCCTCAACGCCCAGGCCACCTCCAGCGGCCCGTCGGTGCTGGCGTGCAGCGCCAACTCGACGACGTCGGGGTGCCGGACCGGGACGGGCACCCGTCCCTCGCGGGTCGGCATCTACGCGGTGAACTTCAACAAGCCGACGAACATCGTCTCCACCGCCTACCCGTCGACCTACGGTGACACCCAGGCCGTCGGGTCGCCCCGCACCGGGCGGAAGTACACCGACCTCCGGTACCGGGCCAACATCGCCGCGCTCGACGCGGACGCCAAGAGCGTGCTCACCGGCAACAGCGGGAAGCCGCCGGGCTGCACGGTCATCCTGCTCAACGCCTGCACGGGGAACGGGGTCACCTGGCTGGTGCTCCAGAGCACCGACTGCGCCACGCTCTCGGCGTTCTTCCTGGTACCGGGCCGAACGTCGGCCCAGAACATCTGGTTCAACTGCGACGTCAACGTGACGTCGGACCTCACCCTCACGGCCAACAACGCCTACATCGTGGTCACCGGCCAACTGGCGGTGAACGCCAGCTTCACCATCTCCGATCCCCGCAAGGTGTACATCGGCGGGAAGGGCACCGGCAGCAAGGTCGGCCTCGACCTCTCCGGCTCCACCAGCAGCTTCATCGTCGACGCCGGCGGAGCCTCGGACTGCGCCGGACGCACCGGCGCCGGCCACAGCAACCGGCTCGTCGTCGGCACGGGTTCGGTCAAGGTGGCCTCGGGCGCCACCGTGCGCCTGTGCCAGACCACCATGTTCATCGCCAGCGGGTACGACAAGGTGCCCACCTCGGACGGGGTGTTCCCCTGCACCTCGGGCTGCAGCACCTACAACGGCACGATCAGCATCTCCAGCGGGTCGACAGTGGACCTGTCGGCACCCAATGAGATCACGGGCCGGCTGCCCAGTGCCGCTGAGCTGGCCAACTCCAACCCGTTCGAGGATCTCGGGCTCTGGATGGAGGCCGGGGGCAACACCAACAGCATGGCCGGCGGGGCGTCGACCAGGCTCACCGGGGTGTTCTTCCTGCCCAATGCCGACGCCTTCAACCTCGCGGGTGGCGGCTCGTTGCCGATCGACCTGAGCGCCCAGTTCGTGAGCACGTCGCTCAAGGTGACCGGCGGGGCCACGGTCAACCTGGTGCCGAACCCCGAGGACTCGATCCCCGTCACGATCTACACCACCCTTCTCGTCCGCTGACCAGCATCAAGGTCGAGTACCGGCGGCGGGACCGGGCGGTGTAGGGTGAGGAGGCCTCATGGCGAGGCGCACCGTTCTGATCGTGGTGGTCGCGGTGCATGCGCCCCCCTGGACCCCGGTGGCGCGAACGTCGGCCTGTTGGTGAACCAACAGAGGGGTCTCATATGGGCGGCTACGACCGGCTCGGGTCATCATCCGGTGGCTCTCGATGACCGCGTGGCGGGAGGTCCCGAACCGAGCCCTTCGACCAGTGCGCCGGAGCCGAGCACTCCGGGTCGCGGTGGTCCTGGCGCTCGCGGGGCTCGGGGCCGCGAGTATCGGCGGGGCCGCTGAGGCACCGGTTGGCCTCGGGAGGGCTGGCAGCTTCGCCGTGCTTGCCGGGGCCGGAGTGACCAACACCGGCGCGACCGTGATCGACGGGGACCTGGGGACGTGCCCGACCCCGGCGGTCACGGGTTTCCCGCCTGGCGGAGTCGTCAACGGGGCCGTCCACGCCAACGACGCCGTGGCGTGCGGCGCTCAGTCCGACCTGACGATCGCCTACAACGATGCCGCCGGCCGAGCTCCGAACACCTCGTTCACCGGCCCGACAGACCTCGGCTCGACGACGCGGATGTCCGGCGTCTACAAGTCGCCCACGTCGTTCGCCATCACGGGAACACTGACCCTCGACGCCCAGGGCGACCCCAGCGCCGTGTTCATCTTCCAGGCCGGGTCGACGCTCATCACCGCGCCCAACAGCCATGTCGCGCTCATCAACGGCGCCCAGGCCTGCAACGTGTTCTGGCAGGTGGGGAGCTCGGCGACCCTCGGCGTGGGCTCGACGTTCGTCGGGACCATCCTGGCCCTGACCTCCATCACGGCGAACACGAACGCGGCGGTGCAGGGGCGGCTGCTGGCCCGCAACGGGAGCACCACGCTGGACTCCAACACGGTGACTGCACCGGCCTGTGCCCCGATCGTGACGACGACATCGTCTGCGCCCACGACAGCCCCCACGAGCACGACCACCACCGTGCCGGCTACCACCACGACGACGGTGCCGGCGACCACGACGACGGTGCCGGCGACGACCACGACGTCGCTGCCGGTCAGCACCACGACGTCGCTGCCGGTCAGCACCACGACGTCGCTGCCGGTCAGCACCACGACGTCGCTGCCGGTCAGCACCACGACGTCGCTGCCGGTCAGCACCACGACGTCGCTGCCGGTCAGCACCACGATCACGGTCTTGCCGAGCACGACAACGACGGTGCTGCTGAGCACGACGACCACAGTGCCGGTGGGCACGACAACGACCTTCCCTGACAGCCCCACGACGGTGCTACCGGCCACAACCACCACGTCCGTGGCGACGAGCACAACCACGTCCCTCCCGGTCAGCACCACAACTGTGCTCCCGGCGATCACGACGCCTTTACTGTCAACGACCACCACCCAATCAACGACGACCAGCATCGTGGCGGCAGGCGTCACCTTCACCTCCACCACGACCTCCACCTCCACCACGACCTCCACCTCCACCACGACCCCGACCCCGACCTCGATCGCAACCGTCTTGCTGTCCGGGCCCCAGTTGACCGATAGCGCGCCTGTCGCGACGAGACCGGAAGCATTGGCCCGCACCGGATTGAGCGTGCGGTGGTGGCAGGTAGCCGGTGGATTGGCGCTCGCGCTCGGTGGGCTCTTGGTCCTTTGGGCCGGTCATCCGCCTTTGCGAGGCCGCGAGCAGGAGCCAGACGAGATCACGTAGGCCTGCTCCGGGCCCCCGCCCGCCCGGAGCGGAGGGGTGGTTGAGGCGCCGGCGGCCCGCCCAACGCGGGCCCCGGCGCCTCCCACCGAGCCCGTGCCGGTCTGAGGTGCGTCCCGATGTCGCTCAACTCGGGTTGCCCAGGTGCCGACATCTCTGTTGACGAGTCAACGACGTGGACACGGCGTTGCCGGACCGAGGTGGAGCGCAGTGCGATCTCACATGACGAGTAGGACCCGGGCGGCATTGCTCGCGGGCCTGACCCTGATCGTGGCGGGAGGGGCCGGGGCGGTCTACGTCGGGAGCCGAGGATCGACGCCGGCGCCGACCGTTCCCAAGGTGCAGGCCTACGTGGCCCAGGGCCCGGTGGCGGCTGGGACCGCGGGCGCCTCGGCCGTGGCCCAGGGGCTCATCGCCACCAAGCAGGTCGCCCCTGAGGCCCGACCGGCCAACGGGGTCACTGACCCGTCCCAGCTCAACGGCAAGGTGGCACGCGAAGCCATCCCCGCCGGCGCCCTCATCACCACCGACATGTTCCCCGACCCCCAGACTCGCATCGGTACCGTCAACATCCCGACCGGGAAGCGGGCGTTGGCCCTGGAGATGAGCCCGGTGCCGGGCATCGCCGGTTTCGCCGGCACCGGCGACCGGATCGATGTGTACGGCATCGCCAAGGACGCGACGGGTATTCCCACTGTGCGCCTCGTGCTCCAGGGCGTCGACGTGCTCAACGTCAACGGCGCCGGCCTCCCGTCGGCCCAGGGCCAGCCGGGGAGCGCCAACCTGATCTACCTCGTTGCGGTGCTGCCGTCCGAGGCGGAGCGGCTGATCTACCTCAACGAGTTCGAGAAGCTGTACTTCGACCTGGTGCCCAAGGGCGAGGGACCGGTCAAGACCCCCGGGGCAGGGCCGGCCAGCGCCCTCGCCGTCGTCTGAGCCGGCGTCCCATGCGAACCCCGAAGCTCCTGGTCCTCGACGACGGCGACGCGCTCAGTGAGCAGGTCCAGCGCGTCGCCGACACGCTGCGGCCTCGACCGACGATCGAGTCGTGCGGTTCCTTCGACTCCGTCGAGGAGGTGTTGGTGGAGCGGGGCCCGTTCGAGGTGCTCATCGCCGGGCCCCTCGTGTCGAAGGCCGCCGGCTTTCGGCGCCTCCGGGAGCTGCGGGCCACCGTTCCCGACACGCAGCTCCTGCTCGTGCTCGACCACTGGCGCAGCACCGACCTGCGCGAGACCGTCCGCGCCGGCGCAGTCGACATCCTGCGCCTTCCGGTCACCGACGACGCCATGCACGAGGCCATCGGTCAGGCCATGGAGGCCGGCGCCGCCGCCGCGGCCCGGCGGGCGGAGTCCGGCACCGTCGCTCGCCCGGGTGCGGGTGCCCCCGGCACTGTCATCGCTGTCGTGTCGGCCAGCGGCGGGTCGGGAAAGACGTTCCTGGCCACCAACATGGCGTACCACCTGCAGTCCCAGGAGGGCATCGACACCTGCCTGATCGACCTCGACCTGCAGTTCGGTGAGCTGTCGACCGCGCTGCGCTTGCGGCCCCGGTCGACGATCTACGACCTCGTTGCGCACAACGAGGACGACGACCTGGGCCGGCGCCTCGAAGACCACCTCGAGCGTCACGAGTCCGGGATCCGGCTGCTCGCCGCCCCCGAGGACCCGGCCCAGGCCGATGCCATCGACCCGAGCGACGTGGCCAAGGTGATCGACGCCGCCCGTGCCCGGTTCAGCTACGTGGTCATCGACACCCCCACTGCCCTGAGCGAGTCGGTCCTCGTGGCCTTGGAGCACGCCGACCAGGTCTTCGTGCTGGCCACCCTCGACCTCCCGAGCGTGCGGAACCTCGGCGTCATGCTGACCACGCTCAAGAAGCTCAAGGTGCCGCCGGAGCGCACCAGCCTCCTGCTCAACAAGGTCGAACCTGACGTGGGGATCGACGTGGCCAGGGTCGAGCAGTACTTCCCCCAGGGGTTCTCGATGATCATCCCCTACGGCCGGGAAGTGAACCGCTCCCTCAACATGGGCCAGCCGGTGCTGGCCTACGCCCCGCGTGGCGAGGTCAGCAAGGCGCTCCTGGCCGGGTTGGCCAACGCGGTGATCACCCCGCCCGAGGAGGAGCCGGACGAGAACCCCGACGCGCGCCGCCGCCGGCGCCTCTGGTCGCACAGGAAGTCGGCGTGACCATGGTCGTGGTGGTGGTCGCCGTGGTCGTGGGTCTCGGGCTGGTGTTCGTTGCCAACGTCCTCAACCGCCAGGACCAGGACCGGGAGATTGCCGCCGTGCTCGGCCATACCAGCTCGGAGCCGGTGGGCGAGCATGACGAGACGTTGGCGGTCATGACCGGTCGGGCCGTGGACCTTGCCGGCCAGGCCGTCGACCGCATCGACCCGAAGCAGGCACTGAACGACCTGCTCGAGCGGGCCCGGATCCCTCTCCGTCCCGGGGAGTTCGTGATCGTGGTCGTGGGGGGCACGCTGGGGATCGCCGCGGTGCTCCTCGCCGTCAGCACCCCGCTCGTCGCTGCGGCGGGCGCCATGCTCGCCGTGCTCGTGGCGGCGCGCGTCCTGCGCCGGCGGGTGGCGAAGCGCAAGAAGGCGTTCGCCGCACAGCTCCCCGATGCGCTCAGCCTGGTGGCGTCGTCGCTGTCGGCCGGCCACACGTTCCTCCGGGCCGTCCAGATGATGTGCGAGGAGTCCGCCCCGCCGCTCTCGGAGGAGTTCGCCCGCCTCGTCGCCGAGACCCGTCTCGGTGACAACGTGACCGATGCGCTCCAGCGCATGGCCCAGCGCCTGCAGATCCGCGACCTGGACATGGTCGTCCAGGCCATCCGGATCCAGCAGACGGTCGGGGGCCGGCTGGCCGACCTGTTCCACACGCTCGCCGACGTCATCCGCTCCCGCGAGGAGGTCAAGCGCGAGGTCCTGATCCTCACGGCCGAAGGCCGGATGTCGGCGTATGTCCTGGCCGGGCTGGTCCCGGTGCTCTTCTTGATGATGAACCTCCTGAACCCGGGGTACCTCAAGCCCCTCTATTCCGGGACAGGGCTGTACCTCCTGATCGGCTGTGCGTTCTCGGTTGTCGCCGGGCTGTTCGTCATCCTCCGCATGGTCAAGATCGACGTGTGATGGACCCGGCCGCCCTGCTCTGTCTCGTCCTGGTGGTGGTCGGCGCCGGCGTCATCGGCGTGACCCTGCTGCGGTCCAGGCGTATCGCACCCGACTTCGGCGAGTTCTTCGAGGACCTCGACTACGGCACCGAGCACGACCGGCTCATGGCCCAGCCGCTGCTGCCCCGGCTGGGCTTCGGCGCCATCCGGGCCATTGCCGGTCAGCTTGAGCGGATCGCACCGAGCAACTACGTGGCCGGCATCAACCGGCGCCTGGCCCAGGCCGGGATGCGCAACCGGCGGGCCGGGGAGATGCTGGCCATGCAGATCGGGCTGGCGCTCGCCGGGCTGGCGCTGGCGCCGTACTTTCCGGCGGGCACACCCGTATCGGGCAGCAGGGCGTACCTGATGCTCCCCTTCGCCGGCTTCGCGGTACCGGGCGCCCGGTTGAAGGGCAAGGTGAAGGCGCGTGCGGAGGCCATCTTCAAGGACCTTCCCGACATCGTGGACATGCTGGCGATCGCGGTCGAAGCCGGGAGCGGGTTCGAGTCGGCGCTGAGCATCGTGTGCCAGAACTTCGCCTCGCCCCTGACCGACGAGCTGTCGACCGCGCTGCAGGAGATGGAGCTGGGGTTGCCGCGGAAGGCGGCACTGCAGCAACTTCGTGATCGGGTCGACATCGACGTGGTGCGGACGCTGATCCTGGCGCTCCTCCAGGCCGACGCCCTCGGCATCCCGATCGGGCGCGTGCTTAAGTCCCAGGCCACCGAGGTCCGGGCCCGCCGCCGGGCGTGGGCCCGGGAGAAGGCGGCCAAGCTGCCGATCAAGATCATGTTCCCGCTCGTCCTCTTCATCTTCCCGCCGATCATGGGCCTGGTCCTTGGGCCGGCGGCGCTCTCCTTCGGCAAGCTCGGCGCCTGAGCCAGGCTGCTGGCCCTGCGTCAACGTGGTCCGAGTAGCCCTTCGTAGACCTCAACCACACGGTCGACGTGACGGTCGAGGGCGAAATGGGCGCGCTGGTGGCTTTGGAGGGAGGCGCCGTACGCGTTGCGGATGCCGGCGTCGGTGACGAGGGCATCGAGCCGGGCCGCGCAGTCGTCAGCGTCGCCCGGAGCGAACAGGTAGTCCGGGGAGCACGTCCCGACGGTTTCCAGGTGAGCGCCGCCCGCTGCGGCTACTACCGGGACACCCGACGCCATGGCCTCCACCACGCTGAGCCCGAACGGCTCGAATGCGGCGGTGGCCAGAAGGACGCCGGCCCGGTCGAACAGGGCGGGCACGTTACGGCAATGGCCGATGAACTCCACCGATCCCGCCGGGGTCAGCGCCGCGGCCTGGTCGCGCAGCCGGCGCTCCTCCGACCCGCTCCCGGCGACGAGCATCCGCCACCCGAGGGAGGCGGCGCGACTGCGGCCCCACGCGTCGATGGCCAGGCTCGTGCTCTTCTCGGCCTCGAGACGTTGGAGCACGAGCACGAGTGCCTCCCGTCTGTCGACTGCTGGCGTTTCCCGTGCCGGCACGCCGTTGGGCACCACGATGGACGGCTCGCCGATGGCCGACGCCACGAACGAGCTGATGGCGAGCTGCGCGTCGAAGACACGGGGGATGACACGTGACAGGGTGCGGACAACACCCGGCCGCCCACGGACGGCAGCGAAGTGCCGCGTGCAGACCAACGCCGCCCGGGTAAGCGGGAGGGTGGCGACGGCCGCCCATTCCGCCGAGGTCATGTGGGCGTGGACGATGTCGGCCCGACGCTGGCCGGCCACCTTGCGGGCGGCCTCGACGACGTTGCGGGCCGGGAGGTAGGCCACGCCGGCCCCTCCCAGCTCGGCCCGCATGACGGCCGGGTCACCGCCCACCACGGTCACCTCCCAGCCCCGCTCGACCAGGGCAGGGGCGGCGTACGCGATGTAGCGCTCGACACCGGCGAAACGGTCGGAGCTGACGACGTGGACGACCCTCACCCGGGGTCAGCCGCGGGGAGGGTCGCCGCGTGCCGGCACGGGCCGCGTGCATAGATGGCCGCCCGGGCCCGGGCCTGGCCGCGGCTCGCGGCCGCCGGGCGGGCGGACCGCAGCAGGGCGCTCAGCAGGGCTGCGGCGCGGTAGGACTGCCAGCCCAGCTCGCCGTACCACTTCCTGATGTAGGTCTCGGTGCCGCAATGGAAGCGGGCCTCGCGCAGACGGGGGTCGGCACTGGTCCCCGCTCCCCGATGGGTGGCGACCAGGTCCCGGCAGTAGGTGACAACCCACCCGGCCTCGACGGCCCGACGTTGCCAGTCGGTCTCCTCCGCGTAGAGGAAGAACCGCTCGTCGAACGGGCCGATCTCGGCCAGCGCCTCGGCTCGCAGCAGGAGGACGGCGCCGACGAGGAAGCCGGTCGAGGCTCGGAGGCGGCTCAGCCCGACCGCCTCCGCCCACATGCCCGCGGGGGAGGGGAACGGCCAGCAAACTCGCTGGGGCGTTCCGTCCGGCCCAGCGAGGGCCGGCGAGGCGGCGGCGGCCCGGGGCTGCGAGCGCAAGGCGTCACGGAGGGCTCCTACGTCGGCACCGTTGACCACGGCATCGGGGTTCAACAGGAGCACGTCGGGCCACGGACGACCGATGGCCTCCAGGCCCCGGTTCACGCCGGCCGCGAAACCCCGGTTTTCCCCGGGGTCGACGTAGGTTGCCCCGGCACGCCGGGCGACCGACCGGCAGTCGGCCGAGCTGGAGTTGTCGACGACGGTCACCGGCCACCGCCCGTCCAGGCCGGCGAGGCAGTCGGCCAGGTCCCCGGCCCCGCCGTAGGCCACCACCAATGCGTGGAGACCGGTCCGGCCGGTCACAGGTCCACGCTCCCCTTGGGAGCGCGCCCCAGCGAGTGCTTGTCGCCCCGGCCTCCCGGGCCGGTCACTGGTCCACGCTCCCCTTGGGAGCGCGCCCCAGCGAGTGCTTGTCGCCCCGGCCTCCCGGGCCGGTCACTGGTCCACGCTCCCCTTGGGAGCGAGCCCCAGCGAGTGCTTGTCGCCCCGGCCTCCCGGGCCGGTCACTGGTCCACGCTCCCCTTGGGAGCGAGCCCCAGCGAGTGCTTGTCGCCCCGGCCTCCTGGGCCGGTCTGGGCGAGCACTTCGCGGTACAGGCTCGCGTGGGCCGCCCCTACCGCCGCCCACGAGAAGCGCTCGCTCCCGTCCCGGCCGGCGGCGCCGAGCTTGCGGCGGAGCGGTTCGTTGTCGTCGAGGCGCTGCAGGGCGGCGTGCAGCGCGTCAGGGTCACCGGGTGGCACGAGCAGCCCACCATCTCCGACGACCTCGGGGAGGCTCCCGACATTCGAGGCGACGACCGGTACCCCGCAGGCCATGGCCTCGACCGCGACCCTGCAGAACTGCTCGGTCCACGCTGGCGTGACCTGTGACGGGACGACCAGGACATCGGCTCGCCGGTAGGCGTCGGGCAGGTCCTCTTGGGCCACCGCGCCCAGGAACGCCACGCGGTCGGCAATGCCCAAGGTGGTCGTCTGCGCACGGAGTGTGCCCTCCTCGGGCCCGGTACCGAGGACCTCGAGCTTCCAGCCCGGCTCGCCGGCCATAGCCCGGAGGACCACGTCGACTCCCTTCTCCGGTACTAGGCGGCCGACGTACGCCAGTCGCAGCCCGGTCCGGGGGCTGGCGGCCGCGAGTGTCTCGGTCGGAGCAAACCGGGTGATGTCGACGCCGAGGGGCAGCACCCGCAGGGCCCCGACGTAGCCTTTCCGCCGCAGGACGCCGGCCGCTCCGGTGCTGCACGGGTAGATGGCGGCCGCGGCGCGCAAGGCGCCCCGTTCGAGGCGACGGACCGGCCACGGGTAGCGCTTGTAGATGTTCTGCGCCGAGTAGAGCAGGAGCGGCGCGGGCCGGGCCGCGAGGCGGCGCAGCACGCGCAGCTCGGCCACGGCCAGGCTGTACGGCTCCTCGTGCAGGTCGATCAGGTCGAACCGGGCCCGGCGGAGGAGGCGCCAGATCGGCCGCGGGTCGTACACGAAGAGGGCGGGGTGGCGCCCAAAGGTGCGGGCGGCGACGACCCGCTCACCCGGCCGACCCACGCAGCGTACGCGACGGCCCCCCTCGTCCCACGTCTCCGCCGTGACGAGGGTCACGTCGATGCCCGCCCGCGCCAGCTCGACTTCGCGATCCCGCCAGGCCTCAACCACGGCGCTGTGCGACACGCGGAGGGCGCGCGGCGCTCCTGCGGCGGTCCGGCCTGCATCGATCGCCATGGGCCCCAGTCTGCCGTGCCGTAGGCTGGTTGGCAGTGGAGCGAGCAATCGGCGAGCGGCTGGCAGTGGGTCGGGTCGCGGCCGCGTTGCTCACTGTGATCGCCGCCCTCGTGGTTGGCGGGCTTACGATCAAGGCGCCCAGCCTGGCCGTTCTCGCCGGGCTGGGCGCCGTGTTCGCTGCGGCGGCGGTGGTGGCCGCAGGGCCGCTCGTGCTCCTGATCTTCCCCGCTGTGTTCGTGGCCCGCCGGGTTGGCCCGGGTACCTTGAACATGAGCGGAGCCGACGTCATCCTCGTTGTCTCTGCCCTGGTCGCACTGCCTCTGGTTGAGTGGCACAACGCGCATGTCCGCCGCGTGGCCGGAGTCATGGCCATGTACCTGGCCGTTCTCCTCGTCACCGTCGTCGCCTCACCGGGCCTGCGCGCCGTACTCGAGCTCGCTCACCGGGCGTCCTTCCTCCTGGGTGGTCTGACGGTCGGTGCCGCCGTCGGCCGTCTCGGTCGGGCCCGTGATGCGCTGCGCCTCCTGGTGCTCGGTGCGATCGCGGTAAGCCTCGCCGCCGTCGTGCAAAGCGTCGGGTCAGGTCTGGCGCCCGCCTTCCCTCTCGGTTTGCAGAAGAACTATGCCGGGGCCCTCTTGGCGATGACGCTGATCGTGCTCTTCGTCGTGCCCGAGGTCCTGGGTTTCAACCGGACGACCACGCTCGTCCTGCGCGGCGTCCTCTTCGGTGGCATCGTGGCCACCCAGTCGCGGGGCGCGCTCGCCGGCCTCCTGGTCGCCCTGGCGCTTTGGAGCGTGGTCTCGGAGGGGAGGGCTGTCCGGGCCGTGGTCCTGGTGCCGGCGGTGGGCCTGGTCGTGCTCGCCATCTTCCTCTCCGTGCAGGCTGACACCGATAGGGGCCGGAACAGCGACTTCACTCCCGTCAACGCCCGCCGTATTTCCTATGAGGCGGCCTTGAAGGAGTGGCGGCGCGACCCGCTCCTCGGAGTGGGCCTGCGTTACTACAAGGCCCCGGGCTACCGGTTCGACGTGCCGAGCTACCGCGACACCTACATCGAACCTCACAGTCTCTGGTACTCGACCCTGGCCGAGTCGGGGATCGTCGGCCTGATCGCTCTCGCCGGCCTCGTCGGCTTCTCGTTGCGGGCCCTGCGTCAGGCCGGCGGCCCGCTCGCATTCGCCGCCGGGCTCGTCGTCATCGCCAAGCTGACTCATGGCATGGTCGACATCTACTGGGTGGCCGGCACACAGACGTTGCCCTGGCTTCTGGTCGGCCTGGCCGTCGGCCGGGCCGGGACGCAGCTCGTCCCTCCCGGCTCGGCGGTCGACCGATCGGTCGTGGCCCGGGACGGGGTGGCCGCAGGCCGGCCATGACACGCGACATCATCGTGTGCTCGCTCGAGCGCTGGGACGACGTCTGGCGGCGGAACCAGTTCTTGGTGCGGGAGCTCCTGGCGCTCCATCCCGAACGCCGCGTGCTTTTCGTGGCGCCCGCGTGGGACGCGATGCATGGCATTGTCAACCGGCGGCCGCCTCCGGGGCCGGCGCTCCGGACCGTAGAGATCGGCCGGCTCTGGGAGCTGACACCGAGGAAGTGGCTCCCACGCCTGGCTGGTCCGTTTGCCGACCGTTCGCTTTACCGCCAGGTCGGGACAGCCGTGCAGCGGGTCGGGCTCACCCGGCCGGTCCTCTGGGTCAACGATTCGGTCTATGCGGGACTGGTGGACGTCACCGGCTACTCGACCGTCTACGACATCACCGACGATTGGTTGCTGCTGCCCTTCCCCGATCGGGAGATTGTGCGCCGCCGAGCTCGTGAGGCGTCCTTGCTGCGGCAGGCGGCCGAGGTCGTCGTGTGCTCTGAGAACTTGGCGGCCAGCCGCGGCCGGGCGCGTCCCGTGCACCTCATCCCGAACGCCGTCGATGCGGATGCCTTCCGGCGGCCGGCACCCCGGCCCTTGGACCTTCCCGCCGGCGCAACAGCCGTGTACGTCGGGACCCTTCACGACGATCGGATCGACGTCGACCTCGTGGTTCGCCTGGCCGCCGCCGTACACCGTGCGACCGTCGTGCTGGTGGGCCCAAACTGTCTGAGCCGAACGTCCCAGCAGCGCCTCGACGCGATGCCGAACGTGCGGGTCTTGGGCTCTCGACCCTATGCCACTGTCCCCGCGTACCTCCAGCACGCCTCAGTGGTCATCGTGCCGCACCGGGTCACCCCCTTTACGGCCAGCCTCGACCCGATCAAGGCCTACGAGTGCGAGGCCGTCGGTACCCCCACTGTGGCGACGCCGCTCCCCGGTTTCGTGCCGGACAGGGGGTGCATACGGACGGCTGCGCCGGGCGCATGGGTCGAGGCGGTGCGGGCGATGATCGAGGAGCCACCCGCGGCGGCTCCCACCGATGGGCTGCCGACCTGGCGGGACCGCGCCCGGGTGTTCGACACCGTGCTCCAGGCCGCAGTGCGGCACCGACCGAGCGTCGGCGCCGCCGAGCCTGGTCCATGAGCGCGCCGATCGCCCTCGTCCACGATTACCTGACCCAGCGCGGCGGTGCCGAGCGGGTGGTCCTCTCCCTGAGCCGGGCCTTCCCGGACGCCGCCATCCATACCTCGGTGTACGAAGCGGCTTCGACCTTCCCCGAGTTCGAGGCCAAGCACATCGTCCCCGCGCCGATGAACCGGATCGCTCTGGTCCGCCGGCGGCACCGCTTGGGCCTGCCGCTCTACGGCGCCATGTTCTCGCGCATGGTCGTCGATGCCGAGGTGGCCATCTGCAGTTCGAGCGGGTGGGCCCACCGGGCTCACGTCACCGGACGCAAGATCGTGTACTGCCATGCGCCTGCCCGCTGGCTTTACCAGGCCGAGGCGTACATGGGCGGGTCGAGGCGCGCCGGGTTGTTCGAGCCCTTTCGGAAGGTACTGGCTCGGTCCGATGCCAGAGCCGCGGCCTCCGCCGACGTGTACCTCACGAACTCCCGAGCCGTGAGTGCCCGGATCCGAGACCTGTACGGGATCGCCGCCGAGGTCGTGGCCCCGCCGCACTCGTTGGGTGCCGACGGCCCCCGCCAACAAGTGGACGGGATCGACGGGGGGTACTTCCTGTGCGTCTCCCGCCTGCTCCCGTACAAGAACGTCGCCAGCGTCGTGGGCGCGTTCGCATCACTACCGCACCAGCTCGTCGTCGTGGGGGACGGGCCGGTTGCCCGGTCCCTCAGAGCTTCGGCGACCAAGAACGTCCGGTTCCTCGCCGGGGTCACCGACGCCGAGCTGCGCTGGCTCTATGCCTCGGCCCAAGCCGTCGTGGCCGCGTCCTTCGAGGACTACGGGCTCACGCCGGTGGAGGCGTCGGCCTTCGGGACGCCCTCGGTCGTGCTGCGGTGGGGGGGCTTTCTCGACACCGTGGTCGAGGACAAGACCGGTGTCTTTTTCGACGAGCCGGCACCGGCACCGATCGCCGCTGCGGTACGCCGGCTGCTGGCCGACCCGCCGGAGGCACACGTCGTGTTGGCCCACGCCGAAGGGTTCTCCGAGGACGCGTTCGTGTCCCGGGTGCGGGAGGTGGCCGGGGCCGCCGGTCATCGCATGTGACCTCGGCCCGCGCCCGACAAGTCACGGTGGTGCGGATCGCGTCGGAGCGGTCGTTCGGCCAGGAGCGCTACCAGGACGCAACCTTGCTTGCCCTTCGCCGCCGGGCGCAGTCCCTTGCCATCCGCGAGCTGGTCTTCACCAGCCTGCGGGCTCCGCTCGTGGCCGACCGGCGCCTCCCATTCGGAGCCCTGAGCCGCATGCCGCTCGTTGGCGCCCGTGCCCTCGGCGCTGCGCTCTACCCCGCCGGCCTCGTCCACCGGCTCGACCTGCGACTGCCGCCAGCGCGGTTCGAAGTCGTCACCGTGCTCGATGCCGCGCCGTTCCGGTTCGACGACGAGGGCGGTTTCCCGAGGTATCTCGCCGGTTCCACCGTCCGGTCGGTCGGGGCGATCTGTTGCTCGGCCTTCGCCGCGGCTGAGGCAGCCGATGTCTTCGGCATCACCCGGACCTGGATCGCGCCGGCTGGGGTCGCCGAGGTCTTCCGGCAGGCGCGGCCGGCCGGAGCGGAGGTCCTTTTCCACCGGCTGGGCCGTGTGCCGGAGCGCTACGTGCTCCACGCCGGGAGCGCGTCGACGAGGAAGAACCTTCCTGCGCTCGCCGCTGCGTGGCGCGCCGTCGCCGATGTCGATGCCGGCGTGGAGCTGGTCCTCGTCGGCCCGCCCGACGGCCGCAAGCGCGTCTTGTTCGACGGCGTGCCCCGGACCCACCTTGTGACCGACGTCGCTACCCCCGAGCTGGCGTCGCTCATGGCCGGCGCCGCGGTGGTCGTCGTGCCATCGATCTATGAGGGCTTCGGGATGCCGGTGATCGAAGCCATGGCAGCTGGTTCGCCGGTGGTCGCCGCCGCCGCCACGTCGTTGCCGGAGGTCGTGGGCGATGCCGGGCTCCTGGTCGAACCATCAGCCGACGGTCTGGCAGCCGGGCTCCTACTCGTGCTCGGTGACGATGCCATGGCTGCGGGCCTGCGGGACAAGGGCCGGGCGCGCGCCGCGGCGTTCACCTGGGACCGGACGGCCGACGCGCACCTCGCTGCCTACAAGGAGATCCTGGCGTCCTGATCAGGCCGACAGGCCGGTCGGCCTCGGCGGGGAGCGGCGGCGGACTGTGCCGCCCCGGCGGGGCTGGAAGCGGTCGGGTGCCGACCGGAGCAACGATTTTGCAAGGCGCCGGACCGCCTGCACCGGCGTGGGGTTCCATGCCTGCTCGAGCCGGTGGAGCGGCACCATGGTGGTCGTGCCGCCCCGATCGGCGACGACCCGCGCCCACCACTGGTCGACAATGGCACGTATCTCAGGCGGTCCGGCGATGACGACGTCGTCGAGCACGGTCACGTACCGATCGCCGACGGCGCGCAGCAGGTCGATGACTTCGGTGATCATCGGCCATTCGGCGGCATGGAGCCCGAACGGCGGAGCGGCGTGGAACAGCACGGCATCGTCGATGAGGATGCACGCGTCCCGGCCGTGGACGGACTCATTTACGGCGGCGATCTCAGAGATGACCGGGCACTCCGTCGCTCCGAAGTCGGGGTCTCCGGGCATGACGTGGCCATCCAGCCAGAACAGGACCGGTTCGCCGATATGCTCCAGCAGCTCGGGCAGGAGAGCGGCCGAGTTCCCCTGCAGGAACTCCAAGCCGGAGATGCCCGCGTGGCTCGCGGCAGCCTCCGCATGCTGAGCCGGCGAGAGCTCGATGGTCCAAACCCGCGGGCAGAGCGAGCGCAGGAGGGCGGCGCTCTCGCCCTTGTACGTGCCGGTTTCCACCGCAGCCCGGATCCCTCGGGCCTCGATGATGTCCTCCGCCAGATCCAGCGGGATACCGAACCGCACGCTTCCCACGCGGTGACGCTAGCTCGACCGTGAGCTCCGCATCAGGGCGAGGGCACCCGCCCATCGGGGCGGTGCTCGTCCCCGAGCAGCGGGAGGCCCCGGTCGCGCTCGGAGATGGTGAGCGGCCCGACGTCAGGCCAGGCGATGTCCAGGGCAGGGTCGTCCCATCGCAGGCCCCTCGACGAGGCTGGGACATAGGGCCGGGAGATTTGGTAGACGAGCTCGGAGGAAGGCTCCAAGGTCAGGAACCCGTGGGCGAAACCTTCCGGTACGTAGAGTGCCAGCCCGTTGGCGGCACTCAGCTCGACGGCGGTCCACCGGAGGGTGGCGACATCGACCGCGACATCGAAGACCCGGCCCTGGGTGCAACGCACCAGTTTGGCTTCGGCATGTGGAGCCTCCTGGTAATGGAGCCCGCGCAAGGTCCCGGCCGCATGGTTCCGCGACACGCTCACCTGGCTGACCACCGGGTTCAGGCCCCACGCCGAGAACGCTTCGCTGTCGAACGTCCGAGCGAAGGAGCCCCGCTCGTCGACGGCGGGCTCGGGCACGATGACGAAGCATCCCGCCAGGTCGGTGGGCCGGAGGATCATCGGTTCCTAGCTGCAGTGACCCGAGCGACGCCCGGTCGGTCATACTTGCCGTCAGGGCGCAGCGTTCCCACTGTCGATCGGTTCGGTAGTCGGGGCGCCCATGCCGTGTTCGGAGCCATATGTACACGAGTACCACGCCCGACCCGATCGGGCTCGGCGACGCCCTGGCCTACGCAGGCCTCGATGAGCGCGTGCGGATGGAGCTCTTCGAGCTGTTGCGGCGGGCCGAAGCGGATGCGCCGGAGCCAGACCGGTTCCGAGACCACGTCCGGTGGCCCTTGGTGGCCGCTGCCCTCCGCGATGTCGGCCAGCACCGGATCACGCTCGCTGATGGCCTGATCTTCGACATCGGCACCGACAGCCGCATCGAGAAGGCGCTCCTCCTGAGCGATCGGGCTCATCCGGACCACGTATGGGAGCCTCAGACCACCAAGCTGCTGACGCGGTTGGCCTCCCGATCGGAGCACGCGGTCGTGGGTGGTGCCTATATCGGTGACCATGTCCTGCCCATGGCCCGCCGGCTGCGTACGACCGGCCGCGTCCACGCGTTCGAACCCATGGAGCACCCCTACCGGCGCCTGCTGCACAACATCGCCATCAACGACATCCGGAACGTCGTCGCCAACCGGATGGGCCTCTGGGACGAGGGGGATGTCAGCCTGGAGATCACCGGGGCGCTGGCCCTGGCCACGTCGGCCCCCTACCTCGACGGAAATGGGCCGGCTGCTGGGGCCGACGTGGTCCCCTCCGTGACGATCTCCGAGTACCTGGCTGGCCAGCATGTGAGCAGGCTCGACCTGATCATGCTCGACACTGAGGGCGGGGAGGAGCGAGCCCTCCGGGGTGCACTGGGGTTCCTTTCCCAGCCCCCTGGGCAGGCGCCGAACATCGTCTTCGAGGTGCACCGCGACTATGTCGACTGGACCTCTGGCCTGGCGGGCACCTCGTTGGTCTCGCTGCTGCGTGAGCACGGGTACCTGGTGTTCGCCGTCCGGGATATCCACGGCAACCGGGCGATGGACGGCCAGCCGATCGAGGTCGTCCCGGTCGACGACTGCTACACCGACGGGCCGCCTCATGGCTTCAACATGCTGGCGATGAAGCAGTCGGCGCTGATCTCCGAGCTGGATCTTTGCGTGGTGCCGGGGGTCAGCCCGAAGCTGATCGTCGACAAGGACCCAGCGTTGCACCACCCCACCGGCGGTTTCTGACCCGGCGCCGCTGCGCTCCTCACCCAAAGATGTCGACTTTGGGCACGGCGACGACGAACCGCCCGCCCCACGCCCGGATGCCCTTGAGCTGCGTCGCGATCTCGACCCGCAGGTTCCACGGCAGGATGACCACGTAGTCGGGCCGGAGCTCGAAAATGCGCTCGGGCGCCTCCACCGGTAGGTGTGAGCCGGGTAGGAGGTGGCCCTGCTTTTCCGGGTTGCGATCTGCCACCATCACGATGTCGGTCGAGGTGACGCCGCAGTAATTGAGCAGGGTGTTCCCCTTGGCGGCGGCGCCGTACGCGGCAACAGTCGCCCCGTCCGCCCTAGCCCGGGCCAGGAAGTCACGCACGCCTTTCCGGCAGCTGTCGACGCGCGGGCCGAAGCCGTCGTAGGTGTCGATCCGGTCCAAGCCGGCCTCGACCTCGAGCTGGCGGACCTTGTCGAGCCTCGCCGTGCCGGGGCGGGCCGCGCTCCGGTGTGCCGCCCATATCCGGAGGCTGCCACCGTGGGTCGTCAGGCGCTCCACGTCGAACACGACGAGATCGTGGCTGGCCAGGGCCCGCTCGGCGGTCAACAGCGAGAAGTACGAGAAGTGCTCGTGGTAGATGGTGTCGAACTGGGTGTCGGCAAGGAGGTGCAGGAGGTGCGGCACCTCGATACTCAGTGTGCCTGTCGGCTTGAGCACGGCGGCGAGGCCGGCGACGAAGTCGTCGAGATCGGGGACGTGGGCCAGCACGTTGTTGGCGATGAGCAGATCGGCGGATTGGCCCTGGGCGACAAGGCTCTTGGCGCACGTCCGGCCGAAGAACGCCGTCAGGGTGGGGATGCCTCGACCCACCGCCACCTCGGCGACGTTGCCCGCCGGTTCGACCCCGAGCACGGGCACCCCGGCCGCCGCGAAGTGCTGAAGGAGGTAGCCGTCGTTGCTGGCCACCTCGACGACCAGCGAGCTGGGGCCCAGGGCGAGCTCGCTGATCGCGGCCCGAGCGAAGGCCAGCCCGTGGGCCACCCAGGTGTCCGAGAAGGACGAGAAGTACGCGTACTCGCTGAAGAGCTCCGCGGGTGAGACGAGGGCCTCGAGCTGCACGAGGAGGCACTCTTGGCAGACGAGGGCATGGAGCGGGTACGTGGGCTCCGGCAGCGCGAGCTGGTCGGGCAGCAGGTACCCGTTGGCCGACGGCATCGTGCCAAGGTCGACGAACGTCCTGGTCACAGTCGCCCCGCAGAGCCGGCAGCGCACATCGGGGCTCACCGACCGAGGAGCTTCTCGTAGGCGCTGACTTGGTCGAGCGCAAGGCGGCGGAGATCGTCACCCTGGGCCTCGGCCCGCCACCACGCCACCGTCCATTCCAGCGCCGTCGTGACATCGAGGCGGGGCTGCCATCCGAGCGCCGTCAGGGCGAGCGTCGCGTCCAGGCTGAGGACAGCAGCCTCGTGCGGGTGGTCACCTGGCTCCAGCTCCCAATGACCGCCCCCCCAGAGCGCAAGCGTCTTCTCGACGACTGTGGCGACAGCCATACAACCGCCGGGGTCGGGCCCGAAGTTGACGGTGCTTGGCACCCAACCCCGACGGGAGCCCAGCTCCTCGGCGAGCCGCAGGTACCCGTGCAGGGGCTCCAGGACGAACTGCCACGGGCGGATGGCGGCGGGGTACCGGAGCCGCACCGGTTTGCCGTCCAGCAGCGCCCGCCACACGTCCGGGAGGAGCCGGTTGTCGCCCAGATCGCCACCCCCGATCACGTTGCCGGCGCGAGCTGTCGCCAGACCGGTGCGGGTCGCGGAGAAGTAGCTCTGACGCCAGCTCTCGGCCACCAGCTCAGCCGCAGCCTTGGAGCTGCTGTAGGGGTCGCCGCCGCCGAGCCGGTCGGTTTCCACGAAGGCGCGGCCGTCGCCGGCGTTGGCGTACACCTTGTCGCTTGTGACGACGACGACCGCTTCGAGGTCCGGCAGGCAGCGTGCCGCTTCGAGGAGGTTGGCGGTCCCGATCACGTTGACCGCCCACGTGGCCGTTGGGTCGCGATAGGCCCGGCGCACGAGGGCTTGGGCGCCGAGGTGGAGGATCACCTGCGGATCGGCTGTCCGCACGGCGTCCTGGACCGCGCCCGCGTCCCGAAGGTCGACCATCATGGAGGTGAGCTCGGGCCATGGCCCGAGCGCACCGAACGCACTGCGGGGATCCTCCGGCGGCAGGGCGAGGCCGATGACAGTGGCACCGAGTTGTTCGAGCCAAAGCGCCAGCCACGCGCCCTTGAAGCCGGTATGGCCGGTGACGAGCACCCGCCGGCCGGCCCAGTAACCGTTCAGTCCCATTGGTGCCAGGGGGCCGCCCCCGCCTGCCAGAGGGACTCCAGAAGCTCGCGTTCGCGCAGTGTGTCCATCGGCTGCCAGAAACCGTCGTGCTTCCACGCGGCCAACTGGTCGGATGCCACAAGCCGACGTAGGGGGGTGGTCTCCCAGGGGCTCTCGTCGCCGTCGATCATGTCGAGGGCTGGTGGCGACACGACAAAGAAGCCGCCGTTGATCACGCCGCTCGACGCCTGAGGCTTCTCCTCGAAGGCCACGACTCGTTCGCCGTCGAGCTGGGCGCGCCCGAACCGTGCCGGCGGCCTGACGACCGTCATCGTGGCCAGCCGCCCGTGGCCCCTGTGGAAGTCGAGCTGGCCCTGGAAATCGATGTCGGCCAGGCCGTCGCCGTAGGTGAGAAAGAACGGCTGATCTGGCCGGAGGTGGTCCCGGATGCGTAGGACCCGGCCGCCCGTGAAGGTCGATTCCCCGGTGTCGACCAGCGTTACTCGCCAGGGCTCGCTTCGGCTGTTGTGGTACGTGGCCCTGTTCGTCTCGATGTCCAGCGTGACATCCGAGCTATGGAGGAAGTAGTTGAAGAAGTACTCCTTGATCATGTACCCGCGGTAGCCGAGGCAGATGATGAAGTCGGTGACGCCGAAGTGCCCGTACGACTTCATGATGTGCCAAAGGATCGGTCGGCCACCGATCTCGATCATGGGCTTGGGCCGGAGATGCGACTCCTCACTGATCCGGGTACCCCGGCCGCCAGCCAGGATCACGCATTGGGCCGTCATGTTCCCGTGCCCGCGAACATTGCCGCATAGTGCGACACCAGGCCGGGAAGGTCCTCCAGCACCGACGCCGGGTGGAACCCGAACTCGTCGCGAACTCGGTCGATCGCGATGGTCGGCGGCTGAGACCCGAGAGCGCCGTCCGCGACACGGATCCGGCATCCCGTGAGCGCGGCGATGCGGTCGGTGACCGCCCGATGGGTCACGTTGGACCCCGAGGCCAGGTTGTAGACCGAGGAGGAGCCATGAAGAGCGATGGTGGGAAGCAGCCGGACGACGTCGTCAACGCTGACATAGTCCTTCCACGACCCGAGCGACGTTCGCAAGCAGATCTCGCCGTCGACGAGGGCGTCGCGCAGGAGGCTGGCAAGGAAGTTCGACGACGCCCCATCGGGCCCGTAGACGTTCGACAACCGCACGACCCGAGTGGGGCAGCGGGCGCTCAGGGCCACGGCCTCGCCCATGATCTTGGAGATGTCGTAGAGGTCGTCGGCCACCTTCGGTTCGACGCGCAGAGAAGCGTCCTCAGTGGCCGGTGACGGGCACCTTCGGTAGATCCGGGTGGAGGAGAGATAGGTGAGCGACGTCAGGGTGCTGGACTCGAGCAGGCGGGCGAGCCGGCTGACGTGCGCTTCCACGGTGTCGAGCGGCCGGGCTCGGAAGTCGGCAGTGAGCCCGATGCTGTAGATGACCGCACCGAGATCCCGGCCCCGCAGGTCGGCGTCTCGTGCGGGGACGGTGTGGTCGACGCCAGCCCGCGTAAGAGCTCGGGCCAGGTGTGACCCGATGAAGCCCGTCCCCCCGAGGATGGTCAGGGTCATCGATACCCGACCGCACCGCCGTTGGCGGAGGCAGCCAGGCAGTGTCGGCCCACGCCTACCTCACGCGGCGGAGCCAGCCGCCGGGCCAGTACGTGGGGCTCGATGCGACCGTTCCCTCGTTGAACGGCGGGACCGGGGGGTCCAGCACGAAGTCGTCGCGAGAGGACACGAAGTCAGCGGCGGCTTCACGCGGGTTGTCCCAGGTCCAGCTGGGCTCCGACCGTGGCGCACCGGCGAGATCGCCCATGATCCCATCGGCGGCAACGATGTAGGAGCCGACGGAGACGAGGGGGGCATATGCGTCGAGCTCGGCTCGCACGTGGGCCCTGGTGTGCTTGCTGTCAAGGAGCACCATGACACGCTCCGCACCGCCGACGGAGGCGCGGACCCGGTCGACGACCATGGCATCGACCGAGTTGCCCTCGATCAGCTCGATCCTCCCGAACAGTTCGTGCGCTTCGATGGCGGCCCGGTTATGGGGCCGGATCTCGATGTCGACGCCGATCACCTTGCCTTGATGGCCCATCGCCTCGAGGATGCTGGCGTAGAAGACGAGCGACCCACCGTGGGCGACGCCGGTCTCCACGATGACATCCGGTCGGATGCGGTAGATCACTTCCTGGGTCCGCATCAGATCCTCGGGGAGCTGGATGACGGGCCGGCCCATCCAGCTGAAGCCGTACACGTACTTGGTGTCCCACCCAAGTCGCAGCCACAGGTCGGAGACCACGCCGAAGGCCGCGGCATCGGAGAATGCCAGTTCGGTGGCCTGGCCGTCCTTCATGACGTGCACGACCTCGGCGTCGAGATCGATCCGCACGCTGTTCATTGCTCAACCGTACCCGCGTCCCCGGGTGCGCTGTCCGGAGGCGGGCTGGCCGGCCGCGGCCGCCGCGATGCGACGACGTCAGGTCGTGTTCCCGCCGAGCAGGACCTAATGTCGACCTCAGCGTGGGAACGAGCGGGGAGGTTGTGGGCAGGCACTCACACGAGACGGTGGTCATCGAGCCCCCGGACGGGTGGTCCGCGCTCCGGCTCGGCGAGGTGTGGAGAGCCCGGGAGCTGCTCTACTTCCTCGCCTGGCGTGATGTGAAGGTCCGGTACACCCAGGCCGTGCTGGGCGTGGCGTGGGCCGTGCTCCAACCGCTCCTGATGATGGCGGTGTTCACGGTCTTCCTCGGGCGCCTGGCCAAGGTACCCTCCGACGGCCTGCCCTACCCGGTGTTCTCCTTGACCGGCCTGCTGTTGTGGACCTTCTTCGCCAACGCCCTCGGCTCCTCCACCATGAGCCTGGTGAGCAGCGCGAACCTGGTAGCAAAGGTCTGGTTCCCGCGTTTGGTCCTCCCTATCGCCACCATGCTGGCATGGGTGCCCGACGTGGCCATCGCGTCGGTACTGCTCTTCGGGCTCATGCTCGTCTACGGGATCGCCCCACCGCTCACGGCTCTCCTGCTCCCCGTCTTCGTCCTCGCTGCCCTGGTCACGGCCGCGAGTGTGGGCATCTGGCTCGCCGCTCTGAATGTGTCGTACCGCGACATTCGGTATGCCATGCCGTTCATCATCCAACTCTGGCTGTTCGCCACGCCCGTGGCGTACCCGGCGTCGCTGGTGCCCGAGAAGTACCGGTTCCTTCTGGGGCTCAACCCCATGACCGGGGTGGTGGAGGGCTTCCGCTGGTCGCTCCTCGGCCAACGCTCGCCACCCTGGGGGTTGATGGCAGTTTCCGGCGCGGTCGTAATGGCCGTCCTTGTCAGCGGGCTGTTCTACTTCCGTCGGGTGGAGCACGGGTTCGCCGATGTCATCTGAGACCGGGCCGGCGTTGCAGCTCGAAGGCATCGGCAAGCGGTACCGGCTGGGGAGCTACGCCGGCAACAACGTCGGGTACGGCACCCTCCGGGAGGAGATCTTCAAGCGGTTCCGTCGCCAGGAAAGGCGCCCGGAGGCCGAACGTGAGCTGTGGGCGCTACGGAACGTGTCGTTCTCGGTGCAGCCCGGGGAGCGCGTCGGCGTTATCGGGCGGAACGGTGCCGGCAAGAGCACGCTCCTCAAGCTGCTCTCCCGGGTGACCGCGCCGACAGAAGGGAGGGCCGAGATCCGGGGCCGAACGGCGGCCCTCCTCGAAGTGGGGACCGGGTTCCACCCCGAGCTCACCGGTCGCGACAACATCGTCCTGAATGCGGCGATCCTCGGTATGAACCGCCGGGAGATCGTCTCACGCACGGACGAGATCGTGGAGTTCGCCGGCGTCGAGCGCTTCCTCGATACACCGGTCAAGCGGTACTCGTCGGGCATGTACCTGCGGCTGGCGTTCGCAGTTGCCGCGCATCTCGACCCTGACATCCTCCTGATCGACGAAGTGCTGGCGGTCGGCGACGCGGAGTTCCAGAAGAAGTGCCTCGGCCGCATGGAAGAGATCGGCAAGACCGGCCGCACGGTGGTGTTCGTGTCCCACTCGATGCCCGCCGTGCTCCGCCTCTGCGACCGCGTCGTGCTCTTCGACCGCGGCGGCGTCATCGCCGACGGCTCCCCCCAGCAGGTGGTCCGGACCTACCTCGATTCCGGCCTTGGCTCGTCGGCCGAACGGACCTGGGCGCGCGACGCGGCGCCGGGCGACGACCTCGTGCGGCTGAGGGCGGTCAGGGTGCGCAGCGGTGGCGTGGTGACCGAGGAGATAGAGATCCGTTCGCCGGTCGAGATCGAGGTCGAGTACTGGCAGGTGCGTGACGGTGACGACCTGCAACCGACGGTCAACCTTCACGTGACCAACGACGACGGCGTCCTGCTGTTCGTGACCAACGACCGCACCGACCACGAGTGGCGGCGGACCTCGCGGCGCGAGGGCCTGGTCCGGGCGGTCTGCCGCATCCCCGGCAACTTCCTGGCCGAGGGCCGTCACCTGGTGCTCGCCGCGATCAGCTCGTACAACCCCACGCGAGTCCATGCCCTGGAAACGGATGCGGTGGCATTCCAGGTCGTCGACCGGTCGGTCGGCGACGGTGTGCGCGGCGACTATGCCAACGAGTGGCCTGGCGTCGTGCGACCGATGCTCGAGTGGCACGTCCGTCAGTCGGTCGACCCGAAGCTCCGCGGGTAGCCGGGCCGAGGGCCGAGGGGCCGAGGGTCGGTGTGCAGTTGGTAGACTCCCTGAAAGCGGGATTGGCGGACATCGAGACCTTCGTGCCGTGTTCCTCCCGGCCCCTTCACCGATGCGCCAAACCCCCCGTTCGACAGCCGTACCGGGACCGGCGTGACGCCGGCACCGGCGCCCGTCGTTACTGTGGCGATCCCGACCTTCAACCGGTCTGGTTTGCTGGCCCGTGCCCTGGCCAGCGCCCGGGCCCAGACCTACGAGCCGCTCGACATCCTCATCCTCGACAACGCGTCGACCGACGAGACGAGGACGCTGGCCGAAGACGCGGCCGCAGTCGACGGCCGGGTCCGGTACGTCCGCCAGGCCACAAACGTGGGCGTGGCGGCGAACTTCAACGCCTGCCTGGCCGAAAGCCGGGGGGAGTACTTCATGTGGCTGGCGGACGACGACTGGATCGATGCCGACTACGTCAGCAAGTGCATGGCCGAGCTGCTGGCCGACCCCGGCTTGGTGCTTGTCGCCGCGGTCACCGGGTACTACTCCGAGGGGGAGCTCGTGATGACGGGGGAGGAGCTTGACGTCACGGCTGGTGCGTCGTACCGCCGGGTACTCCAGTTCTACGGGAACCTGGGCCACAACAGCGCCTTTTACGGTGTCGCCCGCACCGAAGCGATGCGCGAGGCGACACCGTTCCGCGAGACCCTCTGCGACGACTGGTTGGTCGTTGCCCGTCTGGCTGCGATCGGGAAGCTGCGGACGATCCGCACGACTCGCATGCACAAGTCGATGGGTGGCATATCAGGAGACATCTACGCCTTCGCCAGGTCGAGCGGGCTCGGTCACTGGCAGGCCCGGTTCCCGTTTGTATCGGCGTCGTTCCTGGTGGCGGCGGACATACGGACGAACGCGGCCTACGCGGCGCTGGCCCCGGCGCAGCGCCGGCGCCTCTCGAGGGCGGCCCAGCGCCGGATCCTGGGACGGATCGCGATCGACAACGCGGTGCACCGGTCCCGGCTGGGGGTGCTCAGGTTGGTCGGGGCGTGTGCTGGGGACGAGCGTCTGGCCCGACTCCGGGCTGTCTACCAGCGCCGGCCGTGGCGTGATCCGGCCGATCCGATCGCCGACTTCGGTTCCTAGCCGGCCCCGTGTTCGCCGGCTCCGGGTGGGTCCCGCGGCATGACGGCGGGCCATCGCCGGGCGACCTTTGCGCTTCTCGCCGTCGCAGTTCTCGGAGGCGCCGGCGCGTTCTTCGCCGGCCCTAGTCGAGACCGAGGTCGCGACCCGGAGGCACCGGTCGAAGCGCCGTGCGGCGCCCGCGGCGACGAAGGCCGAGCTCGGGGGCCGGCCCCGATCGGAGCCGCCCACGTGGTGATCTCTGGACCGGGAAGCGGCCTTGGCATCGCCAGCCTCAGGCTGCGTGCCGCTTCGGGTGGTCGTCCCGATCAGCTGTACCTGCTCACCGACGGAGGCGAGATCGTGGTGTACGGCCTCGAGCCGATGGCGCGACAGTCGTCCTTTCGCCTTGATGTGCCCGGGCTGCGGCCCTCACTGGCGGTCGACCCGTCGGGCAGCGTCTACGTCGCAGGCGACGGCGGGCTGTACAAGTTCTCGCCGGAGGGTGCACTCGTGTGGGCCCGGCCGGCAAGCGGCGTGTCCGGTGCCGGCGTGTTCGGCCAAGCGACCCGGGGCGGGTTCCGCGTGGGGGTGGTCGTGGTCCGTGCCGACAGCTCGACGGGATCCGATCTGTTCGACATGGATGGCGACCTCGTAGGCCGTAGCGCGGTCGTCGGCCGTCACATCAGCGTCGACCCGCTCGACGGGGAGGTGGTCAGCACCGATGGCCACTTCATTCGCCTCTACAACCGGGGCGGCGCCCTCGTGTCGACCTTCGGTTCATCGCTCGACGACAACGCCAACGGTCCCTTCCACCTCCGGGTGATGGGCGGGGCGACGAGGGCGCCCGACGGCACCATCTACGTGACCAGCGCTGGGAACGGGATGGTGGCCTTCACCGACGAGGGGTTGTACGTCGGCTTGGCGAGCGACGAGGGGCCGATCGGGACGATGACCCAGGGGGCGCCGATGGAACAGCTCGGCGGTCGCATCTACTACGCCACGGGACGCCCGTTTTCGCGGTCACAAGGCGTGTCGTGGGTCACACCCGATGAGCTCCGGGCGCTCGTCGACAGCAACCGGTCGGTGACACCGAGGCTCGGGGTGGGCGCGGGCATCGAGACGGCGGCCCCGGGCGGGTACTTTCCCGCCGGCCGGGCGCCAGCGGTCATGATCACCTTCGAGCCCTGGTGGGCGGCGGTCGCCGGTGAGCTCAAGGGCGAGTACACGGTCCGTACCCACGGCCAGGTCCTTCGAGGAGAGATGCCGAAGCCGACACGGTTCGCCGTGCCCAGGACGGGGACGGACATGGCGGTGCAGCTCGACCTGCCGCCACCAGGGCCCGGGTACTACGAGGTCCAGGCCAGGCTCCTGAAGGCGGGGAATGTAGTCGGCGCCGATTGCGGCTACTACTCGATCGGCACGCCGGCGGACACCCTGGACTTTTCGACGTTGCCTCCCGGTATGGACTTCGGCGGACCGAGCCCGGCCCGGTCGGTGGCGGTGGCCCACGCCCTCGGGTTCAACCTGGTCAGAGCGACGCTCGACTGGCAGGCGATGCTCTCGGGCTCGTCGTCGTCGGCGCCCCTCGACTTCTCGGCCGCCGACGCGAGGATCAAGGAAGCGGCCCGGCTGGCGGCGGCGAACGGGGTGACCCTCGATGTCCTCCTGGGCGGGAACGGGCCGGAGAAGACACTCGTCGACGACGGGACATGGGGGGCGCGGGTGCGCGAGGTGGTCGAACACTTCAAGGACGATGTCGCGGTGTGGGAGGCGTGGAACGAGCCGAACAACACCCTGGGCCCCGCCGACCGTTACGTCGACCGGGTCCTGCGTCCCGTCTTCGAGAGCGTGAGGGCGGCTGACCCCGGCGCCCGAGTCGTCGGCGGGAGCGTGCTGGAGATGGACCTGACCTACTGGGATGCCATCGGGAGGGCCGGAGGGTTCGCCCTCATGGACGTCGCCGGGATCCACCCCTACACCGGCCATAACCGGTCCTTCGAGGAGCAGGGGATCCCCGAGCTCCTCGGGCGCTTCGCCGCGCTGCTCGGTTCCCACGGAGTGCCGGCGATGCCGGTCTGGGACACCGAGAGCGCGTGGTGGTCCGACGGGCCGGCCAACTACTTCAGCCAGGCCGACAAGCTGGTGCGGGCCCAGGTCCTGCTCCGTCAGGCCGGCGTGGAGAAGTGGAGCTACTTCATCACCGAGGGCGGCTATGGCGACTTCGGCCTCAGCTACTCGTTGATCCAGACCCCGACGGCGCGTGCGGCCTCTGCCGTGAAACCGGCGGCTCTCGCGGCCATGACCTACGGGTCCATGGTTGCGGGCCGGGCGCTGGTGCGGATGGTTGAGACGGGCGATCCTCTTGTGCTGGCCGCCCAGTTCGGTGCCCGGCCAGGCGCACCTTCGATCGACGGCGTCATCGTGGTGTGGGCCGACGACGTGCGGACCGCGCTCCGGGCCCGGTCAGGCGTTCCCGTGGACCTGGTCGACGTCATGGGCGCTCCGTTGGGCGGGTGGCCAGCGGGAGGGCAGGTCACGATGACGGTCGACGGGTCGCCGCGCTACCTCCGGTTCGCCGGCGGCACCCCGCCAGAGCTGAGGGCGGTCGAGGCGTTCGGTCCGGACGTCGCCGCGGCGGTCGCGGGCGCCCGTGCCACCGCCTCCAGCGAGCTACCGAGCAACCCGGCCGCCGCGGCCATCGACGGTGTGGCCGATGCTCAGGGCAAAGGCGATTTCCGGGCCCTCTCGGCATGGGCCCAGGCTCCCGATGACCCGGCACCCTCGATCACGGTGGCCCTCGGTTCGCCGACGACCGTGGACCGGGTGGTGGTGTCCACCCACTCGCTGGGGAGCGTGGTGCCCGGCTTGCGGAGCTACGACATCAGCGTCCGTGACGGCGGCGGGCGTTGGACGACCGTCGGCCGGGTGCGCGACGAGTTCCGAGAACGGCGCCGGGTGGTCGCGTTCACGGCCAGGACGGTGACGGAGATCAGAGTCGACCGGGTGGTCGTGAACTACGGCGGCTACTTCGGGGGCGCGCGCCCGGCGTTCTGGCCACAGGATGCCGGCACGCTGGCCGACCCGACCCAACCCTGGTACGGCCCGGCCATGGTCTACGAGGTCGCCGCGTATGCACCGGCCCGGTCACTCGGGCCATGAGGCTCCCGCGAGCTCGTCACGCACCGCCTCCAGGAAGCCCGTCGAATGCCGCAGGTCCGGCTCGAGATGGTTGCCCTCGGCCCACTCGTTCCAGGACTTGATGAAGAGGAGCCGCTCCTCGGCCGGGACGTCGCGCACGTGGTGGACGGCGGCTCTGACGTGGGCCCGGAAGCGTTCGGGCGTGGCGCCGTGGAGGACCACGCCCTTACGCCCGCTCCGGGGGGAGTTGTCCCAGTTCGGGTAGACGGTGGGGAGGAGCCGGGCGCCGGGCTCGAGGGTCGGGATCGGGAGCGGCCTGGAGGCATATGGCAGCACCTCGGGACCGGAAAGCTTGCGGAGGGCTCGCATGCGCAGCACGCTCGCCCGGCTCCGGTGGGCCGGAAGCCGCATGTAGGCCCCGGCGTCGAAGCCGTCGGCCGCCGGTGACAGGTAGGCCGGCCCGTAGCCGTGGAGGTCGGAGACCTCGGCCACCAGGAACAGGCCGTCGAAGCCGGCGGCCCGGGCCATGTCCTGCCACCGCTCGACGAACGCGGCCGCGTTCGGGAGCTCCTCGGGCCGGAAGACGTAGAAGAGGGGCTTCCCAGCCACGGTGAGGTAGCGCCGGTCCCGGAAGGCGGGGAGGAGCGAGTCGAAATGGGCCTGGTCGTCTTCGGCCCCCGGGTACGTCTGCTCGACGAGGATCCGGTCGGCCGCGCCGTGCCAGATCCCCGTCCATGTCTGATTGGCCCAAGCCAGGCAGAACGGGAAATCGGGCGCCCCGGACGCCAGCACCTCACGAAAGGGCCGGTCGAGCATGCGCCGGCCGGCGAACCAGTAGTGCCAGTAGAGGAAACCCGCGATCCCATAGCGGCGGGCCAGGTCGGCCTGTGCCTCACGGGACTCCGGGCAGCGGAGGTCGTAGAAGCCGAGGTCGGCGGGGACGTGGGGCTGGTAGTGGCCAGGGAACAGCGGCCGGGCCTTGGCCGTGTTCGTCCACTCCGTGAAGCCTGGGCCCCACCACTCATCGTTCTCGGGGACCGGGTGGAACTGGGGGAGGTAGAAGGCGAGGGCTCGGAGAGGGCTGCTCATCCGGCCCGGCGGTCTGTCGGCCGGTCGGTCATGGACGCCAGGAGCCGCATGGTGGCATCGAGGCGCTCCGCAGGTACGAGTGCGACATTGCCGAGGCCTACCGTGGCCTTCACCTCGATGGGGGCGCCGTCGGCCCTGAAGGCCACGATCCGGTACCCGTTCTTGTCGCAGATCTCACCCACGTCGAGGAACGTGTGGCCGAACGCCGGCATCATGTGGCTGTTGAACTCGCCGACGATCACCGGCCTGTCCCGGGCGAGGAGGGCCGCCGCGCCCCGAAGGAACGGCACCTCGTACCCTTCGACGTCGACCTTCATGGTGTCGACCCGGCCCCATGCCCGCTCGGCGGCGAGGTGGTCAAGTGTCGTGAGCTCGACGATCGTCGTGTCGCCGGTGCCGACGGCGTTGTCGCCGACGACCGCATTGCCCGACGAGGCGCCGAGGCCGGTCTCCCGGGTGACGGGGATCGAGCCGACCTTGTCGCCGAGAGCCACGCCCTCGATCTCGAGGGAGAGGCCGTTCAGCCGCGCCGAATCGTGCAAGCGTTGTAGGTTCGCCGGCACGGGCTCGATGGCGACCACCCTGCCGCCCGCGGGGGCCATGTACAGCGCCATGGGCAGGGCGACGAGCCCGACATTGGCCCCGACATCGAGGAGCAGCCCGTTGCGAGGAGTGCAGGCCTTCAGCATGCAGAGCTCGCCGGGAGCGTACGTCCCGTTCCATGCGGCCTCGCCCTCAGTCCGGCCCCGCAGGTCCAGGACCACGAGGGTGCCGTCGAGTAGCCGGACAGGGGCAACAGCGTCGACGCCGGCGAAGGTGAGGGCGGCGGCGATGACGCGGCCGATCCGGACCTTGGTCCGGCTCCGGGGAAGCCGTTGGAACGCGTGAGCTACCGCCGGCAGCACATGTGGCACGGTCAACCCTAACCCGTTGGTCCCCGGACGGCTCCGAGACGTGAGGCCCCCTGAGCGGTCCCTGCGCGTCGTCTATGTCAACCACTGCGCCAAGCTGTCCGGCGGCGAGCTGGCCATGCTCAGGCTGGTCGGGGCGGTCGACGGGGTCCGAGCCCACGTCGTTCTGGCCGAGGACGGGCCGCTCGTCCCCCTCCTCCGGGCCGCCGGGGCCGTGGTCGACGTGGAGCCGGTGGCCGCTGAGGCCGGGGGCCTCCGGCGGGAGTCGGTTGTCCTGTCCCGCCTCCCACTACGCGTCGCCGGTCAGTGGGCCGCCTATACGTTCTGGCTCGCCCGCTGGCTCCGCCGGGAGCGGCCCGATGTCGTCCACACGAACTCGCTCAAGGCCGCCGTCTACGGCACGGTGGCGGCCCGCCTCGCCGGCGTGCCCGTCGTGTGCCACATCAGGGACAGGATCGCCGTCGACTACCTGCCCGGGCCGGCGGCGGGGGCCGTCCGCGCCCTCGTCGGCCTGCTGGCCGACGGTGTGATCGCCAACTCGGTGAGCACCCTGAACACACTTCAGTTCTCATCCTCCGGCCCGCCGGCTCGCGTCATCCGCGACGGGGTCCCGGCGATGAGGACCGACCACGTCCCGTCGGCCCGGCTGCGGGTGGGGATCCTGGGCCGGATCTCGCCGTGGAAGGGCCAGGACGTGTTCTTGCGGGCCTTCGCCGAGGCGTTCCCCGAGGACGAGGCCGAGGCGGTCGTGATCGGGGCGCCGATGTTCGGCGAGGTGGCCTTCGACCGAGAGCTTCGCGCCCTTGCCGAGACCCTGGGCCTGGGCGCCAGGGTCGAATTCACCGGCTTCCGGGCGGACATCGCGGCCGAGCTGGCCCGCCTGGACGTGCTTGTCCACGCCTCGGTGATCCCCGAGCCCTTCGGCCTAGTGGTGGTCGAAGGCATGGCCGCCGGCCTCGCCGTGGTGGCCGCAGACGCCGGCGGCCCGGCCGAGGTGGTCGTCGACGGGGTGACCGGACTGCTCGTGCCGCCCGGCGACGTTGCCGCCCTAGCCCGAGCATTGACCAGACTGGCCGAGAGCCCGGACCTGCGCCGGCGCCTCGGCGAGGCCGCCGCCCGGAAAGCCACGGAGTTCCTGCCCGAGGTGGTGGCCCCCCTCGTCAGCGAGCTCTACCGAGAGGTGCTTGCCGGTCCGCGGCGCTCGGTGCGCTCCCGGCTGGCGTCGGCCCGTCCTCGCCGCGCGTCGCCACCACCACGATGGACGGGCCCAGCGTCGGCCGGAAACGACTGACGATATCGATGGCCTGCTTCATCGCTCGGCTGAGGGGCCGGACCTTGCCCGTGCTCTTATGGAAGTGGCGGCTCGTCGACATGCAGACGCGCAGGCCGGCATGCGCGAACAGCTCCTCGACCTCGCCAAAGGTGTACTCCCGGGCATGGCGCGCGTGGGGGAGCCCGCCGATCCAGTCGTGCAGGGGGGTGGCGACGCTCCGCCCGAGGAGGAGCCGGGCGCGGTTCATCACGTAGGCCGCGTTCGGGGTCGTGAAGTAGAACCGCCCGCCGGGCCGGAGGATGCGGCGCACCTCGAGGAGGGAGCGGACGGGGTACTCCCGCAGGTGCTCGTAGACCTCGGTCATGATCACCGCGTCGAAGCTCTCGTCGGCCAGCGGGTAGGGCGTGGCCTCCAGGTCCCATTGGACGTGGGTCACCTTGGCCTGGTCGAGCAGGTCCGCCATCCGCCCCCGCTCGCCGTCGGCCCAGTCATCGGCACCGATCCCGATGTCGATGGCAGTCGCCGCGTACCCCAGGTCGGCGAGCGCGGCGATCTGGTCACCCGGGGCGGCTCCTAGCTCGACGATCCGAGCCGGCGGTTCCATATCCGCGAGCAGGAGGTCTCGTATGAACCGGTACCGCTCCTGGGCCTCGACACTGAGGTTGCCGCTCATGACGACGAACTGCCGCCGCCCGGCGCTAGTACGCCCCCCGGCGCGAAAGGAGTGCGGGCACGGTGCGGCAGAGGATCACCAGATCGCGCCAGAGCGACCAGTTGTCGACGTAGTAGAGGTCGAGGCGGGTGTAGTCCTCGAACGAACAGTTGGTGCGACCGCTCACCTGCCACATCCCGGTCATCCCGGGGCTTACCGTGAGCCGGTGATGGACCTCGGGGCCCCACTCCCTCATCTCTTCGGGCAGCGCCGGCCGAGGTCCGACGAGGGTCATCTCGCCCCGCAACACGTTCCAGAGCTGGGGAAGCTCATCAAGGGAGAACCGGCGTAGGACCTTTCCGACATGGGTCACCCGGGGGTCGGACCGCATCTTGAACATCGGCCCATCGGCCTCGTTGCGGGCGCGCAGCTCGCCCAGGCGGACCTCGGCATCTCGCACCATCGTGCGCAGCTTCAACATCTCGAAGGTGATGCCGCCCCGGCCGACGCGCTTCTGACGGAACAGCACCGGCCCGTGCGAGCTCACTCGGATGGCGATGGCGGCGAGGGCCAGGACAGGTGCCGCCATGGCCAGGAGGATGGTCGCCAACACCACGTCGAAGGCGCGCTTGGCCCGGGCCCGCCAGCCGTGGCGCTGCACGGGCCGGACGTGCATCAACGCGTGGCCGCCGAAGCCCCGGACGGTCAGACGCTCGGGAGCGATGTCGTGCAACGACGACGAGAGCTCAACGTGCACGCCCTGTTCCACCAGCGCTCGCGTCAGCGCGTTGCACGCGGCGGCGTCGATGCCCGAGGTCGCGATCAGCACCCCCGAGGCGCGTGTGCTTGCCACGACATGAAGGGTGTCGTCGACCAGGCGTGTTTCCCGGTCGACACCTGGTGTGCCCATCGCCGCACCATTGTCGATGACCCCGACGACCTGGTAGCCGAGCGAGCTGTTGTCCAGGATCGTGGCGGTGAGCCGGGCCGCCTCGGTGTTGGTGCCGACGATGACCACCGGCCTCGACATGAAGCCCTTTCGGCGGAGGGCATCGAAGCCTCGGCGGACGAGTGCCCGCTCGATCGACACGATGGCGATCCCGGTGAAAAGGGTAAGGATCAGCCAACCTCGGGCCACATAGACCCGGAGCGAGAAGGCGGTGACGGCAACGAGCAGGACGGCTACGGCGACGGCGTGGACGATCCGCCGGACTTCTTCGAGCCGGTCCCAGACGTGGCGGGCGGTGTAGAGGCGGTAGCGGGCGAAGATGAGGACCCAGCCGGGGAGCGAAACGGCGCCGACGAGCAGGTGCCGACCGGCGTTGGCGCGGATGTCGGTGGTGCCCACCGACGCCCGGAGCTCGAACGCCAGCCACATGGCCGCCGCCGCGGCCAGGCAGTCGGCGGCCACGACGAGCGACTTCGCCGTCCGCGGCTTGAGGCGAGGCTCGCCGCGCTGGATCGGCGTCGCCACTGAACCCCTTGGCCCCGCCCGCTGGCCGCCGTCTCGTTGTTGCTGAAGTCTGTCCAGCGTGCTCATACTGCCCCGCGTGTCGTCGTGGGAGGCCTCCGCTTAGCGCCGTCAGCGTACATGAGACGCCGCCTCTGTCGTGGGGGCCGGAGCCGTTCCGGCACGGGGCGCGGCGGTGACGGCGACGCTCAGGACAGTGGTCGCGATGGCGGGCTGGGCTCAGGTTGCTGCGCCGCCGGCCGCGAACGCCCGCCAGGGCCGGGTGTGCCGCCCGGGGCCCGGTCCCCCCCGTTGTGGGCGGCTCGGGCGCCATTGGGGGCGGCTCCGTTCCCGTTCCCGTTCCCGGCAAACCCGGTCTCGATGGGCACATGGCCGCTGGACGGGGTGGCCGACCGCGCCGGCACCTTGTCCGTCTTCTTCTGTCCGTAGGTGTACCCGTAACCACCCTCAGTGGCGGCGCCGTTGAGCACCAGGCCAATCAGAGGCGCATTGACCTGGCGGAGGAGGTCAGCGGCGTGGTGGAGACGACGGCGAGTGGTGGTACCGGCACTGACGATGAGGAGCGTGGCGTCGACCTTTTCCGAGAGGACGACCGCGTCGGTGACGGGGAGCAGCGGTGGGCAGTCGACGAGCACGATGTCGGCGTTGTTCCGCAGGGCGGTGAAGATGTCGGTCGCTCGGCGCGAGGACAGCAGCTCGGAGGGGTTCGGCGGGGGCGGTCCGGCGGCCAGGAGCGCGAGCCGAGGCTGGCCGGGCACGGCTTGGATCGCGGCCGACAGGGATGATTCCCCGACCAGGACCGACACGAACCCGACATCGTTCCTTAACCCGAAGAACTCATGGATCCGGGGCCGGCGCAGGTCGCAGCACACGATGACCACCCGGTTCCCGGCCCGGGCCAGCGCAACGCCCAGGTTGGCCACGGTCGAGGTCTTGCCCTCGGCCGCGCTGGCGCTGGTGATCTGGATCAGGGAGATCTGCTGCTCGAGCCGGGCGAAGTGGATGGAGGTGCGCAGGCTGTTGTAGGCCTCGGCCGCCGGGGAGCTCTCGTCGACGAGCGACACGACGAAGGGGCGGCTCTTGTCCCGCCAGGCCTTGACCGGCGGCACTGCGGCGAGGACAGGGATGTCGGGGACGAGCCGGGCCAGATCCTCCTTGGTGTCGATCGAGTCGTCGAGGAACTCCCACAGCAGGGCGACGCCGACGCCGAATACGAGGCCGACGGCGACGGCCAGCATGAGGTCGCGCTGGTGGTTGGGGGTGAAGGGGGCGGAAGGGGCCAGAGCCGGCGCCACCACGGTGGCGCCACCAGAGTCGAGCGTCGACTCGACTTGGATGTCGCTCAGCTTCTGCTTGAGCAGTATCTGCTGGTTGGTGAGTGCGTCGAGCTGTGTCGCGGTCGTGGACCGCACCGTCGTGTCCGTCACACGCCCGGTGCCCGACGGGGCCGGCGGTGTGCTCGAGGCGATCAGGTCGTCGATCTGCTTCCCCAGATCGGTGATCCGGGCCTGCACCGCGGCGCCGGCCGCCTCCAGCTCGGTCACGGCTTGGGCCTGGCGGAGGGCGATGTAGGCGTCGACGTAGGTGTTGGCCACCTTGGCTGCCGTTGACGGGCTCGGGTCGACGGCGACCACGAGGAGGATGTCGGTGTCGGGCAGCGGGTGCACGCTCACCCCGCCGTTCGGGCCGATCCGTTTGGCGACCTCCGACGCGACGTTCGGGCCGGTGATGATCTGGATCTCGGTCTTCTGCGACCGGACTGGGTCGACGT
Organism: Acidimicrobiia bacterium; assembly: GCA_023264995.1. Classification (GTDB taxonomy): domain Bacteria; phylum Actinomycetota; class Acidimicrobiia; order Acidimicrobiales; family AC-14; genus CADCTB01. The sequence goes on along the minus strand of JAHFUR010000023.1, from coordinate 568 downwards.
ACGTGCTCGCGCCGGTACTGGCGAGGAGGTCCCGCAACCGGGCCCGAAGGAGGAGCTGGGAGCTGGCCTGGTACTCGGGCGTCTTGCGGTAGGAGAGGACCATCGCCGTACCAACGACCAGGCTCAGACAGAGCGCGACCGCGAGCTTCCGACGCCAGAGGGCTACCAGATATGCGCGGAGATCTACGGTCGCTGAGATCTCGCCGCCAAGGTTCACCCGGCCAGGGTACCGGCAACGACCGATCGGTTCAGGGAGCCCGCTCCGGCGCCGGGCCGACCTCGTGAGAGGGTAGGTCGTGATCGTGCTCGGGCTGGTCCTGGCGGAGACGGTCGGTCTCGCGGGGGGCGCCCTCCTTCTCTACGTCCTGTCTCCTATGGCGACTGACCGCCTGCGGGCCTGGGTGTTCGCGGTTGCCGGCGCCAGCGCGGTCGTCGCCATCCTCGCGTCAGGCCAACCGAGCGGCTGGGCGCCGCTCGACGCCGGCGCCCGGGCCGCTCTCGGCGCCGGCGCCGTCCTGCTCGGCGTGCGGGCCGGGCCGAGGCCGGTGCTGGCGGCCGCCGGCCTCGC